>CAYLIV010000022.1:0-71070 GCA_964384055.1 uncultured Fibrobacteraceae bacterium
CAACAAGCACCACCAAACTATCCCCCACCTCCCCCGCATACACGCTGTGCGACGCGCTCATTACTATCGGTTCGAGTGACGTCAAGTAGTTGCCGCAAGCTTCGGGCCTGCCGTTGACCGGCTTGGCAAGGAAGCTGGTGGCTCCGCTGCCACGTTCCACATTCGCACCCAGAGACACGTCAGCGTGGTGATCGAGCCCATTGCCCTTAGCGGTGAAGTCGGCCCGCGTCACCTTGACCGTCAGAGGGATGGTCGCCTTGTTCGTTTTGCCGTCCTTCACGAAGGGTTTGCCTGGATGAAAGTCGTAGAAGATGGTCCCGTCGTTCTTCCTGAAACCCCAGTCTTTGGAGTCCCAGAAGCAGACATCGAAGGTGCCGGAGCTGGCAGGAAGTTTGACGCGCTCCTTCCCCACGTCGCCGCAGGGCTTCGAATTACTGGTCTGGACCCAGCGCTCGACCTTTCGCAAGGCAAGGAAGGGCTCCGTGCGCACCCAGGTGCGGACCACGTCGCGCCCTTTATGCGTGGAGACTTTCGGCGACGGTCCCAGCCACTCGATCTTGTCCTTCGTGTAACGCGCCATGCGTTTGGGCGGTGCCTTCTCGTCCTCTCCGTAGTTCTGGGCAAAGAAGAAGTGCTCGTCCTGAAATCCGCCTAGCAAACTGCGTTTCTGGCCACAGGCCTCGGTAAAAGTAATCGGCAGCTTCTCCTCCGCTCTAACAGGTAGCGGCACGCGGATGCGGTAGACCTTGCTTCGGTCGCTCTTGTCCACCCAGTAGCCCTTGATATCTGCAGACTGCGGCACCCAGTACCGCCAGCTCACCTTGACGTCGGTGCGATCTAGCGGGCGGTAGCGATGCGCACCTCTATAGAAGTTCAGTAGCGTGTCATGGGTACTCCTCGTCCATTCCCCCAATAGTGTGTTCCGCCACATCGTGTTTGGGTCAGCCGGCATTGTGACCCAGAACGTGCTTTGATCGCCGTCCTTCGATTCGAGACTGATCTCACCGTTGGGCAGTATTGCCCGCACATAGGCGAAGTGTTGATTATCATCATGCTTAACTCCGGGTTTGTAACTTTTCTGTTCCTTGATCTCCTTCTTTGACCAGAAGATCACATCCCCCACCCTCGGCGGGCCCTTCGTCTCCTTGGGGATCTGCAAGACCTGGAAGAGGTGGACGAGAAGATCGGTATCGATCTTGGTATTAGGAAACGTGGGTTTAGCCGGATCTTTGCGCCAATGCTGGGCTAAATAGTGTATGATGTGCCCAGCACAGTGCAATTTCGCACTCGGTGGTATTTTCCGAACATATTTGGGATCGTAGTACTCGTCCTCCCATTCCTTCAGATTCGTTTTCGAGCTCGCTGTCAGCTCCCCGATCGGCTTGCGGATTCGCTCAAGAACGAGTGGTTGTACCCCACTCCCCTGTTCAACGACGAGAGTGACACAAACGAAGCCCTTTTCATCGAGCACCATATCGGGTTTGTCCAGATCTCCAAGAGCCGCCGTAGATATGAGCAACAGAAACAGCACCAGACAGGCACGAACGAACGAGCAGCGTATCAGCATGGTAACGTCTCCTATGCAAGGTGTGAGGCTCGACGGTACCAGAGTTTGTGAGCGGGAACAATGGTGGAGGCTCCGTTGTGGAAAACGATTACCAACGCATACGTCGCGCCTGCGGCAACCAAAACGTTATACTCGGCCGATCAGCGTCGCGGGATGTTACAGGCTCATTAATCCGATGACCGTGAACCGGAGGAAACTGAACCGGACTTCGATTGATTACTCCCGCCCATAAAGAGACAAGGGACTTCACAGCTACGTTGACAGTGTGCTAGCCGGCGGCATACACCATCGATACATCAGGAAGGCCGCATAGTTATCCCGCCGCGAGACTGATCGCCCACTCCCGAGTCCTCCTCAATTAGCCCTCTCAGCCAATCCTCAGTATATTGACCGGCAGATCCGGCAGATCCGGCAGGAAGGGCGAAGATATGCGCTCCCGTTTCCGACCGGGGAAACCCCCGGTGCCCCCCGGGGGGTGGATCCGGCTTCGTACGAACCTGCAGCGGATCCGCCTCGTGCCCCCATCCGGTCTGCTGCCCTTCTCGCTCCTGCTGCTGCGGTTGTTCACGCTGCCCCTGCCGTTGATCCAGCCTCCCGCCTGCCACGCCGATGACCTGATGGCGCACTGGTTCACCGCCGACCCACCCATGTTGAAGGAATACCAGGACGTGGAAGTGGTCGGGAACCGCGCTTTCATTTTCGCCGTGGGCGGAATGGCCATCTTCGATCTGAACGAGCAGAACCTCGTGGGCGTATTCATACAGGATGATCCACCGATGCGCCTCTTCCGGGGCGCGGTGGGCCCGCAGCACGTCTACGCCGGAGCGCGCGAGGACCGTCTGCTCGTGATCGATGTCGCCGAGCCCTCGCTGCCGCAACTCGAGACCATTCACGGCGCCATGGGCCTGTCCTACGAGGGGATGGCTATCCGCGATGGGTACCTCTACGCGGCGCGTCACGGCGACGGGCTCGAGGTGCTGGACCTCGGCGATCCCGCGGCGCCGGTGACCGTCGCCGAGCTTACTTCCCTGTTTCACTCGTGGGATGTGGCCTTCCGGGACGAATTCGCCCTCGTGGCCGACGGCGGCGGCGGCCTGGCCGTCGTCGAGGCAAGCGATCCGACCGCACCGGTCCACGTCGTCTCGATACCGACGTCCGGCGCTGCGGTCGACATCTGCGTGACCGGCGACCTGGCCGTGGTGGCGCTCGGTAGCGCCGGCGTGGATGTGTTCGACGTCGACGATCCGGAAAATCCCGTCTGGATGGGCAACTACAACAGCTCGGGCCTGGCCATGTCGGTGGCCGCGGTCGGGGACACCCTCTATCTGGCCGACTGGGACGACATCGAGGTGATCGACCTGTCGTTTCCGGAAAGCCCCGGCCGGGTCGGTTTCGAGATTGCGCCGATCCGGGCGATGGGATTGGCCGCGCGGGGCAACGAGGTCACACTGGCCGACTGGGGACGGGTGCGCGGCTACCTGTTCGGACCCACCTCGGCCGGCGATATCCATCTGCCCTTCCGGGAACTGGCCTTCGCCGGGGTACCGCCGGGAGAGACCGAGCAGCTCACCTTCGCCTGCATCAACACCGGTGGCGGTTCGCTGGCGGTGAGCAATGTACAGACCTTCAGCGAGACGATTGTCGTGGAGCCGCCGGTGAACTTCGTCGTACCGCCGGGACAGAGCCACGAGCTCACCCTGACCTTCTCTCCGCAGCTTCCCGGCTTCGACGCCACCTTCGTCCGTATCGACGCGGACGATCCGGACGAGCCGGCCCGGTTCTTCCCGGTCATCGCGGGCGACGATCCCAACAGCCTGGAGCTGGGCGACCCGGCGCCGGACTTCACCTACCATGACCTGAACGGCACTCTGCACAGCCTCTCCGATTATCTCGGGAAGGTGGTGGTTCTGGCCTTCTTCGCCAACTGGTGACCGGTCTGCGGTCCGGAGTTTTCGGACCTCGAATGGACCATCTGGCAGCGCTTCCAGGATCAGGATGTCCAGGTTCTCGGCCTTAACAATGGAGATGCCCCGGCGGTCGTGGCGGCGTTCGCCAACACGTTCGGTCTCAGCTTCCCCATTCTGCTGGAAGCCGGTGCGACGTACCAACAGTACGTCCAGGCCCCGTCCGCCTCGCCCTTCCCTCTCGACTATGTTATCGACCAGAGCGGGCAAATCGCGTATTTCAACACCGAGTACGATCCGGAAAACATGGTGGGAGTGATCGATCAGCTGCTCGGTAACGCACCACTGCTGGTGGTCGATCCGGCCAGCCTCGACTTCGGTGCGGTGGGCGTGGGCTACACCGAGCACCTGCTGCTGGAGATCGGCAACGCCGGAAACGGCGAGCTGCGGATCGCGGGTATCACCGCCGGCGAGGGCCCCTTCGCTGCGAACCTCGAAGAACTGGTCGTGCCACCCGGCGCCGCCCGGTCATTGAGGATATCTTTCACGCCGCACGAGGTCGGACCGGCGACCGGCAATCTGGTTCTGGAGAGCAACGATCCGGGGCAGTCGCTGGTACAGATTTCGTTGTTCGGGGTCGGTGTCGAGATCTCCTCGGCGGGTGACCGGGAGACGACGATTCCAGCGGTCCAGCTGAATTGCTGGCCCAACCCGTTCAATCCCCTGGTGACGATCGAATACCGACTGACCACCGGCGGCGCGGTCAGGCTGCAGGTATTCGACCTGCGGGGAAGGCGTTTGCGTACGCTTCTCGACGCGAACAAGCCCATGGGACGTCACCGTGTCCGTTTCGATGGTACGGATGATGCCGGGCGCCGGCTGCCGACCGGAGAGTACTTCGCCGTCCTGCAAACGCCTCAGGGTACCGTCAAGCAGAAGATGGTACTTGTGCGCTAGGTCGGGCTGGCTTGGACGTCGACGCCGTACGACAGATGCTCCTGTGGTAACACGACGGCTGGCCGGTCAATACCAGACGGCGAGACCGAAACTGCAGAGCTTTGAATGGAACGAGTATAGACTATCCTATTGAGCAAATTCAATTGGAGTGTATTCAATAACGCACCGGTTATTCACGGACAGTAATCGCACAGACAGTCACGTTGTGCTGCATACCGAACAATTAGTAGTTCCTGGGCTCAGTCGTATAGCCTGAGATCCCACCCGGACCGCGGCCCGGATCCGTGTGCAGCTATCCGCGGCGCACGAGAAAGAGCACATCGACAATGCCGCGGGGCCGGACTCAAGAAAAAACCGGCGCCCCCCGGTGAGGGAGAGCGCCGGTTCCAATGAACCCGGTTCAGGTTCTCTACTTCGAGCCCTAGTTCAAGCTCTGGTAGTACTTCATCAGGATCTCGGCGACCTCGGCACGCGCGAACTCGGGCGGAAGTGCCTTGCCGGCGCCCAGCATCTCGCGGACCTTGGTGCCCGACAGGAAGACGAAGTCCTCCTTCTTGTGGCCCTCGGGGGCCTCGCGCATCATGATCACGTCGCCCACGACGTTGGACCAGGCGGTGTGATCGGCCTCGAAGATCTCGATCTCCAGCATGCCCTTGACCATGTCCGTGTGGAAGATCTCCTGAGCATCGAAGGCGCCGTAGTAGTCGCCCACGCCAGCGTGGTCGCGGCCGACGATCAGGTGCGTGCAGCCCATGTTCTGGCGGAACACGGCATGCAGCACGGCCTCGCGGGGACCGCTGTAGAGCATGTCGAAGCCGTAGCCGGTGATCTCGCAGGTGTTCGGCTCGAAGTAGAGCTCGACCATCTTGCGGATGGCGGCGTCCCGCACGTCGGCCGGGATGTCGCCCTTCTTGAGCTTGCCCAGCAGCATGTGGATGACGGCGCCGTCGCAGCCCACGCGGTCCATGCAGATCTTCACCAGCTGCTCGTGGGCGCGGTGCATCGGGTTCCGCGTCTGGAAGGCGCAGACCTTGTTCCAGCCGTTCTGCTCGATCTTCTCGCGGATCTGCGTCGCGGTACGGAAGGTCTCGGGGAAGTCGGTGGCGAAGTAGGAGTAGTTCAGGACCTGGATGTCACCGGCCACGAAGAACTTGCCCACGCTGTTGAAGGCAGCCACGCCGGGGTGGTCCCCGTCGTCCGTGCCGTAGGCCTGCTGGGTCATGGTGGCCATCTGCTCGTCGGTGGCCTCGTCGATGGCCGTCACGGTCTGGATGGCCAGGATCGGGTTGCCGTCCACGTTCGGATCCAGCAGGGCTATGCGCCGACCGACCTCGATGCCCGCCACGTCCTTCACGACGTTCACGATGGGCGTGGGGAAGAACAGGCCGGAGCCGGTCTTCATCGTCGCGCAGACCGACACGGCGTCGGCCAGGCTCATGAAGCCCGTGAGCGGGTTGAAGTAGCCGGAGCCCATCATCACCGCGTTGGCGGCCGCCTGGGAGCAGACCAGCAGCTTGGGCAGATCCGTCGCTTCCTTCTCGAGGGCAGAGCGCTGGGCGTCGTCGGCGACGTACAGGGGGTTGAGAGTGTCCGAACCGTGCGGCTTGATCATGGGTCCCTCTCCTTGGCGTTGGGTAGGTTGTCTACTCGAAAACGAAGCCTTTGCTGGCGTTTATCGGCCGCGCCGGGCCTGACGGGGCCGGGTCCGGGCGCGGGGTCGTGAAAAGTTTAACCGGGCTAATATCGTGCGCGGAAGGCCCGGACGCGAATGAAAAATGGGGTTGGGCGGCGATTTCTTGGGGGGAGACGGAAGGGGGCGAAATCAGAAAAGAACGGCGGGGCCGATGGTCGGCCCCGCAGTCGTTTACAGATTGCATTTACAGTTCAGTCTACTCGCTCGACATGGTCAACAGAGCCGGGTCCGACATGGGCAACAGAACCGCGTCGACAACGTGAATGATGCCGTTCGACACCATCACGTCTGCCTGAACAACCATGGCGTCGTCGATGTACACGCCTCCCATTTGACGCTCGGTACCGCCGCCGACCTCGACGGTCGTGAAGTCACCGTTGAGCATCCAGATCTGGTCATACATCACGACGTCGGCAGCCGCCTGGCTTCCGTTGGTGACGTGGTAGAGCAGGATGTTCGTCAGGTCTTCCAGCGGGACGTCGCCGATGTTCTCCGGGTTCAGATCGATTGCCGCGAAGGCCGCATCTGTCGGAGCAAAGACGGTGAACAGGTCATCGCCGTCCAGGGCGCCCACCAGATCCGCGGCCGTCAGGGCGGCGATGAGCGTACCGAATTCACCGGTTTCCGCATTGATGGCCAGGGCCACGTCGACGATGGTCTGGTCTTCATCGTCCTGCGCATTCTCAGGCAGCAGGACCGCGTCGATGCCATGAATGATGCCGTTCGAAGCCATCACTTCGGTCAGGACAATCATGGCGTCGTTGATGAAGGCACCGCCGTCATTGACGTCGATGAAGGCAAATTCCTCATTGAGCATCCTGATCCGGTCGGAGCCGACGACATTGCCGGCGTCGTCGTTTGCGCACGCCGACAACGAAAACAATATAAGAAGCCAAAGAGCTCTCATGGGAACACCTTCCTTGCTGGCGGGAGCCGAAACACTCGGTCCTGCTGATTGATACTACGCAGGAGTCCCGAATGTGTGACCCCGTCACGAAGACCTGATCTGCCCGGGACTGATTGCAAACCACTCATTTTTCCACTACAATATCCCAGCAGATCCCGACGTCATCCCGTCAGACTGCCTGGTGTTCACACCCACAAACGTCACAGATCGTTCTCGAATACGTATCCAGTAGTAGGCCTCGGGTTTCACGGCCGATACCGTACCGGGGCCCGTTATCGAGACTCATGAAGCGGGCAACCGGACCGTTGAGTCAGCCGCACATTCAGCATCCGGCGGAATCCGCTCGTCGCCCACACGAGTGGCGACCGCCATGTAGCCTTCGAAAGGACCGAGTAATGAATCCGTCCACTGGCGTGAAACTGTTGACCGTCCTGGTGCTGGTAGCGAGCCTCGTCCCTAGCGCACAGGCGGATGTCCCCGAGTTCATGTATGAAACGGTGCTCGATGGCTATTACCTGTCACGCGGCAACGACATGGTCGTCGACGGCGACGGGAACGCGTACGTCATCGCTTCCTGGTACGAGAATCACCATAGTCTGGATATTCTCCTGTTCAAGCTCGACGCCGCGGGAGACCTCGTGTGGACACTGCCCATCGTTGGCGACTCGGGGGCGCACGATTATGCCGCAGACGTCGTACTCGATGCACAGAACAACGTCTGGATCACCGGCTGGACCTCGTCGGAGAGTTTTCCGACGACACCCGACGCGCTTCATCCCACGCGGATCCACTTCCGCGATGCCTTCCTGACGATGGTGTCGGCGCAGGACGGCACGATTCTCTACAGCACCTTCATCGGTGGTGACTATACCGACGAAGGCCAGGGCATCGCCTTCAACGACGCGGGGGAGATCTACCTGGTCGGCACCACCGGATCGACCGATTTCCCGACCACTCCCGACGCCTATCAGGGTGAACCGAGCGCCCCGCTCTACATCTACCAGGATGTGTTCATCATGAAGTTGAATGCAGCCGGCAACGAGATTCTCTATAGCACGTACTTCGGCGGTTTCGAGGATGAATGGGCCCATGGCGTGGGGCTCGATGCCGATGAGAACATCATCATCGCCGGCAGGACCAACGCCGACGATTTTCCGCTGGCCAGCCCCATCCAGTCCGATCCGCACAGTATCTTCGTCGCCAAGCTGTCGGCCGACGGGAGTACCTTGCTGTTTGGCACCTACCTCGGCGGTGAAGATGTGGATTACCTGCGCATGATGGCCGTGGGCGCGGACGGTTGTGCGTACCTGGCCGGTTCGACCCGGTCGGCCGACTTTCCGACGACGCCCGGCGCTTTCCAGGAGTATTTCGTCGGCGAGATCCTGGGGTGCGAGGAAGGTTTCCCGGGCCATCCCGTCAACTGTGCCGACGGTTTCGTGACCAAGGTAGCAACCGACGGCAGCGGCCTGGTGTATGGCACCTTCCTCGGCGGCGATATCGTTGACGATTGCCACAACATCGTGGTGGACGAAGACGGATGCGCCCACGTGGTCGGCTTCACCACTTCGCTCGACTTCCTCGGCGCCGGGAATACCTACGTGTCCATCTACGCGGCGAAACTCAGCGCGGACGGCAGTGCGCTGGTCAACACGCTGCCGACCGAACTGAATCCTGGCGCACCGGGCGTTCTGTCTGCGCCTGCTGCGAATACTGGCCGTCGCCATCGAATGTCTCGAGCCGGCCATGGAGATTGCCACGCGAACACCGCGTGGTTTCCGCTCCCCATGACCGGTCGCGGAGCCCTACTGCGCCAGCAACCGAATGTAGCTGACCAGCCCTTCGACCTCGCTCTGCTCCAGAATACCTTTCCAGGCGGGCATGAAATCACCCGCGCCATCGAGGATACTCTGTATCAGCTCGTCGTTGCTCAGGCGATTCATCGCCACCGGATTGGTGTGGTCCATCGGTTCGAGGTCCATGAGCCCGGTCATGACACCTTCACCGGTTCCATCTTCGCCGTGGCAAACCTGACAGTATTTCCGATAGAGCCGGTAACCCGTTTCGGGATTGCCCATCAGGCCGTGTTGCGAGGTACTCAGGAAACGCAGGTAGGCAATCAACGCATCAACCTGAGTGTCGTCGAAAACACCGGCCCATTCCGGCATGGCGTCGGTTACCAGGTTGTGCCGGTCCCGACCGGTTATCGTCTGGGCACCCTCTCCTGAGATGACCTTCTTCAGAATCGTGTCGCTTCTGGACCTGATGGTGGTGGTCAGATCCGCCGGGCTAATCCCCATTTGCGCGGCCAGGGGACCGTCGCCCTCGCCGCCTGGACCGTGGCAAAGCTGGCAGTGGGAGACATAGAGCCGTCTTCCTTCGTATGCTCCCAGGGGATCGGCGAAGACTTCGCACGCCATACCGGTCAGAACGAGCAGCAGCGCTTCGGCGAAGAACAGGTTCTTCATGCTTATCTCCCTCCAGGCGGGGATCCGGTGTGTATTTCGAAGCCGGCGACCGGCGAGGTTTCCGCAGACTCCTCTTATCCGGAAAAGGACGATACAAGTGCTATTCCGTCCTGCATCAACTCACTCTACTACAAACCGCCGCTACAATCAACGACATCATCCGGCGTTTGTGAGCCGAAATCGAGACGGCCGAGTGTTCAGAAGCGACAGGGGATCCACGCGCCATGTGGTATAATTGCTGGTGTTTGTCTATTTATGAATCAGACCGTTCGGAACGGGAACACGACCGATCATCCGGATACGCAGAAGGATCAACCAGGAATGCCCTACCGCCCTAACATACTGCCGCCGTTGCTTTTAGTGCTACTGACCGTTTCGATCAACGCGCCGGCGAGATCAAACCGGGTGGACGCCTGGCCGGCCGACAGCGGCACCGAGATCGGCCAGATCGGCGAACCTGGTCATCTGCCGGAATACTACGAGCCCAGTGGCGCGGTGTGGCACCCTGGCCGCCAGACACTCGTCGTGGTCAGCGACTCCGGCCTGGTTTCGGAGATGGACGCCTCCGGCGAGAACCTCACGACCTGGGAAGTGCCGGGCGATCTCGAAGGTGTCACACTGATCGATCCCGAGGGTGATCTGGTCTATCTGGCCGTGGAACAACCGGACGGAGTGCTCGAGTTCAGCCTCGCGACCGGTCAAACGACCGGCAATCACTGGGATCTGACCGACTGGATGGATGGACCGTCCAACCTGGGGATCGAGGCGCTTACCTACGTTGACGGGCTTTTCTACGCCGGCTTGCAGAATGACGGCCGGATTTTCGTGTTCCGCCTGCTGCCCGGCGGCATCGTCCAGCACATCGACGACTTCGCCTCGCCCGGCGGCCGGGATGACATATCCGGTATGCATCACGATCCCTGCACCGATGTGCTGTTCGCAATCTACGATCTGTACGACGTCATCGTGGAGATGTCCCGCGACGGAACACCGCTCCGTGAATACGAACTCGCGGGCGCCAACCAGGAAGGCGCGGCCCTGATCGGCGGCGGCGACACCAACCAGACCACCATTTTCCTGGCGCAGGACGACGGAGAAATCTGGCGCTACGAAGGGTATCCGGTCGATCCGTGCCCGCATACGGCGGTGAATCCGGGCCAGGAACTCGAGCGACCCTCGCAGTTCACGTGCTACCCGAACCCGTTCAACCCGCGCACCACGATCAGCTTCGTGCTGCCCGAGCGCGCGCCGTTGGACCTGGCGATCTTCGACCTGCAGGGACGGCGGCTGCGACAGCTCGTATCCGGAGCCACCGACCGGGGCGCCCACACCGTGACTTGGCACGGGCGGGATGACAGCGGCGTCGAGCTGCCTTCGGGCATCTACCTCGCACGGCTGGTCGCGGGCGCTGAGCAGCCGCGAACCTGGAAACTGACCGTGTTGCGATGACGTGAGCGCACCGCCATCGACAACCAGCCCCCGACGATTTCGCCGGGGGCTGGATTCGGTGGTAGTTGTTCCGATGCTGATCAGCGCAGCAGCATCATCTTCTTGGTCGCCTGGACGTTCGGCGCTTCGAGACGGTAGAAATACACACCGGACGCCAGCGCCTGTCCCTGGTCGTCCATGCCGTCCCAGAAAACGCTGTGACTGCCCGCACCGCGGAATTCATCGAGCAGCGTACGCACCCGATTACCCGCGATATCGAAGATCTCGATCGTGACGCGGCCACCGTCGGCCGGCACATCGTAGCTGATCTCGGTCTTCGGGTTGAACGGATTCGGCGTGTTCTGCCGCAAGCCGAAGTTCCGCGGGACCGTCGTGTCCGGAACCGGCGTCCAGTCCGGCCCGATCAAGGCGAAGGCCAGGTCGATGGCCCGCGGATACAGCGGATGCTGCGGCGGATACCACAACTCGTACCAGTCACCCATGAACGGTTCCACTGCGTCGATCCACACCGCGTTGTCGTTCCAGTGGTCGATCGAGGTCTTCCAGCCGAACCAGGAGTCCGGATCGAGGGGTGTCGCCTGAACGTCCAGCCAGTACACCTTGGGATTTTCGAGACTGCCCCGCTGCAGGAAGGCCATGTCCTCGTCGATCTGGAAGTGATACAACCAGCACGTCCAGTCGGCGGGGAAGAAGTATTCCTCGGGCGGATTGAGCCAGCCCTCCTCGATGCCCTCGGCGAACGGGAAGGTCTCGAACATGCCGGGCTCGAATTCACCGAGCCAGAGCAGTTCGCCCGGCATGCTGTAGCCGGTGGGGCTCTCTTCGGCCGGGATGTCGGCGTGGATGCTCAACGTGAAACGCACCGCGTCGGGCTGATCCTGGAACGGCAGATAGTCGTTGAGCCACGAGGCCCAGACGAAGATCTCGGTAATCGGTCCGGGCTGCGTGCAGAGGAAATCGTCCGCCAGCAGGTACGGCCAGTACCGGGTAGCGTTCACGTCGAAACCCTCGGGACTCAGATCCGGGTTCTGGATCCACTTGTAAGGCTCCGGTTCCTCGAGGATCCGCAGGCGGTAGTCCTCCACCTCGCCGTCGGGTGACGGGCCGTCGGACATCTCGCCGCCGTTGGCGCTGATGCGCAGACGAGCGAAGGTGACACCGGGCACCGCGGTTGTCGGCACGGTGTAGTTGAAGGTGTGCGTCCCGCTGCTGACCGCCTGGTTGATGACGACGTGTTCGTCCGCCTGGTACCACGTGCCGTCGCCGTCGAAATCGACCCAGCCGTTCACGAAGCCGTTACCTACCACCGATACGGTCACGGTGGTCGAACCGCCGGGCGCCACCGGTGGACCGAAGGACACACCGTCCTCGTCATCGATGTTGTTTGCATCATCGCCGGTAGCGTCGGGGGTCGGCAAGCCGTCCGGTTCGCCATCGGGCGCCGGACCGCCGGCAAAGCCGAAGTACGGGCCGATCCCGAGCACGTGATTGGCGCCGTTGTTCGCCAATAGCACCGGATAACTCTGCGGCGCATCACCGAAATCGAGCTCCGGCGGCGGACCGCCCTCGCCGCCGATCACGAAGGCCAGGTCGATCGGCTGACCCTGCATCTCGTGGCCGGGCGGGTAGAACAGTTCCCACCAGGGACCCGGATACGGCTCCAACCCGACGCCCCAGACCGCCTTGTCGTTCCAGTGATCGATCGAGGTCTTCCAGCCGAACTGGGCCGCGTCGTCCATGGGCAGGGCCTGAACGTCGAGCCAGTACACGACCGGCTCGTCAGGGGTGCCTTGCTGCACGAACGCTTCTTCCACCGGGATGCGGAAATTGTACTGCCAGCAGGTCCAGTCAGCAGGAAAGATGTACTCCTCGGGCGGATTCATCCAGCCTTCCTCGATATCCTCGGCCCACGGCCGGGCGATAAAGTCGCCGGGGTCGAATATCCGCCACCACAGCACCTCGCCGGGCCGGCTGTACTCGATATCGGGGCCGACGGGAATATCCGCGTGAATACTCAGAACGAAACGCACCGCATGCGGATCCTCTTGAAACGGGATGTAATCCCCCAACCAGGATCCCCAGATGTGGATGTCGGTAATCGGGCCTGTCTCCTGGCACAGAAAATCGTCCGCCAGGATGAATTCATTCTGCCAGATGGTGCAGCTCACATCGATACCCATCGGGCTCAGATCAGGGTACTGCACCCACTTGGCGGGCATGGACTCGTCCCAGTCTCCCAGCGCTGATCCGACGAAGGCCATCAGCAACACTACCGTGATACACCATCGTTTTCCGAACATGGTTCTACCTCCCCCCAACAGTTGACGCGCCGGCCGCAAGCCGGGCTTCAACAACAACCAGGTGGCGTTGTCATTCGACAGCGTGGTTCACCACCCGAATTTTCATAATTATTGTTTAGGGAACGACGGAGTTCTTACACTGGCGTGCAGCCGGGCGACAGATCCGTCGACGATTGTCAGGTATACCACACCGTGATATGCTACCGCAATCGCAGCGGACCAGGCGGGCAAGCTCCTTCCTCCGTGAAACCACACGATACGTGGATGGCTTCGGAGTCTTTCACGGATGTCCCGCCGCGAGCCGTTCGCACCGGCGAGTCCTCCCACAACCGAGGGGATGTCATGAACGATCAGACCAGCAAGAGCGATGCAACAGAAACGTCTTCCTCGGATGAGAAGCAACCCGGTAAGAAATCAGGAACGCTGGGCTGCGTTCTGATGCTGGCGATCGCCGCCCTCCTCGTGCTGGGTTACGTGTTCCGCGACCAGCCCGGAAAGCTGAGGTACCCGCGGGGCAGCGAGGTCACGATACACATCCCCCCGGGGGCATCGCCCGACTTTCGACGTCTGCAGGCGACCTTGCTGAAGGACGTTTCGGACCGGCCGGGACTCGGCGAGAACAATCCGCTGATCAGCGTGGCGCGCCTGGAGCCACACGGGTCGACATTCCCCGAAGGCGTCGAGGTCACCTGGCCCCTGGGCAAGGGCCTTGACAAGGAAGGGTACAACAACCTGCACATCGTGCACTTCAACGAAGAACTGCAGAAGTGGCAGTGGACCGGGATCTATGCCGTGGTGTCCGAGGACCGCAAGACCGCCACCGGCCGCGTCTTTCATTTCTCCGAAACCGGCCTGACCAGATGGCCGCTCGACCAGGAACCGGTGGCCCTCAGCCGTCCGAAAACCTTACTGATCCCGGAATCCCTGTCGCTGCCCGACGACTTTCGCGAAGTGACTCCGGCCACCGGCGATTCGTGGCAGGCTGGGGCCAAGGCCATCGTGCCCCGGCATACCGAGGAGCTGACGCGCGGCTTCGTTACCTCCGTCGAGCGCGTAGAGGTGGAGTTCCGGGGCGAGAAGCACGAGCGGCTGGTGCCCACCACCAAGAAGCTGAGCTTCGCCTGGTCCGACCAGCCGGTCGCCGTGCACTTGCCGTTTCATTTCGAGAACTCCGGACAGTGGACCCGGGTCACGGCGGATATTACCTACAGCGGCTTCGATCCCCCCAGCGACGGAGCCGGGAAGCAGGAACTGTTTATCGATCTGATCAAGGACTGGGGCGTCGCCCGCCTGGATGGTGGGGACGTACCCGAGGAGATCAAGATCCACAGCAGCATTCTCGCTGGTATGGATTTCTTCCGCGATGATCCGAAGTACACGGGTGTCCGCGTTGCTCAAGATCTGCCGGTACTGATCTTCGAGAACCTGTACTTCCGGGATATTCCCCGACGGAACGACGATATCGGTCCGTATCAAGGCCGCAAGGATCCGGTTCAGATCTTCTTCCCACCGGATGCGCCCAGCGGCTGGTACTCCCTGTGGTTCGAGCTGCCGTCGTCGGGGGTCTGGTACACGGCGGGATACGCCCAGGACACCTGGTACGAGCGGCCAGTGGAGCCGGCGAACCAGTACCCCGAGGAAATGCGAGGCGGCATCCGGGCGACCTTCTTCGAGATCAGAAGCGAAAAGGGCCTGGGTATTTCGGATTTTCAGGTGGTCATGGGCTACGAGGAAAAGGACCCGCACCAGACGATCGACCTGGCGCTCTGGGAACGCCTGGCCGATGCCGAGACGGACCTGTTGTACAAGCGTAACGGCTGGGCTTTCGACCGGATCGTGACCAAGAAAGCCGATACGGGATCCTGGGGATCGTACAGTGGCGATTCGGATGAGTACCGCCTCACCGGCAGCTGGCCGGCGTACAGCGACAGCAAGGCCAGGGTGCTCGACGGCTCGATCGCGGTGGAGAACCGCGCGGTCACGTTCTCGTTCAACGAAACCTACCACCGCCAGAAGGACACCAACGGCCGCATCTACCATCCCGGCAACATGGACGAGCTCGATAACGCGTGGATGACGAGCAGAGGCCTGCGCATGGTTCGGGACGAGTTCCAGCACACCTGTCGCATCGAGTTTCCCGCGGTCATTCTCGATCGCAGCGCCGCGAAGGTGCTGGTGACCGGCGACCTGCGCGAAAACGGACCGGAGTTCGGCGGCATCGAGGATATGCGCCGCATTACCTGGGACCTCATCACCAACACACCAACGCTCCACATCAACGAATTCTACGAGGATATTCCGCGCCTGCCCCAGCAGTTGATCTTCGACCACGACCCCGACAACAAAGAGTACTTCGTCGAGCACAATGGCGAGCACGTGGCGGATTTCTGGCCTGGAGACGCGCTCGAGCAGGAATATGAATTCGGGAAGCGCGAGGGTTTCATTCCTTACCTGTGCGGCGAGCTCGGCGACGATGCGGATCCCCTGGCCGAGCAGGAGTCGTTCATGCTCGAGCCGCTCGGCTACAAATACTGGGGCGTGGCCGGCGCCCTGTACCGCCGCCTTTCCGATATCACGCCCAATGCGGAGGAAGAGGCAGGCGAGATCAACGTCCCTGGCACGGGCGGCCCTGCAGTTGCGGTCGACGACGGTTTCCTGGAGTGGTACACGGAGAAGATGGTGCCGCGTTCCAAGGACGCGCTGAAGGAGTATCGCACCGCCATGAAGTCCGCCAACGGCTGGGGCAAGACCCTGGCCCGTTTACAGAAGCGGCAGGCAATCCTGCTGGGCGCGCTGGAAGAGCATCGCATACCCTATCCGGGTGACCAGTACATCGTCCAGGGCGGCCAGATGAAGAAGATCTCACGCCCGGACTCGCACGTGAAACTGGCGAAAGAGACCCGGCGGAAACTCACGGAGGAACTCAAGGAGGCCTCCGCGGTCATCAAGCACATCCGCAAACTCGTCCCCACCCTCGTCGATCAGGCCGAGAAGGCCACCAAGAAGATCCTCGACACTATTGCCGAGCAGGAAGAAGCCAGCGAGAAGGCCGGCAATTTCCACCGGGAGCTGAAGCGGTGGCGCGAGGAATGGGAAAAGATGGACACGCTCGCCGCGCCCATGATCTACCTCAACACCGGGGAACTGGCCCTGTGGAAGGCCAAGCGGGAGGAGCTGTCGCTGGGGATACTCAGTCCGGAAATCCGCCTGGCATTGGCCTCGCTGTACGACAACGACCACTCGCCGGTAGAAGCGCTGTTCGAGTACCGGACGGTGGCGCGCATCGCCTGGCCCGGCAGCCCCGAGTACGAGCTGGCCATGCGTAACGTGGCCCGGCTCGAACTGAAGATGATCGAATCGCTGGCCGTCAAGACCGGAACCCAGATCAAGCAGGCGCGCGATGTATTCGTGCAGTATCTCGCGGACCAGGGCATGTCCGAAGAGGACAATTACGGTTTCGACGCGTCCCTGGAAAACCTGTACGTGACGTTGACAGCCGGTGTGGCACGCGCCTGGGACAACGCCACCGTGCCCTTCGTGGGTAATCCCGAGAACACGACCGCCATGGCGAAACAACAACTGTCCTCGGCGATCCAGGACTACGGCACCCATCTGTACATGGGTCTGCAAACGATCGTGGCTCTGTTGAAGCGGGATATAACTCTGGAGGAAATCGCCCACGACGCCAGCAGCCAAAATCTCGCCAACTGGCTCCGCCTGCGGAAACTGAACGACACGCCCTATGGCACCGAGGAGTACCGCCACCTGGGCACCTGTGTCCAGATGGCTTTGAAACTGCCCGAACTGGCGGCGCTGGTCACCGAGAGTCCCAGGCTGTATGAGCTGGCCGTGAAAGGCAGCAAGATCGATTTCTCCACCGGGATCGACACCTACCTCGAGGTCAAGAACAACCGCCTCGCCTATACATTCGACCTCTTCAGCGCCAAGAACACCGCCATGATATTGCTGCCCTTTTCTGTGGGCTCCATCGGCGGACGGCTGGCCACGGGATTCTGGGGTCTGCGTTCGGCACGGGTGATGCGGGCGGCCGAGGCCGCCGGCCTGGAAATCCGCACCGGTCAGGAGATCGTTGCGTCGCTGGTCGGCTGGGGCAAGGTCTTCGAGACGGTCCAGAGAATCCCCGGCGCGGGCCCCCATATCGGCAAGGCGCTCAGCCGGGCCTACGTCCACCTGGAGAAATCGTACAAATTCCGCACCGACGGACCGCCGGAATGGAAAGTGTTCTGGGCCGGAGCGCGGGTCATCTCCGACCTGTATTATCTGCATCATATGATGGAATACACCCACCGGGTTGCGGGGCCGCGGGTCGCCACCTGCGTCGAGGCCCTGCTGTTCACGGCTTTCGATCCCAACGTCTGCCGCAACCTCATTCACCATTCCAAGGTGCCGCCGAAGACCATCAACGCCGTGCTGGCCAAGTACGACGCCGAGGTCAACCGCTTCGCCTCCGAGGCGGCGCAGACGAACCGGGTTCTGACCAAGCTCGACGAGGCCCTGGCGGCCGAGGATCTCGCGCGCAACAAGCTGCGCCTGGAATTCCTGAACAACTACTCGAATAACGTGAAACGTAGCCCGCTGCTGGAGACCTTCCTGCCCGGATCGGATGCATTGATCGACCAGCAGTTCGCCATGTTCAAGGCCATCGATGCCTTCAAGCACGCCACGCGCGGACAGGACGCGCGCATGGCCGCCTATTACACGCGTAAGCTGGGCGAGAAGGTCGGTCACGAGATCGAGCACATGAAGTGGAACGTCAAGAAGCTCGAGGAGGCCGATCTGTTCACGCCCGTCCGGAAACCGGTTCCCCCGGAGACGCAACCGACGCCGGAGGCGCCGGAGACCCAGCTCTCGCCGGTTCCCGAAACCCGTCCGACACCCGTTCCGGAAACGCGGCCGACGCCGGTACCCGAAACCCGTCCGACACCGGTTCCTGAGACTCAATCTGCACCCAAACCTTCGATTCCGAAGTCCCAGCTCGAAAAGGGGATGCGCCGGCAAACACACGTCGAAGCCCCGCCGGAACCCGTGACCACCGAGTCAATCGTCGAGGCCCGCGGGCGCGCCGTCGAACCCGAGGAAATGGACAAGTATCTGGAAATGAAGCTGGACGAAGTGGCCCCTAGACCCGGCTCCGCCATCGAACTCGAATACAAGGCCGGCGTCCAGGTTCTGGAAGCGAACACAGCGGAGACGGCCGCGGCGGCGGTAAAGAAGTACGACCTGGCGATCATGAAGATCGAGGACATGTCCGAAGCCATGCAGGCAGAGCTCGCCGACGAGCTCATGCGCATTCGGGTCAGGCGCGCCTTCGCCGCCGAGCTCGCGGAAGCCCTGAAGAAGCGTCCCGCGCATATCCCGTCGCCACAGACAGCCATCGAAGGGTCGGAGATGGATCGGATCTTCGCGGTTCTCGACGATACCATGAAGAAGAACGAGCTGGGCGGATTGGGCAGCAAGTCGTACGGGAAGTTCAAGGCCGGCGGCCACGAATGCCAGGCCAAGCGTGTCGGGGTCGAGAGCGCCAATCCGGTCTACGAGATGCACGTCGGCGACGACAAGTACGTGGTCAAGATCATGAGCTGGGGCGACGACGCACTCTATCCCAGCCGCGAGGGGCTGGAGATGGGCATCGAGGCGGAGCTCATCCACGGCAGTCCGGTCATGCAGGACATCTTCGGCTACCGCGCCCCGACGGCGACCGCCAGGTATTACCCGGCGAAGGACGGTCGTAAGGAGTACTACGTGCTGGTCACGCGCTGGCTCGACGATTCGCGCATGGCCTCGGACCTGACCTATGCCGAGGTCATCGCCCTGAAGGAGCAGTTCGCCGCCCACAAGAACTTCCGCTGGCTCATCGGCGATCACGACGGAAGGCTCGACAACTACATGGAGATGCACGGCATGCTGATGGGCATCGATGCCGGCGTGGGCAAGGCGCGGCACGGCGCGTTTTTCGATGCCGACATATTGTCCGATCCGGCCAAGCTGCGTCGGGGACGCGAGGGCAGGATCTCGTCATGCCAGAACTACAATTACGTGATGGCGATGCAGGACCGGAACTATGTGCTGCAGAACCGAGGCAGCACCGATCCGGACATCATCAAAATGGTCAAGCAGAAGGAATACCAGCTGAAGCAGTACCAGCTGGAAGAAGCGTTCATCTACGATGACTTCATGCCTGCACTGGACAGGACCGAGGATGCTTTCAAGAATGCCGACAAGGCGAAACGCGTCGGGGACGAGCTCGATGCCATCTACAACCACCTGTACCAGGATGCCGACAAGGCGCGGAGTTTTTCCGAAGACGCCTACAACAGCATGAAAGCAAACTCGGAGTTGATGCGCCACGAGACCAAGGCGATGAACCAGCGGAACAACTACCAGGGATCCCAGAACAAGGCGCCCGCAGGCGGCGGCGGGGTGATCCGCATGTTCCGCTACAAGCACGCCTGCAACCAGCCGGTTGTCGGCGAAAACCTCGAACGCGCAGCGTAAGGATGTGCCATGCGTACTTTCAATGGCCGGATTGTGAGCCGTGAATCGAGCCATACGACGAGTGGCCGTGAACAGAATGCCGGGCGCTGCATCTCGTCGCGATGTGCCGCCGGATTGCGATTCTACTGGCTCGCGGCTCTGATCGTGTCTGCATTGGTGTCGCCTGGCCTGGCCGACGACACGACCGCCGTCGACAGCGCGCTGCGTAAGATCGGCCAGGCGATGGAGTCGCACAAGCTCATCAACGGCGAGTATCCGGAGCGACTCTCCGATTTGTGGGAGGGTGGGATCCTGACACGTTTCGAGGATTTCCTGCTGCCCGATTCGCGGCAACAGCTCGGGAGCGCCGCGGATATCGATCAGCGGACGGATTTCGTCCTGCGACCGAAACTGGACGGTGAAGAGAGCGCGCCGCTGGTCGGCACGCGGGCAACCCCCGATCGGGCGCAGCGGGTGCTGCTCGAGGATGGCACCGTGGTTTCCCGCGGCGGGCAGGCGCAATCCCAGGAACCGGTCGCCCGAGAACCGACCACCCCGGGCCATGCCGAGCGCGGACAACCGGTCGAACCCACTGTTCAGGAGACGGTCACCTCCCCTGCTCCGCCGACGTCGCCGCCCGAGCCTGCCGACCCGCTGCCCACGCCGGATACGCCGGAACCGGATGACCGGCATTCCGAAGATGGTCGATTTCCCGTATCAGACGAGCCGGTTCAACTGCCTGTCACGTTGCCGCAACGGACGAGTGAACAGGAACACATCGGCGACGATCAGGGGAGCGAGGCGTGGCAAGCCGTCGGCGGGCGCAGTGATGCCGACCTGGCGACCCTGGTCGAGCAGCTGAAGCATCCGGACCCGGGATTCCGTGGACATGCCGCCGCGCAGATCGCGGAGTTCGGCCCCGGCGGCGCGACCGCCATCCCGGCTCTCGTCGAGGCGCTGACCGACACCGACGAGTCCGTCCGCGCGGCTGCCGCGTACAGCTTCCGTGGGATCGGACCGGTGCCGCAGATCGCCACGGCGATGCCCGCATTGATTTCGGCCCTCGACGATCCGGCGGCCGGCGTGCGCGTGGAGGCCGTGCAGACCCTGGGTGCCATCGGTTTTCTCGGCGACCATCGGGAACGCGTCGGCGCCGCCCTGCAACGTGTGCAGACGGACGACGAGGACGAATTCGTCCAGCTCATGGCCGGCGAGGCCCTCGCCAGTCTGGGATTCTAACCGCCGGCCGGACCGCGAACGGAGATGGCGAGATGCATAACGGAATCGGTGCGAGCCGCGACGGCCGCCGGCCTGGCGTGGCGGCCTGGGTACGCATGGTCGTCGTAATTGGCCTGGTATTGCTGCCTTTGCCGATCCTGATCGACGGCCAGGACACGCGTGGCGCCGCACGCGCCGCCGAATTCGAACGCCCGCAAACACCGCAGCCGCCCTTCCCCTACCGGGCCGAGGAAGTCACCTACGACAACGGTGCGATCACGCTGGCCGGGACCCTGACCCTGCCGGCTGCCGACGCACCCTACCCCGCCGTGCTCTTGCTGACCGGCAGCGGCCCACAGGATCGCGACGAGACCATCTTCGGCCACAAGCCCTTCCTGGTGCTGGCGGATTTCCTGACCCGGGCCGGAATCGCCGTGCTGCGGGTGGACGACCGCGGCGTGGGTGGTTCCAGCGCCGGCCCGGCAACGGCGACGTCGGCCGACCTGGCGGACGACGCCGTGGCCGGCGTACGGTTTCTCACCGCCAGACCGGAGATCGACAGCCGGCGGATCGGCCTGATCGGCCACAGCGAAGGCGGCATTATCGCCGCCCGGGCCGCCCGGCAGACGTCCAACAACGACAAGACCGCCGAGGCCGCCGAGGTCGCCTTCGTGGTGCTGCTGGCCGGCCCCGGCGTACCGGGCGACAAGATCCTGCCCCGGCAGCTCGCGGCCATGAGCCTTGCCAGCGGCGCGAACGACGATTTCGTACAGCGGCAGCGAACGATACAGAAGACGTTACTGACCGCCATCAAAACCGGGGCGCCGGAAGACGAAACTCGCGGCGCGCTGCGTGAACTGATACAGCTGCAGTCGCCGACGCTGGTGGGAACCCCCCTCGACAACGTCGTACGGATGCAGCTGCAAAACGTCACCAGTCCCTGGTTCCGCTTCTTCCTCAACCACGACCCGCGCGACGATCTACGCCACGTCACCGTGCCGGTCCTGGCGCTCAACGGCAGCAAGGATCTGCAGGTGCTGTGGGACCAGAATCTGCCCGCCATCGAGGCGGCTCTGGCCGAGGCCGGAAATGACGACGTGACCGTCCGGCGACTGGACGGACTGAACCACCTCTTCCAGACTGCGGCTATCGGTACGATCCTGGAGTACGGCGCCCTCACCGAGACCGTGGCGCCGTTGGCGCTCACGGCGATTCGCGACTGGATCGTCGCGCGTTTCGGTGATTGAACCCTGGCTATTTCAGCAAGGTCATCTTGATGGACTGCAGTCGCCGGCCGATCTGCAGGCGGCAGAAATAGGTTCCGGCGGGCAGTGTCCGCCCAGCGTCGTCGCGTCCGTCCCAGTGCCGCCGGTGGCTGCCGCGTTCGAGGCGGCCATCGTGAAGCAGGCTGACGCGATCGCCGGCCGCGGAGTAGATCGCCAGCGAACCGTTGGCGGGCTCGCTGACGGTGAACCGGATCTCGGTACTCGGGTTGAACGGGTTGGGCACGTTGTTCTCGAGGAAGAAGGTGGCCGCCGGTGTCGAGTCGCCGACACCGGTAACGGTCCAACCGTCCACCGCGGCCATCAACCACCAGAAGCTCTTGCCCTTGAGATAGCAATTGAAGCAGTGCGTGTGGGCGCACTCGTCGCAGCTCGGGCAGGGGTGGCTGGCGCACCAGTCGTAGCACCAGCCGCACCCGTCGTCATCGTCCGGGTAGTAGTTGCCGTCGGGATCCCAGCTCTCGATGTCGGCGAAATCGAAGAGCACCTTGTCGTTGACCTGGCAGTATTCGCGGATCTGGTTATTGGCCAGGTACAGGTCACCGGTCGGCCCGCCCCCGTCGAGATGGCCGGTCATGTAGATGAACACCACTTCGGGATAGACGAGCTCGAGCGCGCTCATGGCATTCAGGTAGATCTCGACGCCGGCCTCGGTGTTGTCCGAGCAGCCGCCGCACCACGCCCACATCACGACGTTGTATTCCGGATGGGCGTCGAGCCAGTCGCGTGTCGTCTGTACCCAGCTCGTGTCGCCGTTGTGGCCGAGATCACCCCAGTACTCGCTGAACTCGGGAGCGACGTAGCGTGTCGGATCCTCGGCGTGCAGCATGTCCAGACCGGTCATGATCTGGCCGCCGTGGGAAGTGTGTCCGTAGTAGATCCGGTACCCTTCTCGAATCGAGTCGAAATACTCGGCGGGGATATGGTCGAAACGGGCGACGCGCGTGTGGTCGGCAATGATCGCGCCGCTCGCCGGTACGACGGTCAGCACGGTCAGTGCGAGTGCGGTGAACTGGATGATCCGGACGTGTGAATTGGATAGTCCGGCTCGTCGCGAGCCTGTCGTTCGGCGCATCTGGTGTTCCTCGATTCTTCCTTATCACGTGTATACGACCGGAGTTTCCGTTACCGGCCCAGGCGTGTCGTAGAACAGGGCAGCTGACGTTCGCCTGCCCTGTGTATTCCTTAATCCCACAATTATAACCTGAATTATATCACAAATAATCACACCAATAAACAAGTAATGCCACGTGATCCGGCAACTGGAATCGGTTCGGGTTGTGGGCTTGATTTACAGTGGTCGGTACGAGGCGAACCGTCAGCCGGCCGTCACGGGGATCCACTTCTCGACCATGCTGATGAACGAGGCGATCTTGATCGGCTTGGTCAGGTAGTCGTTCATGCCGGCGTCCAGGCACCTCTCCCGGTCGCCTCGCATGGCGTGGGCGGTCATGGCCACCACGAGCACCTCGTGGGCGATCACGGGCGAGCCCGGATCCCGGATCAGGCGGGTTGTTTCGTAGCCATCCATCACGGGCATCTGGCAGTCCATGAGCACGAGATCGTAGGCGTGCCGGGTCAAGGCCTGGATGGCCTCGTTACCATCGACCGCCGTATCGGCCTCGAAACCGGCCTTCTGCAGGGCGCGGAGCGCCACCTGCAGGTTCACCGCGTTGTCGTCCACCAGCAGAATACGAACCTGGCTGCGGTCGACGTCGGGTGCTGCGATGAGTGTCGGCCTCTCATGGGTAGGTTCGGATACGGCATCGGTGCCGGGACCCGAGTTGACAGCAGCCCGCAACGCCTGGTGGAGTACGCGCTGTCGAACGGGTTTCTTCAGGATCTCCGAGAATCCGATCGCCCGCATGCCATCGTCGTCCTGATCGATCCGGGAGGTCATCAACACCATGGCGGTGTCCGCGAAATCGGGTTCGGCCTCGACAACCCGGCCGAGGCCGGCACCATCAATTTCCGGCATTTGCATGTCGCTGATCAGCAGGCGGAACGGATCGCCGGCACGTGCGGCATCACGGAGGCGGGTCAGGGCGGTGGCGGCATCGGCCACCTCCTCGTGGCGGCACTGCCACGATTCCAGCAACAGTTCCATGAGGCGGCGGTTCGTGGCGTTGTCGTCGACCGTGAGCACACGAACGCCGTACAGTTCCTTGGCCGGAACCACCGGCGGCTGCCTGTGCGCCGGCGTCGCCAGGGTGACGGCGAACCAGAACGTCGAACCCTGGCCCTCGACACTCTCGACACCGAACTCTCCGTGCATCAACTCGACGAGCCGTCGCGAGATGGAAAGACCCAGGCCCGTACCGCCGTAGCGCCGGGTGGTGGATGCATCGGCCTGGGTGAAGGGCGAAAACAGGGAGTCCCGGCGATCAGCCGGTAAACCGATACCGGTGTCGCTGACCGCGAAGCGCAAAGTCGCCGTATCTGTCTGGTCGTCATCGACGCTCACGCGCACCGACACCTCGCCGTGTTCGGTGAACTTGACGGCATTGCTGGCGAAATTGTTCAGAACCTGGAGCAACCTGCCCGGATCGCCTTGCACCAGGACCGGCACCTCCGGTTCAATACAGCAGACGAATTCCAGACCGGCCTCCTGCGCCCGGTAGGCGTGCGTGCGGAGGGATTCTTCGACCACCTCGTGCAGATCGAAATCGATGATCTCCAGACTGAGCTTCCCGGCCTCGATCTTGGAGAAGTCGAGGATGTCGTTGATCAACGTCAGGAGCGATTCTGCGCTATTGCGCGCAGTGTCGGCATACTCGCGCTGCTCGGCGGTCAACTCGGTGTCGAGCAGAAGATCGGTCATGCCGATGACACCATTCATCGGCGTGCGTATCTCGTGGCTCATGTTGGCCAGGAAATCACCCTTGGCCTGATTGTTCCGATCGGCGGTCTCGGCCAGTTCGGCCTGCCGGTGCAGGGATTGCTGCAGGCTCAGCACCATGCTACGGAAAGCGAGTCCGAGACGCGCGACCTCGTCCCGGGTCGTGATGTTGATGGCAACGTCTTCCTCGCCACCGGCGATGCGCGTCGCCGCGCGCTGGAGTTCCAGCAGTGGTTGTGTGATCAAGCGGCTGAACATCAGCGAAAGCCCGAGCCCGACCACCAGGATGGCGACCGCAATGACAGTGGAAGCCACGAGGTTCTGCCGATCCTGACGGTGCAGGTCGGTCAACGACGTGCCCAGGATCAGGGTGCCGTAATTTTGATCGCGGCAGGAAACGACCCGGGTCGCGATATGGACCGGCGTACCGGCGAGGTCGATTAAGTTGGTATCGTCGAGTAGGCTGGCCAGCGGCAGAACCAGTGAATCCGGATTGTATTCGGCCAGGATTTCGCCGTCGGGATCCACCACGACAGCGAATCGGGTTCGCGCGTCGCTGGTTACCTGGTCAAGCGCCGCGGTCAGCGCCGCGTAGTCGGCCTGGTGCAGGGCAACCCCGATGCCGACGGCCAGCATATCGGTTATGGCGTGATCCCGGTCTTCGCGACTCCGGTACGCCTGATCCTGCTGGATGCGCGGGTAATACAGGAACAGGAACGAAACCACCAGGATCAGGATGACGAACGTACTCGCGGTCATCCTCGACCAGATCGGCATCCTGAGCAGCAGCGCCTTCACCCCACGTCCCTTCCGATACTTCCAGCCCGCCAGCCCCTTACCGGACTTCGTCGAGCGGATATCCTTCTTCGCCCGGCAGTTTCCCGTCCAGACGGATCACCTTGACCGAGTCGTCGACCGCCGTGGCATCCAGAAATGCGATGCCATTGCGCCGGCCGGACACGAAGGCCAGCGCCGCCGCGCAGTCTTTGAGCATTTCGGGCGGCGTGCCCGCGCTACCGGCGAAGACGGCCTTGACCCAGTGCCGCCTGACCTTGAAGGCGGTCATGCCCAGAGCCGCCTCGTAAAACGGTCCTTCCAGCGTCTCGACGGCGCCGAGAACAATGGCCGCTCCGTCGGCGAACACCGTGCGCTTACCGAGGTACATGCGCTTCAGCTCCGACACCGAGATTTCCGTCACCGGATTGTCCGGATTGACCACGACGGCGATTGTCGCCCGGGCTTCGGTGGCAGCGGCGAGGCAGACCGGCAGTGTCAGGAGCACGGCGACCAATACGACGAGTGAATTCCGTCTCATGCCGACCACCTCCTTTAGAACGCCACCGCAAGCGAGGTGACGAGATTCCGGTAACCCTGTCGGTTCTGGTCTTCGAATGCGATGAAGTGCAGTTCAGCCTTGAGAAACACGGTTGCGGCAAGGGCGTGATTGATCCCGATCGCCGTGTCGTACTGGCCATCGTCGGCCACGTCCCTGTCCGGGTCGTAGCGGTCGTGGTAGACGAAGGGTGTGGTCCGATCCCGAAGCGTGTAGCCGGCCATGACGTACCAGCCGAACGGTTCGCGCCGGACACCCGTTGGTGTTCCGTCCGCAGCCAGCGTTTCCAGACGCGGCAGGATCATCCCCGTCTCGAAGTAGAGGTCGGTGCTGTCGTACTCGAGATCGATCCCCAGCGCATCCTGGCGGGCGTCGTTGAGTTCGCCGTTGCGGTCGCCGTACCAGGAAATGCCCAGACGAGGCCCGCGCAGCGGCGTCACGACCAAACGGCCCCCGATCCCCTTGTTCCGGTTGTCGTCCTTCTCGTGGGAACTGCTGCCGCGACCGTTGGTCAGATAGGCCTGGTACGCCAGTTCCCATTCGCCGAGCCAGGCCGTGCCCAGCACCCAGGCTCCGGTGGCGAAACGCGGATACGCGCGGACCTTCTGGCCCAGAGAATCGGCGAGGGCGCCGCTGAGGTTCAAATGCTTGTCATAGACCGACTGGGGCAGAACGGTCGGTACCACCGTGGGCGTGGCGTCATGTCGTTCGTTGTAGATGCCGAACGGCGGCAAGAACTTGCCCAGCCGTACGCGCAGGGCGTCGGTGCGATGGTATTCCGCGTAGGCCTTGGGCAGATAGATCTTACCCTCGCCGCTGCCGGCTTTGAGGGTCGGCCCGTGTTCGTAGGCGGTCTCGAACAACACCCGGAACTGTTCGTTGACGGCCGTGTGCCAGATCATCGTCAGGTGGTGCTGATCAAAGGTACCCCGTTCAGCTGCTTCGTCCTTGTTGCCGAATTCGGCCTCGATGTCGAAAAAGCCGAAGGACTGCAACTCCGCCCCGCTGCCGTGGGCTGAACCCGCGCAGGCCAGAAGCATCAGCATGGCGGAGATGGCCGCCGCGAATCTCATAACCGTACTCCTTCACAAAAACGTGACATGGCGCCTGGCCAAACTCGGGCGTCGAGTGTCGGCCTGTGCGATCGGTTGGCGCGAGTCGGTTACCTCAACTCCGGGATTACGGTTAAGGGTTCCTGAGTATGAATATCGACTTCTGCCCGCGTTGCTTTAGATTATGCCGGCTATATGGGAGGTTTATATCCGATTACCGTGCGAGTTCGGGCTCTGAAAAAGCGTCATGGGCACCGGTCCTTGCGATATCCGTTTTCCCGATCCAGAAAATAAACCAGCAACATTCCGGTTAGACGACCGTTCGTTCAATCTACGCCCGCTCCATTTACCAATCGTGCAGCCCGGAGTACACTGGGCTGCGGGAATGTGTCGGAATCATCCGGCGAATCGGCAGGACAAAGGGGGATTTCACTCCATGAACACGATCGAGCTGCGCGAGCTCACCAAGACCTTCGGCAAGCAGGTCGCGGTGGACGATCTGAGCCTCGATGTGCCGCAAGGAAGCGTGTACGGCTTCATCGGTCCCAACGGATCCGGCAAGACGACCACCCTGCGCATGATCATGAACATCCTGTATCCGGACAGCGGCGACATCCTGGTTTTCGGGGAACGGCTCGACGGCGCGTGTACCGACCGTATCGGCTACCTGCCCGAGGAGCGCGGCCTGTACAAGAACATGAAGGTCCGTGAAATCCTGCGTTTCTACGGCGAGTTGAAAGGCGGCGCCAACGTCGACGAGCAGATCGACTACTGGTTCGAGAAGCTCGACATGCTGGGCTGGGACAGGAAGAAGATCAAGGACCTGAGCAAGGGCATGAGCCAGAAAGTGCAGTTCCTGGCGACGATCGTTTCCCGCCCCGAGCTGGTCATCCTGGACGAGCCGTTCAGCGGGCTCGATCCGGTCAACCAGGAGGCCATGAAGGACGCCGTGCTGGAACTGCAATCGCAGGGCGCGACGGTCATCTTCAGCACCCACGACATGAACGTCGCCGAGAAGATGTGCGACTTCATCTTCATGATCTTCCAGGGCCGCAAGGTGCTCGACGGCACGCTGGCCGCGATCCAGGACGAGTACGGCAGCGATACGATCCGGGTGCGGACAGCCGACGGCGTCGGCGCGCTGCAGAACCTCGCCGGCATAGAGAAAGTCAACGACTTCGGCCAGATGCAGGAACTGCGCATCGCTCCTGACTGCGACACCCAGGCGGTGCTGGCGGCGATGCTCCAACGGACACGCGTCCACAGTTTCGACATCGTCAAGCCGTCGTTGCAGGACATCTTCGTCAGGATCGCCGGGCCGGAAGCCCGGCAGGCGCGGGAGGTGGAGCATGCGTAAGACACTGAAGCTGGCCAAGCGCGAATACCTCGCCGCGGTGAAGACCAAGGGTTTCATCATCGGACTGGTCGTCTTCCCGCTCCTGATGAGCGGCAGCGGGATCGGCATCGCCCTGCTCAAGGACAAGGGCGACACCACCGACCAGCGCCTCGCCGTGGTCGACCGCTCGGGCGTCGTTCTGCCCGTGCTGATGGAGGCGGCCGAGGCGCGCAACGCGGAAATCGTCGATCCCGAATCCGGCAAGAAAACCAAACCCGGCTACGTGATCGAGGCGATCGATCCCGGCGAGGACGCCACGGCACAGGGCCTGGAGCTTTCCAACCGCGTACGCAATGGCGAGTTACAGGCGTTCGTGGTGATCGGTCCCGACGTGCTGCATCCCGGCGAGGACCGCGAGCGCTCGCGCATCACCTACCACAGCGAGAACTCGGTCATGGACGAGGCGCGCCGCTGGATCGGCAACCCGATCAACACGCATCTGCGCCACACGCGGGCGGTCGACGCGGGCGTCGGCCAGGCGATGGTCAACGAGCTGTTCCGCTGGATCTCGGTCGAGGGTCTGAGCCTGGTTTCCATCGACGAATCCACCGGCGAGGTGGAACAGGCCAGCCGCAGCAACGAGGTCAAGTCGTTGCTCGTACCGGTGATCCTGGTCGTCCTGATGTGGATGATGTTTCTGATGAGCGCCATGCCGCAGCTGAGCGCGGTCATGGAGGAAAAAGGGCAGCGCATCGCCGAGGTCATGCTCGGCTCGGTCAGCCCCTTCCAGTTCATGATGGGCAAGATCCTCGGCGGTGTCGGCACCTCGCTGACCGGCGTGCTGGTGTACGTGGTCGTCGGTGTCGTCGCCGTCAATAAACTCGGGTACGAGGATTACATTCCGTACGAGGTGCTCCCCTGGTTCTTCGGCTACCTGATCCTGGCGATCACCATGTTCAGCGCCGTCTTCGCCGCCCTCGGCTCGGCCTGCAACGATGCCAAGGAGGCGCAGTCGCTGACCTTCCCCGCCATGTTGCCCATGATGGTCCCCATGTTCATCCTGGTACCGATACTCGAGCAGCCGCAGGCGCAGTTCGCCACGGTGTTGTCGCTGATCCCCACCTTTACCCCGATGATCATGACCATGCGGCTCGCCTCGCCGATCAGCGTACCGCTGTGGCAGCCGTGGCTGGGCCTGATCCTGGTGGCGGTATCTGCGTTCCTGGCCGTGTGGGCGAGCGGCCGCCTGTTCCGCGTGGCGATCCTGATGCAGGGTACGCCGCCGAAGTTCGGTAGTCTCGTGCGGTGGATCGTCAAGGGGTAGCGACGCCGGATGGTTCTGTTGGGTGGTCACGAGCAAAACCCTACCACATCGTAACACGCTGCGCCGATTGCACAGCGTGTTCCTTCGTTATATGATGAGCCGGCACGCCGTCGATGGTACCGGACCGCCGAACATCAGAACCGAGGCAAACACCATGAAGCAGCCCTCGAAATCCAAGACCCACGCCGCGCAAACGGCCGGCCGAGCCGTCTGCTCGACCACCCGCCGCACCCTGCTCAAGTGCGGCCTCTACGGCCTGTCCGTCGGCCTTACCGGTTCCTGGCTGGGCGCCTGTTCGAACCGCCGGCCGGTCGCGCGGCCCAACATCGTGCTGATCCTGATCGATACGTTGCGGCCGGACTACCTGGGATTCTACGGATTCGAGCGCGAGACGGCGCCGCAGCTCGCCCGTCTGGCCGACAGATCCGTAGTCTTCGACCGGGCTTTCGCGCCCTCGTCGTGGACCGCGCCGAGTACGGCCGCGATGCTGACGTCGCGCTACCCGCACCGGCTCGGCGTGATCGAGGGTTTCTATTGCCACCGGTTCCGGATGGAACAGTTCGCCCAGACCGGGCAGGCGACGCTGCCGTTGAACCGGATCCCGGCGACGGTGCCGACGCTGCCGGAAACGCTCAGGGCGGCCGGCTACTCCACCATCGGCCTGTCGGCCAACATCAACATCGGCTCGGAAATCGGTTTCGATCGCGGCTTCGACGCCTTCGAGCGCCTTAACGACGCGCCCGCGGCTGCACTCCGCGAGCGGTTGCAGTCGCTACTCACACCAGCGGCTGCCGCCGGGCCCAGTTTCGTCTACCTGCATTTCAACGATCCCCACACGCCGTACCTCGAACACGGCGCCTACTACCATCCGCAGGGCGACGAGCGGGCGGACACCCGCGCGCGCTATCTGAGCGAGATCGGCTACGTGGACGAGGTCATCGGTGCGTGTCTGGCCGACATCGAAGCGCGGTTCGGCGACACCGTCGTCGCCGTCGTCTCGGACCACGGCGAGGAGTTCTGGGACCACGGCTCGGACGGACACCGGCCGCGGCTGTATCGCGAACTCACCCAGGTGCTGATGCTGCTGCACGCGCCACACCTGGCGGCGAAGCACCGCCGCGTGAGCGCCAACGTCAGCCTGCTCGACGTCAAACCGACCCTGCTCGAACTGGCGGGTATCGAGACAACACCGGACTCGCAAGGTGACGAAGGAGAATCGCTGCTCGACCTACTGCGCGGCGGCGAACCGGAAGCGGCGCTCACGCGACGCCTGTCCCGGCGCACGCTCTTCGGTCACCGCATTGCCGACACCCCGGCGCAGCAGCTCTGGTCCGCCATCCACCAGCACTGGAATCTCATCCGGCAACCCGACGGGCGGACCGAGCTGTACGACCACCGCTACGACCTGGCGGAGCAGCGCGATGTCAGCGGCCGTTACGCCGACGCCCATCGTCGCCTGCTGGCGGCCATCGACGAATTCCGTATGACGGGCGCGCCGGTAACCGAGGACGCGGTGCAGGTCGAACTGGACGCCGAACTCATCAAGCAGCTCGAATCGCTGGGATACGTGAAATGATCAGCGCCTTCACCCGCGACGACATCGAGCCCAGCGCCGATCTGCAACCGGACGGCTGGCAGGATATCCGTACGTACTTCGCGTTTTACGTGGAGCAACCGTTCTGTTGCCCCATCAAAGACGTACAGGATGGGAAACTCGTGGGTATCGGCAGTGTCATTTTGAACGCCGGGACCTGCTGGCTCGCGCACATCATCGTCGCGTCGCAGCATCGGCGGCAAGGTCTGGGACGGAGACTGACCCGCAGGCTGGTGGAGATCGGCGAAGAGAACGGGATCGCGACCCAGCTCTTGATCGCCACGGACATGGGTCGCCCGCTTTACGCGCAGCTCGGTTTCCGCGAGTCGTGTCGCTATGTCTTTTTCAGTCCGCACGAGCCGCCGGCGCCCACGCCGGGCGAACACTGCCGACCCCTGACCCCCGCGGATCACGACGCGCTGCTGGCGCTCGATCGCCGGGCGACCGGCGAGGACCGCCGCCCCATGATCGCCGCCTACTGGCGGCGGGGATGGGTAGTGGACGACCCGGACGGCGGCCGCGTGCTCGGCTACTGTCTACCCGATCTCGGCGAGGGAACGGTTGTCGCCGAAACGAATGCGGCCGGCATCGAGTTGCTCCGCCTCCGTCTGGCGCTCAACGCGAAGAAGGTGGTCGTCCCCGCGGGTAACGAGGCGGCACTCGCGTTTCTCGCCGGTCAAGGTTCGCAGCAAGAGAGCACCGCCGCACGCATGGTCCGCAATGGACCGGATCCCGTCGATCAGTCCCTGATCTTCAGTCGAGTCGGCGGACATTTCGGGTGAGCGCCCAGCCGATGCTTACCGGTTCGTTCAGTCGCGAGTAGTTCCCTGATAGATGAATACATCTCCCGGATGTTCTGCACAGAATACCTCGCCACCGTAGCCGGTCGCGGCGAGCGCGTCCGCCACGGCCCGGTACTGCTGCTCACGCCGGTTGGGATCGAGCAGGCAGACCGCACGCGGCCGGAGTTTCGCGACGACCGGGTGCAGCACGCCGTCACCTGACTCCGGATCGGGAATGGGCAGGAACGCCAGATCCACACCGTCGAGCGTTGCCGCCAGGGTGTCGACATCGCGCACGAATCGCGCCGGATCCTCCACGTTGAAACCGAGGTAGAAGATGCGCAGACCGCTCGTCTCGACCAGGTAGGCGAGTGTCGCGTTGCCGGAGAAGGCGTCGATGGTTCGCACCGTCACGCCGTCGAACTCGTGCCGCTGTTCCGGCGACAGGTAGACGCACCGCTGACCGTCGCGAAACCGATCTTCCTCGAGATGCACGTAGGCGGCGCTCGCCAGGTGGTCGGCCAGCGTATGCACGTAAGCCAGCTCGCCGGGATCACCGTGATAGCAGGTGAACAGGCTCAGCAGGTCCTGTCCCGCCAGTTCGCCGGGCGACAGGAAACCGTTGGCCAGCGACGGTTGCGTGGGCCGCGTGACACCGAACTCCTCGGCGTCGAAGACCAGCAGACGGTCGCGCGTCTTAACGGCCCAGCCGCGGTGGTTCAGGTACCAGGCTACGGCTTGATCGGGTGCCGGCGCCCGGGTCAGATACGGCGACCGGCCGTAGTTCTCGACCAGGCCGGAAGGACGCTGTGCGCCATGTTCCAGCAGTAGATTCGCCACCTGCTCGTGGCCGTAACGGCCCGCATAGTACAGGGCGGTATGCCCCGACGCGTCCTGGTGCTCGACCGGAGCACCGGCAACGAGCAGTTGCTCGACGATGTTCGCATGTCCGTTCAGGCACGCTTGCTGGAGCAGCGAGCGTCCGCTGGTGGGTTCGATCACATCGCCGCGTGCGCCGTGCGCGAGCAACTGGGCGACGATCTCGTCTCGTCCGCGGCTCGCCGCCGCCTGCAGCGGCATCGTTCCTCGTTCATCGCGCGCATCCACGGCCGCGCCGGCGGCCAGCAGCGCCTCGACGATTTCGAGGCGACCGAGCTCGGCGGCCTGGCACAGAGGCAAGCGTCCTTGACCGTTTGTCGTCGTGAGGTCGGCGCCGTGTTCGATCAGCAGCACCGCGATCCCGGTCTTGCCGAAGAGGATGGCCAGATCCAGCGGCGCGAATCCGCGTACGCCACGGCTGCTGACCGCCGCTCCGTAGCGGACGAGCAGCTCGGCATAACGCTGATCCGGACAGTACACACTCGCGTGGAGCGGCGTGAATCCCGTCCGTTCGCCGGCGGCGTCGACGTCGGCGCCGTTTTCGAGCAGATAGCGCGCGAGCTCGAGCTGGTGGCCGAACAGCGCGTGGTGCAGGGGCGTGCCCATGGGTCCCGGCGCGTGCAGCAGCGTAGCGTCGTCGGCTAGCAGCTTCTGCAGCTGCGCGAGGTCGCCGGTCTGGGCCGCCTCGTGCACCGGGGCGGCCACGGCGGACATCGCCCCCAGCGTGAGGATGAACACGAGGTTCAGTAAGCCGAGGGCCGGATCGCCGGTCACAGGCGTACGCTGACAACAACGCATGATGGCGCCCTTTCGCTTCCGGCGCGGCGGTGAATCGATCGGGCCGCCGCGCGCTGGTTGATCGGTTCTGGTATTCGGTCAGGCCAACTGTTACGAGCCCGAATCGGCGGCTCGCAACGGAATGAGGTTCACGTTCTCGGGTACGATGGATCTGGGGATGGACTTGAACAACATCGGTCCAGCCGGCGCCGCCGTGGCGTCGTGTTCGAGCAGCACCACCAGGATCGGGCCAAAGGGAGTGTCCACATCCATGCGCTGGATGCTGATACCGCCGTCGTAGCGCCTGATCTTCAGGCTGCCGTTCTCCTCCACCAGCTCGATGGACAGTCGCAGATCCCTGGCGAGCGACTGCTTCTCCCCGGCCAGGCCACTTTCGATGTTGACGTTCTGCGTGAGCAAGAACTCTCCGTCGCGGTGGCGGCAATCGAGCAGCTCGGCGCGATACGAGATACCGGCGGGATTGCGATGATCGATCTCGAGCGGCTCCTTCAGCTGGATCGTGCCGCCCTCCTGCGCCTGTTCGCCGGCCAGTGCGGCGCGAACGTGACTGATGGTGTTTCGCATCACCTGTTTGCGGCGTTGTTCGGGCCAGTTCTCGAAGGTCAGCGAGTGATCATCGAAATACGACACGGCCAGATAGCGGGCGGCGACGTCGTCGTAGTCGTCGCCGCGGTTCAGCGCACCATAGAAGCCGTCGAGCAGCGCGTTTATCCGCTCGATGTCGCCATCGCTGGCGCGCGTGCCATCGGCGGGCGCATCGCCGCCGGTAGTTTCCGTGCGGATCGCGGCGTCGCCGGCAACCGGCGCGGAATCGTTTTCGTGGGCGAAGATCTGCACACCCGCCAGCAGCAGCACCAGCAACGTCGCCGCCAGAAGCCCCGTGGCGAGGCGGCCGCTCGTGAGGCGAGTGCGATTGCCGCGATGTTGTACGATGGTCATGATTCTCTCCTCCAGTGCCGTACGCTGTGCCATGGCTACCTGCAGTTCGGGCAACCAGTTGCGGTTACGGACAGTCCGGGCGATTTCCAGCAGGTAGCCGGCGTAGGCGGTCGGCGAGACGCCTGCCTCGAGCACGCGGTCGTCGCTGGCGCGTTCCCGCTCGACCAGCAACCCGCGACGTGCGAACCAGAGCAGCGGATTGAACCAGTACACGATTGCCGCCAGCTGGGCGACGCCGGTGGTGACCGCGTCCCAGCGCTTGACGTGCGCCAGTTCGTGGAGCAGCACGATCTCGAGTTTCCGCCGCGGCCACTGCCGGGATTCGCCGGGCATGATGATCCGCGGGCGCAGCCATCCCCAGGTGAAGGGCACCGTCGCCCGGTCACTCAGCAGGACGGGCACGTCACGCCGTATTCTCATCTTTTTTCGACAATGACGAGCAGTATTCCCCCAAGCTGTGTCAGGAACTGGTTGGGCAACCGCCAGGATCCGGCCGACCACGGCCAGGGCGGCAACGAGACGGATCGAGACCAGCAGGGCACCACCGAGCCACACGCCGAGCAGCCAGCGTCCCCACTGCAGGTTGGCGATCGGTGTGCCGCCGGTTTCCGCCGGCGCCGCGGGGTTGTCCTGGTTCAACGGCACGAGAACCGGCGACACCGAGTTCGGCGGCACGTGTTCCGGCGGCTCCGGTTCCGGCGGTACCAGGCCCGGCAGCGTGAGATCGAGTTGCCACGCGGCGCCGACCAGCGGCAGCGACGACGCCTGCCACGTGGGCGCCACCACGGCCAGCAGCGGCAAGACCAGGTTCGCGGCCAGCGCCACCCCCAGTACGAGATGCGCCACGGCCGCAGATCTGCGGCGACATGCCCTCACCGCGAGCAGGGCCAGCCCGAGCACCAGCACGCCCTTGAGTATCACCTCGACCAGCAGGGCGGGATGGCTCAGCCCCGCGATCATCGCATCCAGCGTTTCGTTTCCCGGCGCCATGTCACTTTCCTTCCCGCCGCGCATCCTCGATGAGCCGGGACAGTCGCTCGAAGTCCTCGTCGCTGAGTTCGGCATCGGGCAGATTCAGCAACGCCGAGACGACACCGTCGGGCGAGTCGTGGAAGAAGGTTTTCATGAGATGCCGCAACGCCGACACCTTGGCGCTTTCCGCCGGGATCGTCGGCGTGTAGACGTAGCGCGGACCTTGCTCGCTGTGAGTGAGCAGTCCCTTTTCCTCGAGCACGCGGAGCTGGGTCCTGACCGTCGAGTAACTCGGCGGATCGGGCAGCTCCCCACGGATCTCGGCGGCAGTCGCCTGTCCGCGGGCGAACAGCACGTCCATGATCTGGCGTTCGCGACGACTGAGGTGCAACAATCGTTTTGCTTCCATGTCCGCTCCCGGTTTGCTATCCAGCGAGTTATTCCACACCATCTACGGCGGGTCGGCGATTTGGTTGTGTTATTTTTATCGCACAGTGTTATTTATATAGCACCTGACGGCAGGTTGTCAAGGGGGCAGTGCTATTTTTATCGCATCTGCGAGTGTCAGGGGCGTTTCGGGATTATCAGTGCCCCCGGGGGGGCACTACTCGGCTCCGGATCCTCCCGTCGATCCCGTCGAGCACACGGCAGGGATTCGTTTCGTAAACAGGCAGTTGGTGATACCCTGCTGGAACAGGCTGCGGTATCGAGCACGTCATCTGGCGTAGTCTGCCGTTTCTGTCGAGTGCGAAACCGGTGTGGCAGGCAGTTCTCCGGGCAGACATTCGACAGAGACGACAAGACGCACCGAGAGGAACGCGAACAGGGGTGGTCGTGAACTGGATTCTGATTCTGGCGTGGTCGGTCCTGGGTGTTGCCGCGGCGCTGGCGCTGTGGTTCGTGGTGACCCTGGTCCGTGAACAGGAGCGGCGGGCGGCCTCGGTGATGGCCGGCGGCGCCGCGGGTTTTCTTGTGCTCTTGATCGGGTTGTCCCTCGTGGATCATGCCGCGCTGCCGTGGTTGCTTCCGGGCCTGAGCGCGGTCCTGCTGCTTGCCGCACTTGCCATCGCGCTGCCGCAAACCCGGAACGCGTCGCTGCGAGTTGTCGAAACACCGCCGCGGGTGGACGAACGCGACGCGCTCTTTCACCGCTTCTACCGCCTGAAACCCGGCACGCCGGAATTCGACGCCTACTACGCAGCCCATCCCGACAAGCGCGCCATTGACGACAAGATCCGCACCTTGCCCCCGCTGGCCGAACCGGGTTCGAAGACCTATCACCCGCTGGTGTCACCCTTCCAGGCCGCGTGTTTCGACGTGATCGAGGGTATCTCGCGGGATATCGAATGGACACCCTGTCCCATCGAGGACCGGCCCGTCGCGGTCGACGCCGCGGAAATCAGCGCGCGGATCAAGGGCTTCGCCAGCTACCTGGGCGCCGACCTGGTGGGCTGCACCCGGCTCGATCCGGCCCATGTCTACAGCCACATCGGCCGCTCGCCCGGCACCTGGGGCGCGCCCATCACCCTGGACCACGGCCACGCCATCGCCCTCGCAGTGGAGATGGGCCACGAGCTGAACCGCCTGGCGCCCGACTCACCGACCACCACCGAGACCGCCTTCAAGTACCTCGACGTCGGGGTGATCGCCATGGTGCTGGCCCGCTACTGCAACCTGCTCGGCTACGAGGCGCGGGCCCACGTGGACGGCAACTACCGGGTGATGTGCGTGCCGGTCGCCGCCGACGCCGGCCTCGGCGAGCTGGGCCGTATCGGCCTCCTGATGACCAGGGAGTTCGGTCCACGGGTGCGCCTGGCCGTGGTCACCACGACCCTGCCGCTGCAACAGGACCCGCCCGTCGCCTTCGGTGTGCAGGACTTCTGCGCCTTCTGCAAGAAATGCGCGGACATCTGCCCGTCCGGCTCGGTGGACAAGGGCGAGAAGCAGGTGCACCGGGGCGTGGAGAAGTGGCAGTCGCAACAGGACACCTGCTACCAAACCTGGCGGAAGTTCGGTTCGGACTGCTCGCTGTGCATGAAGGTGTGTCCGTACGCCCATCCGAAAAGCGGCGCCCACGACCTGGTGCGCTGGCTCATCCAGCGCAATCACGTGGCGCGGCGAGTGGCGTTGTGGGGTGATGATATGGCGTACGGGCGCCGGCCGCGGGAGGCGTATCCGTATCCGGAGTGGCATGATGTGGGGGGGTGAGCGGGGTGATGAGACGTAACATGTTCTTCCAACCCAACCCCTACTTACTCAACACCATCCGCCCACTCTGCACCCCGTCCTCGGTGGTGAGCGTGTACAGATACACGCCGCTGGCTACGCGCCGACCGGCAGCATCGAGGCCGTGCCAGGCCTCCTCGTAGCGGCCGACGGTCCGCTGCTCGTCGACCAGCACCTTCACCAGATGCCCCCGGACATCGTACACGGTGAGTTGCACCCGCAGGTCGCGCGGCAACTCGAAGACGATCCGGGTGTCCGGGTTGAAGGGGTTGGGATAGTTGCCCAGCAATTGCACTCGCTGCGGTAGCGCGAGGGGATCATCCACGGCGCCTTCATCATCGCTACCGGCGTCGTCATCACCCCCAGTGCCATCGCCGACGGTCACCGTACTGAAGTGCGGCACCATGTTGTAGCCGGACACGGTCAGCTGGAGGCTCGCCCCGTCGGTCAACGTCTCGTCGATGAACACCTCCGCGACGCCGTCCGCCCCCACGATACCGGTACCGTACCGCGTCCCGTCGCCCGTCAGCGCCACCACCGCACCAGCCGGACCGGTCACGTCGACGAGCAGGGATCCGGCCCCCACCGCGAGCGACGCGGCGCTCTCCACCTGAAATGCCCTCGGCGCCGCCGTGCGGATCATCAGCGAGCAATCCCCGAAGATGATGTTCTGCTCCACCACCTGATCACAAACGCCGAGGCCGGCATACTGGTCGAGCACCTTCATCAGGCCGCAGAAATACAGCGAACCGATGGTGTTGGCCTGCTCGCCGGTGAGCAGGTCGATGATCTCGGTCTGCATCACGGTGGGCGGCACCCAGGGTGCCAGCGAAGACGCGGACATGATCGCCACCGCACCGCGCGGCTCGTTGGCCGTTCCCGCGCGCAGCCACGCTTCGGCGAAGCACTCTGTCAGGGCGAGGTCGCCGTTGTAGCAAGACACGTCGATGATCCAGGGCAGCTGGTCGGTGTTGTCGAGGCCGTGGACGTCGTTTGTGCCGAAGGGTACGCTGAGCCAACCCGTCCCCGAGCCGTGACCCAGGTAGGTGACCAGACTGCGCCCCTCGGCGAGTGCCGCCAGGATGGCGCCGCCGCTACCGCCCTGGCCTTCATAGATATCGTCGACGACCGTGAAGGAGTAGGCGAGCAGATCGGCTCGCACCACTTCGGCGCGTTCGAAGTCGGGCGGCGATCCCTCGTCACTGGCGATGCACGTCGCCTGACCGTACCACGCCGCCTCGCCGCCGGTGGCCGGGTACTTCTCGTAGGCGATGAACTTGGCGACCTGGGTCTGCACCTCGGCCGCGCTGTTGGCCGAAATCCGCGAGATGAACACGTCGGGGTAGTTGTCGTCGCCGGCCAGCATGGCGTACAGGTTGTCCGAGTCCGAGCCGTCGAAGGTGCCGCTGTTGGTCGGGATCTGCGGCCGGTCGCCGACGAGGACGACCCAGACCAGTCCCGCCGGCTCGTCGTAGTACGATCTGATGACCTGCTTGATGCTCTTGGCCGTTGCCCCCGTCTGCTCGGTCGTCACCATCGCCACCGAGATGCCGAGCTGCTGCTTCCACTCCATGAAGGGCGCCAGGACATCGACGTACGACGGGTCGCTGACGATCAGCATGCGCCCTCGATCGGCCAAGCGCTCGTATTTCGCCTCCCCCGCCCTGCGTGACGCGGCGTAGTTGCCGAACAGGGTGCGGTTGACGGTATCGAATGCGCCGCCGCTATCCGGCCCGAAACCGGGAGCCGCTTTCTCGGCCCCGAATGCCGTGGCCGGCGGATTCGGTGTAACCGGCGAACCCGTCGCCGAATAGCCGGCGTTCGCGTCATCCGCCGCACCGGTGCGCACAGTGATCACCAGCCGCTCGGTGATTTCCAGCACCCCACGCGCTGCATCGTATCGCAAGGGATGCACGCGCACATTCGCGCCGCGCAGTTTACGCATGATGAAGGGCCGTCCCAGCACGACGGCGTCGGCGGGCCAGATCTCGCCTTGCTTGTAGAACGCATCGAACACGGGCGTGACCTGGGCCGGATCGATGTTACGGGTCAAGTGGCCGAGAGACGGTTCGACCGGATCGATCTTCATCTCCCGGACCACGTGCTCGGTGATCTCGAGACGGGGCTCGCCGTTCGCGGGGATGATCAGGCTGGTGGCCAGCATGGGCACTTCAGGCAGGCCGACTTCCCGGACCCGGACCTGGCCCGGCAGGGTGAGACGGCTGCACTGCCGTCCACCGACGACGACCGACTCGATGTTGAATCCCGGTAACACGAATTCGAGGAACAGCACGCCGGGCGTCGGTTCGCTCACATCGATGCCGGCTACCGGCGACGCATCGCCCGAGACGCGCACCCAGCCGTCGTGCGCGGGCCTGCGCACAAGGGAGCCTCGCAATGAGTCATCGTCCTGGATCGCACCTGCGCTTCGTTCCTTCAACACATCAGCCGGCGACGTCGTCACCGAATGTCCGGTCAACGCCTGACCGTGCCGCCAGGAGGATGTACCCGGGTTTCCCGTCGTCAACCAGTAGCCGGCGCCGATGGTCAGACCAACGACTACAAAGACAACAAGTAGTCTCGCACGCTTCATGGACCGCAATCCTCTGAGGGAATCGAACAGTCGTCGACACACTCAGTTATCGGCCTGACGGACGACTTTTTGACGTATTTTCGACGACCGGTAGATGGCGGATCGCGAGGCGGCACTCCAGCACTACACACGGGAACCCGAGTTGAACCCGGGTTCCCGATCGTTGGGAGGATGAAGATCGATGGTGCAACTTCCGTCAGCGACGGAACTGCTGCTTGAGATCACCCCAGGACCGGTTCTCGCTACTGACCGGCGCGATGATCGTCGCACTGCCGCAGGGGAACGTAGCTTCGGTCTGGTTCGCGAGCTGACCGCCGTTTTCCAGCGCATCGACGGGAATCATGCCGGCCAGCGGCTTGAACTGGAAGGGGCCATCACCGTTGTCCGGCACTGGCTCGATGGAGATGACCGCGGCGAAATCCCCGGTGTCCAGATCCAGGATCGGGCCGCAGTGATAGGCGGAGAAATCCTGGCCGGGAAACGGCGGGCCGCCGCCGTTGCAGCCGGCCTGGTCCGAATCGAATCCAGCACCCATGGCGAAGGTGCCGGTCGAATACGGCACGGGCATGCCGCCGCTGAAATCGACGATCCAGCCCTCGTAGGTCCAGCTCGCGCCAAGATCCGGTAGGCCGACCAGCCCGGGCATAGGATCGGGCGGGATGAGGTACCAGATACCTTCGTCGTCGTTCTCGGTGTCCATTGCATTGTCGCTGGGTGTGGCCAGGATGTAGTCGCCGGTGGCCGTCATGAGTTGGTCCAGTCCCGGCAGAGCCGGATGGAGATCGACCATTTCACCCATGACGTCACCTGTCAGTACGATCAGCCCCGAGGGCCCCGGGTCGGAATCGCCCGCCGGTTCGAGGGAGATCTTGATGGCCGACGACAGCCCTACCTCATCGCCGACGGCGAAGAAGTCGATGACCGGTCCGCCGCCCGGCTGTACGGGCAGACCCTCCGCATTGACGTTGAAGACTCCGGTGCTCACCGGTTGACCATCGATAATGGCCCAGCCCTCGTAAAGGCCCTCGGTCGCCTCGTCCAGCGGGGCCAGATTGTTGAATTCCAGGGTCAGCTGTCCGGCAAAAGTCGGCAGGGCGATCAGCGACAGAGCGATCAGAATACAGAATCCAGTTCCTCGACGTGGTTTCATTGCGGTCTCCTCTTTCATTGTCGTATGACTCGGTGATTGGCGACGTGTCGGCGCCACTGGCTTGTTGCCAAATACCATGCGCATCTGTATGGTCTACGAGCTGTGTCTGGAAACCGTGACAGGTATGGTCCGGTTTTATTCATGTCGCATTCGGCGGGCGGGATTCGTAGTAGAATCAAGGGTTGTTTGATGGTTCCAGCGCGATCGCATTTCAAACGCAACGAGGGCGCGCTGTCGACCGCCATCCTTGCTCGTGCGATCCGCAGAGACCCTCAAGCGCTGGAAGCCGTGTTCGATTTCTACTACGACCGCGTCTACAGTCATGTGGCCCAGCTCGTGCGCGACCGGACGCTTGCCGAAGATCTGACGCAGAATACCTTCCTGCGCCTGCAGAAGACCATCGACCAGCTGGATCCGCAGCGGGATCCCACCGGCTGGATATTCACCGTGGCCACCAATCTGACCCGGGATCACTGGCGTTCGGCCGCGCATAAACGCCAGAAGACGGCAGTCCCTGTCGATGCCGACGTTGTTTTGTCGCTTCCCCATCCCGATGCCGACGTACAGTCGGCCCTGGAAGCGGATGAGGATCTCCAGGCCGTCTGGAATGCATTGCAGCAACTGACGGTGGATGATCGCGAGATCATCCTGCTGCGGGACTACGAGGAACTCGGCACGACCGACATCGCGGCCATGCTGGCACTGAAACCGGATGCGGTACGACAGCGACACAGCCGGGCGGTGGCTCGTCTCAGTCGTCTCTATCATCAGCAGGCAACGAGCGAAAGGGGGGAGTCATGAGTGACCGTCGCAACAACGAGTTCACTGCGGAAGAACAGCAGGCTCTGACTGCCCTGCGTCGCTTGCCGCGTGCTCGGGCCAGCGAACCGGCTCGCACCCGCGCCAGGTCGGCATTCCTGGCCGTTGCCGCGCAACCGCGAAAGGCCGTACGGCGTCGATCCCGCTGGGCGGCGCTGGCAGCGGCGGCGGTTCTTGGGGCGCTGGCGCTGCTGATGATCGGTCGCCAGCCGGCCGAACAGTGGGTCGTGCTCGATATACTCGAACCGGGCGGCGTGAGGGTCGACGGCCGGACCGTGCAGGTCGGTGACCGGATCACCAGCGGCGATCTGCGTACGGTCCAAGGGAGTGAACTCGAGCTGCAGCTCGGCGAAAAGCTCCGCTTCCGCATGCTTGCCGGCACCGAGCTCTCGCTTCCGGCAGCGCCAGGACGCTGGTTCGATCGCGAGCGTGTTCTACGCCTGAGTAGTGGCGAGATCTACGGGACAACCAGTGATCGCCCGCTCGATTTCCCCCTCGAATTCGCCACCGACGAGCTCAGCGCGCGGTTGACCGGCACCACCTTCGCTGTCTTCCGCACCCTCGAGGCCTCGTGTGTCTGCCTGTGGGAAGGCGGGATCACCGTCACGCCCGCCGCGGGCGGCAAATCCGTGGTACTGGAGCCGTTGCAGCGGATCTGGATCTACAAGGACGGACGTCCGCACGCCATCATGCCCCTGAGCGACATGGAAACCATGAAGCTGCAGATGATGCAGGATGGTGGACTCCAGGAAACCGATCCGTGATGAATGCCGCGGCAACGCCGAATCCACGCTCCGTTTCGGTCGGTGCGTTCTGGCAACTGCTCGGTCTGAGCGCCTTCGCCGTCGCCCAGCCGGTTTTCGACATACTCGGCCGACATCCGGAATTCCTGGTTGTCCATCGAACGACCCCCTTCGACCTGATCGCCCTGATGTTGCTGCTGGTGATCGCGCCGGCGGCGCTGCTGTACGGCGTCGAGCGGCTGGTCGGGCTGGCGCATCAGCGCGCCGGCGAGTGGGCGCACCGGGCGTTGCTGACTGGACTGGTCGGGCTGATCCTGCTGCCACCCCTGGCTCGGCTCGGCTCGCTGCCTACTGCGGTGGTTATTGCCCTGGCGCTGGCTGTGGGTGCGACGACGACGTGGCTGCTGCTTCGTTACCGTCGTGTATACCGGCAGCTGAAGCTCCTGGCCTGGGCGGCGCCGGTTTTCGTAGGCGTGTTCCTGTTCAATCCGGCCATCTCGCGGCTGGTTTATCCCCGCCAGGTCGAAGTGGCGGCGGTCGGGGGTTCCTCCGCAACGCCGGTGGTGCTGGTCGTCTTCGATGCCTTGCCCACCTGTTCCTTGCTGGACCAGGACCAGCGCATCGATCCACTCCGCTATCCGAACCTGCGCCGGCTGGCGGACCGCTCGGTCTGGTATCGGAACGCCACCTCGATCAACGACGCGACGCTGATCGCCGTGCCGGCCATCCTCACCGGTAAGCAACCGCGTCCAGACCGGCAAGCCGTCTACGCCGATCATCCCGAGAACCTGTTCACCATGCTGCAGGACACCCACGACCTGTGGGTCTTCGAGACCCAGACGAACCTGCTGCCTGGCGGCCTCGCCACACCGACACCTGAGCAACTGGCCGTCGGTTTCGGCGCACGCTGGCGTCGTCTGCTGGCCGACCTGCCGGTTGTCTACCTGCACGTGGTCCTGCCCGCCGGCCTTCGTGACGGTCTGCCGGCCATCAACGATGCCTGGATCGATTTCGCCGCCGATGCCGATGCCGGCGCACGCGCCAACTTCCGCAGCTGGTCACGGACCAAGATCTTCGAGGAGTTCGTCAGCGCGTATACGCCGGGCGAAAAACCCGGTTGTCTGTTTCTGCATTCGGTGCTGCCCCACTCGCCCTACCTGCTCTATCCGTCGGGCACCATCTACGCCGGCGCCTGGCGAGAGCCGGGCGGCGAGGGCGCCCCGGGCACGCCCTGGAGCGACGACACCTTCACCGTGCTGCAGGGCTACCAGCGGCACCTGCTGCAGCTGGGACTGGTCGACGCCCTGGTGGGCAGGCTCGTGGCACGTCTCGAGCAGCTGGGTCTGTTCGATCAGACCCTCGTGATCATCACCGCCGACCACGGCATCTCCTTCCGGCCCGGCGATTTCCCCCGCTCCATCACGCCCACCAACTTCAGCGACATCATGTCGGTGCCCCTGCTGATCAAGCTGCCGAACCAGCAGACCGGACGCATCGACGATCGCTCCATGCCGAGCATGGACGTGCTGCCCACCATCGCCGATGCGCTGGACCTGGACGTGCCCTGGGAATTCGACGGTCATTCAGCGCTCGATCCCGATTTCGCACCGCCGGACGAGGTCGTCTACTACGTCGATGATCTGCCGCACCGCTACGCGTCCGCCGAGATCCACGTCCATCGGGCAGAATCGCTCCGGCGCAAGCTCGAGATCTTTGGCACAGGCACCGGCAACGACGGGCTCTACCGGTGGGGTGCCTATGGCGACCTCGTGGGTCGTACGGTGGATGGACTCGTAGTGGATGGACTCGTGGTGGAGCCCGGCTCGGATACCGCGGCAGGTGCTCCAGCAGGCGCTCCGGCCGGCACCGCAATTCGGCCGCGCGTCAGACTGGAAAAGCCGGGACGCTTCCGGAAGGTCCGGCTCGACGCAGGCCAGGTACCGGGATTCGTCAGCGGCGTCGTGGAAACGCCGCCGGACCAGGACGGGCCGGTCCATCTGGCGTTGGCGGTCAACGGGATCGTCGCGGGTGTCGTACCGCCCTACTCCCACAAACCGGACGCAACACTGCTACACTGGGGCATGGTCGTGGCGGACGATCTGTTCCAGGCTGGCAACAACACCATCGACTGCTGGCTCGTTCACGGCGAACCGACCCGGCCGCGCCTCGAACCGGTGCTCGTCGAGAACACCGAACTGTCGTACCTCGGCGTCAACCTGGGCGGCCGGCACGTCGCCGGCACGGCGGAATCCGGTTTCCTCCGCTCGTTTCGCGGCGACGGCGCTTTCTTCCGCTGGACCGAGGGCCACGGCGTACTGCAATTCCCCCTGCGCGAGGACGAAACGCCGGACGAGCTGGTCATCGGCCTGAGCGAGTCCAGTCCCGAGGGCACGACCTTACGGATCGTCGTCAACGATTCCGTGCTCTTCGAGGAAACGATCGCCCCGGGGCCATGGCGACGCACCCTGGCCCTTGACGCGGTACCGCGCAAGAACTGGCTGAAGCTGGAGGTCATCAGCGATACCTTCTTCGAACACAAGCGCACGCGGCCGTATGGGGTGGCGGTGGAGACGGTCTTGGTGCGCGAGCGGTGACTGGCTCTATGTGCTTGGCGTCAATTCGGGAACCGGAAATGTCGACCAAGGCGCATGAGGTCACAAGCACCGCACACTATTTTCCACGCATGTCCGGGTCGCTAAAATCCAAATAAAAGACCGTATAACTCCTCTATTTATTTGCACTTGACCAGTATGTTGGTACCTAATAAATTAATATATTGACAGTGAAACGGTGGGCGTCTGCGACGCGCCCCAGTCCCTGAACGGGAGCGGATGAACGATGAACACTCGCAAAACGATCCTGCTGGTCGGATGTCTGGCGCTGCTGTTGCCCCTGGCCGGGCCCGTTTCTGCCGGCGACGGGAGAGACGCGGTGACCGCGCAACAGTCAAGTGACACCGGAGCAGCCACGACGGAGACGACGGAGCTGCTCGTTGCCAAGGGCAAGGTGAAGATCAATTCGAAGAAAGCCAAGACCATCGCCATCGAGGTGAAGAAGAAGGGCTTCATGGTCTTCGTGGTCGACGAGAACACCGCATTCGAGCACGCCGATTCGATCAAGGACATCAAGATCGCCGAGTCCGTCACCGTGAAGTACGAGCCCGTGGGCGAAGAGAATGTCGCTCGTTTCATCAAGAAGAATCTGGTCGCACTGCCTGCCGGCGTGAAGCTGGTGAAGACGGATGAACTGGCGGCACTGCTCGAGCAGAAACTGCCGGCCGACAGGTTCGTGCTGATCGACTCACGGCCCGCCAAGAAGTACAAGCTCGAACACATCCCGGGCGCGATCTCGGTTCCGTTCTCGGAGCTGCAGAAAGAGGGGGGCGCCAAGCTGCTGCCGACCGACAAGGACCTGCAACTGGTCTTCTACTGCGGCGGCAACACCTGAGTCATGAGCCCGAAGTCCGCCGGTCTGGCGGTCGAATGGGGCTACTCCAACGTCAGTGCTTACGTCGATGGTATGCCGGTCTGGAAGAAGCGCGGTCATCGCTCGGTGCCGGCCTTTGGATTCGTCGAAAAGGGCAACGTGATCATCGTCGACATCCGGGCGCCGGAGAAAGTCGCCGCGGGGCACATCCCGGGCGCCTACGGCTTCCCGGCCCCCGAGTACGAGTGGGCCGAGTTCGGGCTGCCCCGGTCCTGGAGCGCGCCGATCATCATCTGCTCGGACAATACCGAGGAGATCGAGAAAGCCGTGAAGGAGACGCGGAGCTGGGGTTACAAGAAGGCCGTCGGTTTTTACGGCGGTCTCGACCTGTGGCAGCAAAAAGGTCGCGAGCTGAGCACGGGGCCGGCCAAGGTGGCCGACATCGACAACCCCATCGATTGGCAGCGGATATATGGTCCCGGACAGATCACCATCGAGGAGTTCAAGGTTGCGCTGAACACCGGTGACTTGGCCATCATCGATGTGCGGTCCGAGGTGGAATACGAGAGCGGGCATTTCCCCGGCGCGTCGAACATCCCGCTGGATGTACTCGAATCGCGTCTCGACGAGATTCCGGCGGGCCAGCCGGTGGTGGCCTACTGTCATACCGGCGCGCGCGCCGAGATCGCGTACGACACGCTGAAGAAGAACGGCTACCCGGTACGTCACCTGCCGGCAGAGTGCGAGTGTGATGAGACGGGCGTCTTCGAGATCTGGTAGACTAAGAGTCTGAAAAACGCGGTATCGTCGGGAACGGCGTTTACCGTCACGCGGTGGGACGGGGTTCGTTGCCCCGTCCCATTTTTATCGTAGTTCTCGTAAACGCCCATCGTCATACCGTATATTCTATTGATAACGGCACAACCAGACAGAATTATATCGAACAAGGGGCCTGACATGCCTACGAAGAGATACCAGTGGGAGCATGTCCGATCGGGACTGCCGTCACCTCGGCTACCGGCGATGGCGTCGCGGACAACACACTTGCTGGCCATCCTCCTGCTCGCGATCGCCCTGTCCGGAACCGCGTCCTGCACCCGACAGGTACGTACGCCTGCCGTCCTGCCGCCTCCCGACCTGTCGAAAATCGATCGGCGGGCCAACTTCGATGCCTTCTCGCTGCTGGGCGCCGGCGCCAGGACGGCGCGCCGCGACGAGGCGCAGATCTGGCTGGACCGGGCGGACGAGATCGCCGAGAAGATCGACAAGAAGGAACGTGCGAAGAAGAAGCCGTGGCTGGAGATCTACGAACCGGCGTCGTCGCTCACGATCCGCGACGTGGTCGAAAGTCTGGAATTCGCGGCGTACTACGAGCCCGACGACGCAGGCACCTGGACGCGCCTTTCCAGTCTCTATCTGGAAGCGGGCAAGCGCCGCGGCGGGCGGCGATCGCTCGAGCTGGCGGATGCGGCGTTCGAGGCCGATCCCACGGCGACCGACCACGAGACGCGCTATCGCATGGCCCTGAACTACGCCTGGCTCTCCCTGGACGAAGGGCTGTACGACGACGCGAGTCACTGGGCGGAGACCGCCCTGACGGTCAGGCCAGGCAACGCCGATGCCAAGATCGTTCTGGGGCTGTCCGCTGCGGAGTCGGGTGACGTTACTCGGGCGCACGCTATCGCCCAGCGGATACAACCATTGGCATATCCGGACTTCCACCTCTACCCCCTGGGCCTGCGCAAGGCGGTGTCGGGCTTTGCGCAACGGTGGATCAAGGCGTTGGCCTATTCGGCTGTCGGTGACTGCGAGTTCGCCAAACACGCCCTCGGTCGGGTCAACTACCGGCGTATAGAGTTCCCCCTGATGTCTCGCTACTGGAACGACGTGGGCTTGATCTACGAGCGCTGCGGTAATTTCGACGACGCCAACCTCGCCTATGGTACGGCGTACATCTCCCTGCCGAAACGGCGATCGCTCCGTACAACCGGCTTTTCCATCGCGCCTGTCGCCCTGGGCGTACCGCACAGGAAGATGCAATGCTTCCTGTCGGCTTCCGGCGACTTCGTCGCGGGCTCCTATTTCACCTACGCCGCCAACTGGGCCACCGATTTCCTCGCGACGAAGCACCCGGCACAGCATGAACGCCTGTACCGGAAATGCATCAGCGCGCTCGGAACCTGCGTGCGGAAGAATTTCCATCCGGCCGTGGCGCGATCGTTGATGGGCCGGTGCCACTACCGCATGGAGGCGTATGCCGAGGCTGAAGAGCAATTGCTGCCGGCCTACGAGGCGTTCAGAGCCCGCGGTGAAATGGAAGAGCGGACCGTGGTGATGCTCGGCAAGCTGAAACTCATGAACGACGAGTTCGACGCGGCGATGCAGTATATCGAGGAAGCCCTGGCGATCATCCCCGAGAGTTCCGAGGTCTGGGGTATCTATGCCGTCGCCCTGCTGGAAACCGGGGAAACGGCGGCGGGCCGCCAGGCGCTGGAAAAGGCCGTCGATCTCGACGACACCAATGCTGCCGCCTACTTCAATCGCGGCCTGACCCGGGTCGCCGACAACGATTACGTCGGTGGCATCGCCGATCTGGAACGCGCGTTCGCCCTCGAACCCGATGACGAGGAGATCCTGCATCAGCTGCAACTGACCAACATCATGAAGCGCGACTACGAGCGGCGGCAGGCAGGCGACGAGTAAGGGCAGCGAGTCGTCGAACGAGCCACGCAGTTGCCCCGGAGCAACAACGCGCCGCCACTTCGCCGGGGCTGCCATGATTCCCGCCGACATCGACCCGTACACGAACTCGACCGTGTGTCGAGGCTGACACACGGTCGAGTTCTTCTTCACGGGCCCGGACCCGGCCGGGCGATTATTTGACCAGAGCGACCTTGTTGACGATCCGCTGATCGCGGGACCGGACTTCGTACAGATACACGCCGGCCGCCACGTCGCGGCCGTCGGCGTCGGTGCCGTTCCAGGTCGCGAAGCCGGAGCCGGCCTCGACCACCTCGTCCAGCAGGATCCTGACCAGCTGGCCGCGCGTGTTGTAGATCTTCACCGACAACGAACCGGCGCTGGGCATGGTGTATTCGATCCTGGTCTGCGGATTGAAGGGATTGGGCAGGCTCTTGGCCTGGAGCAGCCGCGCCGCCGGAGCGACCGGCACGTTTGCGCCGACTGGAATGACCGTCTGCTCCATGATCGCGCCGTCGAAATCCGTGTAGGCGGTGACCGTTAGCTGGCCGTCGGTGAGCAGATCGGCTTCGAGGCTGACCCACCCGTCGGCGTCCGAGTAGCCGTTGGTCTGCACTTCGTCGTCCTTGTACAGCGCCACGATGGCGCCGGGCAGCGGCGCGCCGCTTTCCGTGACGACACGGATGCTGATCAGGTTGTACCCCAGGTCTAGCCAGTCCGGCGCGTAGTCGTACACGATGTCGTAGGGGGCGCCCTGGTAGAATTTCAGGTCGATGGTGCCGAGCATGAAGTACTGGACGATGGATTTCTCCGAGTGGGAGATGTCGTGGGCGTTCAGGCCCAGGGCGTCGAACTGGGCGCTCTGCGTCACTTCCCAGAGGTTGGGATTGCCGTCGTCGTAGAGCTGGCGGAAGAGCGAAGGCAACAGCTCGTTGTTGTGGCAGGTATTCGAGCCGCGGCTGGCGCCGTAGTGGCACACCGACCCGGCGTTCTCGCCCTCCATCCAGACCTCGCCGATGCAGTCGTCCTGCGTGTCTATGCTGTTATTATTGCAGCAGATGGCAAATACGAGCGGATTTCTGGAGCCGTTACTCAAGGACCTGACGTCGGAGGTGTACAGCGACGATCCGTGGTAGTCCCAGCCCGCCCAGGACGTGGAACCGCCGTGGCCCCGGTAGGCGACCAGGCCGGGCCCGAGATCGACATCGCTGACCACGTTGGCCACGGTGCCGTCCGGTGCATCGCCGTAGCGCTCCTTGAAGACCAGGGAGACCGGGTAATAAGGCCAGTCGGCCACTTCCTCCGCCGATTCGATGTAGCCGCGGCCTTCTTCCGGGTGCGCCGCCAGCACGACATCCCGGTAGTAGCCGGCATATGCTGTGGGCGCCGTCTCGTAACGGATGATCTTGGCGACCTGCTCTGCACAATCGGTCTCGTCGTCGACCGACAGCCGCCCGATACCGACCTCCTGGTAGAGATCGCCGTCGAGGGAGCCGAGCATGTGGTCGCCCGGTTTGTCGGCGTAATCCGGATGGGTGCACATCTCCAGCTCGTCGTGCTCGCCCACGAGCAGCACGTAGCCGTCGCCCTGGTACGGACACGAGTCATGCCAGTCGGCCACCGCCGCCTGCAGGTCGGCGCAGGTGCCGCCGCCGATATCGTCGGTGGTCCACACGGTGCAGCGGTAACCCTGGCTGCGCTTGAGATCCACCAGCGGCTCGATGGCCGTCTCGTATTGCGGAGCGATCAGGAACAGATAGCAGGCGCTGTAAAAGAGATGCCCGATATCCATGATGTCGGTGATATCCCGCATGTTGTCGAACCGATGGGCAAAAGCGCGAGCCATGCGCCGCGTGGCCGGAACCGGGGGCAGCTCGGCGCCCGGATGCGCGAAGGTCACGCGCATCTGCTGACGCACCAGGAGCCGATCCTGCGCCGGGACGGCCTGAAAAGGATGGATGAATGCGTGCTGCACGCGAAGCTGGCGCCAGGACCCGATCTCGCCGAAGCGAGCGGCCAGGTGCTGCGGATAGGGCGAATTCGTCTGGTAGAACTCGTCGTCGATGGTGAACGGAATCTCCGGCGGCGGATCGGGATACTCCTCGGCGTGGGCCTGTGCCGGCCAGACGCGCCGGTTCGGGAAGGACCGGGTCTCGAGAACGGTCACGTCGCTCACGCTGACCCACTGGGTGTCGGTCGGCACCGACATGAAGACCGGCAGTACCGGCAATTCCGGCCGTCCCTCGAGTTGCAGATGACCGCACTCGGGCAAGGCGAGCTCCTGGTAGAGCTGGCCCTGTTCCAGCCGGTCGGTGGACCAGAAGCCATGAATCGTCACGTTAAAAACCGATTCCTGCGAACTGGACAGCTCGAGCAGGAAGTCCAGCGTCGGCGCCGTACCGGGGGGCGATCCGTCGAGCGAGATCCACTGGGGCTGGTCCTGGCTCCTGGCCGCCCCGACGCCCGTGATCAGCAGCACGAGCAACAGCCACACGACTTGCGGTATCATCTGTGTCTTATTCGATCTGAACATGGCCTTCCTCCTCAGTTTCGCCGTCGCGCTCGTCGCGCTGGGTGTCGGTGCGCGGCCGCGGGATGGCAGTGGGTGTTACCGGGGAATGCGCAGTCGGCGGACCAGATGTGCAACCGACCGTGCAGAAATGCGGAATATTCCCGTCGGTTCCTCGATCCGGCGGCAAGACCGGTCACCGGCGCCCCCCGGGGGCGCGCCTGATCGCGGGAGTCCCGGCTGAGTGTGGCGGGGCTCTCGTTGCACACGAAGAGGGTCTACTGCGCATGCAACCGCAGAACGGTTATGTGCCCCACGAGTTCAGGCGGAGGATCTGGATATGAGATATCCAACTAACTATCCATCGTGGTTGCAGGGATTTCGCGCCACGAGCGCAGCGGTCGCAGGGCCGAGCATTTGTATTGGGAGTGCGTTTTCTGGTATAGTTTATCCGCAACCCGACGTGGTTTTCGACGCTTTCCCCCATGTAGGCGCTGCCGGCCTGTACCCGGTTGCCGGAACGCCGCCCGAAGCTGGCATCTCTTCGATTTTCTGGAGTAATAATATGAAGCGCTTAGTTACGAACAGCACCTCCAGCCGGCACACCGCGGCACTCACCACACCTTTGCCTACCATCCTGGCCATCATCCTCGCCGTGGTGCTTTCCTTCTTCATACTCATCTTCACCGCGAACAGCGCCAACGCGACGATCCACGAGATCCATCCCGACGGGGGCGGGGACTACCCCACCATCCAGGATGCCCTGGACATTGCGTTCGAGGGCGACACGGTGCTCCTGGTCGACGGTATTTTCACGGGATCGGGAAATACCAGTCTCGACTTCGGCGGCACGGACCTGATCCTGCGCTCCGAAAACGGTCCGCAGGCGACGATCATCGACGGCGGGGGCGCGGGATACGTCATCTGGTTTCAGAACGACGAGACGAGCGCGGCGGTCGTCGAGGGAATCGCTTTCACACGCGCGCCGGAAGGCAGCGCGATCCAGATTACCGGCGGCGCTTCGCCGACCTTCAACGATTGCATCATCTACAACAATCACGTGACGACCAACAACGGCGGCGGTGTCTACATCAGCTACTCGTCGCCACAGTTCAACGGTTGCGACATCGTCGACAACATGGTGGACTACCACGGCGGCGGCGTCTGGATCGCGGGCGGTGAACCGTCGTTCGTCGATTGTCAGATCGTGGGCAACATCGCCCAGCGCAACGGCGGCGGTTTGTGCATCACCGGCGGCGCATCGGTGACCATCGAGCGCTGCACCATCAGCGCCAACCGGGCCGACGAGGAGGACGGCGGCCACGACGGCGGCGGCATCGCCCTGATCGGTATCGGTACCGAGGCCACGATCGAACAGACGATCCTCTGGGGCAACCAGGCAACCCAGTACGACGAGCTGTTCGCCGCCGGGCCGACCACGGCCACGTTCACCTGCTGCGACGTCGACGCCCCGGGTGTCGGCGGCGCCGGGACGGTCGATCTGGGTTCCGACAGCATTGCCCTCGAGCCCCACTTCTGCCAGCCGAGCTACACGCTGCTCGATGCCTGGTACAACGGCAACTACGGTCTGGCGACCAACTCGCCTTGCTTGTCCGGCCATATGGACAATCCGTGTGGATTGCACATCGGCGCCGAAGGCAGCGTGTGCGGCGACGTCTTCGTCTGGACCGGCGGCGGCGGCACCACGGCGTGGGAAGATCCGGCCAACTGGAACCTCCCGGCCGTGCCCGGCATCATGGACCAGGCCCAGCTCAGCCGGGGCAACGTCGTCCTGTCGAGTCTGGCCAGCATCGATCGTTTTCTGCAGATTCCCGAGAGCCTGGCCGCACCGGACACCTTCAGGATCGCCAGCGGCGGCGAGCTGCATCTGGGTTTCGGCAGGAGCGGCAACGGTAACGGGAGCGGCAAAGGCGACGGGAGCGCCGAGGGCAGCGGGGGCGCCCGGGGCGCCAAGGACGAAACGGAAGAGCAGTACCGTCCGCCTGAGAATCGGCCGCCGACCGGATCGGTTGCCGGTGGTCACACCATCCACGAGGAAGGATCGGACGGAATCACTGCCGCTTCGGAAGGCGACCTGCCGTATCACATTCTGGTCGATTACTACGGCATCTACGTGATGTTCGGCAGCAACCTGGCGGGCGACCTGCTCGTGGACATCTACGGTCGATTCATGCTCGGCGGACCGGGCATCAACGTGCTCGACGCGGCCTTCGCGAACTATGGCGACGGAACCGGCGACCCGTTGCGGGGGATGTACGCAGTGAACGGTACCGTGGTCGCCAACGATCTCGGCGACAACTACGGCCAGATGGCCGTCGCGGCAGGGGCCGAGTTCGAGGTCAACGATACCTTCGTGGTCCACCCCGACGCCGGTTTCACCGTTTCCGGACACCTGACCGGCATCGGCGCGGCGAACAATTACGGCACCATCGGCAAATACAACCAGGCCACGAGCCTGATGTCGTTGAACCTGAACAACCTGCGCAGCGACATCCTGCGCGCCACCGGGACCATCGAGATCGCCGGCGGCACCTGGCACGCCACCGGCACGCTCACCAACGATGGTCAGATCGACATCGCCGCCGGGGCGGTACTCGCTCTCGACGGCACGCTCGACAACAACAGCGACGGTGTCGTCACCATCGTCGGCGACATGACCGGCGACGGCGTATTCGAGAACTACGGGCTGCTCAGCAAGGCCGATTCGGGGACCAGCAACATCCAGCCACTGATAAACAACCGTTTCGATACCAGCACCGGCGATCGCGGCATCGTCCAGATCAGCGCCGGAGCGCTCAATACTCTCAACCTGGTGAACGAAGGTCGGATCGCCTCCGGCAACAGCAGCGTGCTCGCCGTGCAGAACCACCTGGTGAACCAGCTCAGCGGCGTGATTGCCGGCAAGGGCCAGATCGACGGGACCAGCATCGACTTCACCAACGAGGGCGACATCTCCCCCGGCTTCTCCCCCGGTGCGCTGGCCTATGCCGGCGACCTGACCCTGGGCAGCCCGAGCGCCCTGCACATCGAGATCGGCGGGACGGACGCCGGCAACGAGTACGACCAGCTGAACGTGGCGGGTACCGTCACCTTCGGCGGCGCCCTGCACGTCAGCCTGATCGACGACTTCGTACCGTCGATTGGCAACGTGTTCACGGTGGTCACCTTCCAGGGTGACCCGCCGCCCTTCCCCGGCTTCGATTGCTTTTCCGGCCTCCAGGTCGACGGCGCACCCTTCCTGGCACCGCGCCTGCGTGAGGACAGCTTCGTGCTCGTGGCAGTGGATACGACGATCACCAACAACAGCATCCCCGAGGCGGTCGACGACACTTACGGCACCGACTGGACCATGCCGATCACACTGCTGCCGCTGGAGAATGATCACGACGGCGATCCCGGCGACACGCTGAGCCTGGCTGCGCTGATCACCGAGTCGACCCTGGGCGAGGCCTTCATCGATCCCGGCTACACGACCATCACCTACCTGCCGTCCTTCGATTTCACCGGCAACGATACGCTTGTCTACGTGGTCACCGACTGCAACGGCGCCAGCGATTCGGCCGAGATCGTCATCACGCTGGACGACATCGACGGCGTTCCGGGTACGAACGCGACGCCGGGCGCCTACAGGCTCCATCCCAACTATCCCAATCCATTCAACCCGGTGACGCGGATCCGTTTCGACCTGCCCGAGGCCGGTGTGGTGCGCCTGAACGTGTACGACCTGCGCGGCCAACGTATTCGCTCCCTGGCCGACGGGTATCACGCTGCAGGCACCTTCGCCGCCGACTGGCGAGGCCGGGACGACAAGGGCCGGCGGGTCGCCTCGGGCGTGTACTTCGCACGCCTGGAAGCAGGCCCGTACGTCGCGGTACGGAAGATGATGTTGCTCAAATAATCGGTGACGGCGCGGGCGCCACTACTGGCGAATGTCCCCCCCCGGGGGGCACGCCGGTCGCGAAGCGGATCACGAACGATCGTCCATTCCGGCCCGCGCGGTTCTGTGTTAACCTCGCGGCATGAATCCTTCACGATTCCAGCAAGTGAAAGCCATCGTTCTGGCTGCCAGCGAACTTGCGCCGGCGCAGCGGACGGCCTACCTGGACGAAGCCTGCGCCGGCGACGCCGAACTCCGTCGCGACGTGGACGCGCTGCTCGCCCACGATCAGGACGAACCGGCCATCCTGAAGACCGAAGGCATGGGCAAGGCCCTCGGCAGCGCAGCCGGCGACCGGTTGCTCGGGGACTCGCTCGACGTACTCGATACGCATCCCGAACGTATCGGGCCCTACCGTATTCTCGAAGTGCTCGGCGAGGGCGGCATGGGCGTCGTCTACCGGGCCGAGCAGACCGAACCCATCCAGCGCGAGGTCGCCCTGAAGCTCATCCGCCGGGGCCTGGACACCGGGCAGGTCGTCGCCCGTTTCGCGGCGGAGCAGCAGGTCCTCGCTCTGATGGATCATCCGAACATCGCCAAGGTGCTCGACGCTGGATCGGACGAGGTCGGTCGACCGTACTTCGTCATGGAACTGGTGCGCGGTGTACCGATCACCGAGTACTGCGCGCAAAACGACCTGTCGGTGGCCGGTCGCGTCGAGCTGATCCACGCGATCTGCCAGGCGGTGCAACACGCCCACAACAAGGGCATCATTCACCGGGATCTGAAGCCGTCGAACCTGCTGGTGGCGGTGCAGGACGGACGGCCGACACCGAAGGTCATCGATTTCGGCATCGCCAAGGCGCTCGAGGAGTCGGACTTCGCCGATTCCGAGCTCGGGCGGGCGGCGCGCGACCAGCAGCTGCAGCTCACTCGCGAGGGCTCGCCCATCGGCACGATCAGGTACATGAGTCCGGAGCAGGCGCGCGGCGTGTCCAGCGAGATCGACGTGCGCAGCGACATCTACTCTCTAGGCGCGATCATGTACGAGCTGCTGACCGGCGCCGTGCCCTTCGAGACGACGGACGGCTCGCTGCTGGCCCAGGTGCGTCTCGTCTGCGAGCAGCCGCCCCGCCCGTTCAAGGCCGTCGCGCCGGCAGGCCGGCACCTCGACGCCGACCTGGAGACGATCGTCCGCAAGGCCCTCGAAAAAGACCCGGCGGACCGCTACCAGAGCGCCGCCACCCTGGCCGGCGACATCGAGCGGTACCGCAGCTCGCAGCCCATTCTCGCCCGGCCGCCAAGCGCCGTCTATCAGCTGCGCAAGCTGATATCACGCAACAAGATACCGTCATTCCTGGTCGCCGGTATCGTGCTCATGATCATCGGTGCGAGCATCTGGATGAGCGTGCTTTACCTGCGTTCGGAAGCCAACCTGCGCCGCGCCTTGACGGCCGAGGGCGAGTCGGAAAACGTCACCGAGTTCATGATCGAGCTCTTCGACGTATCCCACCCAGCCATCGCCAGGGGCGACACGATCACGGCGCGCGAAATACTCGATCGGGGCGCCGAGAAGATCGAGCTGGAACTCATCGACCAGCCGGAGATCCAGGCCAGGTTGATGCAGACCATGGGGCTGGTATACGGCGGCCTGGGCATCTACGACAAGTCCGGGTCCCTGCTCGAGGGCGCCCTGGCCAAGAGCCGGGAAACTGCGGAGACGGGAACGCTGGCCGAGGCCGAACTGCTCAGCGATCTGGCAAACCACTATCGCATCGAAGCGAAGATTCCCGAAGCCGAGGCCGCCTATCAGCGCACGCTGGAGATTCGACGGCAATCGCTGCCGCCGGACGATCCTTTGATCGCCGCCGCGCTGGCCAACCTGGGCTGGATCCACGCGCTGCAGGACCGTTACGACGAAGCCCGGCAAACGCTCACCGAGGCCGTGACGATGCTGGAGCAGCCAACCAGTCCGCTGTCGCGAATCGAATCTCTCGAGCTGGCGAGCGCGTTGAACAACCTGGCCATCGTCTACCAGGAGCAGGGTCATTTCGACCGCGCCGACACGCTTTTCCGGCGTTCGATGGTCATGCGCGACCAGCTCTTGCTCCCGGACAGTCAGGAAATCGCGGAGAGCTTGCAGAATCTGGGTTCGCTGTACCTGGCGCAGCGCCGTTACGCCGACGCCGAGCCCTTGCTGAACCGGGCCATCGGCATCGAGGAGAGGATTCTGGGACCGGTACACCCCGATCTGGCCGCATCGCTGATCAACCTGGCGGTGGTCCACCGGCGCCTGGGGCGATTCGAGCAGGCGGAGCGGTTGCTCCAGCGGGCGCTGGCCATTCAGGAACGTGTTTTCGGGCCGGACCATCTGACCGTGTCCTATTCGCTGAACAATCTGAGTTTTTTATACCGGACCATCGGTCGATTCGCCGAGGCCGAGGCCGCCTTGCGGCGTTCGCTCGAGATCAAACGGGAGTTGCTGAAAGCCGAGCATACGTCCATCGCCACGGCACTGAACAACCTGGGCGAGCTGTCCGTGCTGCAGGAGCACTTCGCCGGCTCCGATACCCTGTTCCGGCAGGCCCACGCCATCCGCAAGGCGGCGTACGGCGAGGAGGACTTCCGCACCGCGCAACCGCTGCACAACCTCGGCGCCTGGTACCTGGCGACCGGCGACCTCGCCGCCGCCGAACCGCTGCTCTTGCGCGCCCTGGCCGTTCGCGACGCGGCGCGCGGCCCGGTGCACTACCGCATCGCCGAGTCGCTGGAGTCCTGCGCGGAACTTATGTACAAGCTGGAGCGCGGGACGCAGGCCGATTCGATGCTCGCGCGCGCGACCGATATCCGCGCGCAACTCGAGTGAGCGGACGCAGCCGGAACGAACCGAGCGATCAGAAAGGAGATACGCCGATGGACGACAGCGCACGCGTCGATCTGACCCGGATCCTGATCGAGATCGGTGAGAGCGACCAGGGCCGCAAAGAAGCCGCTGATCAGCTCTACGCGGCTGTCCACACGGAGCTGCGTCGCATCGCCGGCGGCATGATGCGCCGCGAGCGGCAGAACCACACCCTGCAACCCACGGCGCTGGTGCACGAAGCGTATCTGAAGCTCGTGGATCAGACCGTGGCCGAGTGGCAGAACCGGGCCCATTTCTTCGGCATCGCGGCCCGCGCCATGCGTCAGATTCTCGTCGACCACGCCCGTCGCCACAGCGCCGAGAAACGCGGCGGCCAGTGGCGCCGGGTCACTCTCGACGACAACGTCGAGGATCCCGCCGCGTTGAGCATCGAGATCCTCGCGCTGCACGACGCCCTCGAGAAACTCGCCAAGGAAGACGAACGCATGGCACGGGTCGTGGAGCTGCGCGTGTTCGCCGGCCTGCTCGCCAGGGAGGCGGCGCACGTGCTGGGCGTGTCGAAGCGTACGGTAGACAGCGACTGGAAGGTGGCCCGGATGTGGCTGAGCCGGGAGCTGTCGGAGGAGACGGAGTGAAGGCGTGACATCACGGCGCCCGGCATCGGTGACGGTCGCGGCTTGACGAAGTGCTCGTAGGAAATCAGTGATTCGGAGTAGCCTTCCGATGCCCGTCTGCCGGCCTGACAACTGGCTTCTCGACCGCACGCTCACAGTATCGCGTGCCGACCGAGTCCCCGTTCATGCTACACCCGATGACACCCGGCGCACAGGGTGATCGGATTGTCTGGCTGGTTGCCGCTGCCGTTCTGGCGCGGCGTGATGTGGTGCACCTCCAGAAAACGCGTGTTCTCACATCCTGGCGCCGGTGACGATCACGGGCCAGCACCTCCAGCCGTGTTGCTGGTGAGATCACCGTCGTGTTGCGTTTGTCAGGCGCCTTGATCTGCGCATCGCATTGCACGCGTTCGAGTTCCGGCCGGCATATTGCTCGCTCACCAAACCGCCACAAAACCAGCCCAAGCCCCCGGAACAACAAACTAAAGGGCCCCGCCAAAAAGACGGGGCCCCGAAATGGTCTGGCTTCGGTGACGCTGGGTTACCCCGCATTCAAGGGGTGATTCCTGTCAACGTCACACGTCCGGCAGGCCCGTTGCTACGGGGACGCCACCTCCGCCAAGCCGGATAAATCACTACTCACTGGATCACCTCCTCTCCAGGCGAGCCAATCTGCGGTGAGACCCACCTCACCCGACCCCTGCAATCGCCCGGTCGCCGGGGTCGTCGCACTGACGTGCGCGGGAATCACACTCTGTCTCCCAGTATAAGCATGTGAAACCCGGTTCGTACACGATTTTTTGTGCGCACGACTTTCTGCGAGACCGACGTTCCCCGATCTCGACTTTTCCTGAATGCTAGGGCGTCAAGACCACCTTGCCGCTGCTGCTCCAGCTCGCGCCCTCCAACCGATACACGTACACGCCCGCGCCGACCCGCTGCCGGTCGCGGTCCAGGCCGTTCCAGTTGTAACCATGCGCGCCGGCGGTCAGGAAACCCTCGTGGAGCTGCCGAATCTGCCGACCGGCCAGATCGAAGATGGACAGGCGCACCGCTTCATCGGTCGCGAGGTCGAAATGGATAGTTGTCAACGGATTGAAAGGTGTGGGATAGGCCGACAGCGAATGCAGCGCGAGCGGCAGCTCGGCCACGCTGTCCACCGGTTCGCGACCGGCCAGATCAAAGGCGCCGTCGGTCACGGAGATGATCATGAGCGTCTGGGCGTCCAGCGCCGAGCCCGTGAAGCTGCCGATGAGATTGTCGACGCTCGCCTCGTTCACCGTGATCGATCCCGAGGTGCTGATGAACTTGTGGTCGGCGATGGTATCGTCGAGCCACTGCTGCAGGGACGCGGGATCGAAATCGACGGGCAGCTGGAAATTGGCGATGTCGTCGAAGAAGGCGAAGCCGCCCATAAAATCCACCGCGTCGACCGGATAGGTGCCCGGGGTGAATTCGCCCTGGGTGCGCACGAAGCACAGGGCGAGATCGACCGTGGTATCGGGGTTCAGGATGGCGCCGTAGCAGTAGACGACCGTGGTGTCGTTGTCCGTGTACGTGAAACCGCCCACGGCGTTGGTCTCGCCGGGCTCGAAGTTGCCGTCGTCGTCCAGTTGTGGGCCGTTGGCGTAGAAATCGCCGTTGTAGCCACCGAAAGGCCACTGCTGGTAGTGGAAACCGAACTCTCCCTCGTAGTACACCACGTCGTACGGCGGATGATCCTGGGCCAGCGTCGGCTGGGCGAGGATCAGTATGCCCAGCAACAAGAGCAGGGTCATGATATCGAGCCGCGCTTTCTTCATCGAGTCGCCCCCTTGCCAAAGTAATGATGTATCAGGGCAGTATCAGGGCAACTGATACCGGTGATGTCACCTGTTGAGCCAGCATCATATCATAAGTTCTGCCGAGCTGTCAAAATCACCTGAAGAGTGAATTCAGGACGCGGGCGGCGGCGGGAGATATCCGCGGGCGCTGATCGGTGGCGGGCCAGCCCAAACTGGTCAGGCTTGCGCCGGATCCCTGGTCGGCCGGGCATTCCTTGCCCGCCAACCCGATCGGCATCCGGCCGTAGGTCGGGTCCCAGAACAGCGAGGCGACTTCCACGCGCTCGAGCTCACTGGCCAGGACCTCGTTGATGGCCTCGATGAAGAAGTTGGCCACTGCGCCGTAGCCCCTGTTGTTGGGATGTATCCCGTCCAGGGAGAAAGCCGAGTTCATGGGGTCGAAGATGGGGTGGTCGCCCGTGAGCCCCTCGATACCCGATTCCTGCAGGTTGCGCAGATGGCTGCGCATATCGATGCACCGGATCCCGCGCGCGGCGCAGATGGTCTCGATGTGTTCGCTGTAGGCGGCCGAGGCCTGATCGAGCATGGCCACCTCGGCGGCGGACAGGGTGTAGTCGCTGGTCAGGATTTCCGGATCTTCCAGCTCGAGGGCCGGGAAGCGCACGTAGGTCACGTCCTCTTCCTCGTAGGCCACGTCGCCGCCGGCCAGGATCTCGTAGCGGGTCACGTCCAGGAAGTAGGGTATGGTCGGTACGCTGGGAATATTGGCGGCGATGATGACCGGATCGAAGCCGGTCCGGGCGCGCACGCCGGTCAAGAGGGCGTCGACCAGTTCCTCGTAGAGGGCGCGGAATTCATGGGGAGCGGTCACGTCGTCACCGAGCACCGGATCGCCTTCAGTGGCCGCCAGCAGCACGTCGTTGTTGCCGATCCAGAGGGTTATCAGGGTCGGCCCGCTGCCGATGCACTGCTCCAGCATGGTCGTGTTGCCGAAGGCGGGATTGCGCAGCACCAGTTCAAAAAGCCGGTTGTCCTCGAGGGCGGCGGTTTCACCGTCCAGCGCCTCCAGCACATCGGAGAGGGTGGCTCCGGGCACCGCCAGGTTGTGATACGGCCGCGGATGCGCCATGTCCAGCGCCAGGTCTTCCGCCGCGTCCACGTGGGTCGGTCCGGTGACCTCGATGCCGCCGCTGATGTCCCAGTAGAGCACGCCGGCGATCGAATCCGGATCGTCGGTGCTGCTGCTGCCCAGTCCGGGATCGGCCACGAAGGGCTGGATCCAGTCGTAGTCCGGGCTGTCGCGGTCGATGTCGAAGCCCATGGCCCCGGCGATCAGGGCAGGATAGCTGCCCCGCTGTCCGTTGATGTGCAACCCGCCGTCCATGAATCCCGCGGTCAGGCTGTTGCCCAGAGCGACGTAGTTGGCGAAGGTGCCGCCGCCGTTGGGCTGAGCCACGTCCAGGCGTGGATGGTCGGGATCGGACAGCTCGCAACCGGCAGTGAGCAGAAACGACGCGGTGATCACGCCGGCGAACAGGGCCACGTACGCGATGGTCCGCCGATTGGGGACATGTTTCGGAACGCCTCTCACACTCGATCCCTTTCTGGAATCATCAGAAATCGCGGCCGACACCGACGGCCAGGATATTCGCAAACGAGCTGTACGCACCAACGGGATTGTGCTCGCCCGCGGCCACCGACTGCCCGCGGACCACGTTGCTGCGCCCCTCGAAATCGACCGCCATGTAGCTGGCGGTCACCCGCCACGGGCCGGGGTGATACGCCACGCCGGTCGTGAAACAGCGCCGATCCGAGTCGGGCAGCAGGGGGCTCATGGTCTCCACCGGTTGCGGCGTCTGGTCGTCGATAGCGCCGAACATCAGATTCAGGTCCCGGTGCACCGGTACATCGAGTCCGAGACGCAGCTGCCAGGTGTCGTCGTAGTTCTCGCGGATGAGCACGTCCGTCATCAACGGATTCTCGAAATCGAGGGCGATCTGCTGGTTGGCGGACCAGCCGAAAAACACGGCGTCGAATTCCAGTCGCACGCGTCGAGCCAGTTCGAGCGGCAACTCCACCGCCACGGCCAGACTGAGTATGGAGGGCAGATGGAGCCGCGAATTCAGCAGGTGGAACGAACCGCCCATCTCCGCGAGTTCTTCCGCCACGTTTTCGGCCAGCTGCTCGGGCGCCACGTTGCGCAGCCGCGCCTCGGCGTCCCGGTAGCGCATGGTCTTGCCCTGGTGGTACATCACACCCAGGTCGAGCCAGGTCAGCGGTCTGGCCAGCACACCCGCGCAGGACGAGACGTTGATGGCGCTCGTGCCGGTCATCTCGGCGTCGATGACGTTGCCGACCCACTGCCCGTATTCGTCGTTGTTGAAGCGGTTGAAGGTCAGGCTTTGCCGGGCGATGTCCAGCCCCAGGGCGAAGGCCAGCTGGTCCGAGTAGCGATAGGCCACGGCCGGCGTGAGGTAGACGGTCGCCAGATCCACGTTGTAGCTCATCTCGCGACCGATCCAGTTTTCCGGATCTCGCCACTCGACGCCCAGGCCGAAGGGGGCGTACAGGCCGAGCCCGAGCGTGACACCGTTACCGCGGCCGTGGGTCAGGTAGATGCCGGGGATGTAGAAGGTCTGGTCGGCCGTGCGCCCGGTCGCGCCCGGCGTCGGCGGCGTGGCACCGGCGAAGCGGGCGTCGGGGAAGATGGGAACCAGGTTGCAGTCGAGGGTGGTGCGTGGCCCGAGTTCGCCGAGATGGCCGGATCCCAACCCGTCGGCCCGGCGGTTGAAGGCGATACCGGCCGGATTGTAGAACAGCGCCGAACCGTCATCGGCGGTGGCCGTGAAGGCGCCGCCCAGGGCCGTGGCCCGGGCGCCTTGCTCGTAGATATTGAAGCCGGCGGCGGGCGCCCGGCCGGGCGCGGCAACCAGCAGGAGCACCAGCGCGCCCGATATGCCGAGCCAGCCTGCGGCGCTGCACCACCAGGCGTTGCACATACGTCGTTGCACGTCGACTCTACTCGAGTTCGGCCAGCAGGGCCTTGCGTAGATTCTTGTTGGCCGGCTTCTCGCCGAACCACACCGTCCACAGCGCCTCGACAAAGGCGAAGTTGTCGATCACGCCCTTGACCTCGCCATTGACCTGGGTCGTCAGTCCGTTGACCGGGCAGTAGTCGAAGATGATCACGTCCCTGTCCTGGGCGTCGCGCGTGAAGTAGGCCAGGAAGGTCGCCATGTCCTCGGCGAACGGCGACTGGTCCTCGATGTTCTTCTTGATCACGTCGGTGAACGAGTTGACGAGCTTCTCCCGGCTGAAGCCGCGACGCAAATCCATCTGCAGACGTTTGGGCGCCTTCAGGGCAACGATCGCCGGCGCGAGATCACCGGACAGCGAGGCCTCGTCGTGGATGTACGACACGATGGTGTAGACATCGACCTTCATGAAGGTCTTCTCGCGCAGACCGACACCGGTGGCCTTCAGGGTGACGGTCTGGCCGGGTTGCCCTTCCTGCCCCGGCGACTCGAGGGTGATCACGTCCGGATACTCGGTCTTGGTCTTGTCCTCGACCACGGCGGAAGCGGTCGCGGGCAGCAGTAGAAGAGTCAGCAAGATCGGAATCAGCATCGAGACGGCCAGTTCCGGTAACGTTAGCGAACGGGGCTTTTTTCGGTTTGGTAACATGGCTATCCCTCTGGTTGGTCGGAGTGAAAAGGACTCTGGCGACCACGGTAACGAATTGCAGGGTACATCCACTCCGATATCATGTACAGCGGTTATCGGCGAAACGCCGCTAGCGCGGATTCAACACCCTTATCCGCGTTTGATCCCCCGGAATCGCTTCGATCAACGAGAGGCCGCGCTGAGGTGAGACCTTTTCGTGGGGTCGCCCGGTACAGCGCTGGCTCAGCCGACGGACTTGTGAAATACTGCCGGAAACCGTAAAAAAAAAAACCGACCCGCGGATAAACCGTCCGCCACTGGAAACGTCTACTCCCGAGAACCCGAGTCCCCCGGAGAGGTCGATGCCGCCAGAGGAAGCGAAGTTGCCGGCCGAGACGAACCAAGGCGATCAAGCGGCCTTCGACGACCTTTTCGCCCGGCACGAAGCAGCGCTGTACCGCTTCACCCGCTATCTGACTCGCGAGCCGGAGCTGGCCGAGGAACTCTATCAGGAAACCTGGCTGCGGGCTGCCCGGCATCTTCGACGGTGCAGCGCCCACGACCTGCCGCGGGACTTCCGGCAGTGGCTCTTCGCGGTGGCGGCGAACCTCCTGAGCGACGAGCGACGCAAGCGCAAGGTCAGAAACCGGGTACACGGCGGCAGCCGGGACGCGGAGGAATCGACGGTGGACGAGCGAACGGCAGCACCGAATCCCGAGTTCGCCGAGCAGCTCGCCTTGCGCGAGGGCCTCGAACGGGCGCTGGCGGCGTTGACCGAGAAGCAGCGGCTGGCCTTCTTGCTGGTCCACGTCGAGGGGTTTCGCACACAGGAAGTGGCTGACATGCTCGACATCGCCCCGGGTACCGTGAAATCGACCGTGTTCCGGGCGGCGCGGGTGCTTCGGGAGCAGATGAGCGAGTTCAAGCAGTAGGAGTAAGGTCGTGGATTGTCGAGAGATTCAAGCCCGGATTGCGGAGCTGGCCGGGGACGCCACACCGGCGGCTCCACTCCGGCAGCATCTGGAAACGTGTGACGAGTGCCGCGCCTTCCAGGCCGACGTGCAGGAGGTGAAGCGCCTGCTCGCCGCACCGCTGCGCACGCCGCGTGAGCTGCGCGCCGCCACCCTCGCCCGGTGCCGGGACGAACTGTCCGGTGTCGCGGCTGCGGCGAAGTCTTCGCAAACAGAGCAGCCGATGAGCGCATGGCGCCGTTTCGTTTCCGCACCGCAGAACATCGCCGCCGTGGCGCTGCTGAGCACGGCGGTACTCATCGCGGTCGCGGCGACAATTGCCGACATCTCGGACGACGCCTTGTCCCGCTTCTCGGTTCAATCGGTCGTCGTTCAATTCATCGTGCAGAATCTGGCGGCCGTGCTGCTGGCCCCGGCACTCTGGCCCTTGCTGCGGCGGCTCGTGCAGCGTCCGACCGTGACGCGACCGCTGGCTGGAAATCGACTGATCGTCGACTGGAAATTAACGGGAAACTGACGGGAAACTGACGGGAAACTGAACCCGCTGATGGGAGAGTGATCCGATGACACAGAAAGAAAAGAGCTCCATCGGTTGGATCGTGCTGGTTATGGCGATGGTCGCCTTCTTCGCGCTCTTGAACCCCATGTTCCGCTTCAGCCTGCCGCGCGTCTTCGCGCACGACTGGCTGGGCATGAACATGAACGGTATGTCCCTGATCGGCTGGCCGCACGGCTCGCCCGATATCACGATGATCCTGATGCTGCTGCTCTACCTGGTGTGGATCTGCGTATCGATCTGGGTCTACCGCGACGCGGAGCGACGCAACCTCAACGGCTTGCTCTGGGGGCTGTTCGTGCTCATCGGCAATTTCATCGGCCTGATCATCTACCTGATCTTGCGGAGCAGTTCGCCGGAGTGGGAGGCGGGTAGGGCGGCAGCGGGATCCATGGCCGCGGGATCGACCGTACCGGGTACGTCGCCGACGACCGCGGCAGCGGTCACGCCGAGCGCCACCTGCCCCGATTGCAGTGGGTCGATCCAGGATTATTATGTCGCCTGCCCCCATTGCGCCCGCCCCCTCGGCTCACAATGCACCGCCTGCGGCAAGCGCCTCGAGACGGACTGGAAGGCATGTCCGTATTGCGGGCAGGGGGTTGGCGAGGGTTGATGCGGTGTGATGGACACAGCGCACGGTCGCACCCAGAAACAGTTGCGCCGGAGCAACAGTCGCTCCGGCGCAACGCGGAAACTTGGACGGATCTCGGCTGAACCGCATCAGCCGAGTTCAGATTATTTCACCAACATCATACTCTTCGTCTCCACGAACTCCCCGGCCTGGATCCGGTAGAAGTACACGCCGGAGGCGACCTCCGCCGCATTCCAACGCACGCTGTGCCGGCCCGCGGCGAACTCGCCGTCGGCCAGGGTGGCGACCCGGCGTCCCCGCACATCGAAGATCGCGAGGCGCACCTTGGTTGTGGCAGGCAGCGCGAAGTCGATCACCGTGGAGGGGTTGAACGGGTTCGGGTAGTTCTGCGAGACCGCGAACTCGCTGGGCAGCGCCGGCGCGTCACCGGTCGGGCGGGCACCCTTGCTGCTGCTGTAGCCGCGGAACTCGATCTCGTCGATGTACACGTCGTCCCGATTGGCGCTCGCGTCGCACATGAAGCGGAGCTTGGCGTTGCTCGGGAAGGTGTACGAGCCGCTGGAGATGGTGACCACCTCGTTGTAGAAGATTCCGTTCTCGAAATCGACGCCCCGGGCCCAGGTTTCCACTGTCTGCCAGCTCGAGCCGTCGTAGTACTGCAGCCAGAAGTCCTCGTTGCTGTTGTCCATGCTCTGGGCGCGGAACCAGAACTCCACCTCCAGATCCGAGTAGCCGGTCACGTTCTGTCCATTGGTGTGGTAGAACGACGACGCGGTGCCGCTGTTGTCCTGGATGTCGGCGGCATTGCTGCCCTGGTGGGCATAGGTGCCGCCGGTGTACAGCCGGCAGTCGCCGCCGCCGTCGGTGTAGTTGCCGAAGCCGCCCTCGAAATCGTCATACGTGATCGTGGTCCAGCCACCAGAGCCCGGTTCGGTCACCGTGATGTAGTTGGCCTTGGTCTCGGTGTCGCTGCCCTCGGCGTTGGTCGCGGTCAGGCTGACCGTGTAGTCGCCCGCGGCCGTGTAGGTGTGCGACGGGTTCTGCGCGGTCGAGGTACCGCCGTCGCCGAAGGTCCAGCTCCAGCTCGTGGGCGATCCGGTGGACTCGTCCGTGAAGCCGACCTCCAGCGGATAATCGCCGCTGGTCGGCGTGCCGCTGAATTCGGCCGTTGGCGGCACTGGGCCGGCGCTGCGGCCGCGGAACTCCACCTCGTCGACGTAGATGTCGTCACCGTTACCGCTCGCATCGCAGCGGAAACGCAGCTTGGCGTTGGTCGGGTAGTTGTACGAACCGCTCGGGATCGACACCACCTCGTGGTAGAAGCTGTTGTTCACGAAATCGACGCCCCGCGCCCAGCTTTCAACGGTCTGCCAGCTCGAGCCGTTGTAGTACTGCAGCCAGAAGTCTTCGCCCGACTCCATGCTGCGCGGAAAGAACCAGAATTCCACTTCCAGCTCCGTGTAGCCGGTCACGTTGTAGCCGCTGGTGTGATAGAACGACGACGCGGTGCCGCTGTTGTCCTGGATATCGATGGCCCGGCTGCCCTGGTGGGCGTAGGTGCCGCCGGAGTACAGCGAGCAATCGCCGCCGCCGTCGGTGTAGTTGCCGAAGCCGCCCTCGAAGTCATCATACGTGATGGTGACCCACGAACCGCCCGGCTCCTCGGTGACGCTGATGTAGTCGGTCCGTGTGGCTGCATCCGAACCGCAGCTGTTGGTGGCCGTCAGGGTGACCGTGTAGGTGCCGACACTCGTGTAGGTGTGCGACGGGTTCTGCGCGCTCGAGGTACCACCGTCGCCGAAGGTCCAGCTCCACGACGTGGGCGAATTCGTTGACTGATCGGTGAAGCTCACCGCCAGGGGCGCGTAACCGCTCGTGGGCGAGCCGACAAAGGCCGCCACCGGCGCGTTGCACGGATTCACGGTGATGTAGTTGTTCTTGGTCTCGGTGTCGCTGCCGGCGACGTTGGTGGCCGTCAGGCTCACGGTGTAGTTGCCGGCGCTCGTGTAGGTGTGCGAAGGGTTCTGCGCGGTCGACGTGCCGCCGTCGCCGAAGGTCCAGCTCCACGACGTGGGCGAACCGAGGGACTGGTCGGTGAAGTCGACGTTCAGCGGTTCGGTGCCGCTGGTCGGGCTGCCGGCGAATTCGGCCGTCGGCGCCACGGGGCCGCCGCCGCCCACGGCCGCGGCCGCGTCGACCATGCCGTAGCCGGAGTAACGATCCCAACCCACGCCCGACTCCACGTTGACCACGTCCTCGGCGTTCGAGACGATGGCGTCGCGCACCTGCGCCGGGGTGAAGCCCGGATTGGCTGCGATCACCAGGGCGCCCACGCCCGCCACGTAGGGCGTCGCGCAGCTCGTGCCGTTGAAGAAGGGCTCGTAGTCGCCGGTCTGGTAGCCGCCGCTGCCGCCGATATCGGTGGTCGGCAGGATGGTCGGTCCGAGGATATCCACGGCCTTGCGGTGGTCCTGTGTATTCTGCCCGTAGCAGGAACCCCACCAGCGTTCGCCGTCACAGGTATAGCCGTTGGGATCGGTATTCACGCCGGGGTTGACCTCGCTGCTGTTGCTCGAGCTGCGCTTGCGGTCGCCGCACGGCGAGGCCGCGCCCACGGCGATCACGTACTGGTTGCAGGCGGGATAGGCGATGTAGCTGTAGTTCTCGTTGGCCGTGGCCGCGAAGATGGTCACGCCGGCGTTGTACGCGTATTGCAGCGCGGTGTCGGTGGCCGAATCGCTGTCGATGTACGCGCCCAGGCTCAGGCTGATCACATCGGCGCCGTTGTCGGCGGCCCAGTACAGGGCGTTCTGGATGTAGCTGAAGTACATGGTGCCCTGGTTGTTGGCCACCTTGCAGGGCATGATGCTGCAATCGGCCGCGATACCCGCCGAGCCGAGGCTGTTGCGCACCGAGGCGGCCACTCCCGCGCAGGCGGTGCCGTGGCCCGGACTCGAGCTGTTGTCGTCGGGATTGCTGTCGCCGCTGCCGAAATCCCAGCCGCTCACGAGGCGCAGGTCGGGATGATCGATATCCACGCCGCTGTCCAGGATGGCGATGACGACACTCGCGTCGCCGTAGCCCTGCGAAGCGTCCCAAGCCTGCTCGGCATTGCTGTCGAAACCGGGCGTGCCCACGGGCGGACCCGTGTGATCCCAGGTGCCGCCCCAGTCGTAGCCCGGTAGCTGGGCGGTGTTGTTGTGTCCCCAGTGATCCGTATAGAGAGGATCGTTCGGAGAGGTGGTCGGGAAGGCCCGCCAGTCCAGCGACACGGCGCTCACGTTGGGATCGGCCCGGAGCGTTTCCGCAAGATCGGCCAGGTCGTCGGTCGTGTCGAAGCGCATCATGAACCAACGGTCCACACCGAGGACGGCGGCCTTTTCCGCATCTTGCGGCATGTGGTACGGACGCACGATGGATTGCACACCCGCCGCGACGGCCAGCACGTCGACCGAGGCGAGTCCGGTCGTCGCGTCGAGGGCCGCTGCGCCCTTGTCCAGTGGCATCTGCAACTGGGAACGGGCCATGGCTTCTTTCGTGAACTGCACGAGCAGACGGTCCGGCGCGTAGGGTAACTGTTCGGCACTCGTACTGGTAAAACCACCCTGCGTCGGGGCGTACGGTCGCATCTCGGCGCCGACAGCCAGCGCGATGGGTACCAGGATGAGCAGCAGAACGGTCAGGATGGATAACGTAGCAACTCGCTGTCGGGGCATGGTTTCTCCAATCGACGTGGGGTGGGAGATGTCCCGGTTCTCGTGAACAGGATCGCTGCGCCGCGTTGCGCGCCGCGCAGAAACTGAATCGACGATGTTATCATTTTTTGGCTCTCCTGGTATGATTGTGGGCACATCCACCCCCACCAACGCTACCTAAC
>CAYLIV010000023.1:0-67585 GCA_964384055.1 uncultured Fibrobacteraceae bacterium
GCCGCGAACCATCGCCATAGGTAAGAGCAACCAGAATGGCGATGTGGAGGCTGTGGATGTCCCGGTAAAGGGGGAAGTGATGGCTACGGGAACGCATACCGCTACGTGGGCGGGCAGGGACATGGACGGCCGCTCCATGCCATCGGGCACCTACTTCTACCGCCTCGAAGCTGATGGATTCGTGGAGACGAGGAGGATGACGCTGATCAGGTGATACTACCTGAACGACGTCCGCTCCGATGACGGCCCGATGACGTCTGTCCCTCGCAACGAGTTTGCGGTATACTGAATAGACAACTCCATGAAAATATTACCCTGACAGGAGGTAACCAGTGATCAGCGGGACAAGGAATTCCGTGCGATTATTCACCTGCCTGATTCTGATTCTGTCGATGACCCTGATGGCGCGGGCGGATACCCACATTGATTACAGCGATTATATGCACCCCATCGCGTCCCTCCCCATTCCCGACGAACACGCCAACAGCGTCACTGTCCACGGCGACATCGCCTTCGTGGCCGCTGATGCCGGTTGTTACGTCGTCGACATCTCCCAGCCGACGACGCTGTCGATCATTACTTTCATCGCGACCGGATGCGCGAGGGATCTCGTCATTGACGGTAACCTCGCGTACGTCGTCGGCGATGGGGCGGAGTTGACCGTCGTCGACATTGCCGACCCGACCGAACCCGAGATCATAGGTCATTACGTCACGCCCGGCTCTTCGTCGCGAGTCGACATCGACGGCGGTTACGCCTATATCGCGGACGGCGTGACCGGTCTGCTCGTGATCGACATCAGCGATCCGACCGACCCCTTCATCGCCGGTGAACTCCAGTCCTCCTACGGAGGAGCGGACGTTGTCGTACGCGATGGGTGGGCTTTTCTCGCCAAACGGAGCTACGGTATTCACATCATCGATGTCTCGGACCCGCCACACCCCGAATACGTTACCCAGATCGGCGGAAAATCGATCAATACGATCGATATTCAGGGTGATCTTCTCTATTACCCGGACGACGAATTCGGGATGAGAATCTACAACATCGCCAATCCCGCCGAACCGGTCTACGTGAGCCATATCTACACGTCGGGATTTTCGGATGTGAAGGTCGTCGGCTCCTTCGCCTACCTTCTGGGTGGTCCCGGACTGGAGATCGTCGATGTGGACGATGCGGCCAACCCGGTGCTGCTGGTCGATCTGCACATCATGTCCGCGGTGCGGATGGCCATCGACGGCGATCTCGTCTACGTCGCCACCCACGAACATCCCTTCCTCTGGGTCATCGACGCCTCGAATCCGCGACTACCGCCGGACGTCGGCACGGTCGATACCGACGACTACGCCCACGGTCTCTCCATCCAGGGGAATCTCGTCTATCTCGCCGATGATGACGGCGGCCTCCAGGTGATCGACATCACGATACCCTCGGCGCCGCAGGTCATCGGCCGTTCGGACGTCGCAACCTCCGCCAAGGACGTGGTCGCCCGCGGCGATCTGGCCTTTGTCGCCGACTATTATCTCGGACTCGTGGTCTTCGACATCAAAACACCCGATATGCCACAACATCTGGCCACGTTGTCCACGGCGGGCTCGCCGCGCGCTCTCGCTCAGGTGGATGATATGATCTTCATCGCCGATACTGTCGGTCTGACGATCGTCGATGTTTCCGATCCAGCCGATCCGGCCCTCGTCGGTTCCCTGGAGACGCCCAATACGGCTTCCGATATTTGTGTCGAGGACGATCTCGCCTTTGTCGCCGGGTACGCCGGATTGTCGGTGATCGACATCTCGCACGCATCCACGCCCGAAATCATCAGCTTCGTCGACGAAGAGATCGGCGAGGTCTGCGTGGTCGGCGATCTCGTCTATGCAACCGGCTTCAACACGTTCAACGTGATCGACATCGCCGATCCCTATACACCGGTGATTCTCGCCGAGACCTATCTGCCGGGATGCATATTCGACCTCGCCGTCTCCGGCGACCACGCTTACATCGCCAACGGCGACTGCGCGATGGTTGTCATCGACATCACCGATCGCTTCGCACCGACGGTGATCGGCTGCAGCTCCTGGATCTATGGGCTGCATTACCGTATCGAGCTCAACGAGGAGTACGCCTTCGTCGCCAACGGCCCGCGAGGATTGCGGATTCTGAACAAACAGGTCCCCGCGATCGTGGCCGCGCCTGAAGCATCTCCGATCTCGGCGCACGCGCTGATGCAGAATCACCCCAATCCCTTCAACCCGCAGACGACGATCAAGTACGAACTACCCGAACAGATCCCTGTCACACTCCGCGTCTTCGACCTCGCCGGTCGCTTGGTGTACGTCTTGGTCGAGGGGGAAGAGACAGCCGCTGGTTCGCATACCGCTACCTGGACAGGCCAAGACGCACAGGGCCGAGCCGCGCCCTCGGGAACCTATTTCTACCGCCTGGAAGCCGGGGGCTTCGTGGAGACGCGGAGGATGACGCTGATCAGGTGAACCGAAGCTCTCCCGCCCCAGGCGACCGGGGCGAGTGTTCTGTCTAGCGGGACTGGCTGTCCGTGAAGGGAGGAAAAACGAGACGGCCGCCCGTCCGTCCGTTGCGCGTGCACGAGACACAGGATCGGCCTGGTTAAGCACGACGACGAATATCGGCCCCGATTCTGCACGAAATGTGCTAAGATTATCGTGACCCAGATCCAGGAATATCTTCCGCTGCAATTCAACGGATAGGAATTGCCTGGCAACAGGCGATTCAGCCAACGACCCAATAGATACAGAAATTGGAAATCGCGTCGCATGCCCCGCTACCGAGCACGCAGCTTCGAGCGATGTGTCCGCACAGGGAGGTGAGCTATAGCCAAGTCGCATAGCAGAGGGGGCTGCAATGAAAGCCACAGGCATCTACCCATTTATCCGCCGACCAGGATTGCTCCGCAGATCGAACCACAGACGCACAAACTACCGAAAACTGACGCTCGCCGCTCTCGCGATCTTCCTGTTCATGCACGCACCCCGGGGATTGGCACTCGATCATGCAGGGATCATCGGTAGCGATGAGACCTGGTACGCCGCCGACAATCCGCACAATGTCGTCGACGATGTCACCGTCGACACCGGCGCCACCTTGACCCTCGAAGATGGCGTGCAGGTGCACTTCAGCGATAACAAATCCTTGTACTTCTACGGTAACCTGATCGCGGTCGGTACTCCCGGCGGCGGCATCCTGATCACGCACGACCTGCCGGTTTCGAGTTACGTACTGAGGTTTCTCGGCGACGGCGTGGGCACCATCGAATACTGTACCATCGACCGGGCTTCCCTGGGGATCCAGGTCAATACGACCGGCACCGTCGCGGTTGCTCACACCGTCATCCAGGATAGTTCCTTCGGCACCGGCATCCGCATCGACGCCGGCGCAATCGAGCTGACATCGGTCACGGTCACGGGATGCTACACCGGCTTATCCGGGTATGGCCTCACGCCAACGTTGCTGGACGAGAACACCGTCTTCGAGAACAACCATACCGGCTTCTACCTGTCTGACCTTCCGGGATTGAGTTTTACCGCGCCGGTGACCATTCGCGACAACACGCACGTTGGGATTCACATCGTCGACTGTGAGACCCCACTGCTGGATAACTTGATATTGACCGGCAACGCCGGCTACGGTGCGGTACTGATGCAGAACACCGGCGACTTCACCCTGGGTGCCGGCAACACCATCGGCGGCCCAGGGCTGGAGAACATCTGGCCGCTGAGCATCGACATGGGCGCGTACCCCGGTGCAGGTTGCGTGATTCCGGCCACCGGTAACCAGAACAACGAGATCATGATAAGCGGCGGTTCGAGTAACCGGACCGGCGTGTGGCGATTGTTCAGTGGCCTGGATTACCTGCTCGACGGATATGTGACCATCGATGTCGGCGGCAGCCTGACCATCGAGGACGGCGTGCGGGTGTTGATGAGTGACAATCGATCCATCGAAATACACGGCAGCCTGGTCGCGGTCGGCACTTCCGGTATCGGTATTCGATTCTACGGTATCGGACCGTACTGGAGCAATATGTTGAGGTTTCTTGGTGACGGTAACGGCGCGTTGGAACACTGCACGATCGAGCAGACCGCGGGAATCTACGTCCATACGTCCGGCACCGTCGCGGTGGCCAACACCACCATCCAGGATTGTTTCACCCACGGTATCAACGCGCACGCCGGAAATATCGAACTGAGCTCGGTAACGATCACCGGATGCCACACCGGTTTCTCCGGTGACGGTGTAATACCAATACTGCTGGACGAGAACATCGTTTTCGCGAGCAACGTCACCGGGATCCAGCTGTCGAATGTCCCGGGGTTGAGTTTCACCGCACCGGTGACCATACGGGACAACACGACCGCTGGAATCCAGATCATCAACTGTGAGACGCCACTACTGGATAACCTGACCCTGACCGGCAACACCGGCGACGGGGCGATATGGATGCAGAACACGGGCGATTTCACGCTGGGCGCCGGGAACACCATCGGTGGTGCGGGGCTGGAAAACAGCTGGCCGGTGAGCTTCGACCTGGGTGCATACCCGAGCGCCGGCTGCGTTATCCCGACCACTGGTAATCAGAACAACGATATCAGTGTGACGGGCGGTGCATCTGACCGGATCGGCATCTGGCGGTTGTTCGACGACCTGGACTACGTTGTCGGTGCCAACGCGACCATCGCCGCCGGTGGTAGCCTGACCATCGAAGACGGCGTGCGGGTGTTGCTCGAAACATTCAGATCGATCGATGTCTATGGCAACCTGATGGCGATCGGCACGCCCGAACACGGAATTCTATTCCCGCATGATGATATCTACGTGAGCTATGGTCTGCTGTTCGCCGGCGACGGTACCGGCTCGCTCGACTGCTGTTCCATCGAGGGGGCGAACACCGGTATCCGGTTGAATACGACCGGCGCCGTCTCGGTGGTCCGCACGACCATTTCTGGTTGCTACACGGGTGTGCATGCGGTGAGTGGATCGGTTACCTTCCTGAACAGCACGATCGTCGACAACGTCAGTTACGGCATCCGCCTGGCGGGAGCGACGCCTCAGTTCGGTAGTAGCGCGCTCGAGTGGAACGATATCTACGGCAACGGTCAAGACTTCCGAGGTCGGAACCTGAGTAACGGCGAAACCGACATCGAAGCCCACCACGTCTACTGGGGAAGCACGGATCTGGCAGAGATACTGTGGGGCGTATGGGATCGACGCGATGACCATACGCTGGGCCTTGTCAGCGTCGTGCCCTTTGTCGATGCCGAACACAACGAGGTATTCGTGTCGGTCGACCCCGAGCCGGAGGGTACTGTACCGACGCATTTCGTCTTGTTCCAGAACACGCCCAATCCCTGCAATCCGCGTACGACAATACGATATTCCCTCCCCGAACCGGCTTCCGCCACGCTCCGCATCTTCGACGTCGCCGGTCGCCTGGTGGATGCTCTGGTAGAGGGGGAAGAGATGGCCGCGGGTACGCACACGATTACCTGGACGGGACGGGATGCGAGCGGTCGCGCCATGCCGTCCGGCACCTACTTCTACTGCCTCGAGGCCGGGGCGGACGTGGAGACGAGGAGGATGACGCTCATCCGATGAGGCCATATTCCCGGCTACTCGTAACGAACGCCGAGGATCGTAGACCGAGGTATTAAACTGTTCGCGTTGTCGACCGACTGGCCCGACAACGTCAATTCATGCTATACTCGAGTTTCCCCGGCGCAAAAACCTATCCGTTCCCGAGACAGAGGAGGGCTGTCATGGAGCGAACACGGTACTCTCGTGTGCTGGTCTGGACCCTGGTTTGCTGCCTCTGCCCACTCGCCTGTTCAGCCGATGCCGACAACTATCTCACCCTGCTCGGCCGCTGGGAAACCGGTTCGTGCCGCGGCATCGTCGTTCAGAACGATCTCGTCTATTTCGGCGCGGGCCCGCGTCTCGAGGTGGCCGATATCAGCGATCCGTACCTGCCGATGAAGCTGGGCGGCGTGTTGCTGCCCGCGTCGGTGCGAGACGTGGACGTGCATGGTCATCTGGCCTATGTCGCCGACTCCTACTTCGGCTTGCAGATCGTAGACGTCACGATGCCCGATCATCCGGTCATCGTCGGCTCCTGCCCGCTCATGCACCTGGCCACCGCTGTCTGCGTGCAGGGCCCGTACGCTTACGTGGTCGACACCTACGAAGGACTCCGCATCATCGATGTGTCCGATCCCGCCGATCCCTGGGTGGTGAGCATTCACGACGAGGTCGGATTCCCCCAGGACGTGGCGGTACGCGGGGACATCGCCTACCTGGCCACCTGGGATGGCCTGGAGATCATCGACGTGAGCGATCCGGTCCATCCGGTCCAGGTCGGACTCATCCCGCCGGGTGTCTACTACGGTTTCGAAAGCGTCATGTTCGACGGTGACCAGGCGTACTTCGCGTGTGGACAGGGCGGTTTACACGTTTACGATGTAACCGATCTGCTGCAGCCGCAGTTGCTCGACACGCACTACGTTTACGGACACTCGGCCAACGTGGACGTTACCGGTGACCTGGCGGTCGTGGCGACCCGGGGATCGGGAATGAGTGTCATCGACATCTCGGATCCCGCGAACCTGGTCGAACTGAGCTTCTGCGAAGAGGTAACTGGTACGTATTCAGTGAGTTGCGAAGGCGGGTTCGCCTACGTGAGCTCGTCCATCCGCGGCCTGTGCATCTACGATCTGAAGAACCCGGCCGATCCTCAAGAAGCCGCGTTCTACCGGACCGGAGGCGGTGGCAACGGACTGGTGGTCCGCGACGACGTGGCCTACGTCGCCGAAAGCTGGGCCGGCCTGCGGACCATCGACGTCTCCGAGCCGGCTGACCCCACGCCCGTCGGGCTGGGCCTCGCCGTGGACCATCTCGAGGACATCGATCTCGCGGGCGACCACGCCTACCTCGCCAGCTCGTCCGGGGTGCGAGCGTTCGACGTCTCGGATCCGGCCGCACCATTGCAGGTCGGCATGCACACCGTCGCGGATGGCGCCTCCGATATCGCCGCGCGCGACAACTTCGCGGCCTACATCAGTTACCACGAGGGTCTGGTGATCCTGGATGTGACCGATCCTACTTCGCCGCTTATCCACAGTCAGCTGGACGTGGAGCAACCGTTCCAGGTCGTGTTTGGCGACGAGTATCTCTTCCTCGCCTTCGCCGGCGAGTGGGGAAACGACGGCGGTCTGTACATCCTCGACCACACCGTGCCCGGTGTCCCGACCGTCGTGGGGTTTCTGGACCTGACCAAGGCCACCCACGTCGCGTTACATGGCGACTGGGCCTACGTGTTCGGCAGAGATGACGATCACGGACACGGCCTGCTGGTGGTCGACATCGCCGATCCGACGAACCCGTTGACCGTGGGATTCCGGGAATACAACTGGCCGATCACGTCCATACACGCCGTCGACGATTTCGTCTACCTGGCAGTGTCGTACCAGCTGATCCTGGAAGCCATCGATGTCTCCGATCCGACGAATCCGTTCGCGGCGGCTAGCTTCGAACGTCCCGGCTACCACACCTTCTGCATCTACGCGCGCGAGGACCTGGTCTATACCAACGGCGTGTGGATCTTCCGGAACGAATTGCTGACGCCGGTCGCACCCGATTTGACACCCCGGGCATCACGTCTGGCGCAGAACCGGCCCAACCCGTTCAACCCGAGCACGCAGATCCGGTACGAACTGACGGCGCCGGCCGTAACTACCCTGCGCATCTTCGACCTGGCGGGCCGCTTGGTGGCCGTCCTGGTAGAGGGGGAAGCGATGTCTGCCGGTACCCATGCCGCTACCTGGACTGGTCGGGATACGCAACAGCGCGCCATGCCATCGGGAACCTACTTCTACCGCTTGGAAGCCGGCGGGTTCGTGGACACGAGACGGATGACGCTGATCAGGTAGTCCTGCCGAAACGACTCCCGCCCTGGGCAACCAGGGCGGTCCGGTGGCCAGGAGATCGAACGAATGAACAGATTCCTCACGGTTTTTCTTTTCGTGCTCACAATGCAGGCCGCAATCGCTGCTACCGCGCAGGTGGACGGATCGGATTGTGGTGCTCGACTCGTGACGGTGAGCGAAGACGTTGCGCTCGAGGTCCTCGATTGGGGCGGTGACGGCCCGGCCATGGTGCTGTTGCCGGGCATGGGCAACACGGCTCACATTTTTGCCGACTTCGCCCATCAGTTCACCGACCGCTATCACGTTCTGGGCATCACCCGCCGCGGATTCGGTGCTTCAAGCGCATCAGAAAACGAATATGGAACCGAGGTTCTGGCCGCCGACATCCTGGCAATACTGGATCGGCTCGAACTCGAATCGGTGATCCTGGTGGGACACTCCATCGCTGGCGAAGCGATGACAGCCGTTGCCCTGGCGCACCCGGATCGTATATCGGCGCTGGTCTATCTCGATGCGGCGCACGATCGTAGTGACCTTGATATCTTGAATGCCCAGCTCGAGCGACCCACTCCGGTCGCCTTCACCCCGGCCGACGGATCGTCGTTGCGCCGGTTCAATTGCTACCTCGCCCGTGCCCGCGGCTGGCGCGTACCCCTCTGTGAATTGCGGGCGCTGTACCGGACCGATGACACAGGCGCGGTCGTGGGCATCAATGGCGATCCGGCGGCAGCGGAAAAAATCCAGGCCGGCCTGGTACCGGCGGCGTACGAAAAACTCGAGGCGCCGGCACTGGCGATTTTCGTCCGGCCGACGCTCCAGGGTATGTTTCCCGCCTATCGCGGCTTCGACGAAGCCGACCTGCAGAAGGCGAACCACTGCGTCGCGATCTACGCGGAACGCGCCGCGCGGGACATCGAGCGTTTCCAGACCGGAGTGCGTGGGGGCGAAGTCGTCGTCCTGGACGGTGCGAACCACCATCTTTTTCTGACGCACGAGGGGGACGTCGTTCGGGAGATGCGACGGTTTCTGGCAGGGCTCGACGCGGGCAACGAGTAGGCACGTCGTGTCTGATCGTCCGAGACAAGGAGGATGAATTTGATCCGCTAAAATTAACTCGCGAGCAGTTCTTTACTTCGGGGAACTTATCTGCCATAATTTGCTCGTCGCCATGACCCGCGCCCAGGCGACGAACACAACGGCATCGCAGATAAAGAGAATAAGTTCAGCCATCTTCGAGTAGGCTGACATCGAGATTCCCTCGACAGTCGGGGGAAAAAGTCCGGCACAGTGCCGGGCTGGTTTTAAGGCGTAAAAGGCTCGCCAGAGATAGCTGGCTGCCGTATGCGCTTGGTTTAGCCGGGAAAGCCGGCACTTGGAGAGATGCGAGATGAAGAAGATTTACGTGGGCAATCTGCCCTGGAGCGCGACTGACGATGAAGTGAGCCAGCTGTTCGGTCAGCACGGTGAAGTGAATTCGGTAGCGTTGATCACCGACCGTGAGACCGGCCGTCCCCGTGGCTTCGGCTTCGTGGAGATGGAAGACGAGGCTGCGAATGCTGCCATTTCCGCCCTCGATGGGTATGAGATGGGCGGCCGTCCGCTGCGCGTGAACGAGGCACAGGATCGCCCGCGTCGCGGTGGCGGCGGCGGTGGTGGTGGTGGCCGTTGGTAGGCTAGCACCTCACGCACCTGGTTGCGGAACCCCGTCTCCCTTGGGAGGCGGGGTTCTTTCGTTGTCCTGGATCAATCAGCGGTAGAGTGCCTTCATCGTACCCCACGAGGCAAGACCCGAGTCGACCGGCCCGTCAAACGAATTGTTGTCCTCGTCTGTTTCCTCGACCAGGTTGTCCGGATCGACCACGGCGGTGAGCTGGTCTCCGTCCGAAAACGGCACCTCCGGCGAGTTGACCGTTTGCAGGTAGAGACAGACACACTCGTCTTGATAGTCGACACAGACTCCGTCGACGGAGGATCCATCGATCATGATCGTCGGACATGATCCATCACAATCAGGCGGCACATTTGTCGAGCAGGAACCGGCTGTGCGATCTCCGACAGCGAGCGGAACGGACGTGACCGGTACTCCGTCGAGCAAGAACCGTACTTCGGTGACAAATGCATCTCCGTCACCAAACGACGCAAGCTGAATCTGAGCCTGGAAACTGATCATGCCTGGCGAGACTTCGTCATAGTTCAGACTGGTGACGCTCAGGTCCACGTTGGGCTGGCCAATCGCGGCGAGCGGCAGGCCGAGCAGCAGCGCGCAAACCAGTGTACAAAATGTAATCGATCTCATGGGAATCCCCCTGGACAGCGATGGAAACGAGATCATGGCCGAAACCCCCTTTGGGTTGCGGCCGCGGTTCAGTCTACCGGTATGCTGGAAATTGTTATCTACGAGATGGTTAATTCCGGCGACGAGTTACCCTACCATAAATCGTCGGATAAATCAAGACAAATATTGTCCGATTTAAATCGCGACAACGGCGGGCGACGCCGCCGCGATCCTGCAGGTCCAGCCGCAGAATCAGCGCAATTCGACTATCTGATCGATAGTACAGGAACTATCTTTGCACCAGTTGTCCAGCAACTCCGGTCCCGGGTTGTGTCCCTGGACCCTGCACGGAGCAATCGCGCGACACCTGAGGTACCGGCTTTGGGCGAACACGAGACATCTGAGAATGCAGCCGACGGCGCCGGCGATCTGAATGCCATCGAACGCGACGATCATCATGCGGGCGAGGACGAGCGCACCGGCGACGTGCGATACGACCGGGTCCATGAACGTAGCCCCGAAGATTACGACGGGACCTGCCTGCGCCCGCTCGGCCTGTGCGATCTGGGCGGATGCTGCGACTCCTGCTGGTACCGTCCCGACCATCCTCGATTTCAGAAAGACTGACGCGCGGCGACCTACCTGCCGCGACTGCCTGTCGGCGATTTGCCGAGCATTCAGAAAATATGCTAGAATATACAGAACGGCGTCTCGGGAGATCCGCCCGATATGCTGCGTACCGCTTTATCCATCACCGGAGGCAACATGCGTGCGGTCAGATTTGTGTTCGTGGTTGCGACGCTGGTAGCGTTGACTACCTCTGCGATCCAGGCCCAGATCGCCCACGGCTACTCGAATATCTTCTCACTCGACACCGTGACGGCAGTCGACGATGGCGGGAGCCCACCGCCGGCGACAGCTCTCACCTCAGTCTATCCCAATCCCTTCAATCCCCGGACAACCATCGAGTTTGCGCTGGCCGAGGCCGGGATCGTCGAGCTGGCCGTGTTCGATATACGGGGGCGTTTGATTCGTAGACTGGACCACGAGCATCGACCAGCGGGTCGCTACCGGGTTACGTGGAGCGGCGAGGACGGGGTCGAGCAACGGATTCCGGCTGGTACCTATTTCTGCCGGCTGATCGCAGCCGGTACATCGCAGACGGTGAAGGTGACGCTGGCCAAATAACTGTAGTCAACATCGTTTTCGGAAAGGGGAACCGACATGCGCGCAACGACCTGGGCGCGAAACACTCTAACGGCCGTCGCTCTCCTGCTCGTCGCCAGCATGGTTTACGCGCAGGACGTGTCAGCCGTCTCCAATGTCGTTGCGCAACAGAGGCCCGGTACCTCCCTGGTCGATGTCACCTATGATCTCGAGACCGTCGACGGTTTACCGGCGCTGGTGAGCGTGTGGTTGTCCACCGATGCCGGCGTTTCGATCTCGCACCACTGCCAGGCGGTGAGCGGGGCCGTCGGCGACGACGTCATGCCCGGCAGCGGTCTCGCCATCGAGTGGGACGCAGGGGCGGAGCTGCCGAGTTTCAGCGCCTCGACCTGCCAGCTGCGCGTCACCGCGTACGCCGCAGAGAATCTCGATGGCTTTATGCTGATACCACCGGGATCATTCACGATGGGTAGCCCGCCGGACGAGCTCGGGCGGTACGACGACGAGGTCCAGCACCCGGTGACCCTGACCCAGGGATTCTATATTGCGAGCACCGAGGTGACTGAACAGCGGTGGGACGAGGTGAATGGCCAGCATGACCTGGGCGAATTCCCAGCGTTGGTTGTTGCGCCGGCGCAACACGGCGACCAATCCGCGCCGCGGCGCCGCCAACCACACCACCAGGAAAACCACGCCCACGCCCACGGCCATGCAACCGGCGATGGACGCGTCGATCCACACGGCCAGGCCGAAACCGAGGCCCGCGGCCACAGCGCCCAGCAGCGCGGCCAGCCACAACAAGCGGTTCAGACGGTCGGTCAGCAGGTACGCGGCCGCGGCCGGTCCGATCATCAGGGCGATGACCAGGATCAATCCTACGGCATCGAAGGCGCCCACGGCGGTGACCGACACCAGGGTCATCAGACCGTAGTGGATCACCGTCGGCGCCAGGCCCAGCGAGGCGGCCAGCCCGGCGTCGAAGGTGGCGAGTTTCAGTTCCTTGAAGAACAGCATCACCACCAGCAGGTTCAGTACCGTGACACCGCCCATGAGCCACAGGTGGCGTGGCCCCAGGTCGCGGCCGGCGAGTTCGAAACGGTCGAAGGGGGCGAAGGCCAGCTCGCCCAAGAGCACCGCGTCCACGTCCAGGTGGACGTTGCCGGCATAGCGCGTGATCAGCACGATGCCCACCGAGAACAGGGCCGGGAAGACAAGGCCCATGGCGGCGTCCTCTTTCAGGCGGCGTGTACGGCTGAGCATTTCCACGAGCGCCACCGTCAGCACGCCGGTCGCCGCCGCGGCGATCACCAGCCAGGGCGACGAGAGGTTTTTCGTGAGAAAGAACGCCACCACGATGCCGGGCAGGATGGCGTGGCTGATGGCGTCGGAGAGCATGGCCAGGCGCCGCAGCATGAGGAACACGCCCACCAGAGCGCAGCCGGCCGCGGTGACCATGGCGATGGCGAGAATCTCGAGCTGGGGTACGCTCATGGCGATGTCCCCTCGATCAGCTTCTGGCTGCGTTCGAGCCCCGCTTCGGTCAACCGCCAGCGGCCGTCGGGATCCATCAGGGCGAGACCTCGGCCCGCGAGTTGACGCAGGCAGGTGCGCACGCCCCGGCGCGAGTTCATGGCGCGCAACACGGTGACCGTATGCGGCGCCCGCGTGGGGTAAGGATGTTGCGAGGCCAGGCGGGCGAGGTCGACCAGCACGCCGTCGGCATGCACGGTGTCGGCCCGCACCTGGCGTCGCTGGCGCAGCGTTCGCCAGCGCGCGGCCAGCAGTCCGCGACGCGGGGCGACCAGCAGCGACAGCACCGTGAGCGCCGTGATGACCAGAATGATCGTCGGTCCGGTGGGCAAACGCGGGACCAAGCTCGAGATCACCGCGCCCGTCAGGCCGCTCAGCGCGCCGAACAGACCGGCCAGCAGCACCAGCCGACCCAGCCGATCGGTCCACTGGCGCGCCGCGGTGGCCGGCGCCACGATCATGGCGCTCATGAGCACCACGCCCACGGTCTGCAGGCCGATGACGATGGCGAAAACGAGCAGCGTGGTGAGCGCCACGTCGAGTACGCGTACCGGCAAACCCAACGCGCCGGCGAAGGCCGGATCGAAGCTCAGCAGCTTGAACTCCTTCCACAGCACGATCAGCGCGACGAGCACCAGCGTACCCAGTCCGGCCATGGTCACCAGGTCGTCGCCCACGAGGGTGGCGGCCTGGCCGAAGAGAAACCGGTCGAGACCGGCCTGTCCGGCAACACCCGAACGCTGGATCACCGACAGCAGGACCATGCCCAGGCCGAAGAAGGTGGACAGCACGAGGCACAGAGCGGTGTCGTTCTTGATGCGTGTGGTGCGCACGATGAGCATCACGAGCAGCGATGCGATCCAGCCGGCGACAGCCGCGCCGAGCACCAGGACGAGGGGGGTCTTGGCGCCGGTGAGCAGAAAGGCCAGCACGATGCCCGGCAGTGCAGCGTGGCTCACCGCATCGCCCAGCAGGCTCTGGCGACGCAACACCGCAAAGGCCCCCAGCGCCCCCGCGACCAGACCGAGGGCCGCCGAGCCCAGGGCCACGGTGCGCAGGGTGTAGTCGGTGAAGAGTTCAGTCACGAAACTCATGCTCTACTCACGATCGATCTCAGGGCCGGCCCCGGCCGGGCCCGCGCTCGGAACCGATGTGATCCGGCTCCTGGTCCGGATCGCGATCGGCGGTCGCCTGTCCTTGCAGGAACTCCACGCGGCCGCCGTAGGCCAGCCGCAGATTCTCCGGCGTGAACACGTTATCCACCGGGCCGCTGGCGATACGCCGCACGTTCAGCAGAGTGATCCAGTCGAAGTACTCGCGCACCGTCTGCAGGTCGTGGTGTACGACGACCACGGTGCGGCCGGCTTCCCGGAGTTCCTTCAAGAGATCGACGATGGCGCGTTCGGTGCGCGCATCGACACCCTGGAAGGGTTCGTCCATGAAGTAGACCTGGGCGTCCTGCACCAGCGCCCGCGCCAGGAACACCCGTTGCTGCTGGCCGCCGGAAAGCTCGCTGATCTGTCGCCCGGTGAAGTCGGTCATGCCAACCTTCTCGAGGGCCTGCAACGCCTGCTCGCGCTCTCGCTTGCCGGGCCGCTTGAGCCAGCCGAGGGCGCCGTAGCGGCCCATCATCACCACGTCGAGCACGGTGGTGGGGAAGTCCCAGTCGACGCTGCCGCGCTGGGGCACGTAACCCACGAGGCGCCGCTGCCGGTTGTACGGTTCGCCGTGAATCAGCACGCGGCCGGCCGCGGTTGGCACCAGGCCCAGGATCGCCTTGATGAGAGTGGTCTTGCCGGCGCCGTTGGGTCCCATGATGGCCAGCAGCTTTCCCGTGGGCACGTCCAGGTCCACGTCCCAGAGTACGGGCCGCTCCTGGTAGGCGACGGTCAGGTCGGTGACCTCGACGGCGGGCGCGTCGCCGGCGCCCGCAGGACCGGTCGACCGCTCGCCGGCGGCAGTCTCAGTGGTTGTCAATGTTTTCCCCGCCTTTCCCTTCGCCGGGAGCTTCGCCGCGCAGCGCAGCCGCGATGGTGTCCACGTTGTGGCGGACCATGCCCACGTACGTACCGGCCGCCGTGCCGGCGTCGCCCAGGGCATCGCTGAACAGCTCGCCGCCGACGACGACCTCGAAACCGCGTGAGCGCACCGCCTGGCGCACTGCCTCGATGGCCCGGGGCGAGACCGAGGACTCGACGAAGATGGCGGGGATCTTGCGTTCGGCGATAAACGCGGCGAGGTCCTGCACGTCGCCCGTTCCGGCCTCGGTCGCGGTGCTGATGCCCTGCAGTCCACGCACTTCCAGGCCGTAGGCGCGGCCCAGGTAGTTGAAGGCATCGTGGGCGGTGATCAGAACGCGCTGGTTCTCGGGGATGCTCGCGAAGCGCTCGCTGGCGTAGGTGTGCAGGGCGTCGAGTTCACGATCGTAGGCCGCGGCGCGTTCCCGGTAGCCGGCGGCATGGCCGGGATCGACGTCGGCGAGGGTGGTCGCCACGGCTTCGATGGCCAATCGCCACAGTCGTACGTCGAACCACACGTGCGGATCGTGCACACCGGCGTAGTCGGCGGGGGAGATCAGCTCGTCTTCGGGGATGATCTCGGCCACGGCCCGGGTCGGCCGGCGGTCGCCAAGCCGTTCTATCACCTCGCCCATCTTGGCCTCCAGGTGAAGGCCGTTGAAGAAGATCACGTCTGCTTTACGGAGGCGCTCCACGTCGCCGGCGCTCGCCTTGTACAGGTGCGGGTCGATGCCCGGGCCCATGAGCGCTGTGACCTGCACGCGCTCGCCGCCCACGTTCCTGACCAGGTCGGCTACCTGCCCCGTCGTGGTCACGACTTTCAGGATGTCGGCAGCGTTCGACGCCGATTCGGATCCGTCGCGGTCGGCATATTTGTCGCCACCGCCGCCATCACCGCTGCCACAACCGCTCAGGAACGACGTACCGACCAGCAACACCGCTCCGAAAAACACCACCGTCAATACACGTCTCGTCATCATGTTTCTCCCTGCGTTCTCCTGCTCACCTTTTTCTACTCACGCCGCACTGCTCGCATCCCGGCAAGCATGTTCTGCTGTACCGCCGGCCGAACACGGTCGGCCGGCGCGTGGCGCCGTGTCTCATTCCGTCTGCTTCGTCCCTGATTCCGGGATGGGCTGACCGTGCGGGTCGCGCTGCGGTCGGCCCAGCCAGGCGTCGAGTCGGTCGATCACCTCGTCCGAGAGGGCGTGCTCCAGCCGATGGGCTTCAGCGTGCACCCGTTCCGGCGGCATGTCCAGGACATCGACCAGGAAGGTTTCCACGAGCCGGTGTCGCCGGATCACCGCTTGCCCGACCTGTCGGCCGCGCCGGGTCAACTGTACGGCCCGGTAGCGCTCGTGGGTGACGAACCCCGCGGCAGCCAGCCGCTTGAGCATGCCCGTGACCGATGGGCGCGCCACGTCGAGCAGGTCGGCGAGGGCGCTGGTCGTGGCGGGCGTACCGGCATCTTCCAGCCGCACGATCGCGGTCAGGTAGTTTTCAACGGACTCGCTCAGCATCTCGACGTCTCCCGGCATTCTATTTCCGCAGGACGACACCGAAGCCGGCGAACCAGTCCTCATCGAGTCCGTTGAATCCCCGCCCCACGCGTGCGTCGAACTGCAGGTCGGCGTTGACCGCGTAGGTAAAGCCGAAGTCGGCGTACCCGGTGGTGTCGCCGTTGTGGTGTTCCTGATTGAAGCCGTAACCTTCGATGAACATGCCGAGACGATCGGTCCAGGTGACGCCGAACGCCGCCGAGATCCAGACGTTCGCGAAGCGCTCGCCGGCCGCGACGTCGTAGGCATGCGACCAGCCCAGGTTCGTTCCGAGGCCGGCGCTGTCGCTGATGGGCCAGTCCGCCGCCGCCAGGACGGTGGGCTGCATCTCGTCCGCGCCGATGCCGTCGGCGCCTGTGGGCAGAGACAGTGCCGCGATCACCGCCACCTCCGGCGCGGAATCGCTGCCCCGGATCAAGCGTTGCTTCAGTCCCAGCTCGAAATCGGTCAGGCCGTCAATGTCGTCGGGCTCGGTGTCGAATCGCACCCAGCTACCGAGTCCCATACGGATCTCGGTGTTCGACGCCAACCCGATACGAACGAGGACCTCGCCCAGCTCGGTGGCACTCATGCCTTCGGCATTGCTCAGGGTAAAACCGGCCTCCACCTGCACGTGCCCCATGTCGATGGTCGCGGCACTCTCCGTGAAATCAGGACGATCGCCCACGAGGGCCTCGTCTTCGGCGATCGCACCCTGAGGTGTCGTCGCCATCAGGCACAGAACGATCAGCAATAGCGAACGAATCATGGTTTGCTCTCCAGACGGCTAAAGTTAGTTACGACTAATTCTGGATATGGTATGGCAAGTCGGCCGGCTGTCAAGGGCAGGTGATGAAGTTCGAGTGCCGCCTGTCGCCGCCCCGACCAAATCGCGCCAAAAAAATGTCGTCAGCATCGATTCGACGTTTTGCAGAAGTATCGAATCGGTTATGGTGGTCTCAACCCAAACCCGAAGGAGATGGATCGTGATGAAGAAAACCGTAGTTCTGCTCACACTGGTAGTGTTCGTTCTGTCGTTGGCCCTGTTGGCAGGTTGTGGCCAGAAGACGGAATCGACGGATGCGGACCAGGGCGAGACCCAGGTGGCGACGCACGATTGCGAAGGTGATTGCGGCATGAAAGCCATGGCGGCCGACCAGGTTACCGAGATCGACGGCAAGTATTACTGCGCCGGTTGCGCGGCCAAGGTGCAGGAAGGCGACCACGCGGACCACGATCACTCGGGCGGCGATCACTCGGGCCACGACCACAACTAGACTGCATGCATACTGGGTCGTGATGTACGTTGTCCCAGCCGTGGTACGTATCGAGCCGGTGCTCGCGCGACCACGGCTTCTTGTTTTGGCGCCACATCGTACACCGGCCCAGCCGGTTGGCCCGGCGCAACACCGCCCAGCGCTATCCCGTGGGCTCGGCGCGGATTCATGCTATACTGTTTCAGAGCGGCGGGAATCGCCTCGGCCGGCGCGGTCCGACTCCGCGGCTATTATTTCTACACTATCAAGGAGGCAACGGCATGCGTGCAACGAGCCTTCGTTTTTGCATCCTCCTGCTGATCATCTTCGCCACGAGTGCACACGCCCAGTTCTGGTGCTGGGACACTGACGAGATCGTCGCCGAAGTCGATGGTCATAGCGTGCGCATCGAGCACCTCGCGGCGCTGTACAACTGCTGTCCGGATCCTATCACCTACGACGTCGAAGTCGGCGACGCCACGATCTTCATCCAGGAAAACACCCTGATGCCCTGCGATTGCGAGTGCTGCTACGATCTGACCCTCGTGGTGGCGGACGTACCGCCCGGGCCGTGGAACCTGCTGTTCCGGTGGTTCGATGTGGAGAGCTGGCAGTGGACCGAGCGTGTGCTGCAAGTCGAGGTTCCCGATGTGGGGCAGACGCCGCCGCCGTACGTCGCCGACGCGTTCCGCACCGAGTGTCTCGAAACCACGAGCGTCCCCGACGAGACCAGCATCGGGATGACCTGGGGAGCCGTGAAGGCGCTTTGCCGGTGACGACAGACCTCGCGTGAATCCGCGGCGCCCGGCTCGCCGGTCTTGGCGGATTGCGGCTCCCGGTATTCTATGCTCCGTATTCTGTACTTGCCTCCGATGGCTGAGCGTGCTATATTGTGACATGTATAGACAATAAAGGACAATAAAGGACAACAATCGACATATCAGTACCGACGAACGGATCAGGAGAATCAGGTAATGCATGACCTACCCGAGATCATGACCATGGAGCAGGCGGCGGGTCTGTTACAGGTGTCCACCAGGACCATCCAGCGCATGGTCAAGGCTGGACAGATTCCCGGGCGTCAGGTCGGGAGCCAGTGGCGTTTCGATCGGGAACAGCTGCGCGCGTGGGTTCGCTGCGAGCTCGAGGTTCCGGCGGCCAGGGAAGACCAGCTGGACCTGATCGAACGGGAGCGGGCGCGTCTCGGCGTCGATCTGCCGGAGACCCTGGTCGAGTTGCAGCAGGCCCTGGTCAAGCGGCATGCCGCCGAATGCGGGGAAGAACAGTCCGACGCAGATCAGTCCGGCGAAGACCCGCCGGACGATTCGTGAGTCGTACGGCCGCGCCGCGTCGCGCCGTATAGCATTGCCGCGCCGCTGGTGTTGGGCTATGCTGTTGAGTAGAATGCGGTTCTGTGCGATTCCGCGCCCGACAACGATGGCCTGACTAACAGGGCGGTTGTCCGGCCACGCGGACGCTACTACCGGCACGAAAGAAGTCCATGGCGCCTAAACGATTCCGCTGCGCGCGCGTCCTGCTCGTGCTGGGCCTTGCCTGGCTCGCTGCCGGCATTCTGTTCTCCCGTACCCAATCCTCAGCACAGACGGAATCGACCGACGAGTCGGACGGGCCCCTGAGCATTGCAGCCGAGTCCGTCGCACCGGTGGGGTCGCGGCTGCCGGCGGTGCTCTGGGTAACTTACCAGGGCGTGATCGGATCGGTCACGGCAAACTATCTCGTTGATGCCGTCGATGAGGCGGAGCAAAGGGGCGCCGCGTGTCTCGTGATCGAGATCGACACACCCGGTGGCCTCGACACGTCCATGCGCACGATCGTCAAGCGAATCCTGGGCAGCACGGTACCGGTGATCCTGTACGTGTCGCCCAGCGGATCGCGTGCCGCGTCGGCGGGCGTGTTCCTCGCGCTGGCGTCCAATGCCATTGCCATGGCCCCGGGGACCAACATGGGCGCGGCGCACCCGGTGAACCTGGGCGGCGGCCAGGCCGATTCCACCCTCATCGACAAGGCGACCAACGACGCGGTGGCCTACATCCGCAGCCTGGCCGATCAGCGGGGCCGCGACGCGGACTGGGCCGAGGAAGCGGTCCGCCACAGCGTGTCCGTAGCGGCGAGCGAAGCGCTGGAATCCGGCCTCATCGATTGCATCGCAGCGGACCGGGACGAGTTGTTCGAGAAACTCGACGGCATGATGGTGCAGACGGCGGCGGGTGAGCAGGAGCTCGCCCTCGAGGAAGTCGTGGTCGAAGAGTTCTCCATGAGCCATCGCTACCGGTTCCTCAGCCTGCTCAACGATCCGAACGTCGCCTATATGCTCTTGCTCCTGGGCTTTTACGGTCTGTTCTTCGAGCTGTCGTCGCCGGGCGTGGTGCTGCCGGGCGTTGTTGGCGCCATCTGTCTGATTCTCGGTCTGTTCGCCCTGCAGAGTTTCTCCATCAATTACGCGGGCCTGCTGCTCATGCTGCTGGGCGTGGGCTTTTTCGTCGCCGAGCTGTTGACGCCGACCTATGGCGTGCTGTCGGCCGGTGGGGTCATTGCGCTCGGGCTCGGCTCGCTGCTGCTGTTTCGTTCGCCGGCGCCGTTCTTCCGGGTCTCCCTGTCGGTCATGATTCCGGCCCTGGGCGTGACCGTGGCCTTCTTCGCCTTCGCCACCGTCATGGCGGTCCGCACGCGGCGCAAGCGGCCGACCACCGGCAAGCGCGCGCTCGTGGGCCAATGGGGCGTCGTGCGCTCGCCGATCGATCCGCGGGGAACGGTTTTCATCCAGGGAACGCACTGGGCGGCGCGTGCGGACGAGCCGGTCGCCGCAGGCAGTGCGGTGATCGTCGAGCAGGTCGAGGGTCTGGTGCTGCGCGTCCGGACTGCCGATACCGGCAGCGCCGCGGCGCCGGATGCAGCAAGAGCAATCGCGGACACCGAGAGAAAGGGAGATTAGGATGTTTGCAGCGTCGACTGGTGTTGTCCTGGTGCTACTGGTGATGCTTCTGGCGAGTGCGATCCGTATCCTGCGGGAATACGAACGCGGCGTGATTTTTCGGCTCGGTCGGCTCGTGGGCGCCAAGGGCCCGGGGTTCATCCTGCTGATCCCGATCATCGATCGCATGGTAAAGGTGTCCCTGCGCGTGATCGCCATGGATGTACCGCCCCAGGATGTGATCACACGGGACAACGTGACGGTCAAGGTGAACGCGGTGCTCTACTTCCAGGTCGTCGACGCCGAGAAAGCCGTTGTTGCCGTCAAGGACTACCTCTTCGCCACCTCCCAGATGGCCCAGACCTCGCTACGCAGCGTACTGGGTGAACACGAACTGGATGATCTGCTCGCCAACCGGGAGGCGATCAACCAGCAGCTCCAGTCGATCATCGACGAGCGCACCGATCCCTGGGGCATCAAGGTGGTCGCCGTGGAGGTCAAGGACGTGGACCTGCCCCAGACCATGCAACGGGCCATCGCCCGGCAGGCCGAGGCGGAACGCGAGCGGCGCGCCAAGATCATCCACGCGGACGGCGAATTCCAGGCGGCGGGCAAGCTGACCGAAGCGGCAGGAACAATTGCGCAGGAACCGGTGGCGATCCAGCTGCGCTACCTGCAGACCCTGACCGAGGTGTCGGCGGAGAAGAACTCGACGATTCTCTTTCCTATCCCGATCGAGTTCTTGCAGGGGATCTTCGAGGCGATAACCCGGAAAGAGGCTTCGGAAAAGGACTCCGGGAAGGGTTCGTAACCGCATATACTTAACATATTATTGCCCCCCGGGGGGTTCTGCGCCGGGGGGCAACTGCTTACCGGCCCTACGAAAACAAAAAAACTCCTGTATAAAATGTGCGAACTTAATTTACAGTTCGTGCATTCGATGTTATACTGGTTGAGTAGCAATATTCCGGCAATCCACATGAATGGAAAGCGACGATGATCGATACAATCTGGTCTGGCACAACCCGGCAGCGCGCCTGCCTCGCCATCGCCGGTTGCGCCGTACTTGTCAGTTTCGCCATGACGACGCCCGCACTGGCGCAGGATCCTCCCCGCTTCGGTCTCTCGGGAGCTCCCGACTACTATGACGGCGAGGTCGATGCCGTGCTGGGTGAAGAGATCACCCTGTACGTCATCGCCACCGGCCCGTCGGCGGACGAACCCATACCGTATGCCATGAAACGGTTCGAATGGCTCTTGCTGGGACCCTGCTGAGGCGGCTCCTGGGACGTCGTGGACGTCCAGCTATCCGATGACTTCTCGCACACGGGTTCCGTTGCCGATGGTTTCACGTCGATCGCGACCGACTGCATGGAAGGTGACACGCTGCATCTGGCCACCATCAGGGTAATCCTGGTGTATTCGGATCCGCCCATTTTCCAGCTCCTGGCCACGGCGCAGACCACCTTTGATTGCAACCTGTACTCGCGGTACTTCGACGACATCTACGTGATCGCCTTTGCCGAAGATTCGCCGGTAGTGAACCAGACATGGGGGAGTGTCAAAGCCCTGTTCCGCTAGGTGACCCGTTACTGCGTGGCGCGCGGAATTACCATGCAACAACAATAATATATCGATAAACGATAATTTATACTTGACAATCGATGTGCTTTCCCGCATCATGAGCTCAGCCTGACGTGGAAAACGGACCGTGGCTCGCCGTAACCGGCGCGCGCGGTCTGCGGCCGGAGGTGGGTCATGGACGGTGCGGCACACAGGCACGGTGGACGCTGGCTCCTGGTCATCGTGCGGCTCTGCAAGGTTTTCATCGCGATACTGATGGCGAGCATGACGGTCTACTGGCTGGTGTGCTGTCCGCTGTGGTGGTCGAGCGCGCCACGCATCCCCGTTTATGCGCCGGTTGGCATCGATCTCGCCGACGGCAGCTTCGTGGTCACGTCCGCGCAGCCTGGCGTTCAGGCCGTCTCCCTGACCCGGCTGCAGGGCGAACTCGCCCTGGACATGGTCTCGCCCTGGCTGGACTGGGCGTACGTGATCGTGTTCCTGGTCTTTCTGGGTCTGGCATTCTGGATCCTGCACTTGCTCGAGCGCATCGTGAACGACGTGCTCTCGGGAAGCGCACTGAGTCGAGCCAACGCCCGGCGTCTGCGCTTGATCGGCCTGATGACGGTGATCGAATCGCTGATCACGCCGCTGGGGAGCTATCTTGCATCGCTCTGGGCCGTCAACCGTGTGGTGCTTGCGGCCGGCGAACTCCGGCCCACCTGGGAAGAAGGCTCCATGGCCGCGTTCCTGACCGGCTGGTTGCTCATCCTGCTGGGCGAGGTCTTCCGCCGGGGCGCTGCCATGCGCGAGGAACAGGAGTTGACGGTCTGATGGCTATCAAGGTGAACCTGGATTTGATGATGGTCCGCCGCGGTATCTCCCTGACCAGCCTTGCCGAACAGGTGGGCATCACCATGGCCAACCTGTCGATCCTGAAGAACAACAAGGCGCGCGCGGTGCGGTTGACCACCCTCGACGCGCTGTGCCGCGTCCTGCACTGCCAGCCGGCGGATCTGCTCGAACACGTACCGGATGACGACGCACCTTGACCCAGGTACGAGGAGGCGCTCTCATGACGAAGTACCACCGAGTTTCCGGCGCGGTTGTCCTGCTGGCCGTCCTGTGTGCCGCCGGCTGCACGAGTGACGATCCGGCGCAGCCCACCGATCTGGCCGGCGTGGTTCGCGGCTCGGTTACCTACTACCATTCGGGCGAGCCAGTGGACGGAGCCGTCGCCCTGCTCGTGGATGCCACGACCCTCGCTGGCGTTGCCGGGCCGGTGCTGATCGGGGTCGACGGCGCGTACGAATTCACGGGCATGGCCGCGGGCGAGTACCATCTGTTTCTCAGCTACGGGAGTTTCGTCGTCTTCGACCGCACGACTCCAACGGTCGTGCTGGAAGCGGAGCAGGTGGTCGACTACGACGTACGGATGATCTATCCCGGAAACCATCCCAGCTACCACTTCCGTATCGCCGGCACGGTAACCGACGCTATCACCAAGGCACCGATATCCGGGGCCTTCGTCAGCTGCAATGCCAGCGCACCATGGGATGTGCAGTTTCCGATCCGGGGGATATTCGATTCTGACTGGACCATCACCGACCCGGACGGTCGCTTCGGCATCCAGAGCAGCGCGTTCCGGACGGAACTGGGCGCCATCTGCGTGCTGCCGATCAGCTGTAGCAAGGCCGGCTACCGGCCGACGTCGCTGGTCGGCACCTGTTACGATTTTCCGAACTGGGGTGGTGCATTGCCGGCGCCGACCGGCGAGGACAGCACCCTTGTCGTCTCGCTGCAGCTCGAACCCTTGCCGGCCGGCGGGACCGGCACCAGCGGCGCACTGGCCGGCCGCCTGGTGCATCTGGGTGCGCCGCTAGCGGCGGTCGACGTCGCGGTCTCCCTCATGTGCCGCGCGGATCCCGACACCTTCGTACCGGAGGTCGTCGTACCGGACAGTCCCAAGGTCCACATCCCCGAACGGATCGCCACCACCGGGGCCGACGGCGAATTCCTGATCGCTGGTCTCGACGCCGGCGTCTACTGTCTCGCGCCCGCCTTTCACCTGGACGACGGCTACGGCGCGGTCAACTACTACCTGACCGACGAGGTGTACGCCGTGGCCGAGGGCGACACCCTGGACATGGGCGATATCGAGGTGTTCACGAGCGTGCAGGTCGTGCGTCCGGCGCACGGCGCTACCATCTCGACGTCCTATCCCGTACTGGAGTGGGAGCCGGTGCCGGGCGCGAGCCACTACCGGCTGCTGATCTCGATCGACCAGCGCCTGGCGCAGCGCTACATCGAACAGGACACCGCGACCAGTTACCAGATACCCGAGGACGAGCCGATCCCGGAGGGCAGTTGCGTGCGCTGGATGGTCATCGCGGTGGCGCCGCATCCGGAATCCGGCGATCCTATTTACGTAGGCTTCTTCGAGGATTCGGCGACGTTCTGCATCGAGTGATCGAGCCGGCATTTTTTACGCCGGCGACAGCGAGACGATCTCACGAAATTTCCCGGGAGGATCGATTCATGGACTGGGCGGAAAGGATCGACACCATGGCCAACGGATACTGCAACGCAGCCGTGTTGCTGACTGCCTACCAGGTGGGGCTCTTCGACGCGCTGGCCGCCGGCGGGCGCACGCCGACCGAGATGGCGCCCGAGCTGGAGCTCGACCCCCGCGCCCTGGATGTGGTGATGCATGCCCTGGCCGCTGCCGGCATCCTGCAGCAGGAGGGCGAACGCTTCGCGCTCGTTCCGGAAACCCGGCCGTACCTGCTGGCCGACGGCGCCGAGACCATGACCAGCATCATGGGCCATCGCCTGTCGCTGATGCGCAGGTGGTCGCTTCTGGAGGATGTGCTGCGCAGCGGCGAGCCGATTCCCCGTGCCCAGCCGACCGAGCGCGAGCTGCGCAATTTCATCTGCGGCATGGAGAACGTGTCACGGCGCAGCAGTCGGACGGTGGCCGAGCGCATCGATCTGAGCGGCGCGGCCCGGCTGCTCGATCTGGGTGGCGGGCCGGGCACGGCGGCCCTGACCTTCGCCCGGCGGAATCCGGACTTGCAGTGCGTGGTTTTCGACCTGCCCGATCCGGTGAAAATCGCCGTCGAGCAGATCGAGGCGGCCGGCTTGCAGGACCGTGTGACCGTCCGCGCGGGCGATTTTCACAGCGATGATCTGGGCGAGGGTTTCGATGTGGTCTACATCTCCAACATCATCCACTCCCTCGCACCGGAGCAGACGCTGGCGCTGCTGCAGAAGTCGTATCGGGCATTGGTCGACGGCGGTCGCGTGCTGGTGAAGGATTTCTTTCTGGAAGACTCGCGCAGTGAACCGAGCTGGGCCGCCCTGTTCAGTGTGAACATGCTGGTCTCGACCGAGCGGGGGAAATCGTACACGCGATCGGAGACACTGGCGTTGCTCGCGGAGGCAGGTTTCGGGGACTGCGCGGTGGTCGACATTCCCGTGAACAGTAAGGTGATCACGGGACGCAAGCGGTGATCATCGACCGGCGTCGGGGCTCGCCGAGCGCCGTCGGCGCCACAGCAGCAGCGCCGCCACGTAGACCGATACGTTCAGCACCACGACGCCCACGCCAAGTGCGATCTGCAGCCCGCGCGTCAGATCGGCGGGGTAGACCACCGGCAGGATGTAGTGCTCGATGAAACCGCCGGTGTAGCCGGCCTCGCCGGCCGCGATCCGCAGTTTGTTTTCCAACGGTGTGAGCGGACAGATCCAGCCGCGAAACTCGATCAACGCGCCCCAGACCGCCGTCGGCAGGTGCAACCAGGCCAGCCGCCGCCAGCGCCACACGAATACGCCGCCGCACACCACGAAGACGATGAACAGCAGATGCGCCACGACGACGACATTGGCCAGCACGTTGTACCACATGACATCCCCCGTCTCACGGAACGACGAATCGCAACACGCAGAAATAGTGCCATGCCGTGCCCACCATCACGAACAGATGCCACACGGCGTGGTGGTAGGGGAATGCGCGCCAGGCGTAGAACACGGCGCCCGCGCTGTAGGCCACGCCACCCAGCCCGAGCCACAGCAGCGCCTGGAAGGGCAAGGCGATCGCCAGCGGCCGGGCCGCGATGACCACGAGCCAGCCGAGGGCGAGATAGAAAGCGAGCGACAGCCGCTTCCAGGGCCGGCGCCAGACGACCTCGTACAAGATTCCCAACACCGCCAGCCCCCAGCTCAGACCGAACAGCGTCCAGCCCCAGCCGCCGCCCAGGACCGCCAGGGTGAACGGGGTGTAGGTACCGGCGATGAGCACGTAGATCGCACCGTGATCCAGCAGCTCGAACACGAACTTGGCGCGGGCGCCGGTCAGCGCGTGATACAGCGTCGACGCCGTGTAGAGCAACAACATGGCGACGCCGAACACCGTGACACCGACGATCGTCCGCGCATCGGGCAGCGACGCCGCCTTGACGATCAGCACCACCAGGCCGGCGATACTGCCGAGCGCGCCCAGGCCATGGGTGATCGCGTGGGCGATCTCCTCACCGCGCGAAAATCCACCATGTTCGATCACGTCTCGCAACGGTCTACTCCTTCGTTCATCGTCGACCGACAAGATACTCCCGGGAAGCTAGCGCTTCGCAGTGAAAAAGAACAGCGCCGGCCACAACATGATCGGGAAACACCGAACTCTCACAACGGGCTCTCGGATGCTGCACTCTCCGATGTTGCACCCGCCTCTTCATTCTGCTAGGGTAATCCGCAACCACACCAGCGCTGCACCGTGCTCGACTTCGGCCCGACACACTCTCTCGAAAATCAGCAATTCTTGCGCGCACCAATTCTTGCCAGCGGCACAAGGAGGCTGGACATTGAAGAGCCGATCGTTTCTTCACGTCTCGGCCCATACCCTCGCCAGCGAACTCACCACGTTTTTCAGCAAGACTCCCACGAATCCCAGGCACCGAGAGGCGGTATCATGCAAGCTAACGTGAGGCCCATTCTCGTGATCGGTGGCGGTGTCGCCGGCATGACCGCGGCGGTGGAAGCGGCCGAGGTCGGCTACGATGTCGTCCTGGTGGAGAAGGAGGCGTATCTGGGCGGACGTGTCGTGCGCATGCACCGGTACTTCCCCAAGATGTGCCCACCGACCTGCGGCTACGAGATCAACGTGCGGCGGATACGACAGAATCCGCGCATCACCGTCTACACCCTGGCCACGGTGGAAGAGATTACTGGCTATCCGGGCAACTTCAAGGTCAGGGTCAAAACGCGCCCGCGCTACGTGACCGGCGCCGCACCGCTCGACGACTCCCACGTGCGGCAGCTCAACGCCGAACGGGCCAACGATTTCAACTACGGGATGGATACGACCAAGGCGCTTTACCTGCCCCATGACATGGCGTATCCGCGCCTGCACGTGCTCGATCGCGACGCCCTGTCCGACGCCGACGCCAAGACCCTCGTCGGCCACTGCCCCGAGGGCGCCATCGACCTGGACATGCACGAGGACGACTTCGAGCTCCGGATCGGGGCTGTCATCGTGGCCACGGGCTGGCGGCCCTACGCCGCCGAGAACCTCGACAATCTGGGCTACGGCCAGTGCCCGAACGTGATCACCAACGTGATGATGGAGCGGCTGGCGGCGCAGCGCGGACCCACCGGCGGCGAGATCTTGCGGCCGTCCGACGGCCAGCCGGCCCGCAACGTCGCCTTCGTCCAGTGCGCCGGCTCGCGGGACGAGAAGCACCTGCCGTACTGTTCCGCGGTCTGCTGCATGGGTTCGCTCAAACAGGTCCGCTACATCCGGGAAAAGTACGAAGACGCCCGGGTCACCGTTTTCTACATCGACATCCGCACGACCGGCAGTCTGGAGAAGTTCTACTTCGATATGCTCGACGACGAGCAGGTGTCGTTCATCAAGGGCAAGGTGGCCACGATCAACGAGGATCCCGCCTCCGGCAACCTGGTCCTCGACGTGGAAGACACCCTGGAGCGGCAGAACCTCCACCAGGATTTCGACCTGGTGGTGCTGGCGACGGGGGTGGTGCCCAGCACCATCGACGCACCGATCCCCTTCGATCTGCAGTACGACCAGTACGGCTTCATCGATGGCACGACCGACATCCCGGGAGTCTTCGCGGCGGGCTGCACCAAGCGCCCGTGCGACGTATCCCGCTCGACCAAGGATGCGACGGCAGCGGCGCTGAAGGCGATTCAATGCCTCGTCAGCGGGGGAGGCTGATTAAATGGACGACAAGATTGGCGTCTTCATCTGCACCGGTTACGGCATAGCGGACGCGCTGGATGTCGAAGCGCTGCGCACCGTCGCGACCGACGAATTCGACGTTCCCTTCTGCACGACGGTGGATTCGTGCGAGGGTTCCGGCCTGGCGGCCATCAACGAGGCCATCGTCAGGGAGGAACTCGACCGGGTGGTTGTCGCCGGCATATCGCCTCGCTGCTACGCCAGCGATGCCTTCCCCGCGAATGTGATCGTGGAGAAGGTCGCCTTGCGGGAACACGTGGTGTGGTGCCAGTCGCCCGACGCCGAGAGCGTCGGCTCCGCGGACACCGATGCCAACGGCGCCCAGTCCGAGGACCCCGATCCCGAAGACACGCAGATGCTGGCCGAAGACTACCTCCGCATGTACATCACCAAGGTCCAGAAGGTGGAGCTGCTGGAACCCTTCCAGTCGGAGGAAGCCATCGACAAGACCGTCCTGGTGGTGGGCGGCGGCGTGACCGGGCTGACGGCGGCGCTGGAGGCGGCCAACACCGGTTACGCGGTGCAACTCGTGGAGAAAAGCGACCAGCTCGGCGGATGGCTGGGCAAGCAGCACCAGTCGGTGCCCACCCGGCCGCCGTATCACGAGCTCGAGGACACGGGAATCGAAGCGCTGGTCAAGGAGGTCCGGACCAGCTCGCAGATCACCGTCCATACCTCGGCGGTCACGAGCAAGATCAGCGGTGGCCCCGGCCTGTTCGACGTGACCGTGAGTTCGAACGGCAACGGCGAAGCGGCGGGTGAGGAGCTCGCGCAAATCCGCGTGGGCGCGGTCATCCAGGCGACAGGCTGGCGGCCGGCCGATCCGCGCGAAACCTTGCCCTACGGCCAGGTCGAGGATGTGGTACTCAACGTCGACGTGGAGGCGATGCTCACCAAGCAGGGCCGCATCGCTCGGCCCTCGGATGGCAAGGAGGTCAAGAGCATCGCCTTCATCCAGTGCGGTGGCTCGCGGGACAAGGAGCATCATTCCTACTGCTCGGCCATCTGCTGCCTGACCTCGCTCAAGCAGGCCATGTACCTGCGCGGCAGCGGCGCCGACACCAAGGCGTTCATCTTCTACGAGTTCATGCGTACGCCGGGCCAGTACGAGGAGTTCTACCGCACGGTGCAGGAAGACTCCGGCGTTTTCCTGACCAAGGGCGAGGTGACCGACGTCACCCGCGACGCGGACGGTAAGCTCGTCGTCACCGCCCGCAACACCATGCCCGAGGACAACCTGCAGGTGAAGGTGGACCTGGTGGTGCTGGCGGCGGGAATGGTACCAAATTCCGCAGACGGCGAAGCCATCCGGTCGCTGACCGACGCCAAGAACGCGGCCGTGAACGGCGAGTCGGACGGTCAGCGCGCCGACGCGGCCGCCAAGGCGGAAACGCTCGCCGCGCACGAAGGGACCGAGATCCTCAATCTGGAATACCGGCAGGGCCCGGATCTGCCGGTGCTGCATTACGGTTTCCCGGACTCCCACTTCGTCTGCTTCCCCTACGAGAGCCGGCGTACCGGTATCTACCCGGCCGGGGGCGTGCGCCAGCCCATGGACGGCCTGAGCAGTCGCGAAGACGCCGCCGGTGCGGCGCTCAAGGCGATCCAGTGTATCGAGATGACCTCGCGCGGCGAGGCGGTCCATCCGCGAGCCGGGGATATCTCCTATCCCGATTTCTTCCTGCAACGCTGCACCCAATGCAAGCGCTGCACCGAGGAATGCCCCTTCGGCGTCCTGAACGAGGATGAGAAGGGTACGCCGCTGTTCACGGCGACGCGCTGCCGGCGCTGCGGCGTCTGCCTCGGCGCCTGCCCCGAACGGATCGTCAGCTTCAAGGACTATTCGGTCGATATCGTCGCCTCCATGATCAAGGCCATCGAGGTACCGGACGAGATGGACGAGAAACCGCGGATCCTGGCGCTATTGTGCGAGAACGACGCCTTCCCAGCCATGGATCTGTTGGGACAGCACCGGATCCGTTGTAATCCTTTCATTCGTGTCGTGCCGGTCCGCTGCCTCGGTTCGGTCAACTCGGTGTGGGTCACCGAGGCCATCTCGAAGGGTTACGACGGCGTCATCCTCGTCGGCTGCAAGTACGGCGACGACTATCAGTGCCACTTCATCAAGGGCAGCGAGCTGGCCGTCTCGCGCGGCGACAACATACGCGAGAAACTCGAGCAGATGGCGATGGAAAACGAGCGCGTGGAGCTGCATCAGCTGCAGATTTCCGAATTCCGGGAATTGGCGGAGATCTTCAACAACTTCAGCGAGGTGATCGACGAGTACGGAATGAACCCGTTCAAGGGAATGTGACGGACAACGAGAGACCAACAGCGGTTTCCCCGCCGGGTGCCAGACATTGATCGCAGACGAGACTCGCAACGTGCCCCGAGGAGAGTGAACAGTGGAAACTGCCCAGCACAGCCCACCGGAGCCGCCGGAACGCACGGCACAGCCGCCTCCGCCGTCAGCGCCGCCCGTGGCGTCGGTCGCCGCCGACTCGCCGGTGATGGTCGACCCGGATCTGGACTTCATCCAGGCCCTGCGCGAGCAGGGTGGCCACACCTTCAAGAAGTGCATGCAGTGCGGCACCTGTTCGGCCACCTGCGCCATGTCGCCGGATCCGGAACCATTCCCGCGCAAGGAGATGGCGTGGGCTTCCTGGGGGATGAAGGATCGCCTGCTGCAGGATCCCGACGTCTGGCTCTGCCACCAGTGCAACGATTGCCAGACCATGTGCCCGCGCGACGCCCGGCCCGGCGACATCCTGGCCGCCATCCGACGCGAAAGCGTGATCTATCACACGGTGCCCCATTTCATGGCCAAGGCGATCAATCACAAGAAGTTCATACCGCTGATCTTCATCGGGCCGGCCCTTCTGTTGTGGCTGGCCCTGGTGCTGCGTGATCCCATCGCCCGGGCGCTGAACATCCCGGTGCAGACCGGCGAGCCCATCGTGTACTCGTACTCGGCACACTTCCCGCACTGGTTGCTGAACGGTTTTTTCCTGTTCTTCAGCCTGCTGGCGGTAATCGTGTCGATCAACGGCGTCAGGCGCTTCTGGTCGACCTTGAAGGCCGCCGGTACCGCCGAACACCGGCAGGAAAGGGAGCGGCGCGGGATCGCGGCGAGTATCTGGTCGGTGGCCAAGAGTATTGCCCGGGGCGACAACTTCGCCCAGTGCACGACCAAGCACAATCGTTTGCTGTCCCACTCCTGCGTGCTTTTCGGTTTCGTGGCCCTGTGCGTGGTCACCGCGTGGGTGATCACCGGTCCGATCAATCCGTTGATTCGCGGTGAGTTTTTCTACCCCTTCGGTTTCTTCAGTCCCTGGAAGTTGCTGGCCAACATCGGTGGGCTGGCGCTGCTGTTCGGCACTTTCCTGATGATATTCGACCGGCTCATGGACAGCGAGCGAGGCGCCGTCAACTACTACTGGGACTGGGTGTTCCTGCTGGTCCTGTTCGCGGTGGTGGTCACGGGATTCGCGACCGAGCTGCTGCATTACCTGCGCCTCGAGCCGCACCGGCACGTGGTGTACTTCATCCATCTGGTCTCGGCGTTCGTGCTGCTGATGAATCTGCCCTTCTCCAAGTTCGCGCATGTGCTCTACCGGGCCACGGCCATGGTGTATGCCGAGTACACGGGCCGCAATCAGCAGCTTGGGCGTGCGGATGAGGCGGCGCAGGAAGAGGAGGGGAAATAGCCATGGACGTCAAGAAAGACCGCGCGTACCGAAACCGCGCCATCGCTGCGGCGGTTCCCCTGGTCATCATCCTGATCCCGCTGGCCGGCAGCCTGGTGGGTTTCGTCGTCGGCGACGCGCCGACCGCGGACGCAACGTTCCTCGAGTTGCCGGACGGGTACGACAGCTGCGTCCGGGATACCGAATACATGCGGTATCACCACTGGGAGCTGCTCAGACAGGTCCGCGAAGAATACGTACGGGAAGGCATTCGCGGGGAGATCAATCTCAATCGTTGCCGGGAATGTCATCCGAACCGGGAGCGCTTCTGCAACGAGTGCCACCGGGCGGTGAGTCTGGAGCCCGATTGCTTCGGCTGCCACTACTATCCGGCGCAACCGGAAGCGGCACACACGGCCGGGAAGGCGAGGGGATCATGGATCGACGAAAATTCCTGAAAACCGGCGGTGTGTTTCTGGTGGGTGCACCCGGCGCGTACGGGTTGTACACGCTGGGCGCCGGCAACTCGTGTGCGGCGAGTACGGCAAGATCATCGAGTGCGGCCGGCGCCTCGTCGGGTTGCCGCTGGGGCATGGTCATCGACCTGACCCGGTGTCCGCCCGATTGCGACGCCTGTCTGCATGCCTGTCGGCGCGAGAACAACGTGGCCTTCCACAACGACGAACGCTACGACATACACTGGATCCGCAAGGTCAAGATCCGGAGCAAGGATCCCGAGCAGGCAGGAGAGAAGGCCGTACCCCTGCTGTGCAATCATTGCGAGCATCCGCCCTGCGTGCAGGTCTGTCCCATCCGGGCGACCTACAAGCGCGCCGACGGTATCGTCATCGTCGATCACCACCGCTGCATGGGCTGCCGCTACTGCATGATCGCCTGTCCTTACAACGCCAGGTATTTCAACTACAAAGAGAATCACGACTGGCCCAACAAGAACTTTCCCAAGCGCTCGCACGGGGTCGCCGAATCGTGCAACCTGTGTGCGCACCTGCTGGACCAGGGCCGTCCGCCCGCCTGTGTCGCGGCCTGCCGGCAGGTCCAGGCGAACGCCCTGATGGTAGGCGATCTGAACGATCCGGAGAGCGACGTTTCGCGCCTGGTGGCGCAGCATCCTGTGAAACGGATCAGAGAAGATTTCGGCACGGAACCGAACGTGTACTACATCGGCCTGTGAGGCAATCGGATGGATACTGATTTCAAAGCGATCGAGGGCAACTCGCGCGGCTACTACCTGACCCTGAGCGTGCTGGGGGCGTTCATCGCCGCCGGCGTGTACTCGACCTACCTCATGACTGTCGAGGGCATCCACCTGACCGGCATGACCAACCGCATACCGTGGGGGCTGCAGATCGTGATGGCAGTTTTCTACATCGGTCTGTCCGCGGGCTCGCTGGTGGTTTCGGGGCTGTACGGTATCTTCGGCAAGCTCGAGTACAAACCGTTTGCGCGCATGGCCGCCTATCTCGCCATGCTCTTTCTGATCGCCGGCCTGCTGTCCATCGTCACCGACCAGGGACGGATCGACCGGGTTTTCCACGAGCCGTTCTCCCACGTCAATGCCAAGTCCATGTTCTCCCTGAATCCGGCCCTCTACGTCGGCCATATCTCCATCTGCATCATCTACCTGTGGGCGCTGTTCAACGAGAAGGGACGGTTGACCAAGTTCACGTCGGTCACGGTCGTGCTCTGGGCCCTGTGCGTGCACACCGGCACGGGAGCCATCTTCGCCCTCGTGCCCCGGGAGCTGTACAACTCGCCGTTGTTGCCGCCGAGTTTCATCGCCGCGGCGCTTTCCTCGGGCGCAGCGCTGATGATCATACTCATCGTGTCCCTGTTCCGGCTGACCAGCCGCCCGCTCGATATCGGATTGATCATCTGGCTCGGTCGTTTGCTGGCCGTGTTCATCGTCGTGGCCCTGTACGTGATATCGATCGAGAATATACACCGCTTCTATCTCATCGGATCCCGCGAAGCCGCCCACTACTTCCTGTTCGGCGGCTTTCACAGCCTGCTCTTCTGGGTGGGACTGGTCTTCGTGGGATCGTTGATCCCGGCATTGCTGCTCTTCAATCGGCGTACGGGCACCTCGATACCGTGGATCGTATTCGCATCGGTGCTGGTTGTCCTCGGCGTTATCTGTGAGCGGTGGCTCATCGTCATTCCCGGCCAGACGCATCCGCCGGATCTCTTTCCCGGGATGGAAGTTACCGGTGCGGCCGGTCACGACGGCATCGTGACCTACTCCGTCAGCTTTCTCGAGCTCCTGCAAGCGCTGGGCGTCATGGCGATGATTGCCTTTCTCTTCGCGGTGGGTATAAAATTCCTCGATCTGCTTCCCACCGAGGGCAGGGTTCGCGGGGAATCGCAGATGCTCAAGCACCTGATGCCTGAAAACGAACAAAACACCTGAAAGCGCGCTCTATGCAACGGAAACACCGTCTTGCCTGGAGACTGAGTGCGATCGTTCTGATCATCGTCGCAGTGACGACGCTCGGCGTGGGTTGGCTGAGCAACCAGCTCAGCCGGCAATTCGCGCTGGATGCCGCACTGGAAATCATGCGTACCGACGCTTACTCCGTTCGCAACGGTCTCGACGACTTGATGACGAAACAGCACTGTCGCGAAGCAGTGGATCTCATCGACGTCATGTCGAGCCACGGAACGATCAGCAAGGACGTCAGCCTCATCGCACATCCCTCCGGGCGCATCGCGACCACGCGGCGGCACGCGCCCAGCACGGTGCTCGATCGGAACGAACGATCCTGCCTGCTGTGCCACGTGACCGATGATCCGCCCGAGGCGGCGGGCGACGTGTTGCACGCGGTATTCACCGGCGCGGACGGTGAGCGCCGGGTGCACGCGGTCACGCCCATTGCCAACCGACCCGACTGTCGCACCGCCGCCTGCCACCGCCACGACGAATCGGGGCCGGTCGTCGGATTCTTGATCACCGAGTACTCGCTCGCCGGGTTCGACGATCGGGGATCACGGCTGAATCCGCTACTGGCGGCGACGGCGGTCCTGGCCATCCTGCTGTCCTTCGGCGCCATGGTCCTGATGTTTCGCTGGCAGATCGCCAAGCCGCTGCGGCGCCTCGCGGCGGGTATCGGCACCCTTGCCCGCGGAGACCTGAACTACCGTTTCCCGGCGGAACGGGACGACGAGATCGGCCTGGCCGAAGAGCAGTTCAACGAGCTTGCCGATCAGATAGGCGCTCACCGGCGGGAACTGCAGAAGGTCCGCGACTACATTGACGGCGTTGTCGAGCACTCGGGTGATATCATCATCACGGTCAACAGCGGCGGTCTGATCCAGACCTTCAACCACGGCGCTGAACTGGCCCTGGGCTATGGTCGGATGGAGGTGGTCGGCAAGCCGGTGGAGATGCTGTTTGTCGATCCGGGGGAACGCGAGGCGGCGCTTGCCGAGCTCGCGAACGAGGACAGCGTGCGCAACCGGGAGGTCCGCTTCAAGACGAAGGACGGGCAGGTTCGACACGTGCTGCTGACCCTGTCGCTTCTGACCAACCGCCGGGGCGAACACATCGGCACCGTGGGCATCAGCAAGGACGTCACCAACGAGAAGGAACTGCAGCAGAAACTGATGCGTTCGGAACAGGAAGCCGCCATCGGCCATGCGGTGACGGCCATTCAACATGCCATCAAGAACATGCTCAACACCATGCGCGGCGGTCTGTATGTCGCGCGGGTCGGCCAGAAGAACGAGAATCCGCAGCAGATCACCGAGGGTTACGAGATGGTCGAGGAAGGGCTCGCCCGCATCGGCGACCTTTCCCACGGCATGCTGCGATACGCGCGGGAATGGAAGATCGAGCCCGAGCCGGTCGACCTGGTCGATATGCTGGAAAAGATCGCGCTGTCCAGCAGGCAGACTGCGGACGAGCGCGAGGTGAAGATCACGACCGAACTGGACCGTTCGTTGACGGAGGTGTCGTGCGATCCGCGGCTCATCCACATGTGCCTGATGGATCTCGTCTCCAACGCCCTGGACGCCTGCGACATGAAGGACTATCCGGAGGGCGAAGATCCCACCCTGTGCCTTCGCGTGACGCGCGACGCCGACAACCGGCAGACGATCGTCGAGATCCAGGATAACGGAATCGGTATGCTCCAGGAGGTTATCGACAACGTTTTCACCCCGTTCTTTAGCACCAAGAAAAAGATGGGTACCGGCCTGGGACTGGCGTTGACCGCGCGGATAATCGACTTGCACAACGGCGGAATTGTAGTAGAATCAGAGCCGGAAATGGGTGCCACGTTTAGAATTACCTTACCGCTCTAGTCCGGCTTTGATCGTAGTGTACGGGCTTCGGTCGGGATGTCGAAGAGGAGAGGAATCATGAGCAAGAAGGTCATGATCATAGACGACGACGAAAACGCCGTGAAGTTCCTATCCGTGGTCTTGAGCGAGAACGGCTACGAATCTCTGGCCGCGTACGATGGCCGCGAAGGCATGGAGAAACTCCAGGAAAATCCGGTCGATCTGATCATTCTCGATGTGATGATGCCCAAGAGAACGGGTTTCGTGCTGTTCAAGCAACTGAAGAAGGACGAGAAACTGCGGGACATTCCCGTCCTGATGCTCACGGGCGTGGCTGCTTCCCTCGCCGACCTGGATGCCGAGTCGGACGACACCTTCTCGCGGCCCTACGACAAGTTGCGCGAGTCGTTGCGCAAGACCATCGAGGAGATGCGCGAAGAAGGGGAAGTCAAACCGGAGATGTTCGTGGACAAGCCGGTCGACCCCGATTCGTTCATCGAGAAAGTACGTTCACTGATCGGCGAATGACGCCGATCCGGCCACGGCGCGACAGTTCAAGCAGCCCGGTCCGCAAACCGGGCTGCTTTTCTGTTTGCTTCGTGCCGGGAGCTTTTCCGTATGCCGGCGGCGAATCGCGTCGCACGGCGCGTACCGTTCACTCTTCAGGGACGACCGCGATCCGGATCAGATTCGTCGTTCCCGCCACATGGAGAGGCAGGCCGGCCGTCAGGACCACCGTGTCGTCGGGAGCGACGTGACCGGACTGCCGGGCGAGTTGCAGCGCCTGCCGTTCCATGAGGTCGGGGTCGTCCTGGGCCTCGACGAGGTACGGTTGCACACCCCAGACGAGCGCCAGCCGGCAGTAGGTTTCGGGATTGGGCGTCAAGGCGAGTATGGGCCGGCCAGGTCGGTATTTTGCGACCTCGCGGGTCGTCGAGCCCGACTGGGTGAGGGTCATGATCGCTTTCGCGTGCAGACGATCCGCCATCCGGCAGGCGCTCAGGGCCACCGCCTGCTCCGGCGTGAACTGGCGACCGGACTCGAATTTCGCGCGCCAGGTCGTGTGCGGGAACATCTGCTCGGCGCTCGTGGCGATGCGGGCCATCATCTCGACCGATTCGACGGCGTACCGGCCTACGGCGGTTTCTTCCGAGAGCATGACCGCGTCCGAGCCGTCGAGGACCGCGTTGGCCACATCGGAAACCTCGGCGCGGGTCGGCGTCGATGCTTCGACCATCGATTTGAGCATCTGGGTCGCCGTGATGGCGGGCTTGCCCGCGTTGTTGGCCTTGGTGATGATGCTCTTCTGCACCCGCGGCACGTCCTCCCGCGCGATCTCCACGCCCAGGTCGCCGCGGGCGATCATGATGCCGTCGACCACCTGCAGGATCTCGTCGATGCAATCGATGGCCTCGCGCTGCTCGATCTTGGCGATCAGCGGGATGTCGCGGTCCGCGTCCTGCACGAAGCGGCGCACCTTTTGCACCTCTTCGACTGCGCGCACGAAGGAGATGGCAATGTATTCCACGTCGTGCGCCACGGCGAAACGCAGATCCTCGCAATCCTTGGCCGTCGGCACCGCAACACCGAGCGATCGCGTGGGTACGTTGATGCCCTTGTGGGAGGACAGTTCGCCGCCCACGACCACACGGCAACGGATATCGTCGCCGGCCACCGATTCCACCGACAGCTCGAGCGCGCCGTCGCTCAGCAGTAGCGTATCGCCGGCTTGCACGTCCCGGGGCAAGTCCCTGTAGGTCAGCGAGACTTCGTTTTCGTCACCGGGTACGTCGCGGCTGGTGAGCGTGATCCGCCGCTCGGCGACCAGGGCGATCGAGCCTGCCGCGATGGGACCGGTGCGTACCTTCGGGCCGGCCAGATCCAGCAGGATGGCGACGGGTTTCCGCAGGCGCTCGGCAATGGCGCGGACGTCCTGCACGACCTGGGCGTGCTCCTCGTGGGTGCCGTGGGAGAAGTTGAGCCGCGCCACGTTCATGCCCGCTGCCACGAGCCGTTCCAGCGTTTTGGGGTCGCGTGTGGCCGGGCCGATGGTGCAGACGATCTTGGTTCTGCGCATCTACGTGCTCCTAGGTTCCTGTTCGCAGGTGGCGGCGGGTGGTTTCGTGCTCGGGCGTTATCGCGCACCGTAGCAACTGGGTCCGGAAACTGCAACCAGTGTCGATCACGGCGCAATCCGCGTCGGCGCAGTCGATTTGCGTCTCAGGAATAAATTTCCGACAATCACCGCTGCGTAATTTTCGCGTAATTCCCGTTTCCTATGCTGCGTCGCGTCAGTCGGTCGTGAAGTAACAAGTAGAACACCTGCGGGGCCGCGACTCCGCGCGCGAGGAGGCTGTAAATGCAAACGGGAATACGGATTCTGACGGTAGCCTACCTGATCGCGGTTGCCCTGCCGGCAACCGCCGAGGAGATCATCTACCTGTGGATGGACGATGAGAACGTATACAATTGCTACGAACCGTGGATCGAGGAGGGTATCTCCATCCAGATCGTCGAGACCACCGTCGAGGATTGTGACGGCGGCGGCAGCTGCGATTGGGGGTGGTCCGAAGGCGTGATCTACCTGTGGGCGGCCCGGGTCGAATTCGATCTGACCAGCGTCAGCGGCCTGTCCCAGGTCGAGGCGGAGATCTGGGAGCCGGATCTGGGGGATGCCCGGGCATTCCTTTATCACGGCGAGACGCTCGTCGCGATGGACACCAACGAGGACGGCGGCAACCTGATCCTGAGCACCGGCGGTCAGGCGGTGGATCGACTGGCGATCTCCACCTGTGGGGGCGAGCTCTACGAGGTCTATCTTACGGTCGAGGATGTTTCCCCCGCACCCGCCGCAGCGGTGGGGGTAGCGCTCGGCGGGAATCATCCGAATCCCTTCAATCCCAAGACCACGATTCACTTCGAGTTGCCGTCCGAAGCACCGGTAAACCTGGCGGTCTATGATCTGCACGGTCGGTGCGTGGCGCAACTCCACGAGGGCACCCTGGCCGCGGGTGCGCACGCCGTCGCCTGGAACGGACACGACGACAGCAGCCAGGCCATGGCTTCGGGGGTGTACATCTACCGACTGCAAGCGGGTGACACGATCAGAACCGGTTCGATGGTGCTGACCAAGTGATTGTTTGACCAAACGATCGTTAGACCACAGGGCAATTTCGTGATCGGCAGGCCGATCACCGATGCGGCGCTACCGGATCAATACGCATTGTGCATCCTGTCTAGCGCAGCAGGATCGCGCGGCCGGTGGCCACCTCGTCCGCGGATCTGACCCGTGCGAAATAAATGCCCGAGGGCAACGCCCGGCCCCGGTCGTCGCGTCCGTCCCAGTCCAGTTCGTGGTAGCCCGCCGCAACCGGCTCGTCCAGCAGTGTGGCCACCCGTCGACCCGCGGCGTCGAAGATCTCCAGACGGGCCGGACCCGCCCCAGCCGTCTCGAAGGCCAGGCGCGTCGAGGGATTGAAGGGATTGGGGTGGTTGGGGAGCAGCCGTACGGCGGCCCGCGCCGAGGCCGCGGGATTCTCCGCGACCGGCGTTGCCTCCGGCAGCGGCTGATCGTTGGTGACGCAGTGCACGCCGCCACCCCAGTACCAGAGTTCGAGGGTCTCGACGACGTGTACCTCCCGCGCCGGAAAGAAGTCCTCGATCCGATTCTTGGCGGCGTTGTCCCAGGCCGGCACGCCGAAACCGGTTGCGACGACGGCACCGTCGGTCACCAACCAGTTCACGTAGATCGCCGGCATGGATGAGCCCATGTAATCGACGTATCCAGGCATGTCGATGCGCTCGACGGCGAAGCCCGCGGCCTGGATAATCGACGCCGCTTCCTCGTAGATCCAGGCGTCGGGATCGCTCTGGTTCACGTAGCGGACCACGGCGACGGTGTTCTCGTCGATGAAGCGGGCGATACCGTCGACGTGGCCGTTGGTGAGGTCTCCCGGTGGCGCGCTCATGAGCCAGACCACCTCGTTTACGCCGAAGGCCTGCTCGAACTCGCTCGTCATTTCGACCTGACTCACGCCGGGGTTCCGGTCGCTCTGGCAGGGCCACGAGGCGATCACCGTACCGGCGCCGTTGAACTCGAGGTTGCCCCGCTCGGTTATCAGTTCTCGGCTTTCGCAGGGAACGCCTACGATATCCGCAACCCGGCAGGGAACTGCGTCGTCGTCATCCCATGGCGGATACTGCCCGCCCCAGGCATCGAAGCCCCAGTCCTGGACGACACTGCCACCGTCGATCGAGACCCAGACCGGCCCGTTGTCGCGCATCCACGCCCAGTTGTAGGGCATGATGTGCCAGTGGAGGTTGCTCAGTGGCACACCGCGGTTGAGCAGGTAGTTCTGGGCCTGGTTCCGGGCCAGACTGCTCTGCACGATGATCTGGATGGGCTCGTACTCCTGCAACGCGTCGATGATGCGACTGAAATCCGGCCGGTACGAAGACTCGACGCCCTTGGGCCATTGCATCCAGGTGGCGGCATGGGGCTCCCATTCGGCGGGGATTCTCCGGATCTCGTCGGTCCGTCGTTCCCCGGCAGCCGCCAGACCTGGATCGTCGCCGCAAACCGCCGCCAACGGGTAAACCGCCAGGCTGACGAACCACAAGATAATGGCTATGTGACCTTTGATGATGCTACCTCCTGCATTCCCGTCGTGCCTTGAGAATGCCGAACCACCTTGCACTCAACTCGACGCAAGGGATCTTCCAATGCACCAGTATAGCACGTCTTTCGACCATCCGGCGATCCTCGCTCGACCGCGTGGCCCATGGGTTTTACCTGGTGTTTACCCCGGGGTGACGATGTGAACTCGCCGACCGGAGATACCCGCCCAAGAAATCTGCTTCAGTTTCCGCCCACAGCGAACGATAACAACAGAAATACGTTCAGTAGCAGGAGAGGGTATATCGATGACAGCAATTGCCACCAAACCCGAAGCGACAGACACGGGCCTGGCCCATCGTGCCGCACAGATGGCGGCGTTCGGCCAGCACAGCGACGAGATTGCCGAACGACTCATGGCCGAGGGCACCGAACCGGACCTGGCACACTACGTGGCGGATATGGTCGGCGGTGACGACACACGGGTACTGAGTTTCGAATCCGACACCCAGGACGAGCCGGTCTCCCTCGGCGGCAGCAAGATCTACGGCGCCGTGCTTTGCCTGTGCGGCATCGTCGCGACCATCATCTCGTACTACCGGTCGGTTCCCGAAGGCACCGTCTACATCGCTGCGGGAGCAATTCTGGGTGGTCTGGCCATCTTTATTCGGGGTCTTTTCCTCGACGAGTGAGCCAGCTGCCCGGCAAGGCATCGGCTATGGCGCGGGCCGCGGCCTCGTGGCCCGCCGGCGACCAGTGGGCGTCGTTTTTCAGGTACGCCGGCGTGCGTCGCTGCACTTCCCTGAGCTCCGAAGTGAGATCCACCAAAGGAATCCCGTGACGCTCCGCGATCTTCGCGGGCATGGCACGAAGCCGGCGCGTGATCAGGCTCGTCAACCGCGCGCTCAGGCCCTTGCTTCTGATCTGGTTTCGCTGCGGCACTACCACCATCAGTAACGGCGTGTCGAGTTCCCGGCAGGCGCTGACCAGGTGCGCAAAGGAATCGTCCACCCGGCGCAGCGCGCCGCCGCCGGCGTTGGTCAGGAAGGTCTGCAGATAGCGTGTCCGTTGATCCAGCAGGAACAGCAGCCGGCTACCGCAGATCAGCCGCGCGAAACGGGAGTCGGGATCCCGGAGTTCCGGGGTGTACTGAGCCAGGCGATCCGGCGCAAAGCGCGCGATGCGCAGCTCGTCCACGGGATCGTTGGCGAGACTGAAGGTGGCGATGACCACATCCGGTCGCAGCCGCCGGCAAACGTACTCCAGCATTCGGTTTTGCTGGTACGGCCCGTAGCCGGGGATACCCGTATTAACGACGGTCAACGACAGCTCGGGATACTGCTGACGCAATCTGTGCTCCAGCCGGCGCGGAAACCCCTCCGCTTCTTCGACTCCCCAGCCGAAGGTGTACGAGTCGCCCAGCACGACGATGTGCGCGTTGGCCGGATCGAGATCGATTTCCGGACCGCGCAGCCCCCAGGAATTGGTGTGGATGATGATGGGGCTGCGATCGTCCTCGAAATCGCCGGCGGCGTTGGCGGGAAAGATCCAGCCCAGAAGCGAATCGTGGTCGCAGGCCAGAAACCGACTGTCGGCGGCTTGTCGGTGTTGCTGTTGCGGCTGTTCGGTCGGCGTGCCTGCCACGCGCAGTATCAGTTCGCCGACCAGTAAGGCCAGCACCAGCGCAACGCACAACAGACCGAGCCGCGAAGCGAGCCACCTGAGCAAGCGGCGCCATTTCACCCTGTTGCGTATGGCCAACGATGCTTCCTTTCAGGCTGTTCTCCGGTCATCCGGTCGTCCCGCTGTCCGTCATCCCGCCGTCCGGCAATTCCGCTGACGGCGTTATCGATCAACAGCGGCCGCGAAGGCTCCGTCGAGATCGGCCAGCAGATCGTCCGCATGTTCGATACCCACCGAAAGACGAACCAGACCGTCGAGAATGCCCAGCTCCCGGCGCCGGTCGGGTTCGATGCTGGCGTGCGTCATGATCGCGGGGTGCTCGATCAGGCTCTCGACACCGCCCAGGCTCTCGGCCAGACTGAACACCCGTGTGGCGGCGAGAAACTTCCGCGCCGCGTCGAGCCCACCGCGCATCACGAAGGAGATCATGCCCCCGAAGCCGCGCGCCTGCTTGCCGGCCAGGGCATGTTGTGGATGGGAAGGCAGACCGGGGTAGATGACCCGCTCGACCTGCGGGTGCTGCTCGAGATACTCGACCACCCGCTGCGCGTTCTCTTCGTGCCGCTGCATGCGCACGGCCAGGGTCTTCACACCGCGCAGCACCAGGAAGCAATCCAGCGGACCCGGGATCGCACCGATGCTGTTCTGGAGAAAGGCGAGTTGCTCACCGAGCTGCACATCCCTGGTGACCACGACACCGCCGACCACGTCGCTGTGGCCGTTCAGGAACTTGGTGGTCGAGTGCAGGACGAGATCGGCGCCCAGTTGCAACGGGTTCTGCCAGTAGGGGCTCATGAAGGTGTTGTCGACCAGGGTCAGCGCACCGGCTTGCCGGGCCTGCGCCGCCAGCGCCTCGATGTCGAGCACCTTGAGCAGCGGATTGGTCGGCGTCTCGATCCAGACCAGGCGCGTGTTTTCACGCAACGCATTTCTGAGCCCGTCAGGGTCGACCAGATCGGCGAAGGTGAACTCGATGCCCTTGCTCGACAGCACCTTGTCGAACAGCCGGTAGGTGCCGCCGTAGACGTCGTCGCAGCAGACGACGTGATCGCCGGCCTTCAGCAGATGCAACACCGTCGTCGCGGCCGCACAGCCCGAAGCGAAGGCGATGCCGCGCTGGCCACCCTCGAGGGCGGCGATATTCTGTTCGAGCGCGACGCGCGTGGGATTGGCCGTGCGCGAGTACTCATAGCCGCGATGTTCACCCGGAGCCGCCTGTACGTAGGTAGAGGTCAGGAACACCGGTGTCATGATGGCGCCCGTACCCGGGTCCGGCTGCTGCCCGGCGTGAATGGCCAGGGTTTCGAATCGATGCTTGCGTTCGGATCGTGTCTCTTTCATGAACGGAACTCCGCTGGTTCGAGGTTTTGCGGACGCCGGCAACGATCCGCGTGCGCATTGCTGTCCCGATAATAACGTCCCACGGTGGCCGGCAGGCAACTATTCGCTGGCCAGGACGGATTGCAGCGTGTCGAAATGCCGCTGATCGGCGAAGCCCAGGCCGCCGCGTACGGTTCGCGAGTCTTTCGCCTGCCGGGGTCTTTTCCTCAAGCCGCTGGAACGTCGGCCGAAAATTACGTAAACGTTTATTCGTCGTGCAACAAACTGTTAACTAACATTCAAAATCAGGACTGGATCATGGATATCGACCTTTCGCTCAGAGAGACTTTTTTGCAGTTCTTGTTGTCCAGTGACGCCATATCCGAGGAGCACGCGCTCCAGGCCCTCGACCTCCAGCGTAAGCGTACACCTCCTATCGGTCGCCTGGCCTTGAAGCAGGGCTATCTGACCATGCGACAGGTGATGGAAGTGCTGGGCCTCCAGGTCGACACGGATATGCGCTTCGGCGAGATCGCCATACAGCAGGGGTTCATCGATCCCCAGCAGCTCGACGAACTGCTCTACGGACAGCGAGCCATGCGCACGCAAATTTGTGATATCCTGCTGGAACTGGAAGCCATCGACGAGCCGTCGCTGAACGACATGCGGCGGCGATTCCTGGACACCACATCGACGGCTATCTGTTGACAGACGCCACCTGCAGGATGTAACAACACACTCACCGAGAGCGTATACCCCGCGGTCTACCCCATCCCGACGTTGAAAACGGACGCCTGCGCACGCCACTGCGCAATCACGAACGAGGAGCCCTGCGATGAAGCCCGCACGTTTAGGCCGTTTACCTGTCCATCCCGCACCCGAAGTCGTTTGCTGTCTCGCCGGCACGCTCGTGTTGCTGCTTGTCGGCGCCCTGCTGCCCGGGCCGCTCGGCGCGACGGAAGAGATCGATGCCGAGGGCATTCTCCATGTCAAGAACGGCGCTACCCCCAGTCAGGGTACCGAGACCCTGAAACTCCAGGAAGCGTGGCGCGCCGGTGGTGACGACGACGAGGTTATCTTCGGTGTGATCGGCCAGGTGCTCGGCGACGACGACGGCAACCTCTATCTGCTCGACTCGCAGCTTGCCGAGGTGCAGGTGTTTTCCGCGGACGGCGAATATCTGAAGACCTTGAGCCGCGAGGGGGATGGGCCGGGCGAAGTCCGTAGCCCCGGCAACATGCTGTTCTTGCCCGATGGCAGCCTGGGCCTCGTGCAGCGATTCCCCGGCAAGGTCGTCAAGATCGATCTGGAGGGCGATCCGGCAGGTGAGCTGACGCCCGGTAGCGGCGATCCGACCGCCGGCGGTTTCGTGGCACTGGCCGACGGCCGAACCGGCGGGGGCAACACGGTTCTGGGCTGTGTCTCGATCAGTTTCGATCAGGCGACCATGTCGCAGACCCGTACATGCTATATGGCCAGCTTCGGCGACGACGGCCAGGAAACGACGCGTTTCCAGGAACTTTCTTACGAGTGGACAGCTGCGGATCTGACCATGACCGAGCAACAGATGTTCTACGTCTGGCAACGCTGGGCCGTGGCCGGTGACGGCCGGGTGCTGGTGCTGGCCTCGTGGAACGACTATGCGGTCAAGGTCTACAATCCGGACGGGAGTGTGGACCGGATTTTCGAGCGGGAATACAAGAGCTATGCGCGCACCGACTCGGACCCCGGACTCGCCGCGTTCATCTTCGATCGGATCAAGGAGCAGATCGCCACCCAGGGCATCGAAGGCGACTTCGTGGTCGAGAAGTATGATCCTGACATTTCCGGCATACGGGTCGCCGACGACGGATCCGTCTGGATCCTGACCAGCCAGGGAAGCCGGAACCAGGCCGACGGCATCATGGCCACCTTCGACGTGTTCGACGCGACGGGGCATTTCACCAAACAGGTCGCCGTTCCCTGCGAGGGCGACGCGGTCCGCGACGGTCTGTTCTTCATCGGCGATGATCGGCTCGTGGTCGTGACGGGATTCATCGACGCGGTCATGATGCAGATCGGCAGCGGCGCCGGGGGCGGGGCCGCGGCCGGCCCCGGTGACGACGACGAGGAGCCGACGCCCATGGAAATCATCTGCTACGAAATTCTCTGATCGGTGCGTGAAGAACCGGGAACCGGGTCTGGTTCACGCCAGGCCCGGTTCCTTTCGTATCCGCCGCCAACCGACACCTACGCGTGGGCCGCGCGGAACTTCGCCATGAACTCGGTCACCTTGATGACACCGGCCAGGGGCATCGCGTTGTAGATGGAGAACCGGATGCCGCCGACGCTGCGGTGTCCCTTGAGGCCGACCAAGCCCGCTGCCGCCGCCTCGGCGATGAACTTCCGCTCCAGCGCTTCCGACGGCAACCTCATGGTGATGTTCATCCAGCTCCGGCTGTTACGCGGTTCGGCGGTGCCACGGAAAAAGTCGGGATCGGCGTCCAGGAGCTGATAGATGCGCTCCTGCTTCTGCCGGTTGGTCTCGGCGACCGCCGCGAGCCCGCCCTGCTTCTTGATCCACTCGAGCACCAGCTTCACGATGTAGACGGACAAGCTCGGGGGCGTGTTGTAACGGGACTTCTTGGCCGCGTGGGTGCGGTAGTCGAACATGCTCGGCAAGCCGTCGCGGCAGCGTTGGAGCAGATCGTCGCGGATCGCCACCAGGGTCACGCCGGCCGGTCCGAGGTTTTTCTGAGCGCCGGCATACAGCATGGCGAAACGGGTGTGGTCCAGCGGTCGCGAACAGATGTCCGAGGACATGTCGGCGATCAGCGGCACGTCGCCGGTTTCCGGAACATAATGATACTGGGTGCCCTTGATGGTGTTGTTGGTGGTGATGTGCAGGTAGGCCGCGTTGTCCGGGATCTCGAGGGCGTCCTGCTGCGGGATGAAGGTGTAGCCGTCATCCCTTGACGAACCGGCCAGGACGCTCGCGCCGCCGTGTAGATCGCCGACGATGTTCGCTTCGCCTATCGCCTTGGCCGACCAGGTGCCGGTATCCACGTAGGCGCCGACCGTGCCTGCGCGCAAGAAGTTCAGGGGCACGAGCGCGAACTGGGACGAAGCGCCGCCGCCCATGAACAGGATGTGATAGTCGTCGCCGAGGCCCATCAACTCCCGGGCCAGCGCCATGGCTTCTTCGTTGACGGCATCGTAGGCGGGTGAACGATGGGAGCTCTCCATTATCGACATGCCGGTGCCCCGATAATCGAGCAGCTCCGCCTGGACGGTCTCGAGGACCTCGAGGGGCAAGGTCGACGGCCCCGGGTTGAAATTGAACACGCGCTCGGTCATGGTTCTTTCCTCGCCGCGGATCGGATTCCCGCTATTTGCGGCCCACGTACTCGCCGATCAGCTGGTCTATGATGGCGCCGATGCGTCCCAGGTTCTCCCTGGTGGAAGCGCCGATGTGCGGTGTCATCAGGACGTTTGGCGCGTCCATGAGCGGCGTCTGCTCGGGGGGATCGGAATACCATACGTCGTTCCCGAAGCCCGCGAGCTTGCCGTTTTTCAGCGCGTCGGCCACATCCGCTTCCACGATGGTCTGTCCGCGGCCCGTGTTGATCAGGTAAGCGCCGTCCTTGAATTCGTTCAGCAGGTCCTTGTCGATCAATCCCCTGGTCTCGTCGGTCAGGGGCATGTGTATCGAGACGTAGTCGGCGTCGCTGACGACATCGTTCAGGCTCGGTTTCAGCACGGCGTGCTCGCTCGATTCCACGAACGGATCGTAGGCGATCACGTCCATGTCGAAGGCGGCCGCCCGCTTGGCCAGCTCGACGCCGATCCGGCCCAGCCCGAGAATGCCGAGCGTCTTGCGGTACAGCTCGGTGCGCTTGAATTGCTTCTTGAGCCACTGCCCCTCGTGCATCGTCCGGTCCGCTTCCGACACGTGGTTGGGCAGTGCGATCATCAAGCCAAAGGCCAGCTCGGCCACCGCCACCGACGAGGCCGCGGCCGTATTGTGTACGGCGATGCCTTTCTCACGGGCGTAGTCCAGGTCGACGTTGTCCAGCCCGACGCCGCCGCGGACGACCAGCTTCAGGTTGGTGGCGCCGTCGATGTACTCGCGGTTCACCTTCGTCTTGCTGCGGATCAGGACGATCTCCGCATCCGGCAACCGGCTCTTGTCGTCGGTGACCTCGCCGTACTTGGCGAGCTGTTCGGGCAGGCCCGGATCGAATGCGTCCGAGATCAAGATCAACATGGTTCTACTCACCCTCTGTTCATGTCCGTTGTCTGCACCGGGATCGCATTCACACTCGCGTGTATTCTCTCATTCGCTCGTGCCGAATACGTGCACAGCCATGCCGCTGCGCAGCTTGGGTTCGAACCAGGTCGATTTGGGCGGCATTACCGCGCCGGCGTCGGCGACACGCAGCAGCTGCTCGATCGATGTCGCGAACAGCGAGAAGGCCAGCGCGTACTCGCCGGAATCGACCAGCTTGATCAGCTCGCCGACGCCGCGCCTGCCCCCGACGAAACCGATCCGCCGGTCGACCTTGGGATCGGTGATTCCCAGGATCGGCGCGATGAAATTGTCGCCCAGGATCGTCGCATCGATCGAGCCGGTCGGATCGGCGGGATCGAAACTGCCCGGCCTGGCCGACAGCCGGAACCAGCGCCCCGCGCAGTACATGCCGCAGCAGTGAGGCCGGTCGGGCTCGACCGGCGTGTCACACAAGCGTACCTCGAAGTTCGCCGACGCGTGCTCCAGAACCTGCTCGATGGTCAAACCGCCCAGATCCCGGATGACCCGATTGTAGGGCAGGATCCGCAACTCCCGGTCCGGGAACGCGACGCTCAGGAAGCAATTGTGGGGCCCATCGCCGGTCTGGTCGGCATGTTTTTCTTGCTGCCGGCGACGGACCTCGGACGCCGCCTGGCTGCGATGATGACCATCGGCAATATACAGCGCCGGCAACCGGCCGAATGCGGCGCCGATCTCCCCGATCGCCTCACCGTCGTCCACGATCCAGAATTCGTGGCGCACGTCGTCATCGGCAACGAAATCGACCGCTGCGGATGCGGCGGTCAAGCGGGCGAAGAGCTGCGCGATCGCCGGGTCGTGCCGGTAGGTGAGAAACACCGGGCCGACCTGAGCCTGCAGAAAAGCGATGTGGTCGGCCCGATCGGCGACCTTTTCCGGCCGGGTGTGCTCGTGCTTGACGATCGTGCCCCGGTCGTATTCGTCGACCGACGCGAGAGCGACCAATCCTGTCTGGCTCTGGCCGTCCATGGTGAGCCGGTAGAGGTAGAAGCAGGGATGCGTATCCTGAACCAGAATCTGCTCGTCGATCAACCGCTGGAGGTTGTCCTTGCCGCGCTGGTACACAACTTCGCCGTAAGGATCGGTATCGTCGTCGAACTCGAGCTCAGCTTTGTTGACCCGGAGGAACGAGTTGGGGTTTCCCGCCACGAGCCGGCGGGCCTCCGCGGCGTTCAAGACATCGTAGGGCGGAGCGGCGACCTCCCGGGCGTATTCAGGACGCGGTCTGAGAGCGGCAAATGGTTTGAGCGTGGACACGGGCGCCTCCGTAAGATCTTTGGTTGCAGTTAGGTAGTGGAGATGACGATAGAATGTTCTACTGCACAGTGTGCATGTATTTCACGGTTTCTGCCAGGATAAAAACGGTGCTTCGCGTACCGGAGGAACGTGCCGCGACCGCACGCCGATTTCGCGCCAATAGCAGCACGTCGTCTCACGGGTGCCCCGCCTCGTCCAACACCTCGGTCAGATAGCGCAGACGCCGACTGTGGCTGTAATCCCGGGCAGCCTTACCGGCGCCGAAGATGTTCCAGGTAAAACGGAATCTCCACCGCCGTGACCAGATAGGCCGCCGGATAGTGTTCGCTGTGCACGAGCTTCACGATGGAATAGATGATGGCCGCGTTGAACAGCAGGTGGCGCAATCCGTCCTGCGCGCGTCCGGCATAGAGCTGGCCGGCGCCGGGTAAAACCGTCGACAGCGCCTGCGCCAGTCCCTTGCTGCGCTGCGGTACTGCGCTGCCACGCTCCGCGCAGCGAGCCAGGAAGTCGAAGCGCTTCGCCTGCACCGATTCGCGCGTGCGGGTGGCGCCCAGCAGGAAAGCGTCGTGCGCTTCGTCCCAGCGGCCGCGCGCCATGCTGCACGCGCCCAGCAGCACCGGCGCGAGCGAGGTGATCTCGTCATACGTTTCGCTGGCTCCATCCGATCGAACTGCCCTGTACACCTTCTCTTCGGCACGGGTCTGGACGCCGCGGTCCCGGGTCGCCTTCGGAATCAGAGCCCGCAACATTCGCGTACAATCCCAGTACTCGCCGCGATTGAAGCGACACGTGGCGGCCAGATAGCCGGCAAGTCGTCTCGATGTCGACGTCGTGTCGAGCATGGCGGCCTGAACGAAGGCGCGTTCGGCCTGCAGCCAATCACCCGCGCGAAAGTAACAGTCGCCGGTTTGCCGATGCGCCCAGGCGTGCCACAGCGGCGCGCCTTCCGGGAACGCCGCGTCGGCGGTATGTGCCGCTCGGAAATACTCGGTTCCCGCACGATAGCAGTCGTGAACGTCCGCGAGCGACTGGGCGAAAGTGAGAACGCGGGAAATCCGCGCGGCGAGTTCGGCGGAGAACTTGTTGCGACACTCGCCGGACGCTTTCCCGGTCAGCGATGGCGGTTCGGCGCTCAGCGCCGGGATCAACCACCCCGGCAACCGCGGCGTGAGTCGGGTCACGGCCCGATCCGCCACCGGATCATACAGTTTGCGGTTGGCCGCCCGCGGGTAATATCGCCCCGCCGAACCGTTGCAGCGCATGAGCCGGTCCATGGCCAGCGCCGATCCCTCCACGATACCGTGGCGGCGGATGGCCTGCCGGGCGTACTCGGAACAGCTCGGCAGAAAGCGGCAGTGCCCGTGCTTGAGCGAGGAGATGTAGCGCTGGTAAAAACCGATGGCACTGCTGGCCGGATCGGCGGCAGGCGGGACGTCCCGGGCGCCCACTGCCTGCGGGCCCAGCAGAACGAGGAGCACCAGCAGGCCAAGGGCCGTCGACAGCGACCACGAGACGGCGCGGCGATCCGTACGGCTCGGCTCAGAAGCCATCATGGCTCACGGCAAAGCCGATGGTGAAACCGATCACACTCCGCTTGCCGATGTAATCCAGCGTCAACGATCGCAGTTCTTCGCCTGCCCAGGGAATGACGAAGCAACGCGTGACAAAACCGATATTCGGACCGGAATCCTGACGCCAGTTCATGCCGAAGACGAAATCACCGCCCACACGCCACCGTTCGAGGGTTTCCCGGCGGTCTTCCAGGATGTCCAGATCCGGCAGCGAATACACACGCAGGTCCGCCCGTTCCTTCACCCAGTACAAGGCCGGTCCGACGCTCCAGTGGAGCACGAAAGCTCCTTGTGACAGACCGAGATACTGCCCCGTACGCCAGCCAATGTCGACGATACGAATACGCGAATTGGATGGCGAGTCGAGTTGCGTCGCGGATTCGTACTCGAACAACGGTTCGCCGTCCAGCTGCGTGAAGCCCACCGACAGCCCGGACTGCAGGTTGTTGGCGAAGAGCTTGGCGGCGCCGATGCCCAGGCGCCAGCCGCCGTCCTTGTATTCGCCCCACACCGCGGACGGCCCGCACTTGCCGGCGCCGAAGGTGGCGCTCAGGCACAGCCGTCGCGGTTGGTCATGGTCCGGCGCCACGTAGGCAGGCATCTCGTATTCGGCGTCGGGTGCTTCGGGGGCGAGCGCATAGGTTTCGGGTGCAACGTAGACCGTGTCCACCAATGCATGCTCCTCGTCCGCTCGGTCGTCCGAGGAAGAGAAGGAATTGCTGAGCATCTCGAAGAAGCAGGAGGTGAGGCAATCGCGCTCTTCTTCGTCCTCGTAGTCATCGTCATGATAGCGGTCTTCGTCTCCCTCTTCCCGTTCTCTGGGCTCCTTGGATTTCTTCTCCTTCTTGGGAACCCGTTCCTTGCGTTCCTGAGCGGCGGAGATGGTGGAGCCGGGGGAAACGGCGGTTGCGGGCGATGCGCACGTCACGGCAGGGTCGATAAAGCAGGAAGCGAGGATGAACAGACACAGCAAGATTACGGCGTGCATATGTGTTCCCTCCTTGATAATGTTTTGATCGAAATCGACAGTACACGGGGCTGGTAGGATTTACCAGGCAGTTTATTACTATCGCCGACGACCCGGCAGCCACGGCGGGATGGTATCATGCACGGCGACCACCGGCGTTTCCGACCCTCGATTCATGCGGGTATCATCGTCCTGGGCGTGCTGCTGCTCACACCGTCGCTCTGGTCGGGTTTCTGGCTCGACGACTTCTTCTACATCGCTGCCTGCGAGGGTGAGACGCTCGTATCCCGCGCCGAGACGCCTTCCGAAGCGGGCGCCCCGGTCGATCGGCGACGGGATCCCAGCTGGAAACAGTTGCCGTTCTTCGTGGGTGATGAGCGGGTCACGGCCGGTCTCGCTGAACAGGGCCACTATCCCTGGTGGATACACGATTCGCTCCTGATCGCGGTCTTCCGGCCGCTGGCGATGCTGCTGATCCGGATCGATCACGCCCTTTTCGGCCACGGGGCGGTGGGCTATCACCTGCACTCTCTGGTCTGGTGGCTCGCCACTCTGCTGGCCTGGGGATTCGTGCTGCGGCGGGTGTTGCCCGGCGCCGTCGGTCTGCTCGCGCTGCTGCTGTTCGCCATCGACGACGTTCATGTCCTGCCGGTGGCCTGGATCGCCAATCGCAACGCCCTGGTGGCGTTGGCCCCGGTGCTGCTCGCGCTGTGGGCGCACATCCGCTGGCGGGAGGACGGCTGGCGGCCCGGCCGCTGGCTGGCCGCGGCGGGCATGGCGGTCGGTTTGCTGGGCAGCGAGATCGCCCTGTCCGCCATCGCCTACCTGGTGGCCTACGAGCTGTGCGGCGCGCCGGTCAAAGGAGCCCGGGCCCGGTGCGCCGGTCTGGCGCCGGTTTTCGCGCTGGGGATTGTCTATATCGTCGTTTACCGGTTGGCGGGATGCGGCACGGCCGGTTGCGGTCTGTACGTCCATCCGCTGCACGATCCGGTCCGCTTCCTGATCCGGGCCGTCACCAACATTCCCACCTTGCTGACCAGCGGTATTGCCGGCATCAGCGCCGACTTCTGGTTCGTCGTCCCGGCCTCCCGTCCGATTCTCGTCGCGGCGGGTTACGCGGCGCTGGGTGGTCTGCTGGTTTTGCTGCGCGGTGTCTGGTCCGATCTCGATGCCGGACACCGGCGTGCGGTGCGCTGGCTGCTGTGCGGCAGCGGACTGGCCATGTTGCCCACGGTCGGCACCTTCCCGTCGGATCGCATGGTCTTCATCCCGGGAATGGGCCTCGCGGCCGCGCTGGCCACGGTGCTGCTGCACGCCTGGCGTTCCTGGCGCGGCCGGCATGCGAGACGCTTGGGACGCGCGGGGCGTGCCGGTCGCAACGAGCGACGGGTGCGACGCCGGTGGTGGTTGTGGGTTGCCGGCGGCTGGCTGGCGCTGGTCCACCTGGCGCTGGCGCCCTTTTTCTCGATCTACATCCAGCGGGTGATACACCAGCAGACAGTCTGGTCCCGGGAAATCGCCTGTTCACAGGTGGTGCACGACGCGCGGGACAAGCAGACCGTTCTGATCTACTGCCCTGACTACCTGGTCGCCCTTTATTTGCCGATGCTGATCGATTTTCTCGAGATTCCCGCACCGGCGAGCTGGCGCACACTTTCGCTGGCGCCCTACGCGCACACGTTACGACGTCCCGCTCCGCGGATCCTCGAGCTGGAGGTCGCTGCCGGCGGGGTGATGCTGCGCAGCGTGTTCGAGGAACTCTACCGGGACAGACAGCACCAACTGCGGCCCGGTGACGGCCTCGACCGTGGACTTTTCCGGGCCGAGATCCTTGCCGGGACCGACGACGGTCCCAGCCGCGTCGCCTTCCACTTCGATCGCGATCTCGACGATCCTTCGCTCGAATTCCTGGTCTGGCAAGGCGGCGAGCTGCGACCGGCAGTGCTGCCCGCCGTCGGCGACACGGTCAGCTACACCTGGTCCGTGGGGCCGGGAGGATTCTGACTCCCGCCTGCAGGTCAGACCACGATGTCGCCATCCTCGATCAAGACCCGCTGGGTTCCGTCGGCGAAGGTCACCGCGAAGGTGGGGCGGTGGAACAGGAAATCGTGGTGCGTTTGCGAGTGGTTCCGGCCGCCCGGGAACTCGGTGTTGTTGCCGAAGGCGATATGCGCGGTGCGGAAGGCCTTCTCGTCCTCGAGCATGTTGCCGACGATCTTGGCGCCGGGGTTCACGCCGATGCCCAGCTCGCCGATCACGCTCGCCTCGTCGTCGACCGAGGTCAGCTCGCGGACGCCGGCAACCGCGGCCGGATCGTCGCTGATCACATCGGTGATCCGTCCGCCGGCCAGGGTGAGGGTCACCGGTTTCGTCGGCTGGTCAATGCCGCCGATGGAGCCGTCGATCACCAGTGTGCCCTCGGCGCCGGTCTCGACCGGACCGCAGAAGATCTCGCCGCACGGCAGGTTGCTGCCGTGTTCGACCGTCGCGCGCACGTCCGAGACGAATTCCCGGTCAGTGAGATCGAGGACGAGATCGGTGCCGGCCGGCGTGGTGATGTGGGTGCTGACGGCGCCGGCAAAGGCCGCGATCAGACGGTCGGCGCGATCCTGCATCGCGGCATAGTCGACGTCCATCGGTCCCTCGATCATCATCGACTCGGTGATGCCGGGACAATGCCCCAGAATCACCCGCTGCGTCTCGCCGATGGCCACGATCCACTTGATGCGAAAGGGCGTCTCCTCGGCAATGGCCTGGAAGCAGTTGATAACGATGTCCACGCTGTCCAATTGCTCGATCAGACCGTCAGGGATCTCGGCCAGCGGACGCTGGTCCTCGGGCAGGGTATAGGCGGCGGTCTCGCAACCCACCTCGCGAGCTGCGGTGCGGAACGCTGCGCCCACGCCGGCAGTCTGCTCGTCGCTGACGATCAGCACCCGGTGTTCAGCTTCGAGGCCGAGTACGTGGATCATGGCATTCCGGGCGGCGGCGGTTTTTGCGGTACGATCGGTCATCGATGTCTCCCTCCGACGATGGTGACGGTAAGCTGCGCGCAGTGTAGCAGTCGTGGAGGTGCGGGTCACCTGGCAATGATGCTCGGCGCAGGCTGCGGCCGGCTCGTCGCTCTTGGCCTGCCGGCCGTGACCCGCTACACTGGCGCAGAACGAAAGGACGAGCGATGTCCACCAACATCGAGATCAAGGCAACGGTCGACGATCTGGACCGGCTGCGACCGTGTGCCGCGCGTCTTGCCGCGCAACCGGCCCGGATACTCGAGCAGGAAGACGTCTTCTTCAACACCAACCGCGGACGCCTCAAGCTGCGCTGCTTCCCCGACGGCACCGGCGAGCTCATCCAGTACGAACGACCGGATACTCCGGACGCCAAGCAGTCGGACTACCGCATATTCCCGACCGATCAGCCGGCTGAACTGCGCGCCGCACTGGCGGCGGCACTGGGCGAGACCATCACGGTGAAAAAAACACGGGAATTGTACCTGGTCGGTCAGACCAGGATTCATCTGGATGAGGTCGCGGGGCTGGGGCCGTTCGTGGAACTCGAGGTGGTACTGCGCGACGGTCAGACGCCGGAGCAAGGCCGAGCCATCGCCGCCGAACTCATGACGGCGCTGGACATCCGCCAGGACGCCTTGGTGCCGTGTGCGTACGCGGACCTGCTCTGCGAGCGGACAGCACCTCCGTTGCACACGACGAGAGGAAGCGAGAACGGCTAGCCGCTGATCGTAACCGCGTTTGCCCCGGCGCCGCGGCCGGGCCGGTCGTGCCCGGCGGCCTGCGAACAAAACGTTTAAAACACGCCAACCTGTGCTATAAATTGCGACTGGAGATATCGCGGTTACATCCGGGAAGATACCACCGGGACACGGATAGACGGGGAGAACCACGGACCAGGAAACCATAGACCAGGAGGTCGAACAATGCCCAGCCCCGCGGATTTCGAGAAGGCGCTTCAGGTGGGCCGCCCGCCCAACGTTGCCAAGCTCTTTCCCAACTCGAAAGCGCTGCTCGTCAGCGGCAAGTACGTCGACCTGGCCATGGCGAGCAAGGGCAAGGCCATCGCCATGGCGGCAAACGGGCGTAGCCAGTTCGTCATCCGGGGTGCGTTGCGGGCGGCCCAGCGGGCCAACGCGGCGCTGATCATAGAGATCGCACGGTCCGAGGGCGGCGCCAACGCCTACTGCGGGATCAACTACTGGAACATGGCCCGTACCGTCGATGCGGTGTGCAACGAGCTGGGCATCACCATCCCGGTCGCCATTCACGCGGACCATTACGGGGTCAAGAAGCCCGACGACCTCCCGTTCGCCAAGCAAGAGATCCCGACCCTGTTCGAGGCGGGCATGACCTCGATCGCCATCGACGCCTCCCACATGCCCGACGACCAGAATCTGCTGTCCAGCCTCGAGCTGTATCCGTGCGTGCCGACCTGGGCGAGTTACGAAACCGAAGTGGGCGAGATCAAGGGCAAGCAGGGGCTCTCGACGGTGGAGGAGGCGCTGTTCCTGGTGCAGGGTCTGAACGCCCACGGCATCAGCGCTGATTGGATCGCACTGAACAACGGCACCACTCACGGTATCGAAGCCAGCGGCACGGGGATCCAGGTCGACCTGACTGCCGAGATCCACGAAGCTCTCGCCAAGTACAAGATGTCCGGCGCCCAGCACGGTACCTCGGGCAACAACTCCGACCGGTTGCGCGACATCGCCGCGCGCACCCGGACCACCAAGGCCAACGTGGCCACCGCCCTGCAGATGGTCTCCTGGGGCCTGGAGGTCAACGATTACGGCAACGCCACCCTGGTGGACGGCGAGTTCGTCAAGGTGGAGGGCGAAGGCGTGATGGAGGAGATGTGGGCCGAGATGGTTGCCTACGCGAACAATCAGGGTTGGAGCGGCGGCAGTTACAAGAAGCTCAACCTGCCCTTCGAGAACAAGCTGCTCGGCCAGCCCCAGGCGATCCGCGACCGGATGGTCGATCGCGTCGAGGAGTTCGTCTACAACATGCTCGCGAACGTTTTGAACACCGGCGACACGGCGGACATCGCCATCGAGGCCATCCTGAAGGCCGGCTCGTTCGATCCGGGCGCCAAGGTGGGCAGGATCGAGGATCCGGCGGAGTGGACGCCGGAGAAGATCGTCGAACGCGCCGCGAGCATCGACAGCGACAAGGGGCCGGAAGGGGATTTTGACGACTGATGTGTTGCCCCGGGGCAACAGACCGTGGAATCGTAAATTGGCAACACTGGCATTGGACCGGTTAAATGCCGAGGCGCCCCAGGTGGGGCGCCTCCTCATTTCCACGCAAACCGTATCTACTCGAACAGCTGCTGACCCGGTCAATCACTTCAATAAAACCATCTTCCTCACCATCTCTCCGCGATCCGTCCGCAGCGCGTACAGGTACACGCCCGCCGCCGTCTGGCGGCCGCGGTCGTCGCTACCGTCCCAGCGCACCGACTTGCTGCCGGCCGTCTGGTACTCGTCGACGAGGGTGCGCACGAGCCGGCCGCGCAGGTCGAAGACCTCCAAAGATACCGACGTGCCGCCGGCGTGGATGTCGTACTCGATGGTCGTCAGCGGGTTGAAGGGATTGGGGCTGTTCTGGTGCAGCGCCAGCGGGGCAAACGGCGTGTCGTCACCGACGGCGACGGGCACCGCATCACCCATGCGGATGTGCCGGGTGTCCAGCGTCATGCCGGCGAGGCCCTCCAGCATGCCGCCGGGGCTGCCTTCGAATTCGATCTGGTAGGTGATGTCGAAGAAGCTGTCCACGGCGAAATCGCCGCTGGGCAACTCGGTCAGCATGGTGCTGCCCGGGCTGGGCAGGCCAAGGTCCATGCCGCTCATGACGACAAGGTTGGCGAAATCGGGGTCGCCCATGAGCTGGCCCTCCAGGCGGATCAGTTCCTGCGCGAAAGTCTGCACCGGCTCGCCTGGTAGCCGTGGTTCCGTGTGGACCTCGCAAACAACCGGGATGTCCAGCGTCCGCTCGAAGCCTTCCAGCTCGCCGGTTCCCGTCACATCCCAGTGCAGCAGGGCGACGAATTGCTGCACCTCGCCGCCCAGGACGCCGCCGGGGTAACGCTGAACGTCGGCGAACTCACGCAGTGCGGCGTCGACCTCCAGGGAGGTTCCGACCGGCAAGCCGTCAATGATGTGCATCGGTCCTTCGTAACCGATCGGGCACTCGGGAGGCAGATCGACCGTGCCCTCGCCGTTGTCGGACAGGGGACAGAAGCGGCTGCCGACCTGGGTGTGGGGGCCGCAGTTGTACATCCAGGCGTTGCTGCGCATGTCATCACCGTGCAGCCACTCGTCGTAGATGCGGACCTCGTCGATGCAGCCGTAGAAGTACTTGTAGTTCAGACTCGGATCGTCTGACCCGATCATGACGTCGTTGCTGAAGGAACTCATGGCGCCGGTGGAACTGGCGATGGCCTCTACCTCGCCGTCGACGTAGATCTTGATGGTATCGCCGTTCTGGTTGCCGGCCTGCGCCCACTTGAAGCCGATGGCGTACCACCGGTTCGGCTCGAGCGTGCAGTTGCCTTCGGTGGAGATGTAGTTGCCGTCGAGGGTTCCGTCGCCCGGATCCACGACGAAGTTGGTGGGGCCGGAAATGCTGGCCCGCACGTACGCGTTCGTCGTGCCGCTGGGTGTGTAGATCTCCAGGTACCATGCCCACTTCTTGCAGACGACACGCATGGCGCGGCTGCCGGAATAGGGATTGAACTTGATCCAGGCGGTGACCGTGAGCTCGTCGCCCTGGAAGTACGACTGATGGTCGATGGCGATGCGCCGATCGCCGTTGAAGGACCACCAGTAACGGTGGTTGTTGTGCGCCGCGCTCCAGGACGGGGTGTAGCGCCCCTCGTTCTCCTGCGAGTCGCCGGGATTGCCCACGTTCAGGTACTGGTAATCACGCACGTAGTTGCCGTACCAGTCAGTGATCATCCCGTTCATGGCCCAGTGGCCACGCAGGCTGGTGAGGTAGTCGTCGCTGCGGGCGACCTGGTGCTCGTTCAGCGCCTGGTTGTAGACCTTCACGTTGTCCATGTAGCCGTCGAACCAGCGGTTCTCGAAACTCCCGTCGGCGCCTTGCGAACCGCCGATGATCACGTCGTAGGAATAGGAGTTCATGGCGCCGCTCGTTGTTGCGGCCCCTTCCAGACTGTCGTTGACGTACAGGCTGAGGTTGGGCTGGCCGCTGTCCGGATTCTTGTCCCAGACCATGGCGACGCGGTACCAGGTGTTGGCGTGCAAGGTGAACGAACCCTGGGTGGACAGCCCGTTGCCGGTGCTTGTGCCGCGGGTGACCGCGGTCACGGACGGACCCGAGATGTGGCCGCGCAAGTAGGCGTCGGAGGTGCCGTCGGGAGTGTAGATGTCGAGATACCATTGCCATTTCTTGGTGACGATCCGCTTGATGCCGGAACCGTTGTTCGCGTCGAAGCGGATCCAGGCGGTGACCGACATGTCGTCTTGATGGGCCAGGACGGCGTGGTGACTCGCCCGGACGTAGTCCTGGTTGCCGTCGAACTCGAGGCAGTCGAAACCGACCACACTCGAATACGGCGCCTCGGTGGCGCCGAAAACCTGGCCGTCGTGGCCGCCGGAGGTTTCGTAGATCCAACCGGTGTTGATGGTGTTCATCTTCCAGTTGGCTACCAGGCCCCAGGAGGTGTCGTAGGTCACGTCCCAGGACCAGGCGGACGCCGCTGACAACGCGACACCCACCGCAACGCATAGAAATACAATCGCTTTCATGGTTCTATCCTTTCTCTGCCAGGAAGGTCGATATACGTAGGGCTGGATTTCCTATGTGCTCGTGTCGCGTGAAGTCGTTCGTGAATCAATCCGTTCCCTCCTCGTCATTGAGGTTTCACACGGATTGTTTGGCGAGCGGGGAATTTCTTACGGCTGATGGGCAGCGTGCCGCCCATGTGTTATACTTATGCGGTTCCAGAAACGACTCGCGAGTACATCCGGCCTGAGTATTTCGACCGACGCACCCGAGCGAGTTTCCCCGCTGCAACAGGACGGTTTGCCGTGTTTGCCCAGGCTCCCATCGCCACCCATTCCCGGCTCGTGGCGCTGTGCGCGCTGCTGCTGCTCATCAATACTCCGGTGTCGGTCCTGGCCGACCCGCCGCCCGGCTACTACGACTCGGTGGATACCTCGAGTCCCGAAGCCCTGCGGGCGACCTTGCACGCCGTGATCGACGGCCACACAAAGATCCCGTACACCTCGGGTTCGACCGATACCTGGGACGTGTTGAATCTCGCCGACGAGGACCCCTACAACTCGACGCGCATCCTCGATGTGTATCAGAACCGGACCTTCCCGAAGCACAGCGGCGGCAACAACGACTACAACCGCGAGCACACCTGGCCCAACAGCTACGGCTTCCCCGACGACGGCTCGTCCAACAAGCCCTATACCGATTGCCACCAGCTCTTCCTGTGCGACATCGACTACAACGGCGCGCGCGGCAGCCGCATCTACGACTGGTGCACCGTGGGTTGCAACACCTACACCGCCGACGACTACGACGGCCAGAGCGGCGTCAACCTGACCCGTAACGCCACGCCGGTGGGCGTGTGGGAAACCTGGATCGGGCGGCGCGGCGACGTGGCTCGCGCTCAGTTCTACCTGGATGTGCGCTACGAGGGCGACGGCAGCGAACCCGACCTGATCCTGACCGACGACGTGGCGCTGATCGTGTCCTGCCAGACCGGCGACAACGAACCGATAGCCTACATGGGCCTGCTGACCACCCTGCTCCAGTGGCACCTCGACGATCCGGTGGACGACAAGGAACGCAACCGCAATGATGTCGTCCAGAATTTCCAGGGCAACCGCAATCCCTTCATCGATCATCCCGAGTGGGTGGTCGCGATCTTCGATGCGGTCGATGCGGTTCGCCCCGGCGAGCTGCCCGACTACGTGCTCACCGATGCCCGTATCGCTGCGATCTACCCCAATCCGTTCAATCCGCAGACCAGGATCGATTTCTTCCTCACCGCGCCGGGTCAGGTGCGCCTGAACGTGTTCTCCACCCAGGGCCGTCTGGTCCGTACGCTGGTCGACGAAACGCGACCGGCCGGCGACGCCCATGTGTACTGGGACGGCCGGAACGATGCGGGACGGCAGGTGGCGAGCGGCGCCTACTTCTGCCGACTGCACTACGCGGATCGGAGCGATACCCGGAAGCTGCTGCTGCTGAAATGACGGCCTCCGACTCGAAGCCCAGCTTGATGGAACTATAAAAGACTGATATACTCCTGGTTGCCGGAATCGCATACGCACTCGACATCAATCAGGAAATGAGGCCTTTCATGCTGGTAACCATTCACAAACCCCTGCGCCTGCTGATCGTCGGCGCGCTCGTCGCGTTCGCCCTGCCCGTTCTGCTGGTTCCGACTGCCGCCGCACTCGACTGTTCCGGTCTCGAGGAGCTGGAGTGCAACGGCCCGGCGGTGAGCGGCACCATCAACCTGGGAGGGACAGCGATCACCACGCTATGTGGCGCCTACACCTACAACGATACCGAACAGGTATTCAGCATCACCCTGGCCACGGATCAGGAGGTCGCGGTGACGGTCGACTGCTCGGTGAACCTCGAGCTGTTTCTCCTCGGCTCCTGCGACGAGAACGACTGCGTGGCCGTGGCCGCGCCAAGCGACAACACGCTTATCGCCTGCCTCGAAGCGGGTACGTACTACCTGGTGGCGGCCACCTTGCTGGAGCTGATCACCAGCTACGAGGTCTCGATCGATTGCATCGACTGCGACCCGGTTGCGGCGGACGTGATGCAGTGGGGCACGGTGAAGGCGCAGTATCGGTGATGGGGCCCAACAGATAGTTGGTGCCTGCCGGCCGTTGCCAACGCGCTGCGATGGCGCCGACCCGGCAGCGGTTTGCCGGAAATCGACAATTGTTTGCGACGATCACGAATTCTGTTGTTTGGTATCTCCACCGGAGACGATCAACCACCCGCACACCGCGCCCAGCAGCACGCTGAGCACGGGGCTGGTCGTGATGCCTCAGGTGCTGCCGCTGCAGATCGACAGCCAGGACAGAAGATAGCCGATGGCGCCGCCGGCTACTGGCCCGACGATGCGCAATACGAGGCGTCGGTTCATGGTTTTTCCGTCTCCGTCCGGTGTTTGGCCGGTTGTCAGCATGTCCGTGCGTCGCGGCGACTGGTAGAAGATCCGGGCATCGCCCTTTACGCTTTCACGTCGTACAAACTAATCGACTTTTACCGCGGCGGCAAAATATAGCGGCCGACCGGTGGCGCCGGAAGCTGTGCGGACGCTCGTTGTTCCAAAAATCGTCGATGTAGACATCAGCCAGATCTTCCGAGAAGATGGTGCCGCGACAGATCGCCGGCCGCTTACAGGCCGGTGATTCCGAATCAGGCAGAGAGGTGAAGCCTTGTTCGTTAGCGCGCGGTACCGTCGGTGGAGCAGCTTGGTGATCGGTGTAGGTCTTGCGTTTGTCCTTGGTTACGGACACGGGGCGCGAGCCGAGGAGTTCTCGATCGTCGACCAGAGCACGGTGGTGGGCCGCAACACCGGCTATCCCACCGGTACGCCGCTGCAGGGTGCGACGCCGGTCGGGAAGACGGATCTCGTCGTGGAGACAGCCTTCTTTTTCAAAACCCTCGAGCTTTTCGACGTCGGTCACGTGCTGGGCGAGACCTTCACCGGTTCGCGGATCCCCATCAGACTGCGCTACCGGCCGCGACCGGACCTGACGGTGGAACTGGGCGCCATGCTGGGCCACGATTTCGGCGACGACGACCGCCTGAACATCGCCGCCCCGCTGGTACGGCTGGCTTACGAGCCGGCAGCCGACGTGTTCGTGCTCGGTGGTACCTTGCTCCCTACCCACTGGATCCACGATGCGATCCTGGACGATGTACAGAAGTTCCGGACCGATGTGGAACACGGCTTCCAGTTGCGCACCGACCGGCCCTGGCTGAAGAACGATACCTGGCTCAACTGGCGTGTCCGCGAGCAGGGCGTACGCGCCGAGGAATTCGAGATCGGCCTGAGCAACCAGCTACGCCTGTGGCATGACGTGCTGTGGCTGGACACCCAGTTCATGTGGGCGCACGCGGGGGGACAGATCAGCGAGAGCGATCGCGTGGAGCAGAACCTGGTCTACCTCGGCGGAATTTCCGTGGGCACCGCGCAGCCGCTGGGTCTGGCCTGGCTCGAACAGCTCCGTGCGGGCGCATGGTATTGCTACAGCCGTGACGAGACCAACAGCAGCCGCCTCGTCGAGGGCTACGGCCGCGACTATCTGCTGTCGGCGGACCTGCGCATGCTGCCTCATGTCCTGCTGCGTCCGTTTGCCGGTGTCTTCCGGGGCGACGACTTCATCGCCACCCGAGGCGATCCCCTCTATTTCCTGGACGAATACTCCCAGCTCGGCGGTAACCTGCTGTTCTCGCTGGCCGGCGGTGATCTCGGCGTGGAAGCGGGATTCGTCAAGCAGTGGACCGACGGCGTGGACAACCTCAGCTATCAGCTCTGTTTCGTGTGGGGACAGGCCTTCAGCGCCGGCTGGCTGCAGCCGCAATCGGTGCGTTGAGATCATTGTCGACGATCGATGATCACCGGTACAGCGCCTTAACAGCGCCCCAGCTCGTCGCGTCCACCGGCACCCAGCAGTCGTCATTGATGACCGCGACGGGATTGTACTCACCGTTCGCATCGTAGCCGGTGATGGGGTTCATCGGCATACAATTCGGTTCCCAGCCGCCGATCAAAACGTGGTAGTGCGGCTCATTCGGCGGACAGCTCGGGGCGAAAATCGCCAGCGTTCTGAAGACGATCGGCTCGGGACCCGCGACCAGCACGGTGAAGGTCAGCAGCAGATTGTGATACGCGAACGGAATCGGCTCGGCAAAGGCGACGGCGAAGGCCGGCGGCGGCAGCAGGTTGACGTGGTCGCCGTTCAGGTTCCATTCGGTCACCGAGTGCGGACCGTCGATGGCAACGGTCATCTCCCAGCCCAGGAACTCCGGATCGAACCAGGTACTCGGGTTGGAGAGGATGACATGGCAGGTTACTTCTTCACCGACCGCGGCCGGGATGCAGTTCGTGAACGTATCGGACGTGAAATAGATACCGATGGACCCTTCCTCGAAATCCGGTGTCGCTACAGCCAGACCGTTCGACAACAGCAAACTGAAGAAGGCCAGGCCGGGAACCAGCATTCCGGGATTCAGGCGATTCGGTGTGCGTTGCACGGCGTGCTCCTTTCCGCGAGCGTCCATTCGTACTCCGGAGTATACCATACCGTCGGTTTTCCCGTGTGCTTCCTCCGGGTACTGGAGTTCTGTATCTGTGATATGTACAATCGAATCAGCGAATTCTTACCTGTCGCACCGCCGGCAGTGGTCGCGCTGTGTGCGGGTAAGGCGTTGCCGGTTCAAGCAGTTAACCTATATTGACAGTTAACGCATTACATCGCCGGTCCGAACCTGTCGGGAGGGTAACCATGCCACGTTTCGTACTGATGACCAAGCTGGCGCCCGAGAGCCTGCACGATGCCAAGGGCCGCAAGGCCACGGGTAAGGAATGGCTGAGCAAGGTGAAGAAGGTCTGCAAGGACGTGAAGTTTCTCGAGCACTACGCGATCCTGGGACCGTACGACTTCATGGACATCTACGAGGCGCCGGACGTGGAAACGGCCCACCGGGTATCGCTGCTCTCGCGGTCGGAGGGTGCGGTCACCGCGGAAAGCTGGCTCGCCCTGTCCTACGACGAGCATCTCAAGTTGCTCGAAGAGGTGCAGCGGTAGGCCTCGACTGTTATTCGGCCCGCGATGCCCGGAATCCTGTTGGCCATGCGATAATGACCTCGGACCACTACCGATCCGCTCCGCAAGGAACGCGTGTGTCCCCACCCCTCGCATCGGGTGGACCGCGGAGTTCGACATGTGTCGCCGTATCACCGGCATCACGCTGGCCGCCGTGGCCTGCCTAAGCACCGAGAGCCGAGCGCAGCACTTCCTCACGGACGTCACGGCCGAGGCGAGCCTGGCGGGCGTGGGCAACGGAAACGAGCTCACGTTGCATTTTGGCCTGGGCGAGGTTGGCGAGCATATGCTGGTCTGGGACGGGCTGGATGATCGAGGTGATCCGCAGCCCGCGGGTGTCTATGTCGCACAGTTACGATGGCCTGGCGGCGTACAAAGCCACAAGCTGGTCCCGATTCGTTGATTTACCCTTTCGCTGCAATAATCCAGATTAACGTGTATGATGTACGTCTGTTGCTCGTGCACGAAGTAATACGTGTTCCTCGATGCGATACCACATAGCGTGCGTTTCGATTCGTCCGGATTCGTTCAGATTCGTCGAGAATCTCGTCAAGAAGGAGGCCCCGCGAATATGAACCGACTCGGTGATGGCCGCAGCACCGTGAAGGTCCTGTTGCCTCTGGTTTTTTTCATGTGTGTATCGCCAATCGGGCCCGCGTCTCGCTCTCTGGCTGAAGTTGCCGGGTCCGGATCTGCCGGGAGCCACCGTGTTGTGGACGCCGTCCCCGACAGTTCCATGGCCCAGATCCTGGCCGATCTCGGCGGCGAGCCTCTCGCGCTTGCCGAGGCAATCGCCGTGGCGCTGGAGCAGGCCACCGCCGCGCGTATCGCCGCCGCCGAGCTGGCGGCAGCTCGCGGCGCTGTACGCAGCGAGCAGGGCGCCTTCGATCCCGAACTGTTCGGCGAGGCCCAGTGGTCCGGAGCCGATACGCCGTCGACTTCGCCTTTCCTGGGCGTGGATGTGCTCGAGACCGAGCAGCAGGACATTGCAGCGGGGATTCGCATGAGCCTGCCGCTCGGGACCGAGCTGACCGCCTCGCTCAACACCGCGCGGCAGACGACCAACTCCGCATTCGACCTGTTGTCACCGAAGCATGAAACCGCCGGCGCGTTGTCGCTCCGCCAGCCGCTGCTCAAGGGATTCGGTCCGTCGGCGAACGAGGATCTTGCCTATGCCAGACAGAACTACGAGGCCGCTCACGAGCGTTACGCGGGAGCACTGCTCGCGGTTCGGACCGCCGTCGAGGCGGTCTACTGGGAACTGTACACCGCCGAGCGGGACTATGCCGTGGCGCGGCTGATCCGCGACCGCGCAGAGGCGTTTCTGGACGAGGCCAAGCTGCGGGCACAGGCGGGTCTGGTCGGACCCAATCAGGTCGCCAACGCCCGGGTTTTTCTGGCGGAACAGGAGCAGGTTGTCCTGGATCGCGAAGAGCAACTCGATCGTATCTCGGACCGCCTGGTGACCTTGCTCGGGCAGCGTCCGCAAGGGGGGCTGCTGCGGTACCGGCCGCTCGACGAGCCGCCGGGCGAGTTCCCCGCCATCGATCAGGATGCGCTGGTGGCGGTCGCGCTACGTGACAATCACGATCTGCTGGCGCTGACCCGTGGCGTCGAGGCGCTGCGCGCGCGCGAGCGGGCGGCGCGCTGGAACAGGTTGCCGACGCTGGACGTGTACGGTTCGCTCGGCGGCACCGGATTGTCGGGCACCCCGCGACCAGTCGTTTTCCCCGGCTCGACCGACACGTTGCGCACTACCATATCCGGGGGATTCGGCGACAGCTGGACCCAGGTCCGCAATCGCGATTACCCCAGCTGGAATGTCGGATTCGTGTTCGCCCTGCCCATCGGCAACCGCGGCGACAGCGGTGAACACGAACGGCGGCGGGCCGAGGTGCTCCGCGCCGAGCAGCAACTCGAAGCCGCGCGCCGGTCCCTCGACGAGCAGGTCCGGGCTCAGCACCGCGAACTGACACGGGGCAGCCGGCGGCTCGAGATCGCCGCGATGGGCGTGGATGCGTCCAACGAACAGGTGCGGATCGGGCTGCTCGAGTACAAGAACGGGCGCACGACGGCTTTCGAGGTGGTGCGTCTGGCCGCCGACCTGGCCGCGGCGCAGCAACGCTATTCCCGGGCCATGGTGCGTACGGCCCGGGCGGCCGCCGAACTCAGACGATTGACCGCCGACTGGTATCCGGACCATCTGGAAGAGGAGTGAGACATTGCGTAAAAAGATCATGATCAGACGATTGTCGATCATCTATCTGCTACTCGAGCTCGCTGCGATCGGCTTCGTGTTCCTGCTCAACGGTTGCGACGAACAGCAGCAGCACGGCGGCTTCACGCCGCCGCCCATGCCGGTGGAGGTGGCGCGGGTCGGTGTCGGCTCGGTCGTCGACCGCTTCACGGCAGTGGGCAGCATCGAGGCGGGCGAAGCGATCACGGTCACCTCCGAGATCGACGGTATCGTAGTGGACCTACCCTTCATCGAGGGGAGCGCCCTGGCCCGGGGCGATTTGATCGCCAGGCTCG
>CAYLIV010000024.1:0-66737 GCA_964384055.1 uncultured Fibrobacteraceae bacterium
ACCACGAGTACTACGAGCTGGAGATCAACGCCCTGGGCACCGAGTGGGACCTGCTGCTGGTCAAACCCTACCGTGACGGTGGACCGGCCATCGATGCCTGGGACATCCAGGGTCTGCGCACGGCCGTCCACATCGACGGCACCTTGAACGATCCAACCGATACCGACGGTGGCTGGACCATCGAGATCGCCCTGCCCTGGTCCGTGCTGGAGGAATGCGCTCACCAACCGGCACCGCCGGAGGACGGCAACATGTGGCACGTCAACTTCTCCCGGGTCGAGTGGAATACCGAGGAGCGCGAAGACCGCTACGTGAAGCTCACCGATCCGAAAACCGGCAAGCCGCTGCCCGAACACAACTGGGTGTGGTCGCCGCAGGGACTGATCAACATGCACTATCCCGAGCGCTGGGGGCTGGTGCGCTTCATGACCGGGGAGCCGCGTCCTGTGGAAGCGTGGAACCCGGCGCTGTTTGTGGCAGGCCGTGAGATTCTCATGGCGGTCTACTACCAGCAGCGGATCTGGCACGAGCAGCATGGCAGCTTCACCGATGATCTGGACGCGCTGGGTTTGAAGGACCACGATCTGAATGCTGTCGATTCGGCCCATCTCGACGTCTCGGTCTCCGATTCCGGCCAGCGTTTCGAGGCCTGCTTCGAAGGCTTATCTACGGGCGGCACCATCGTGTGCGTCGACGAGACCGGCCATCTGGGGAGCGGTCGCCGATGATCATTCCAGCCGCCGCACGTGAAAGGCCGCACCCATGAACCTGGCACCGATCGACTGGCTGATCGTCGCCGCGGTCCTGGCGGTCATGTTCGTGGGCGTGGCCATCAGCCAGCGGCACATGCGCAGCGTCGCCGATTTCCTCGCCGCCAACCGCACGGTCGGCCGCTACGTGCTGAGCATCTCCATGAGTCTGGCCTGGCTCGGCGCCATCTCCATCATCGGCAATTTCGAGATGAACTTCGTGGCCGGCTTCTCGCTGGCCTGGTGGGGCTTCACCATGGGGCTGGTGATCCTGGTGGTCACCCTGAGCGGCTGGGTCATCTACCGCTTCCGCCAGACGCGGGCCCTGACCCTCGCCGAGTTTCTCGAACGACGCTACAGCCGCCATTTCCGCATCTTCGCCGGCCTGGTCGCCTGGCTTTCGGGTATCGTCAACTTCGGCATCTTTCCGGCGGTCGGCGCGCGGTTCTTCATCTACTTCTGTGGACTGCCCCACAGCTTTTCGGTCCTGGGTCTCGAGATCGCGACCTTCCCCGTGACGATGATCGCGTTGCTGGGCCTGGCGCTGTACTTCGTCTTCTCCGGTGGGCAGGTGGCCGTCATCGTCACCGATTTCATCCAGGGCGTGTTCGTCAATTTCTCCTTCATCGCCCTGGTCCTGTATCTGTTGCTGGTGGTCGTGAAGTGGGACCAGATCGCCGCCGCGCTGGCCACCGCGCCGACCGACGCGTCGTTGATCAATCCCTTCAAGACCAGCCACGTCAAGGACTTCAACTTCTGGTATTTTCTGATCGGCGTGATCGGCTTCATCCACGGCACCATGTCCTGGCAGGGCACACAGGCCTACAACAGCTGCGCCAAGAGCGCCCACGAGGCGAAAATGGGCGCCGCCCTGAGCAACTGGCGCAACGTGCCGCAGAACCTGATGATGATGATCGTTCCCATCATCGGTTTCACCATCCTGCGCCACGCCGACTTTCAGCACATCGCAGACAACGTCAACAACATCCTGGCCAGCGTGAGCAGCGAGACCCTGCAGAACCAGCTGCGCATTCCCATCGTGCTGACGCAGATCCTGCCCAAGGGCCTGATGGGCGCCTTCACGGCGGTGATGCTCGCGGCGTTCATCACCACCCACGACACCTACCTGCACTCCTGGGGCAGCATTTTCGTCCAGGACGTGTTCATTCCGCTGCGCGGGCGACCGCTCTCGAAGCGGGCCCATCTGCTGGCCCTGCGGCTGTCCATCGTCGGGGTGGCGGTGTTCATCTTCTGCTTCAGCCTGCTGTTCCAGCAGAACCAGCACATCAATCTCTTCTTCGCCGTCACCGGCGCCATCTTCGCGGGCGGCGCGGGGACCATCATCATCGGCGGCCTGTACTGGAAGTACGGTACCACTCCCGCCGCCTGGAGCGCCATGATCACCGGTTCGAGTATCGCGGTCGGCGGCGTCATCCTGCATCAGATCTACGACGATTTCCCCATCAATGGACAGATGTTCTGGGGGCTGGCGATCTTCGGCTCGGTGCTCGTCTTCGTGCTGGTCTCGTTGCTCGGCCGGCGTCAGGTCCACGACCTGGACAAGCTGCTCAACCGGGGGCGCTACGCGCGCGCCGGCGAGACGGTCACCGCCAACGACGTGCCGGTTCGGGGTTGGCGCCTGATCAGCCGCAAACTTCTGGGTATGGGCAAGGAATTCACCCGCGGCGACAAGCTCATCTACATCGGCACCACGGCGCACATGCTTTTCTGGTTGCTGATCTTCATCGTCGGCACCGTGTACAATCTCACACACGAAGTCGACGACGACGCCTGGATGAAGTTCTGGCAGTTCTTCGTCTACTGGCACGTGGTCGTCGCGGTGCTGGTGATGGTGTGGTTCTCCATCGGCGGCTTCAGAGACGTCAGGGAAATGCTGCACCGCCTGCGCACCATGCAGCGTGACGACGACGACGACGGGACGGTGGCCGGCGGCGCACCGGCAAGCGCTCACTCCACCGAAAGGGACGGTTGATCGTGTTGCACAGACATCCGAAACGCCCGATCCTGAGCCGCGACGAGGTACCCGATGTACCGCCCGAGATCGTCGACGCCACCTCGGTGTTCAATCCCGGCGCGACCATCTTCGAGGACCAGGTGCTGTTGCTGGCGCGCGTGCAGACTCGCGGCCGCCGCACCCACCTGCTCGTGGCCCGCAGTGACGACGGCATCGCCTTCACGCTGGAGCCGCGACTGGTGCACTTCGCGGGCATCGAGAACGTCGGCCGGACGCTCGGTGAGACGATATACCATGTGTACGACCCGCGGATCACCCGCATCGGTGACGACTACTTCATCGTGGTCGCCATCGATCTGGACCATGGTTGCCGGCTCGGTCTGGCACAGACGCGCGACTTCGTGTCGTTCCGTTTCGTGGGCCTGGTGGGCGATCACGAGTCGCGCAACGGCGTGCTCTTGCCGGAGCAGATCGACGGCCGCTACCTGCTGCTCGAGCGACCCAACGACGTGCGGCTGCCGGACGGCGTTGTGAGCGGCAACACGATCGTCCTGTCCGCGTCACGCGATCTGCGCGACTGGCAGCGCGTCGGTCCGGTGATGACGGGCCGCCCGCACTACTGGGACGAGCTGATCGGGCCCGGACCGCCGCCGATCCGGACACACGCCGGCTGGCTGCTGCTTTATCACGGAATCGCCAGCCACGGCAGCCTGGGCAGCATCTACCAGGCCGGCGCGGTGCTGCTCGACCATCAGGATCCGACCAGGGTGCTGGCGCGGACGCGGGACAACCTGCTCGAGCCGCGGCAACTCTACGAACTGGTCGGCCAGGTGCCCAATGTGGTGTTCCCGAGCGGGATGACCGTTGCGGATGTCGGTCCGGACGGCATGGCGGATGACGAATGCCTCGTCACGGTCTACTACGGCGGCGCGGACACGGTTATCGGCCGTGCCACCGCGCGCGTGGGCGAGTTGATCGACGCATGTAGCGTTTGAGTGTCTGCACGCCGCGGGAAACCACAGCTACGCGCTGACACATCCGAGGCCCGAAAACCAACGGAGGAACCGTCGTGGCATCCGCACCGAAGCGGGTCTACATCGTGTCCCACACCCACTGGGACCGTGAGTGGTACCTGACCTTCAACCGTTTCCGCGTCAATCTCGTCGAGGTGGTCGATCGCGTGCTCGAGGCCCTGGAGAACGATCCCGACTTCGCCCACTTCGTGCTCGACGGCCAGACCTGTGCGCTCGAGGACTACCTCGCGGTTGCGCCCCACGAGGCTGAACGTATCGCCGGACTCGTACGCAGTGGCGCCCTGGCCATCGGTCCCTGGTACATCCTGCCCGACGAGTTCCTGGTCAGCGCCGAGGCCACCGCCCGCAACCTGCTGTACGGTCACGCGGTGGCCCGCCGGTTCGGCGAGCCGCAGAAGGTCGGTTACCTGCCTGACTCCTTCGGCCACCTGGCCCAGCTCCCCCAGATCCTGCGCCTGGCGGGCATCGACTCGTTCATCTACACCAGGGGCAGCGGCAACGAGATCGAACGACTCGGCTGGGAGTACGAGTGGACGGCACCCGACGGCAGCTCGGTCCTGGCCATCAACCAGTGCGACGGCTACTGCAACGCCGCGGGGCTGGGTTTCGCCGAGATCTGGCACGCTCACACACAGCGCTCGGTGGACCTCGATCTCGCGGTGCAGAAGGTCAGCGAACTCTTCGCCAGGATGGCGGATCTGGCCAACGGCGACATCTACTTGCTGAACAACGGCTGCGACCATTTCGGCCCGCAAGCGGACTTCGGAGCCGTACTAGATGCATTGCGCAACGCGTTTCCCGACACCGAGTTCCTGCACACGCGCTTCGAGCCCTATCTCGACGCCGTGCGTGATGCCGGCCTGGCCGGGAAAAGGCACCAGGGCGATCTGCTGGCCGGCAAGCTGCACCTCATTCTCTCGGGCGTGTGGTCGGCACGCATGTACCTGAAACAGCAGAACGAGTATGTGCAGAACCTGCTGACGGCCTACGTCGAGCCGTTGTGTACCTACACCCATTTCCTGCTGGGCGAGCCTTACCGGACCGGCGTGATAGACCACGCCTGGCAGAAGCTCCTGCGCAACCATCCCCACGATTCCATCTGCGGCTGCAGCACCGATCAGGTCCACCACGAGATGGAAACCCGCTTCGCGGCGGTGCGGCAGACGGGCGAGCAGCTGTTGACGAAACTGCAGCGCCGGTTGGTGCCCTATTTCGGGCGCACGGCCGCCGAGGATCGCTCCACGGTCCTGCCGGTCGCCAATCCCCTGCCCTGGCGCCGAACGGCGGTGGTCGAGCGACTGGTGGTCCTGCAGCCGCTGGACTACGACCTGGAGAACCTGCGCCTGTTCGACGAAGTGGGCAACGAGGTGGCGTTCGAGGTCGCCGACCGACGGATCGTCGAGCGTTTCTGGGGCATCGACTATCGTGCCGAGCTCTTCGCCGACCGGCAACACGAGCTGTTCCGTCCCTACCGCGAACGCTTTGCCGACCGCATCCTCAAGTCCGACGCGGAGCGCGGCGAACACGACTGTTTCCTGACCATCCGCTTCGTCGCCGAGAACCTGCCCGCGGTCGGGCACACCCGCTACTTCCTCACCGACGATGGGCCGCCGGCCGCGCTGTCACTCGTTGGCCCAGGTCGACCAGCCCAGCCGGCGACCGACAACGACCCGGGCGCCCAGCCGGTCCGCGTCGCGGGCGATACCATCGAGAACGGCTTCTGCCGCGTCCGGCTCCACCCCGACGGCACCTTCGATCTGCACGACAAACGCACCGGCAGCCGGCTGCACCGGCTCAACCGGCTCGAAGACAGCGCCGATGTCGGCGACGAATACGATTACTGCCCGAGCAAGACGCCCCGGAGCGTTTACAGCGATGGTTGCGCGGGTGACGTCGCGGTGGTCGTCGACACCGGTTTGACGGCGTCGCTCGAGGCAAGCTTCCGGCTGCGGCTGCCTCGAGCCATCGCACCCGATCGCCGCACACGCAGCACCGACCTGGTGGATTGCCGGGTCCGCACCCGTATAACACTGAGCCGCTTCTGCCCCTGCGTCACCGTCGATACGACCTTCGACAACCAGGCTCGCGACCACCGCCTGCGGGTCGAGTTCCCGACCGATCTGGCAACCGACACCCTCGTCACCGACGGTCACTACCGGATCGCCCACCGGTGCTTCACCGAGCAGCCCGCCAGCGACGACTGGCTGCAACCGCCGCCGGGCACGTACCCTCAGCAGGATTTTTCGCTGGTGCAGGCGGACGGACGCGGCCTGGCCGTTCTCAACCGTGGCCTGCCCGAGGTTGCCGCCGCCCGTGACGCCGAGGGCCGGGCAACCATCGTGTTGACCTTGCTGCGATGCGTCGACTGGCTGTCCCGCGATGATCTGCACTGCTGCGACCGCAGTAACGCCGGGCCGACGCTCTTCACACCGGACGCCCAGTGCCTCGGCGAGCAGCGCTTTCGGTACGCGGTCCTGCCCTTCGGCGGCGACTACATCGCGGCGAACATCAAGAAGATCAGCCAGTCCTGGCGCACGCCGGTCCTGGTGGGTCAGGGGGTCGCCGACGGTTCGCTCGCCGGGGCGAGTCTGGTCGAGAAGATGTCGCCGGCCGTCGCCTTCAGTGCCCTGAAAAAGCACCAGACCCGCGACAGCTTGGTGCTGAGGCTGTACAATCTGACGGGAGAGCCGGTAACCGAAACCCTGCGGTTCGGTCTGCCGGTCGCCGGCGCCTGGCGCGTCGATCTGCTTGAAGAACGCCTGGACGGAGCGACGCCGGACCGGATCGAAGATACCCGGCGGCTCGTCTGCGCTCTCGGGCCGCACGAGATCGTGACCGTCGAGGTTGCGCTGCACCATTAGCGCTGCGCGGGTGCAGCACAGCGTGGACCACGCGTCCGTGCCGGCTTGAATCGGTAGTTCGCCAAGGAGTGACGACCATGAAATCGAGACGCGAGTTCCTGAAAACCGCCGCCATGGGCGCCACCGCCATCGGTCTCGCCGGTTGTGAGAAGGAGCGGAGCATGCCCGTTCACGACGGCGCGCGTCGCAAACCCCTTGTCGTCTCGACCTGGGATCACGGCCTGGCCGCCAACGGTGCCGCCTGGCCGCTGCTCGCCGACGGCGGCGCGGCCATCGATGCGGTCGAAGCGGGCGTCCGGCACACCGAAGCCGATCCGGCGATCACCTCGGTGGGACTGGGCGGCAGTCCCGATCGCGATGGGCACGTCACTCTCGATGCCTGCATCATGAACGAGCGGGGCGACTGCGGTGCCGTGGCCTTTCTGGAGGACATCCTGCATCCGGTTTCGGTAGCCCGGGCGGTGATGGAACGGACGCCACACGTGATGCTCGCGGGCGAAGGCGCGCTGCAGTTCGCCCTGGACAACGGCTTCAGCCGAACCAACCTGCTGACGCCGGAAGCCGAACGCGCCTGGCAGCAGTGGCGCGAGACCGCCGAGTACCGGCCGGTGGTCAACGTGGAGAACCACGACACGATCAGCATGCTCGCCATCGATCAGGCAGGAAACCTGTCCGGCAGTTGCACCACCAGCGGGCTGGCGTACAAGCTGCGCGGGCGGGTCGGCGATTCGCCCATCATCGGAGCCGCCCTCTTCGTCGACAACGCCGTGGGCGCCGCCTGCGCTACCGGACTCGGCGAGGCGGTCATCAAGACCGTCGGCAGTTTCCTGGTTGTCGAGCTGATGCGACAGGGTCTGTCGCCCGCGGCGGCCTGCCGCGCCGCCGTCGAACGCATCATCCAGACCAACCTGCGTGCCGACGCGATGCAGGTGGGCTATCTCGCCGTGGACCGGGCAGGTCGGAGCGGCGCATTCAGTATCCGGCCGGGATTCAACTACGCCGTCCGGGATGCCGGCGGCGGTGAGCTCGTCGACGCGGAATCGTGGTACGCGACCGATATCGAGGGCTGACGGGCGGCAGGCTGGCAACCGGCATCGGCAGGCCGCGGTCCGATAACGTCGCCCGGCGGCTCAAGCCACGTGTTTACCGGACAGCCGACCGAACAAAAACACCCCCAGTCGCGCCAGCGTCCACAACCGTCGCAGCGAGATGACCGCGCGTTGCCGCCACGACGGCAGCCGATCGGACCGGAATCCCATTTCCAGCAGCGGTCCTTCGCCCGGGAACAGGAAGCGGTGCAATTCGCGCCACAGCAGGCCGGTCCGGGGCACGCACAAGCAGTGGATCAGAAACACGAATTCCGATTGCCGGGCCGCACGTCGTTCCAGACAGCATTCGGGCACCCGGATCGCCTCGAGGCAGCGTCGTCGCCACGGGCTCGGCTGTACCCGCTGCAACCTGGCGGCGGGTATCTCGACCCCGGCCAGCGACGCGGTCACCGTCAGCAGCAGCCACAGGCCGACGCCGAGGCGCTGGCGTTCGGCCTGTGCCGTCAACGCGGGGAAATCGGTCACCCGGGGCAGCAGCAGCGCCGTGTCGAGGATCCGGCGCAGGTCGGAAAAGCCGTCGGCGATGCACTGCAACACCGCGTGCAGGATCTGATCGGCCGCGGCCGGCACCCGCATCGTGCCCCGGCTCAACGCCGCCGGCTCGGCGCGGCGCCACAAACCGTCGAGTTCGAAGCCGAAAATCGATTCCGGCATGGTCACGGCCCAGTGGACCTCGACACACGATCCGTGACGATTGTGCATGATCCAGTGGAAGTGGTGTTTCTGGTAGAAGCGCGGATCGTTGCCGTGCTGGCGTAGCTGATAGCCGTACTGGGCGAGCGTCTCGCAGGCGACAGCGACCGTGTCGCCCGCAACCAGGATATCCAGATCCAGGAAGTACCGCTGGGCGGGTTCGGCATACACGTCCGACGCGAGGGCGGCGCCCTTCAAGACGACGGGCCGGCAGCCGGCCTGCTCGAGCGCCGGCAGGATCCGTTCGAGCTCGAGCAGCAGCAGGGTGGTTCGCCTTCCGAAATCGTCCGTGGCGCTGCGCAGGTTGGCCGCCTCGGTCTCGTCGAGGTGCCGGGTATCGAGCACGGATTGCAGGGCGCCGAGCACCTTGTGGTCGCGCAGCAGGCGGAGCACGAGTGCCCAGTCCAGCGCCGGCGGAGGAGGCGGTTTCTGCCGGTGGTCACCGGCCGGATCGCGCTCGCGGAGGCCGGCAGCCGATCGGTCGCGCGCCACGAAGCTGTCCACAAGCTGTCCCAGATACCGGTACTCGTCGCGCACGTGCCTCTCCCGGATCATGCCGCCGCCGCTGTCCGGTCGGCATTATGAGCCATTGTCTAATGATCGACCAAGATGTAATTCTTCAGGTAGTTCTTCAGGTGTCCGGCGACCGGGACGAAGCAACCGATGGGACAGGGCAGCGTACACGCGTACCGATGGAGTTATCCGTGACTGGCGTTGGAGGGCACAACGAGACGCACTCCGCCCTCGTGGAGCGGGTCGGTTCGATCTTGCAGGCGGGTCAAACCGTGGAGTTGCCCATGCTCAGCGGCAGTATGCTGCCGCTCTTGCCCCCCCAGTCAGTGATCACGATCACCAGCGTCGACTGGGACAACAGCCGGATCGGCGACATCGTGGTCTTTCCTCGCGGCGATGGTCTGGTCGCCCACCGGTTGTTACTGGCGTGGAAACCAGGCACCTGGGGGTTCTGCTACCAGAAGGGCGACAACTCCCGGCGGGGCGAGTGGATCAGGGCCGGCCGGATCGTCGGTCGGGTGATCCGCGTCCGCTACGAAGACGGCGAGGTCCACGACCTCGATACGCCCGCGGTTCGCCAAAACGCGTACCGTATCGCCGGCGAAAGCCTGCGTGAAGACTGTCTGGAACGATGGTTACTCTGGCCCCGAAGGATCAAATCGTGGTTGTACAAGACGAACGAGAATTCCGCCTCGAGATAGGAAGCACCGTCATCGGGCTGGTGTGCGAGTCGGCCGAGTACGCCTCGTCGCTGGCCGAGTACTTCGCCCGCCCACCGGTCATCGCCGCTGCCGATATCCGTCTCGACCTGCAGATTATCGCGCACACCGACACACCGGACATTCCCAACTCGCTCTTCACCACCAAGCGGGTCGAAGCCGGAAGCTTTGACATCGCCGACGGTCTGATCTGCGGCGATTTCGATCCGGCGACCGCCACCGGTACGTTGCGGGTGAAGAATATCCTGACCAAGGGTATGTTGCCGCGGGTCTTCGAACAGGTGCTCTATCAGGCCTACTACTCGGCACGCAACGTACGCGGCGCTGACGGCCTGCTGATCCATTCGTCCGGCGTGATCGCCGACGGCGCCGGCTGCCTCTTCGTGGGCGCATCCGGTCAAGGAAAGTCGACGGTCGCCGATTTGAGTGTCAAGTACCTGGTCGTTAATGACGAAATGAATCTCGTAGAACTTACCGCGGACGAAGGGATCCTGCACGGGTCGCCGTTCAACGGTTTCTACGAGCAGAAATCGCCGGGCCAGGCGCCGCTACGCGGCATATTCCTGTTGTCCCACGGCCCCGAACACCGATTGCAAGAGGTGGGAATGGCCGAAGCCGTGGCGGCGGTCGCCACACAGATCGTACCGCCCGTGGGTCTGGAGGACGCGGTCTCGCCCGACATCCGCCTGACGATGATCGATCTGGCCACCCGGCTATGCGCCGTGGCTCCCGTCTGGCGGCTCGAGTTCACACCTGACGTGGGGTTCTGGGAGATCATCGCCCGGGAACTGGCACAAGCACCAAGGAAGTAGTGTGACATGAACGATCTGAACAACATTCCGATCCCGACCGAAGGCTTTTGCGTGCGGGTTCTGGGCGAAGAGACCATCTTCCTGGCCCGCAAAGGCGACGTGATCCATTCGCTCGATGCGGTCGGTTCCTTCATCTGGCAAGCCATGGACGGTAAACGTTCCCTGCAGGAGATCGCGACCTTGATCTGCGACGAGTTCGAGGTGTCACGCGAGGTGGCCGAAGGCGACCTGCGGACCTTTACCGACGAGCTGGCCGCCAAGGAACTCGTCATGCTGGACACCAGCGAGTAAGCGGTTTTCGAAAACGACGTCGTGAGAGAGATCGCGTGAAAGAAACACTCCTGGCGGAGTTCGACCGCAAGTACGTCGAACACAACCGTATCCACGCGGTCATCTTCGAGCTGACCGAGATCTGCCCCTGCCGTTGCACCCACTGCTACCTGGTCAAGAATCCGTCGCACGAACTGACATTGCCCGAGATCGAGAACTACCTGGAGCAGTTCCACGACGAAGGCGTGTTCAATCTCACCCTGACCGGTGGCGAACCGCTGGTCCGAACCGACTTTCCGGAGATCCTGGCCGCCGCTCGCCGTCATCAGTTCTTCATCACCGTGCTCACCTCGGGCGTGTTGATCGACGAGGCCAAGGCCGACCTGCTCGCCCGGTACGATGTCGGCAGCGTCGAGGTGACGTTGCTCGGCGACAACGCGGCGACCCACGACGCCATAATGCGGCGCCCGGGCGCCTTCGCGCAGATCATGCGCGCCTGTCGCCTTCTGCGGGAGCGGGACCTGAACCTGGTGATCAAATCGTCCATCATCCAGGACAACTACACCGAGCTGGCGGGGCTGGCCGGGTTGGCCGACGAGTTCGGGGCCTTTTTCTCCGCCTCGGTGTCCCTCGCTCCCCGGGTCGACGGCGACCGGTCGGTACAATCGCTCGCCCTGGCCGCGGAACAATTGAGCACCCTCGATCCGGCGTTGCTCTACGGCGGACTGATCCCGGGCGAAGACCATCAGGAAGGCGGTTTGCTGACCTGCCGGGCCGGCATCACGGTCGCGGCGGTGTCCTCGCAGGGCGTGGCCTATCCCTGCGTACTGTTCCGCCGGCCGGTGGGTGATTTGCGGCAACGTTCGCTGCAGGAAATCTGGCACGACGATCCCGACCCCTTCCTGGTCGAGCTGCGCGGCATCGAGGATGCCGACGTCAACCAGTGTCCCGATTGCGCCATCCGCAAGGACTGCCGGCGCTGTCCGGGTGTCGCCTGGCTCGAGACGGGCAAGCTGCGCGAACCGGCGCCGAGTTGCTGCACGCTGGCCGAGGGTCTGGCGAACTTCACGACCGATGGAGTGGGTTGAGTAGCCACCATCCGGCGGCCGGCAGGCCGGACCGGGCACCGCAGCAGTCACCGGAACCGTCGCCGGTCACGGTCGACCGGGCAAACCACGCGGCGCGTAAAAAAAAAGGCCGCGGTAAACCGCGGCCCTGGTTCCGACTTCATCTCCAGATCAACCTCCGCCGCCACCGCAGCAGATGCCGAAGAATGGATTCCAGAAGCCGAAGAAGTTGTCGTCGCTACCGCCGCCATCGTAATCGCCGAAAACGCCGACCTCGATGATCTCGGTGCGGATGGATGGTTTGACGTAGGCCTTACGCATTGCGATACACTTTCTTGTGTTGGTCCCTCGATGCAAACGTCTGGCTTCTGTAGCGAAGCACACTCACTGCAATTCGATAGCATTATTATCTCATAAATCATGCTTGTGTGCAAGAATAATATATATTATCAGCAAAAATTATCGTTATATGTGAAAACGCTATGAACTGCCGATCAGTGCAGTGATTGGGCGAGAACCTCCAGGGAAGCGATCAGCACGGCCTGATCAGCCGCGCCGAAAACGCCGTATATTCCGCTGTCGTTTCGCATGACGCCGACGGGTCCCTCGTAAGGGATCGCTCGCGTGAGGACCGGGAAGGCCGTGTCCGCGGCAGCCTGCCACTTCTGCGCCAGGCCTACCCAGATCGCGTCGAGATCCGAGCCGGGATCGGCCACGATGGTGAAGATCTCGAACTCGGTGCCGGCATCGTCGGTGTAGGTGGCGTGCAGACACCGGCGCAGTTCGCCCAGGCCGAGGTAGCTCTCGCGGGTGTAGGTTTCGGAACCCGGCACCTTGCGCGTGTCGGGCAACGTCGCCAGTTCCGCCGGCAGCTCATCGGTTCCGGGCAACGCCACGGCCATGGCCTGGAGCAGGTCCCGGCCCGCGTCGTCGGTCAGTTCACCCTTGAAGGCATCGATCCGCACGTAATAGCGATCCTTGAGCATCAAACCCTGATACGGCGCCGACAGCTGGGCGCCCGCGCCGATGGTCAGGGTCGGTGCGTTTGCGCTGCGCTCCACACCGAAGATGCCGAAAGCGTTCAGCCGCGATCCCATGTCGTAGACGCTGGCGACGACCGTCAGCTCGTCGCGGGTCATGTCGCAGCACGCAAGTTGCCGGAACCCGCAGGCCAGATACTGGTCAGCCGCACCGTTGATGTACTTCCAGAGGTTGCTCTCGTCGTAGGTACTGACGTCGCTCGTCGCCTGCCAGCCCGCCACGCTGGCAAAGACGTCGTTGCCGGCGACGGCGGTCGCCATCCCGGTGTCTGCCGTTCCGATACCATGGACCAGGCACAACGACAGGCAGACGGACAGGCTCAACAGGTGCTTCAACATCCGATCGTCCTTCCGGTTCAGGCGAAATACAGCAGCGAATGCGCCGACACGAGATTGGCCTGAATGTCGATCCCGTGGGGACAGGCGCCCTGGCAAGACGCGGTGCAATCCATGCAGACCGAGCCGTCTCGGCCGTCCAGTTTACGGTATTTACCCAGCGCGAATTTTTCGCGGCCCTGGCGCTTGAAGTAGTACGAATAGCGCATGATGGTGCTGACCGGCACATTCTCCGGGCAGGCGCCGGCGCAGGCCGTACAGCCGTGGCGGCAGTAGAGCCGGTTGTGAGCCTGAGCGTAGGCGTCAAGGAACCGATGACCATTCAGCGACAGCTCCGTGCCCGACAAAGGCAAACAACGATCGATGTCCTCGAAGGTGGGCATGGACACACACAGCGTGTGCATGTCGGGATTCTTGAGCACCCACTGCAGACTCGTGGCCGTCAACTGCTCCTGGGTCTTGATTCCGTGTGTATCGAGGAAGGGCTGGACTTCCGCCAGGGCTTCCTGCTGCCGGCCGACGTAATCGAGAATCCGCTGGATCGACTCTTCCTCGGTCTGGCCGCGTTCCTTGCTCCGCTCGATGTAGTCCGCATACATCTCGGCCGGGTTGTCCGGGTCCCACTCCACGATGTCCAAGGTGGCCGGCGTCATCTTCATGGCCGTCGTACCGATGTTCTTCTCCTTGCAGGCGGCGAGTACGCGCTCCGCCTCCTCACGATTCATGAAGTTGTACGACAGGAGCATCACGTCGAAACGATTGTCCTCGGCGGCGGCGCAGAGGACTTTGTCCATGCTGTCCGGCTCGTCGCCGCGCGGGCCGTGCGAGGAGATGCCCGCGAAACGCAACTTGCCGTCGGCCTTGAGACGCGCCACGGCGTCGTAATAGCTCTGGTACTCGAGATGGCGCAGATCGGCAATGCCGTGCATCATCAGCACGTCGGCATGATCGGTCTGCATCCGCTCGAGGCACTTGCCGAAGCGGTCGCAGAGCGTGTCGACGGTGTCTTCCTCGGCAATACCCAGCTTGGTGGTGATGAAGATCTTCTTGCGGTCCATGAACTGCATGGCCTCGCCCAGCGCCGTTTCCGACTGGCCGTTGCCGTAGGACTCGGCGGTGTCGAAATAATTGATGCCGTGGTCGTAGGCATAGCGGTAGACGTTGGCCTCGCTGACCGGCGCGGCGCCGAGACTGATGTCGGACACCTCGAATCCCGTGCGGCCGAGCGTCCGGTGACGCGCGACCTTGACGCCGGCTCCAGCCTCGGCCGCGGCCTCGGTAACCGCCGCCTCGACGGCTTCGCTCTGAACGTCCGGCGCCTTGGTGGTGCCACAGCCCGAGAGCGTCAACGTCCCGCCGGCAATGACCGCGCCGCCGGTCGTCAAAAAACTTCGTCGGGTCACGTTCTGCTGGTGCCTGGCCTGTTCGTCTTTCGCCATCGTGCATCTCCTCGCATGGCAAACGTGTTCTGGAACTCTGGATCGAGGTCCGGCGCCGGCCGATTGTAGCACGCCGGCAACGGGCCAATCCACCGCGATTACGTGTCTTACGATTTGACCTACTGCCCGGATAGGCTTTCTGTGGTATAATTAACTAGGAAGCAGACTGGATCCGGAGCCGCTGGACTCTGCTCGCCCGAAAGAACCCCCACAGAAGCCGTCCTGGTGCTGTGTCCGAGTCGCCGTCACCGCGACCGACTCGCATTGGTACTGGAACGGCAAGGAGAAGTTTCATGCAATACCGCCGCACGACCATCAGGAATACCCGTGTTTTGCTGGCCCTGACCTTCGCCCTCGGCATGGTACTCGGCGCCGGCTCGCCGCTGGCTGCCGACCGCACGGTGCTCGGCGAGCTGTTCTCGGCCGATAACTGACCGTACTGCCCATCCGCGGTCGCGGGTTTCAGGGATCTTGAAGCACTGTACACGACGAGTCAATTCGTACCCATTACCTGGTACACAACCGCTCCGTACGCCTTCCCGGAAGGCACCGATCGCTTCGGCTGGTCGGGATTCACGGGCACGCCGAGCGTCATGTTCGACGGTGTCGTGTCCCATGTCGGCGGACAGAGCAGCGGCTCGATGTTCGAGACCTATAATCCTTCGGTGATATCCCGTCTCGGTATCACCAGTCCGCTCCTCATGGACGCGGTGTACACGATCGTCGGCAACACGGCGACCGTCAGCGTCACCATCGAGGTGGACCAGACGGTGACGACCGCCCAGAACCAGGTCTACTTCGTGGCCACCGAAGATGAAGGTCACAACCAGGTGAACCTGGCGCGGGCCATGGTCGAGCCGATTCCCTTTTCCCTGCAGACTGTCGGCGAGACGGTGACCCTGACGCGGGATTTCGAACTCGACGCCGAGTGGGTACCTGCGAACATGGCTTTCGTGGTCTTCGTGCAGAGCTACTCGTCGCACGATGTGCTGCAGTCGGCGCTCGCCACGGCCGATTACGCTGCCACCATCGTCGTGGACTGCGAGCCGAGCGGCCTCAATGCGCCCTGGCAACTGACCGGTCCCAACGGGTTCGACCATAGCGGCAATGGCGACCACTCCCTGCCCGTCTTCACGGCCGGCGAATACACGCTGGTGTGGACCGACATGGCGGGCTGGACGACCCCCGCAACCAATCCGATCGTACAGACGGTTCCCGAGGAAGGGCTGGTAACCTTCGCTGGATTCTACACCGACGGTCCGTTTGCCGCCCTGACGGCGGGCCCGCTGGGTGATACCGGCGCCGGCCGCGGCGTGAACATCATCGACTACGACGAGGATGGCCATCTCGACATATACGTTGTCAACTATAATGGTCCCAACAGGTTACTGCACAGTGACGGCGTGGGCGGCTACACCGACGTCGCCAGCGGCGATCTGGCGGACAGCGGCCCGGATCACGCGGCTGCCTGGGCCGATTTCGACCGCGACGGCGACCTCGACCTCTATCTCTCGCGGGACGGGGCGGCCAACTTCCTGCTGGAAAACGATGGCGGCGTCTTCACCGACATCGCTTCGCCGGATATGGCGAACGACGGTCCCGGCCGGGCTGTCGCCTGGGCCGACGTGGACAACGACGGCTGGCTCGATCTGCACCTGGTCAACTTCGACACGGCCAACAGGCTGTTCAAGAACTACGGCGATTTCGGCGGCGACATCGTCTACTTCTTCCCGCTGGCCGGCATCATCGAAGACGATGGTCCCGGCACCGGCACCGCCTGGTGTGACTACGATGCCGACGGCGACCAGGACGTCTTCCTGACCAACCGTTTCGCGGCCAACGTACTGTTCGAATACTACAACGGACAGTTCCTGGACTCGAACGAGTCGCCGTCGGGCAACCTCAACGGTGGCGCGGGCGCCGCCTGGGGCGATTTCGACAACGACGGCGATTTCGACTGTTACCTGGCCAACGATGGCGGCCCCGATGTGCTCTACCGGCGAACATCAGGCGGTTTCTCGACCCAGTCGGGCGACCACCTCGGTGATCTCGGTCACGGGCGCGGCGTGGTCTGGGTCGATCTCGACAACGACACCTACCTCGACCTCTACGTGGCCCGTCACGGCGAATCCGATCTGCTGCTGCAGAACAACGGCGACGGCAGCTTCACCCGCGTCATGGTGGGCTGGGACGAAGCCGACGGGCCGAGTAGCGCTGTGGCCAGCGGTGACCTCGACAGCGACGGCCGAGTCGACCTCTACGTGACCCGGGAAGGCCTGTCCAACGTCCTGCTCGGCAACGAGCGCAGCAACGCCAATCACTGGCTGCAGGTCCGGCTGACCGGCGTCGAAGCCAGCAGCAACGGCGTCAGCGCCACCGTGCGTGTCACGGCCGGCGGCGTCACCCAGATCCGGATGATCAGCGCCGGATCCGGTTACTGCTCGCAGAACTCCTTCGTCGCCGCTTTCGGTCTCGGTAGTGCGACGAGCGCCGAGTCGGTGGAAGTGACCTGGCCGGACGGCGAGGTGCAACTCGTGTCCGGCGTGGCGGCCGATCAGGTTCTGCACCTGACCGAGGGCGAGGTCGTCGATGGCGTTGGCGACGAGACACCGGCGCCTTCGCTCAGCGTCTTGCGGCCGGCGTATCCGAACCCGTTCAACCCGAAGACCACCGTCAGCTACTCGCTGGCCACAACCGGCCGCGCGCGCCTCGACGTCTTCACCGTGAACGGACAACGGGTTGCGACGCTGGTCGATGACATCCAGCGTGCCGGTGACCACGAGGTGACCTGGACCGGTGTCGACGACGCGGGCCGCCAGCTCGCCTCGGGCGCCTACTTCTTCCGCCTGACCGCGGCAGACGTCACGCGAACCGAACGTGCGTTGCTGGTCAAATGACCTGTTGAAGGTGTGTTGTTTACTGCCCCGGGGTGTTGGTCACCCCGGGGTTTTTTTACCGTTTCAATATTGCTGATCCGGTGAGTCTGCTGCTTCGATGTTCTACTCGAGAACGGCGTTGCGCCGGCCCAACCAAACAGATGCTTGCCCCCCGGAGGGACATTTGTTCGGCCGGATTACCGACCCACGGTGCAGCGTGTCGGCGTGAGACGTAAGTTCGCGGTAACCGGGAAGTGATCCGACGGATAGCGACCGTCGTGGCTGCTGCGGTCGATGGCAGCGGCGAGAGACACGAAATGGCGGCTGACGATAATCCAGTCGATACGTCCACGTTCGGTTTCGCCGGTGAAGCCGTTGAAGGTACCGGTGGGTTCCGGTGGCGTGGCGGGCAGCGTTGCCGGCGGCGTCGCGTGCGGCGACTCGTGTACGACCTCGTAGGTATCGAGTAGCCGCGGCTGTCCGGCGCCCGTCAGAGCGCGGTGCGGGCTGTCGCCGTCGAGAGTGGCAGGGCTGTTGAAATCGCCGGCGATGATAACCGGCAAACCGGCGCCGATCCGTTCAACCGCCATCGCGCGGACCAGCCTGGCCGACGCGAGTCGCGCCTCTTCGCCGACGTGATCGAAGTGGGTATTGAAGAAATAGAACACGTGATCCGGCACGTCGCACACCCGTAACTTCACCCAGGTCGCCATCCGGGTAAGGGCGGCATCCCAGCCGACGCTGCCGACCTGATCCGGCGTATCGCTGAGCCAGAAATGTCCGGCGTCGAGCAGTTCGAAGCGATCGTCGCGGAAGAACACGGCGCACATCTCGCCACCGTCGGCGCCGTCGTCGCGGCCAGCGCCGACGACCTGGTAGCCGGGCAGTCGCTCGGCCAGGAACTCTTTTTGGAAAAGCAGACACTCCTGGGTACCGAGCAGATCGGGCGCGAACTCGTTGATGGTGGACGCAACCAGCTCACGGCGCCGGTCCCAGGCGTTCTCACCGTCGTTTGCGGCGCCGTAACGGATATTGAAGCTCATGACGCTGATATCGACGGTCGGCGCTGGTTCACCGGCAACGGCCGCGTTGCCCGCGATGCTCACCGCCAGTGCCAGGATGACGAGCGCCGGCAGAAAACGCGGCGGTCGGAAGCGCGAGCAAGCGGTAGTCATTGAACGATCCTTCCTGAATACAATCGTGGACCGCAGCCTCACGCGTCCCCGTGCTCGGTCCTCGTGATGATCTCGTTCTGCAGCGCCGAGGACAGATCGCAGAAGTAGTCGCTGTAGCCGGCGACCCGGACGATCAGGTCGCGATGTTCCTGCGGCGCCGCCTGCGCCTGGCGCAGCGTCTCGGCGCTCACGATGTTGAACTGCATGTGGTGGCCGCCGAGCCGGAAATAGGTCCTGATCAGGGCGGCGATCTTACGGCGCCCATCATCATCGGCAACCAGATCCGGCGTGAACTTCAGGTTCAGCAAGGTGCCGCCGGTGCGGACGTGGTCCATCTTCGCCGCCGACAGCAGCACGGCGGTCGGGCCGTCGCGATCCATCCCCTGCACCGGACTGATGCCCTCCGAGAGCGGCGTGCCCGCCTGGCGGCCGTCGGGCAGTGCGCCACAGACCGAGCCGAAGTACACGTGACAGGTTGTGGGCAACATGTCGATGTGATAGCGGCCGCCGCGTTCGTTGGGCCGGCCGTCGACCGCGGCGAAAAAGACATCGAAGGCGGCGCGCATCGTGTTGTCGGCCGCGTCGTCGTCGTTGCCCCACTTCGGCGCGCGGTTCAGGAAGAGCTGGCGGTAGATCTCGTCGCGTTCGCCATCTCCGTCCTGGCCACCGGCGAAGTCCCGGTCGAGCATCCGCATCAGGTGCGCCACGTCGACGGTGCCTTCGACGAACACGTGCTTTTCGAGACTGGCGAGGCAATCGGTCAGCGTGCCGATCCCGACGCCCTGGATGTAGGCGGTGTTGTACCGGGCGCCACCGGCGTTGTAGTCGAGTCCCTTCTCGATACAGTCGCTGGTGATCAGCGACAGCAGCGGCGCCGGCATGCGCGCGGCGTACAGCTGTTCGATGATCCGGTTCCCCTCCAGCTTGATCTCTACAAAATGCGCCAGCTGCTTGCGCCAGGCATCGAACAATTCGTTGTAATCATTGAAATTGCACGGATCGCCGGTCCAGGGTCCGAGCTGCTGGCCGGTGCGTGGATCGCGACCGTTGTGCAGGGTCAGCTCGAGGATCTTCGGCAGGTTGAAGTAACCGGTCAGGATGTAGGCTTCCTTGCCGAAGGCGCCCGCCTCGACGCAACCGCTGGTGCCGCCCTCGCGGGCGTCGGCGAGGGTTTTACCCTGGCGCAACAGCTCCTTGACCACCATGTCGGCGTTGAACACCGAAGGAAAACCGTAGCCCTGGGCGATGACGCGCAGTGCCGCGAGCAGAAACTCGTCCGAGGTCTCCTGCGAGATCTGGATGTTGTTGCTCGGCTGCAACAGGTGCAGCTCGTCGATGACCTCGAGCAGCAGGAACGACAGCTCACTCTCGCCCGATGTGCCGTCCTGACGCAGCCCGGCGAGGTTGATATTGGCGAAGTCGGTGTAGGTGCCGCTTTCGGCCGCCGTCACGCCGACCTTGGGCGGCGCCGGGTGGTTGTTGAACTTCACGAAGAAGCACTCGAGCAGCTCGCGCGCGTCCTCGCGGTCGATGGATCCGGCAGCCAGCTCACGCTCGTAGAACGGTTCGAGATGCTGGTCGAGGTGGCCCGGCGAGAAAGCGTCCCAGCCGTTCAGCTCGGTGACCACCGCGAGGTGGCAGAACCAGTACATCTGCAAGGCCTCGTGGAAATCGCGCGGCGGCTGCGCCGGGACGCGCCGACACGCCGACGCGATCTTCTCGAGTTCGGCGCGGCGCTGCGAGTCGGCTGCCTGCGCGGCCTGCTGCTCGGCCAGCTCGGCGTGGCGCTCGGCGAAGAGCACCACCGCGTCGGCGGCGATGGACATGGCCTCGAGTTGATGCCGGCGCGCCGTGGGCGATGGGTTGGTCGGATTCGGCGGACCCGCAGGATCAGGCGGACTTGCCGCTTCCGGCATGACCGATACGTCCGCATCCGGCAGCGCCGCCAGCTGCTCGGCGATCCGCGCCTGGAAATCGCGCATGCCCTGCCGGTAGATCTTGCCGTCGGCCACCGTGTGGCCGGGCGCCCGCTGCTCCATGAACTCGGTGAACACGCCCGCCGCGTAGGCATCGTGCCAGCGCTCGGGCAGCGCCGCGAAGATCCGGTCGCGCTGGCTGCGGCCGCGCCAGAAGGGAATGATGTCGCGTTCGTAGGTCTCGATGACCTCCGGCGGAACCTGGTAGCTGGTCTTTTCCCGGGAGTCGAGGATCTCGAGGTCCTCGCGGCTGTGGCAGGTCAGCTCGGGGAAGGTGGGCGTCTGCTTGGGCGCCGGGCCGCGCTCGCCCACGATGAGCTCGTCGTCACCGAGATAGATGGTCTTGTGTCGGCACAGGTAGTGGAACGCGCGGGCGCGCATGATCGGCACCGGATACTCGCCGTCGTGCTCGCGGTAGAAGCGGGTCAGTAGTTCGGCCCGTTCGCTGGAGATGGACGGCGCCTCGTTCAGGCTCTGCTCACGTAACCGGCGCGTACGATCGTTCATGCGTTCATCCCCCTGGCCCGGTTCGTCCCTCTGGCCCGGATCAGCTTCCGGTCCGTGTCAGCCCCCGGTCCGGACATCGAGACCGTGCGCGGCGAACAGTTGGACCACGTGCTGGACCGCCTCGGCAGTGGGCGGTTCTACACACAGCTCCGGTCCGTGCTTGCCCAGGCGTTCGTGCTTCTGGGTGCCGGCCCGATGATATGGTAACAGATGCACACGGTCGATGGCCGGTAATTCAGCCACGAAGCTCGCGAGCGCGTCGAGGGTGTCTTCGTCGTCGTTGATTCCGGGCAACAGCGGTATGCGCAGCCAGACTGCGGCACTATCCGTGCTCGCCGCACGCGCCTCGGCGACCGCCCGCAGGTTGGCCAGGATCGATTGCACGGGTGTACCGACGTACTGAATGTGCCGTGCATCGTCGAGCAGCTTCACGTCGTAAAGCAGCAGATCGGCCGCGCGTGCCACTTCCTCGATCAACGCGCCGCCAGCGTAGCCACAGGTATCGACTGTCGTGTGCAGACCGGTGTCGCGGCAGGCGGTCAGGCAGGCGAGCAGGAATTCCGGCTGCTGCAACGGTTCGCCGCCGGAAAAGGTCACCCCGCCACCCGACTGTTCGAAAAAGGCCCGGTCGCGCTGGATCTCCGCCAGCAATTCCTCCACATCCACGGTCCGCCCCAGAATCCTACGTGCGCCGGCCGGACACACCTCGACACACTCGCCACAGGCGTCGCACTCGGCGGGCGCCAGCCGGTCGCCGTCCTTGAACTCCATGTCCTGCCAGCGATCCGCCAGGGGGCAGTCCTGGCTACAGGCCCAGCAATCGATGCACCTGTCAGGCAGGACGTAAAGCTCGGCGCCGGTCTGCTGACTCTCGGGATTGTGGCACCACGGGCAGGACAACGGACAGCCCTTCAGGAACACCGTCGTGCGGATCCCGGGGCCGTCGTGTACGCTGAAGCGCTGAATGGAGAGGATGTTGCCTGTCTGCATGGGTGCCTCCGGGATTAAAAGAGGCGATTGAAGAAGGCGGAGGCAAGGGGATTGTGCACCCGGGTGGTCCTGGATAGCTACACGCACCGATTCACGAGTTGCCCCGGCGCAACGCTGAATTCAATCCGATGCCTACCCGTTCAACGGAAAAGGCTTTTCACACCGCTCCAGGTCGCGGTCTCGACCGAACTCACGGCTTCATGCCCGTTAATCTCCCATACATATCGGTACTCATTGCCAGGCACATCACCTGGGTTGCTGAAGTTGGCCGATCCGACCCAGAGGTCGACAATCTGGCCAGGTGTCGCGTAGATGGTCATCGTTCCGGGCGTACACGGACCAACTGTCATGCTCTGCGTCACCGTGGCGGCGCAATCGGGCGGAACGACCAGTTCGAAGATGTTCGTAGCGGATTCGGCGTCGACCGTCCACGTTAACTGGGTCCCGGCAGCGGTGCACTTGAACCAATCGGTATCGCGGTAGTTCATGCCCTGGTACATGTACCACCCGGCCACACCACAACCAAGATCGCAGTCGAACCACTGAAAGACCGGGGGATCGCTATTGCAGCCACCGTTCCACTCGTCGACGTATTCATCGTGCAGCGGTGGTTCGTTTTCGTGCTGAATCCCCCAAGGGTGCGTGGGACACTCCAGCACACAAGGCGGCGGCGGCGTCCACTGTTCGATGAGCACCGTGTACGTACCACAGCTGCCACCGTAACCATCAACCACGATGTAGTAGGTCATACCGTTCATGACCGGAGCGGCCTCCAGCATGGACGTGTAAGTACCACACTCCGGCGGATCGCCGAAGTAGAAGTCATCGTTGCAGTCGACCAGGTTGAAGCTCGAGTCGTACATGTAGACCTTCGTGTCATACAGCGAGAGGCACAGATCGACCTGCAGGAAACCGTCGAAGTCAGCGGTGTAGCTGTAGACAACGTCCGGCGATGTCGAAATCGTGTACGGGCATGCCTCATCATAATCGTCTATGTTGTCACAGGTTGCACCCGTATCGTCCCACGGAAGACTCGGAATCACGACTGCATCGGCAACGGTCTCGCCGCCTTCGCGGTCGTCGGACATCGGGTTCTCCAGAACATGGGTATCGGATTTGACGGGTCGGGTGTTGCTCACCTCGTACGCGACAGTCGTTCCGGCCAAGCTGACAACGAGAAAAACGACGAGTAGACAGCGCATGGAATACTCCTTCCCTCGGTAGCAATTACGATCTCAGTCGGTAGTAATGGGCTCGAATATCGGCTCGGCGTTCCGGGGGCGAAGGAGAATATGATAGCACATTCTTACTTGCGGCGATTCAGAAAACGCGAATGCAGTCAACCGAACCGAAGCGAGTACGAGGCCGAGTGTTAGAGGATACCATGGAAGAAGCCATCACCGCACGAGCATGACTTTACGCATCTGCGCAAAACGCTCAGCCTGCAAGCGACAGAAGTACAGTCCCGAAGACACGAACTCGCCGTCGTCATCACGCCCATCCCAGCTCACGGTCGTCGAACCGGCGCCGACACGTCCGAATAAAAGCGCGCGAACCTGACGACCGGCCACATCGTAGACGATCAACGACACCTCGCCGGCGTTCGGCAGCTCGAAACGGATACTCGTGGTGGGATTGAACGGGTTGGGAAAGACGGAAAACAGCGGCGCGGCAGGTAGGTATTCAACCACTGCCGTCGGCACCATGTACGACAACGCCAGCTTCGCGACAAAGACATCGGCCTCGCCACTGTAGGTCTCGTCGAAAGCACCAGGCGTGACCGGAAAATCCCACGAGTGGGCCATGCCGATCAACATGGGATTGCCGTCGGCATCGAGAGCGGTGGAATAGGTCTCGTCGCGACCCTCGCCACCGAGATACGTGCAGTGGATCAGCGTGTTGCTGGTGGCGTCGATCCGGGCCATGAACACATCGAAGGACCCGTTGTACGATCGGTCGTAGGCCTCGAGCGTGGTGGGCATGTCATCGGAATGGGTGTAGCCCGACACGAGGTAGTGGCCGAACGTATCGAGGTTCAGCGCCATGCCCTTGTCGGTCTCGCTGCCGCCCAGGAAGGTGCACCAGAGCAGGTCGCTGCACTCTTGGTCCAACCGGGCCACGAAACAATCGCGGATACCGTTGTACGAGTCGTCGAATGCGTCATTGGTGACCGGGAACTCCGGCGACTCGGTACCGCCGGTCACGATGACCTGGCCGACGTCGTCGAGGACCACGCGGTAGCCGTCCTCGTCGCCCGCGTCGCCGAGCAGGGTCCCCCACTCCAGCGCGGTCATCCCGTGGTCGAGCTTGGTGATGAAGACGTCCTGGCCACCCGCGAGTTCGGTAGCATAGGCGCCGGGTGTGGTGGGAAAGCCCGGCGATCGCGTTCCCCCGGTCACGACGGCGCGCCCGGCCAGATCGAGTGCCAGGTCCTGTCCCAGATCGTCGTATTCGCCGCCCAGGTAGGTGCAGCTCAACAAGGTCGTGCCCGGCGGATCGATGCGGGCGACGAAGGCGTCCCAGACGCCGTTGTGCGTTTCGGCGAGCGCGCCTGGCGTTGTGGGCAGATCCGAAGAGTTGGTGCTGCCGACGACAACGATGTAGCCGGCGTGATCGGTCTTGATGCGCGTGCCGCCGTCGATCAGCCCGCCGCCCAGATACGAGCTGAAGAGCAGGTCGCTGCCGGTGGGATCGAACTTGGCGACAAACCCGTCGCGCAAACCGCCACTGTCTTCCTGGAAAACGCCGGCGGTGGTGGGGAAATTCGCCGACGCCGCAGCGCCGGTCACGACGATATTCTCGTTGGGATCGATGTCGATGCTCATGATCACGTCGTCTAGGTCGCCACCCAGGAAAGTGCTCCACAGCACCGACGCGCCGTCGGCGGCGAGCTTGGTGATGAAGGCATCGTTTGCGCCCGTGTGCGTGGTCTCGTAACTGCCCGGCGTCGCTGGGAAATTCGGCGAGCGCGTGCGTCCGGACGCCAGCGGCAACCCTGCCGAATCGGCGATGATGCACACGCCCTTGTCGCCTGCGGTATCACCGAGAAGGGTGCTCCAGATCAATGCGGGCGGGTTGTCCACCCGCGGAAATTCGCGCAGCAGCTGGCCGGAGTTCCCGGACCAGGAAAACGAGCCGCAGCCGGCGCGCGACGAAACCTGCGTGATGGTTCCCAGCGGCGTTTCGATACTCCGGTCGATCAGGTCACCGACAAACGTACGCGTGACCGACTGCGCGCCCACACACGCGAAAGCGACCTGATCCGGGTCGGCGCCGGGTGCCGCGGCGACCTCGTAACACAACCGGCTCCCGTCCAACCACAAACTCAGTTCGATGCCGGGCCACAGATCGCGGTAGACGATCTCGGACCAGAGCGGCACGTTCGACCGCCAGGCCGCCGGGTCGTCGCCGAGGAAATAGTTGTACCGCGTCGCCTTCTGCCCGGACGCCTCGATGGTTGGCGCGTCGCCGGCGCCGGCAAACTGCAACCAGACGGCGCAGCCACGCCGCGGCTCGACTGCGGTATCCAGACCGGACGATGCGGATGACGCAAGTCCGTTGCGCTGCGTGTCGGCCGGGTCGAAATCCTGCCGCTCGTCCGAGCGCCCCTGGAGATCAAGCACGATCGCCGAACGCGTGAAGTACACCGTCACGTCGCGTGACGATGCATAGTACTGCACTGCCGTGGCCTGCTGCCCCCGGTTCTCGACGATGCCGATACCGTTCACCGATCCCCTGACGGTGGACGTGCCGATCTCCGTACCGACATTCGCCGGGTCCGCGTTCGCTATACCCATACCGCCGGCGGCACCCAGGATCGCGCCGGCCAGACCGAGCGCGACAGCGAGACGTATCCACCTGCGGAAGCTGTAATTCATCCGTAGCAAAAGTATTCCTCCAGAACACCTAATTATACCACAGCCCACTATCGAGTTGTTGTATAAACAGCAAATTTGAAACTATTTACGCTGGTTTCCGCTTCGCGCCAAAATGAACGGCCGATACCAATGATTGCCGCGCAAAGTGTGAGGTATTAGGTTGGAATCACACGCGGGGCGCTGGTGTTTCCTGTTGTGCCTGCGTGTTTCGCATTGTTCCCCGGGACGGAAACAACGGTGCAGCCAACCGGCGTGGTCGGCGCACTGCCACATTTGGCTATCAGACGGATGGACGTAACATGTCGCCTCGTCACCGCAACCGCTGGTTATGGTCGAGTATCGCCCTGCTTGTCCTGGTCGGTGCAGTACTGGCTGTCCGGTCGGGCGTCGTTTCGGTTCCGGGCAAACGCGCCGCGTCGGCCGGCGGGCTCGCCGCAAGAGGCGCACTCGCCGGGTACAACGTCCTGCTGGTCACCCTCGACACGGCCCGGGCCGACCGCCTCGGCTGCTACGGCTACAAGGCCATAGCCACCCCCACTCTGGATCGTCTCGCCGCCGAAGGGGTGCTTTTCTCCCGCGCCACGGCCGTGACCCCGATCACGGCACCCTCGCACGCCTCGATCCTCACCGGCCTCTATCCCCGCCGCCACGGCGTACGGTCCAACGGCTTTTACCAGCTCGACGATGAGCACGTGACCCTGGCCGAGGTGCTGCACGCGTCGGGCTACCAGACCGGGGCGATCCTGGCGGCCTTCGTGCTCGATTCGCGTTTCGGCATGGACCAGGGATTCGAGTATTACGACGACGAGCTGGGATCGGCCGACACCGCCGACCCCTTGCTCTACGCCGAGCGGCAAGCAGCCCAGGTCACTGACGCGGCACTGGCCTGGCTGGATCAGCGGTCGCAGAAACCATTCCTGCTGTGGGCCCACTATTTCGATCCTCACGCGGCTTACACGCCGCCGAGTCCGTACAGGGAGCACTACGCCTCGAACCCCTACGATGGCGAGATCGCCTACGTGGATGCCGAGCTGGGTCGCCTGCTCGCGGGCCTGGAACGGCTGGGCTGTCGGGACAACACAATTGTCGTCGTGATCGGAGATCACGGCGAGTCGCTGCATCAGCACGACGAGGCTACCCACGGCTACCTGCTCTACGAAGAGACCATGCGCGTGCCGTTCATCCTCCAGTGTGGCGACCGTCTGGGTGGTGGCAGCGAGCGCTCGGAGCGAGTGTCGCAGGTCGACCTGGTACCCACTGTGCTCGCGCTGCTGGGCATCGACGCGCCGGCCGGTATCGATGGCGTCGACCTGGCGCGTCCGAACTCCGAAGCGCGTGTCTGCTACGGCGAGACCTACCACGGCAAGATGGAGTACGGGTGGGCAGCGCTGTTTTCGATCTACGACGACGACCTCAAGTACGTACACGGCCCCCACCCCGAGCTCTACGATCTCGAACGGGATCCGCAGGAACTGACGAGCCTCTACGAGCAGCAACCGGATCGAGCCGCCGAACTCCACGAACGGCTGGCCGCCTGGTTCGACACGGAACTCGGATCGGGTGCGGTACCGTCACCGTCGAAGCAGCTGTCCGAGACCGAGATGGCTCGATTGGCGTCCCTCGGCTACGTGTTTTCCGATCCGTCGGGCTCGCCGAAGAACACCACGGAACACGACCCGCGACAGATGATGCGCGTGCTGAGCGAAGTGAATCGGGTGGTCTTCGGCAAGCCGCCGGATCAGCGGGGTGAACAAGTAATCTCGGAGCTGAAGGGCATTCTCCAGCGGCATCCCGACCTGGTGCCGGGCTACCGCTACCTGGGCACGCTGCAGCGAGCGAACGGCGACCTGGCGAGTGCGATTGCCGCCTTTGAGCGGGCGGTGCGACTCCACCCCATGTCGCCTGATCTGCATCTGATGCTGGCCGAGACCCGCATGCTGCACGGACAGACGCAGCCGGCCATCGAGGGTCTACGGGCGCTGCTGGGGACCTTCCCGCATTACGAGGAAGCGCACCTGATGCTCGGGCGCCTGCTTCTGGCGGACGAAGCACTCGACGACGCGCTGGAGCATTTGCGGATTGCCCTGGAACTACGACCGGATCTGCACGGGTGCCCGGATACGCTGCTGCGGGCCTACGACAAGGCCGGGCGCGCCCCGGAACTGGAACCGATTCTGGATGCGGCGCTTGCCGCCAGCCCGGCCGCGCCGGAAGTTCGCCTGACCAAGGCGACGTTGCTGTACCGGCAGCAGAAACACGCCGAGGCCGAAGCCGTCCTGCGGGAAGGACTCCGCCTGGCTCCGGGTAATCCCAAGGCGGTCGACAACCTGGTCCGGTTCCTGATCGCCAAGCCCAACGAGGGCGACAATCTGGCCGAGGCAACGGCCTTGCTGGAAGGCCTGCCGCAGCACCTCAGGCAGTCGGACCCTGGATTATTGCTCTCCCAGAGCCAGGTGCACGGCCTGTACGGACGCCTCGACGAAGCGCTCGCCGCCTGTCGGGACGCCATCGCGGTGGCCGAACGAACGCGGAAGCGTTCCGTGCTCTCGCAAGCCCGCCAGTATCTGGAACGCCTGGAGCAGGCACGATCCCAGCGCGGCGCCGGCCTCCGCTGAAAAACGCCGGGCCGAGGATGATTCCTCGGCCCGGGCTCAAACGATGTTGAACAGGATCAACGGTACAGGTTCTTCACACGACTCCAGGTCCCTTGTTCGCTGGCCGAGACGCCTTCAATCCCCTCGATGCGCATCACGTAATCGTACTCGTCGTCGGGCACGTCGCCGGGATTGGTGAAGTTGGCCGAGCCGACCCACAGGTGCACGATTTCACCGGGCGTGGTGACGATGGTCATCTCGACGGGAATACAAGGACCGGCCGTCATGGTCTGCAGTACGGAGACGTCGGAACAGTCCGGCATGTTGAGGTGGTAGAAATTGGTGCTCGATTCGGCGTCGGCCATCCAGGTGATTTCGGTACCGGTGGCCAGGCAATCGAACCAGTCGGTGTCACGGAAATCCAGGCCTGTGTACTGGTACCAGCCGGTCACACCGCAGAAATCGGCGCACTCGATCCACTGGAACGCCGGCGGGATACTACCGCAGCCGCCGTTCCAGTTGTCGACGTATTCGTCCTCCAGCGGCGGTTCACCCTCGAGCTGGGCGCCGTCGGGACAGGCCAGCTCGCACGGCGGCGGCGGTTCGTAGGAATCGACCTGGATGTCGTACGTACCACAGTCGCCACCGTAGCCATCGACCACGATGTAGTACGTTTCACCGTTCATGACCGGAGCGGCCTCCAGCATCGACGAGTACACGTGGCACTCCGGAGGATCGCCGAAGTAGAAGTCGTCGTTGCAATCGACCAGGTTCATGCCGGAGTCGTACATATACACCTTCGTGTCGTACACCGAGAGGCACAGATCGACCTGCACGAAGCCGTCGAAATCGGCCGTGAAGCTGTAAACGACGTCCGCCGAAGTCGAAATGGTGTAGGGGCAAGCCTCATCGTAGTCGTCGAGGTTGTCACAGGTCGCACCACTGTCTCCGAACGGCAGAGCCATGATCGGGTATGCGTCGGCAACGGTTTCGCCACCCTCGCGGCCGTCGTACGCCGGATTGGACGGGATATGCAGATCCGATTTGACCGGCCGGCCGACGTCCAGGTCGGCGGCGAAAGCACCGCCAGCAAAGACGACGAGCAGCATGAAAACGAGAACATATCGCATGGGATCCCCCCTCGAATAAGCGTGCACATACGAAGACCGACGACGCGGGTCACGCCCGGTTACATCAGCACTACCGACGGACAGGTACTATTGTACAACGTTATGACCGTCTCATGTGAAAAAAGCCGGGCCGGGGACGAATCCCCGGCCCGTGTACCAAACGATTTGTCAGTACATGTCAGGAACCTAGAACAGGCTCTTCACGCCACTCCAGGTCTCGTTGACCGTAGCCGACACAACTTCGATACCAATGATCTCCCAGATATAGTCGTACATGTTGCCAGGTACGTCACCCGGGTTCGCGAAGTTGGCCGAGCCAGCCCACAGATCCACGATCGCGCCAGGCGTCGTGAAGATGGTCATCGTGCCAGGCAAGCACGGACCAACCGTCATGCTCTGCGTGACTGTCGCAGCACAGTCGGGCGGAACGACCAGCTCAAAGCAGTTGGTCGCGGACTCCGCGTCCACGGTCCAGGTGATCTGGTTACCGGAAGCCGTGCACTTGAACCAGTCAGTGTCACGGTAGTTCAGACCTGTGTACGTGTACCAGCCGGCAACACCGCAGAACAGTTCGCAGTCCAGCCACTGGAAGACGGGGACCGCGCTGTTGCAGCCACCATTCCACTCGTCGACGTACTCGTCGGCCAGCGGCGGCTCGTTCTCGTCCTGGTGCACTTCGGTCCAGCAGACCAGGTCACAGGGCGGCGGGGGCTCGAAGGCATCGACCTGCATGTCGTACGAACCACAGCTGCCACCGTAACCATCAACCACGATGTAGTAGGTCATACCGTTCATGACCGGAGCGGCCTCCAGCATGGACGTGTAAGTACCACACTCCGGCGGATCGCCGAAGTAGAAGTCATCGTTGCAGTCGACCAGGTTGAAGCTCGAGTCGTACATGTAGACCTTCGTGTCGTACGTCGAGAGGCACAGATCGACCTGCAGGAAACCGTCGAAGTCAGCGGTGTAGCTATAGACGACGTCCGGCGAAGTCGAAATGGTGTACGGGCAAGCTTCGTCGTAGTCATCCATGTTGTCACAGGTCGCACCCGTGTCGGCAAACGGCAGACCCGGAATCGGGTACGCGTCGGCAACCGTCTCGCCGCCTTCACGACCATCAAACGCGGGCTCAGCCTGAATGTCGGTCTTCGGGCCCATGGTGTTACCCAGATCGGCGGCAGAAGCAACGCCAACCATGCAGATGACCAGCAGAATTCCTAACAAATAGCGCATGGAAAATCTCCCCTCTTCAGGTATCTCTCCTCGAGAGAAACCATCACTCTCGATCCCCCGAAAACCAGCATACGCGGTTCAAGAGATCGACGCCTCAAAGTGGCAGCCCGGAAGCTCCGGGCAGTCTTGGGTTTTGCGGGCGGGGAAAGAAACAATAATTCCCAGGCGGTGCTTGTGCTTAAGATGATACCTGTGAACTATTAAATCGTTCACCTACCGCCTAGGGAAGATCCTAGCACAATTTTGCTTTCCATGTAAATATCCAAAATTCGAGATATTTTTTTAACCCCAAATCGCTATTATGAACACTGACGATTGATGTTGTTTTTCGCTAAAAATACGTATTTTTGCATCAATGTAGTTAACATATTATTTTATAAATAAGTGTTTTATACTCTGCAATTTCATTGAGAAAAAATACCAGAAAAACCGGCCTGCGGTGGTTTCAACCTTGCCAGACCGGAAAAAAAGCGGGCCGGGGACGAATCCCCGGCCCGTAACCATTCAACGAATCAGATCAGATCGATCTTAGTTGAACAGGCTCTTCACGCCACCCCAGGTCTCGTTGACCGTGGCGGACACGGACTCGATACCATCGATGGTGAAGATGTAGTCATACTCGTTGCCAATCACGTCACCCGGGTTCGCGAAGTTAGCCGAGCCGACCCACAGATCCACGATCGCGCCAGGCGTCGTGAAAATGGTCAGCGTGCCAGGCAGGCACGGGCCAACGGTCGCGCTCTGCGTCACCGTAGCGGCACAGTCGGGCGGAACGACCAGCTCGAAGATGTTCGTGGCGGACTCGGCGTCGACGGTCCAGGTGATCTGGTTACCGGAAGCCGTGCACTTGAACCAGTCAGTATCACGGTAGTTCAGACCCGTGTACACGTACCAGCCAGCAACGCCACAGAAGATGTCGCATTCGATCCACTGGAAGACGGGGACCGCACTGTTACAGCCACCATTCCACTCGTCGACGTACTCGTCGGCCAGCGGCGGCTCGTTCTCGTCCTGGTGCACTTCGGTCGTGCAGATCAGGTCGCAGGGCGGCGGGGGCTCGAAGGCATCGATCTGGATGTCATACGTACCACAGCTGCCACCGTAACCATCAACCACGATGTAGTAGGTCTCACCGTTCATGACCGGAGCAGCCTCCAGCATGGACGTGTAAGTACCACACTCCGGCGGATCGCCGAAGTAGAAGTCATCGTTGCAGTCGACCAGGTTGAAGCTCGAGTCGTACATGTAGACCTTCGTGTCATACAGCGAGAGGCACAGATCGACCTGCAGGAAACCGTCGAAGTCAGCGGTGTACGCATAAACGACGTCCGGCGAGCTCGAAATGGTGTACGGGCAAGCCTCATCATAATCGTCGACGTTGTCGCAAGTCGCGCCACTGTCGCCGAACGGCAGACCCGGAATGGGATACGCGTCGGCAACCGTCTCGCCGCCTTCACGACCATCAAACGCGGGCTCAGCCTGAATGTCGGTCTTCGGGCCCATGGTGTTACCCAGATCGGCGGCCGAAGCAACGCCAACCATGCAGATGACCATCAGAATTCCTAACAAATAGCGCATGGATGAATCTCCCCTCTTGTCGATCTCTGCGCGCAGAAACCGATCAAGTACTCATTCCGAAATCCTGCCGGATTCCGGAATTTTTTGGTTTCTCGACACACCCGGAACCGGATGTATCAACAAAAAAAGGCAGCAGGTAGCGAGGACTATTCCCCAGGCGGTGCTTGTGCTTGTGATGTAAACCTGAGAAACTAGTCTCGACTCACCTTCCACCTGGGGACAATACTAACATTTTTTCCAAACGGTGTAAATAGCTAATTTTGTGATTTATTTTTGGTGTTCTAGACACTTACGAAACAACCGTTTATATCACGAATTCGTACGCTAAGCGGGTTCGTGGTTCCGAGCCGCAAGGCGAAATATCGCCAAGGTCGACGGCATTTTGGATGTATGCGACAGGGGAAATATCTCGACGGGAAGCCAGGAGAGAACTCGCGGGAGGACCGGGCGGGATCGCGGAACGACAGGGGCGGATTCGCGGAACGATCGGACCTGCGCCCCGTGTGCGACCGGTGTCCCGTAAACGTGCAGAAAAAACTATGACTTTACCGGGCAAATGCGTAGTTTAGGTCGCGTGAACAACGAACACGCCGGCGCGCGCGGAATGGGGACGTCGGGGACACCCTGGAGGGGATGCCCCAGGATCTGGTCCACCCGTCACGTTGACGGACAGGTTTGATGAGGCTAGAATTATACTCGACCGCGCATGGCTCGTTGCGGTCGACGGTAGGCTGGCCGCTCGCAAAAGGACTCGCATGATGAAGAATGTCTATTCCTGCCCTCACTGCCGATCAGTGCTGAATCCAAACATCAAGATCCTGCTCGCGGCACGTTACGGCAGGAAGCGGGGAATGATGTTGCTCAGCCCGCAACCCGGCAACTTCCGGTTCATCTGTGACCCCGAACTCCGCTCGGCGCTGAAGCCCGGCGCCATGGTGTCCTTGTCCTGTCCGGTATGCGCCGAGGATCTGACCTCGTCGACATCGAAAAACTTGGCAGAGTTGCGGCTGATGGCGCACGGCAAGACTTACAAGCGAGTCGAGTTCAGCCGGCGATATGGTGAACAAGCCACCTTCATCGTCGACGGCGACAACGTTGTCACCTACGGCGACGATGTAGAATTGTACGACGAACTCAATTTCTTCGGCGTCTGATATCGATCCCGGATCAGTTCCCGTTCGCCGCGACTGCGCGGCGCGACGAGATTCCGGTCAGCGCAATACCGTCAGCATCCTGCTGACTCCCGCCAGGTCGGTCCGCAACCGGTAAATGTACACGCCGCTGGCCACTGGATAGCCGGCGCTGTCTCGTCCATCCCAGCTTTCATCGTGCCAGCCGGCGTCGCGATATCCGTCAACCAGCGTCCGAATCCGTCGACCGGCGCCGTCAAGGATGCTGAGCCGTGCCTGTCCACCGACAGCCAGGCCGAAGCGGATCGCGGTGCCATCATTGAAAGGATTGGGGTGATTCTGCCGGAGTACGACCGGATTGTCGGCCGACGGCAGATCTTCCGAGTCCGGGAGCTCGGTGTCATCGAGCAGGGGACGTTCGAAAACACCGTTGCCGTAGGTCGAGACACGGAGCATCCGGTTGATCGGAGAGATGGTCAGGTCCATGGCGATGACCGCGTCGGGTAATCCGTCCGTGAAAGCGTTCCAGGATTCGCCGCGGTTCTGGCTCACGTAGACGCCCAGGTCATTCCCGACGTAGATCTGCTGGGGATAGAGCGGATCGACCACGACGGACAGGGTCGGGACATCCGGCAACGACACGCCGATGTCCTGCCAGCTTTCGCCGCCGTCCCTCGTCCGGTACAGATGCGACGTGCCGAAACCGGAGAACGTGATGTAGGCCGTATCGTCGTCGGTGGGATCGACAGCCAGTCCGACCGGATATCGGTCTGGCAGGTCGGCGGTTACGTTGTCCCAGCTCGCCCCGCCGTCGCGCGACCGGAAAACGCCGGCTCGGGTCCGTACGGGTGCTGTCGTGACATAGACCGTCCGGTAGTCGAGGGGTGACACGACGATGGCCAGCGCCGGATTGCCGTCGAGGTGGCCACCACCCGAGGGGTACCACGACGATCCGCTGTCGTCGGAGCGGAAGATGCGCGAACTACCGGCGTAGATGATGCGGGTTGTTGCGTTCTGCCAACCCAGCGCGAAAGGCGCGATGAACGACACCGGGTCGGCACCGATCGGCACCGGTGTGCACGCCTGCCACGACATCGTTTCCGGACCGGTGAATTCGATCCGATAAAGACCGAGGTAGTAGACGGAAGCGAATATCTCCTCGTCGTGTCCCCAGCCCAGACCCGTCCACCCGCCGTCGCCGCCCACGACCATGGTCCAGGCGGCGGTGCCGGTGTAGACGGCGGTCGCATTGTCTTGCAGCCCACCCAGAGCGAGTCGGGAATCCCTGGTCGAACTCGAGAAGCCGGCATAGAACTGGGTCGTTTGCAGCTGCCCATTACAGGCCTGAAACGAGTGGCCGGCATCGACGCTCCGGAAAATACCGCCGTCGTTGGCGAAGTAGATCGTATCGTGGTTCACGGGATGATAGACGATATCGTGGTGATCGGCGTGGGAGTATTCGCTGCTGACGGGCTGCCCGCCCAGCGGCGGTCGCCCCAGCGAGCCCGGGCCGGACCACGACGACGCCCGGACCAGATCCGCCCCCGCGTCGTGCGACCGGTAGATATCGATTCCCGCCGCAATCACCCGCGCCGGATCGTCGGGATGGATCGCCACGTCGTGGGCGAACCAACCCTGCCACCGGGAATAGTCCTCCCGGGACACGATCTCCCAGGTCAGCCCCGAGTCGGTCGAGCGGCACAGCCAGGTCCGATTGTCCAGTCCGCCGACCACGGTGCCGTTGCCGATACTGGCCATCACCACATCGGGATCGGACTCGCTGATCGCTAACATGGCCTTGCCGTAGAACGACGACGGCAGTCCGTCGTGAGACTCGCACCGCTGCCAGCTCGCGCCGCCGTCGGCAGTCCGGTAGAGACCTCGGCCCTCGCTGCCCAGATTGCCGCACGCGATCAGCACGATGTCCGGATCGGTCGGATGGATGACCAGGTCGTTGACCATGATCGTCGCGTCCACCTGCCGCCAGGACAATCCCGCGTCCACCGACTTGTAGGTGCCTTCGGTAGTACCCGCCCAGACCACGTCGCGGTCCAGCGGATCGATCCGGACGACCCAGACGCCGCGTTGCTGCTGGTAGCTCCAGTCGAGGCTCGGCGACCAGCTCTGGCCGCCGTCGACGGTCTTGAGGATGCCCAGGCCGAAGCTGCCGCGCGTCAGGCGCACGGCGATTCCGCCCTCGGTATCATCGTACGAGTAGACCTCGCCGGTCCCGATGTAGATGGTGTTCGAGTCGTGGCGGTCGATGGCGATCGAGCCGATCCCGAGCACCGGGAAACCCGTGGCGACCTGGTGCCAGGCGTCGGCGCGGATACCCGCCGTATAGGTCCGCCACAGCCCGCCGCTGGCCGAGCCGGCGTAGATCGTGTTGGGATTCTGCGGATTGAAGGCCAGGCAGAGCATGCGGCCGCCGATATTGTGCGGACCGAGCGCTGTCCACGGTTCCGCGCCGCCGGACCTGGCCCCGGCCTCGGCCAGCTGTTTGCGCGTGTGGTCGAACGCCTCCCGGTAGCCGGATTTGGGGAACGAAGAGCCGGGATAGGCACGCTGCGCACCAAAATCGCGTAGCGCCTTGAAGGCTCCCGACCGGGTCAGGTACTCCGCAAACGCCGTGGTTTCCAGCGGCGCCTCGGCCGAAGTGGCTGCCGTTTCGGCAGCCCTGACCGGTAATTCGTCCGGACCTTCCGCCAGGCGATGCCACGTCGTATCCCCACGCAGCAACACCACGGCTCCCGCCGCGACGAGACAGCCACCAACCACCAGTATCCTGACCATGGAATTATTCACAACGCCCCCAGGCAGGCACGGTGGGGCTACCAGGAATGGCAATCTTCATCGACTCGCCGTTGTGGAAACAAACCGGGCGCCGCGCGGACTCGAGCCGCAGGCGAATGGAGCACGGCGTCCGGTCTGTTTCCACAACGGCCAGCCGACGCTTGAACGTTATTGGTTGGCCATCCGCCGCAGCTGATGCTTGAGCCGATGGATCACCCGGCGCTGCTTCTTCAGCTCGACGTGATCGTGCGCTTCGAGGGCAGCCTGTCGCAATTCCTTGCACTGCTGGATCCTGGTCTTGAGCGCGACCTTTGCGTTGGTATCGGTAACGATTTTCTGGGGACGCTCGATTTCCAGCTTGTCCGCCAGCAGATCGATCAGTTCTTCCTTCTTCTTCGCAACGACTCCGGTAACCTCGGGGAGGTGTTCCTTCATCATCTCGCGCAGATCGGCAACGCGCGTCTTGTTCAGTTCTTGCCAGTCCATCGTTCTCTCCCTCTATCAGCTCGACTGGGTGATCGTGGCTATCCGCAAAAACGCGACGAGGGCCTCGTCGGTCACGTCGCGGGCCGGTGTCGGATTGCTCGGTCCAGTGTTTTACGGTTGGCAATATAGGATATTCCGCAGCGAGTTTCCAGCTCTCTTCAACGTATCACCACGAACTTGCCGACGAAATCCTCGAAGCGCTGGTCGTTGGAGGTGACCGCGAAGAGATAGACGCCGCTAACGATCTGTTGGCGGTTGTCGGAAACCAGATTCCAGCTGATCTGGCCGAAACCGCCGGTACCGTCGTGCTCGAGGGTCTTGATCAGGTCCCCCGCCACGCTGTAGACGCGGATGGTGTTGTGGGCCAGCGGCAGATTGGCGAAGGTGATCCGCACGCCGGTCGGATCGTCGGCAGTGGGCGACATCTGCTGGTAGTCGGCGAGGGCATCGATCGTTGCCGGATTGGGATAGACGTAGATGTTCTCGCCGAACTGGACCCGGTCGGCGTAGCTCTGAGCTGCAAATCCCGGGGTGACCGGATCGAACGCCGTATTGGGCAAGCCTTCGCGGCCCGGTCCGACGATGTAACGCTGGTTGCCGACGATATCGAATTCGTGATCGGTCGCCGTCACTGCGTAGAAATAGAGAAACCCGTTGTGCACGTTCGGATCGATGTACTCGTAGAAGCGCGTGGCCTCCTTGGGCACGATTTCCTCCTCGACGTCCTCCACGCGTTCGGTGACTGCATAGAAGGTATCGAGCACGCTGGGGTATTCCGCCCAGGGCAGGAATACCTCCATCCCGGCGTTCACGACCTGGTTGGAGCCATACAGTGGTGGAAACTCGGTATAGATTCCGTCGACGTCCGCAGCGACGAACTGCTGCATGACCGTGTCCAGTCCCGCGAAGGTCGGATCGGACAGACAGGTCGGCAGGTAGGCGATGCCGTCCAGACCCGTATTGAGTCCCAGATTCTGGATATCGTGTTCGACGGTACCGGGATTGGTGGGATAGAAATCGTGGAACTGGTTGATCAGATCGAACTGAGCGACGGTCTGCCAGGAGGGATGCGGCGGGCCGTAGTCGAGCGAACTGCCCGGGCCGCGTTCCCATTCGTCCGATCGCCATATGACGTACGACTCGAAATCGAGAAGATTCGAGTTGGGATCGGGGATCAGCTCGCTCAGATTATCCCAGTACACATGGACGGCATTGTCCCGTGGCCAGATCCGCAGGTTGGGCGATGGCGGCGGCCAACCGCCGACACTCCAGTTCATCTCGCCTTCCCGGCCGGCGATGCCTGTGCAGCCGTAACGGTCTTCGGCGGGGATGAACGAGTAGCGGCAGTTCCAGGCGCTCAATATCAAGGCGTTTTCCCGCGTGCAGATCCGGCCGGCGCGCCTCAGACACTCGTCACAGTTGTCGTTGTTGACCCAGATACAGTGTTTCCCCTCCTCGTTCTCGAACAGCATCCAGCTATGGATATTGGGGAACGAGGTGAACGGCGGCATGCACGAACTGTCGAAATAGAAGTAGTTCCGCTTGTAGATCGGGTGGTTGCGACTAAACCAGTCCGGAGCCAAATCCTCGGCGCAGACGATCGATTCCCGTCCGTATCTGCCCGTGTAGTAGTTCTGGTCGTAGTCGACCCAGTTTCCGAACAGGACCTGGCCCGCCTCGGCGGTATTGGCCAGCAATTCGTCGAAACCGTCGCCGACCACCAGTGCGACCTGGAAGGTGAATGTCTGGTTGGGCGCCAATGTTTTGAACGGTCCGGTCGAGATCAGGAACCGGAAATCGTTCGCATCCTCCGGCAGCACGTCGCGATCCTGATGGTCCTGGCTCAACGCGTCATACCGTTCTTCGTCGTTGGTGGGGAAACCGCCCTGGGCGTACGAGGCAACCGCGCTGAACACCTGGAAGCTACGCATGGTCACCCAGCGGGGCGCCGATATTTCTTCCCGGTCCCGAGGATGGTCGACGATGGCGACACCGAAGTAACCAGGCAATGGATCTTCGGCTGCGCCATCGTACATGTAGCCCAGACGGATGGGATTGAACATGTTGTTCGACGACCGGACATACCCCTGATAGCTGCCCGCCAGATCGTCGATGCCGCCGTCCGTTCGTTCACGATTGCCGATATCGCAATCGACCATGAATCCGAGATAGACATCCTCGATGGTCTGGCTGCCGACGTTGGTGATCTGGTATTCAAACGCCACCATGTCGTCGGCGGACGCTTCCTGCCAGTTGAAGGTCCGCTGGATGATCCGCAAGTTCATGGGTTGGTGGTCGGGATACAGTTCCAGGGTGAGCGGCGTGTTGTCATACATGGTGCAGACAAACATCTGATTGCCGATCTGGGCGAAGTCCTCGTCGACCAGGCCGTCGAGATCGTCGTCGTACCCGTTGAGCCAGTCTTCGTCGACCCGACCGTCGTTGTCGTCGTCCTGGCCGTACTCGTACTGGCGCCGGCCGTGGATTCCCGGACTACCCAGCGGCCGGAGAATCTCGCCGTCGATCGCCTCGTACATGGTGTCTTCGATACCGGGACCGGGCCGGAACTCGGATTCGAACTGGCCGGTGGTCACGCGCGGGGTTCCCTGTACCAGCCCGCCGATCCACAGGCCCGCCGCGAAGAGGTACTCGTCGCCCGAACCGGCCGGCCACTGGGCGGACGGCGCGTTGCCGTAGGACGAGGGAACCGAGAACTGGGAACCGATGAGTCCGAAGTTGGTGATGTTGACCTGCAGTTCGCCGGCGTTGGTAACGAAGGATCCGTCGACGATGTGGGCTCCGTCCGCTGCCGGCCGCTGGATCGCGGCCAGTTCGTCCGCGGTCGGGCGGGCGACGGCGACGCCGACGACAAGCCACGACAACACCAACAACAGCGGCCACACCGGTGCCGACGGTTGCGTCGACAGCGACGACAGCGCCGGTAGTGAGACCACCGACCGCATGATGCTGAACCAGGTGGCAGGAACTGAACGGTACATCGTGAGCGACCTCGTCAGGAATCGTATGTGCCGGCTGTCAGCGAGCGACCGTGACCCGGTCAGGCGACGAGCCGCTGGCCCGCGCCGCAATCACCGCCGCGAGCGTCGCCAGCACGAAGGACACGAAGCGAACCGAGATCAAATCATTCAGCCCGGGTATCCACATCCACAACGCCGTGCTCGTGGCGCCCGTGATCATGCCCGCCGCGACACCGGCACCGTTCATCCGCCGCCAGTGCAAGGACAGGATCAGAGCGGGGCCGAACGACGATCCGAGGCCCGCCCAGGCGAGCGAGACCACGTCGTAGATGAGGTTGTCGCTGGCAACGGCCAGACCGAACGCGGCCAGTCCCACTGCTACGGTGACCATCCGGCTGGCGGCTACGAGCTTCTTCTGCGAAAGGTTGCGGCGCAGCACCTTGCAGTAGAAGTCCTCGACGACGGTGGACGTGGTGATCAACACCTGGCTGTCGGCCGTCGACATCATTGCCGCCACTGCGCCGGCGATCAGGATGCCCGCGATCCAGGCCGGGAACAGCATGGACGCCAGCACGGGCAGAATGCGCTCCGGATCGGCGCCCACGTCGGCCACGGCAAGATCGGGCATGGCACCGGGCGCGAGTTGCGCCGTATGAACCAGCGTGATGCCGACGATGCCGATCAGAGCCGCGCCGGCGTAGGCCAGCACGGTCCAGACGATGGCCACCCGCCGGCCCGTCTTGATCCCATCGGGGCTGTTGATCGCCATGAACTTCGTCACCAGGTGGGGCTGGCCCATGTATCCGAGACCCCACGACAGACCGCCGATGACCGCGGCCGTCCCGGCCCAGCCCGTCTTGCCGCCGGTCAACGATGCCGTATTCCCGGTGGCGGCCATCGCCGCGCCGATGTCGAGACTGTGGGTAGCGATGAAGATCAAGCCGATCACCGGCATGACCACCAGGGTGATGATCATCAGGATCGCCTGCACCACGTCGGTATAGCAGACCGCGGTGAAGCCGCCCATCATGGTGTACACGACCACGACGAGGGCCGCCAGCGGCATGCCCCAGGCGGCGTCGAGTCCGAAGGTCACCTCGAGTACCTTCCCCGCACCGAGAAACTGCGCCGCCACGTAGAAAGAGAAAAAGAAGGTGATGATCAGCATGCTCGCGATGCGTACGGTCTGACCGTGACGCCCCGAGAACTGGAAGAAATACTCGGGCAGCGTGATGGCGCCGCAGTGCTCGCTGACGATCCGCAGTTTCTTGGCCAGAAATATCCAGTAGAAGATGATGCCCGAGACGCAACCGATCACGGTCCAGATCTCGACCATACCGAGGGAGTAGAGCGCACCCGACAGTCCCAGGATCAACCACGACGATTCGGCTGACGTCCGCTCCGAGCAGGCGATCACCCAGGCGCCGAGGCGACGTCCGCCGAGAATGAAATCCTCCTTGGTGCGGTTCATACCCCAGGTCCAGGTGGCCACGACGGCGATCAATACCATGTACGCGACAAGCCCCAGCAAGGGAGAATTCATGGGTTCTTTCCCGGTGCTCCGGTATCCGGCCTGGAAGGTGTGAGTTGCCCGACCCGATCGCGCCTACGCTGCGCTGGTCAGAGGAACGTACGGTGCGCCCTGGTAAGACTTGAGTATAGGGAGGTCAGCGCTGGAAATCCAGCTTGCTCACGCGAAAAATGAGGGGCCGGTCGGTACCGGCCCCTCGTATGCAGCTATGGTATGAACGCTGGGCATATCCGTTGCGATACCCGCTAGCGATAGAGACTCTTGACGGCGCCCCAGGTCGAGCTCTCCGTCGCCGATTCGTCGATCACCAGCAGCAGGTAGTCCTCGGTCTCGCCGTCCTCGAAGAAGCCCGATCCGTCCCAGTTCATGGGAACCGGCTGCTCGGTGACGCTGAACCGGGACCAGACGTAGCCCAGGTCGCCACCGATCTGGAAGGGCGGCGGTCCGAGCAGGGACAGCGGGCCCGAGAAGCCGATGGGCACGGGGAAGTTGACCAGCACGTGCTCGGGCGCCGAGCAGAGATTCTGGTTCGAGGGTGCCCAGATGCCGTCCTGGTTCCAGTCCATGAGCACGTTGACGAAACCGTCGACGGGCATGGTGTTGGTGACGAAGATATCGATTTCGACACCCCAGTTGGCCATGGCGCAGGCGAGACCCAGAGGCTGACCGGTGCCCGGGATGCACGGCACCACGTTGCCGCCCTGGATGGTGAACGAGTCGGGGATCAACAGCCCCGCGTCGTTGTCCTGGAAACACTCGTCCATGTCGTAGGGTGCAAACAGCGGGCAAAGGCCGGCATTCCCATCCGGCTCGAAGTCGACGCCGGGGCCGAACCACGCCCAGCCCAGCGGGCCATGGTAGATGAAGGGGGCAGGACCGACCTGGTACAGGTCGGGAACTGACCGATAACACCGGTCGCCGGATACGCCAGCGCGCCTTCGGGCGCATCGCCGTACTCGCCTTCTTGCTGCGCGTACACCTGACCAGAGATCACGAGGGCCAGCGTCAGCAGCAGTGCCGTCAAAATTCTTTCACTCTTTTTCATCGTCTCGACCTTTCGTTGTGGCTACCCCGCAGCGCCTCCCCTGATTTCTCCCGGCGCTGTCGGGCTTCGCGGTTACAACCCTGTTGTTTGAGGGCTGGTCGAGGTCTTACAGAAATAAACGAGATCGGGGAAAAAAACCGTCCCGCCGGTGTGGCGGGACGGTGATCGGGCTATTTGCGCTGTCGAATCAGCGATAGAGGCTCTTGATACTGCCCCAGGTGCTCGGCGCCGAATCGGTTCCCGGGTCGCAGCACACTATGTCGCTCCAGACGATGGTCTTACCGCCGGCGGCTTTCATTCCGAACATATCCTGCCAGACGCCGCCCTCGTACAGATACTCGATGCACGGTTGCGGATCGTCGTCGATGACCAGGTTGGCCGGGAAAGCGTCGAGATACTCCATCACCAGGAAGTAGCGCTCGTTGAAGATGACGCAGGGGCACTGCGGCGTTTCCACCGTGATGAGGTACTCACCGGGATCGTCGATCTGATAGACGGTCTCGTCGGACATGCAGATCACGTCGCCCGGCACATAGCAGTCGGCCGCCGGATCCCAGACCGCCTCGCGCAGGCCGCCGCGCACGACGAAGCTCACCGGTATCATGTTGGGATCGAAATGGAGCCACATGTTGACGTTCTCGATCATGAAGCCGTTGTCGGGACAGGAGCACTGGTCAGGCGGATAGATGAAATAGGCGTACTCCTGCAGGCCCTGGAAGATATCAGGCACCGGCGGCGGTACCGGGTTGTTCAGGTTACCGACCTGGCAGTCGGTCCGGGCGGACGGCACGACCTGGAACCGCACTTCGCCTCGTTCACCGCTCTGCGCTGCCGTGACAACGAGTAACAGGCTGGCGATCAGAATGAAAAAAAGCCGCTGTTTACACATGGGTTTCCCCTTTGCAGCGTGAAGATTCCGTTTCCACGGGCCCACAGTTTGGCAGAACGTCTCATGAACGTCTCTTGAGGATACCTTAAATCAGCCAAAAGTTCAACAAACGTGCATCTTCATGCGAAATCGATCCGGCGAGTTCTTGTGCCGTGTCGTACACGCACGATAGCCGTTGATGTCTGATCCCGATGTACGTCGATAGCCTTATAACAGCTTGGTATTATTCGTTTTCCAGAGCTTCCTGCAGCGAACGCAATTGCGCCGCCGCGCGTTCGGCGTACAGCGGGCTGTTGTCGGCCAGATCCTGCAACGGCGTCAGCGCCGCACGCGGTGTCTCGTGCAACAGCAGCGCTTGTGCGAGATACCAGCGGCTTCGATCCGCCAGCGGCCGTACGGGCGAGTTCGTGGTCTTCTCCAGTGCTTCGATTGCCGAACCGGCATCGCCGGCCAGCAGATAGCTCAATCCCTGGTAGAACCGCGCCTGATCCATGTGGGGCCAGCCGCTGTCTTGCCCGGCCAGCGCGAGCGTGTCGGTCAGGATCCCGGCGGCATCGGCGTAGCGTTGCTCGTCGTACGCCGCCATCCCCGCGCGAAAACTCGCCGAAAGCTGCGGTGTGGCGCCGGAACGTGTATCGATCTGGACGTAGGCGACAGGTTCGATCACGGCGAGCGTGCGTGGATCGAAGCCGTCATCCCGTCCCACGACGATCAGGACCAGCGCGACCGCCGCCACGGTGGCGACGGGTACGCCCACCCGCCAGGTCACCAGCGATTGCAGGTACCGGCCGGCGGCCATCACAAGTCCCAGTACGCGGTTGGGCCCGCCGATGTCCGGTGCCGCAGCCGCGATCGTCTGTCGATAACGCCGCGGATCCGCACGCATTTCCCGCGCGTACGGTGCCGTCGCATAGAGTTCGTCCTGGCAACTGGCGCATTCGGCCAGATGCTGTTCGACGGTCAGGCGATCCTGTTCCTCGAGAAGGCCCATTTCATAGGCGGCGAGCAGATCGCCCAGTGCGCCGTCCGTACATCGCTCGTTGCTATCCATGACAGCCGCTCTCTTCCATTTCGTCCAGGATGCCGCGCAGACTGGCTCGGCAACGATGCAGGGCAACGTAGAAGCTGTTTCGCGTCAGTTTCGGGTATTGCTTCTGGGCGTCGGTCAACGCCCGTTGCGTCACGCGATGCGGCGAACCGCCTCGTTCCAAGGAGGACAGTATGCCGTGGAAAATAGCGCCGCAGCGGGGAAATTTCCGGGCCAGCTCTTCGATGGCCGCCAGCAGGCGTTGCTGCAAGACGGCGGTGTCCATATCCGGTTCGAAGGTGGCGAGGTCGGACAGATCCTGCGGATCTGACACGTAGTCCAGGCGACCCTTCTCACGTTCCCTGGCCTGGTAGTAGTTGCCGATGACGTTCCTGAGCACGGTCAGCCCCCAGACGAGAATTCCTGCTCCCGCGCCCCGCTGCCTGTGTTTCGTCAGGACTATTTGCAGGGCATCCTGAACCACGTCCTCTGCGTGATCCTTCTGCACCCTCCGTTTTGCTATGGAGAGAAATCTTACACGCAGCTGCGCGAAGAGCGCGGCTTCCGCCGTGGAGTCACCGCTGAGGCAACGATCGTACAGCGCGTCGAGGGATGTTCCGGAGGCGGCGGCGTCGGTCATGGAATCGCCTCTTCAACGGCACAAGCGATGGTTGCCCCGAGGGCAGTCGGTACTGCATACTGGGGACGGTGTGTCATACCTGGTCACGAACGGTTCGGTCCGGAAGGGAGCCAGCCAGATGAAAGCAAGCACCGCACCGAGGCCGCTGGCAGCCGGTGGCAGTCGCGGCGGCGGCCCTGCGGCGCCCGGTTGCTTCTGCCCGTTCTACTACCTGCGGTTTTCCTGCCGCTGTGCATTCTCGCTCTCCGACTCGGGATTTGGCAAGGGTGTTCTCCGGTACGTGGCGATCTGGCTCGTGCTCGCGTCGACTGCGATTCTCGGCGGTGTTTCCCACGCGACGGCGCAAGACGATCCGTCCCTCGCGGCCTGGATCCAGCATCTACGGGGCGCTCACGAACCAGCCGCCGGGCAAGCCGAACAGGTGCTGGCCGACGATCCGCTCGCCGCCCGCGCTGCTTTCTGCCTCGCCGCTGCCTGGTACGAACTGGACCGCGTGACGGTTGCCCGCGAGTTCTTCACCGAGATCGAACAGCACACGGCATCGTCCGGCATCGGTGCGCTCGGCCTGGGAACGCTGGACTTTCACGAGCGTGATTTCGCCGGCGCCGAAACGCATTTGCAGGCCGCTCTGGAGCGCTTTCAGAATCGGGGAGACCGGATGGCGGAGCTGGTCGCCCGGGAACAGCTCGGTGCTGCACTGATCGAGCTGGCCCGCCCGCCCGAAGCCATCGCCATGCTGACCGCCGCCATGGAACTGGCCGGCGAGATGGATCGGCCGCACGCCCTGGCCCTCTCCCAGCTGAACCTGGGGCGAGCGCTCGTGCGCACGCGCGAGGTCGAACGCGCGGGCGAGATGCTCCAGGCCGCACTGAGCGCGGCCGGACAGTTCGAGATTCCCCTCTGGGAGGGTATCGCCGGCATCGCCCTGTCCGTCCTGAGTCGCTGGAGAATGGATCTGGACGAGGCCCTCGCCTACCGGCAGCTCGCCCTGGACGCCTACCGGCGCGCGAACCACCTGCCCGGCCAGGCGCGGGCGCTGCACTACATCGGCACCATCCATGCCCTGCGCGGTGAACTCACCCTGGCGATGCGCGATCTTCACGACGGTTTGGCCCTGGCTCGCCAGACCGGCGACGCCGGCGAGCAGTGTGGCTGCCTGAGTGAGATGGCGGGTATCAGCTTCCTGCTTGGCGATCTCGAGGGCGCGCTCGCCCAGTTCACCGAAGCGGTCAGGATCGCGGACAATCCCCATCGCGCCGGCTGGTTGCGCATCAATATCGCTTCGATCCTCGCCTATCAGGAACGGTACGCCGAGGCCTTGCCCCAGCTCCGACAGGCGCGGGATGCAGTGCGCCAGTTCGGCGACGTTCGCAACGAGGTGTCGGCGCTGCAACTGATCGGCCAGTGCCTCTGCGAGCTGCAGCGCTACGAGGAAGGGCTGGCGACCCTCGACGAAGCCATCGCCATATCCCGTGAATGGGGCATTCCCATGAACGAGGCCTACGCCCTGCATTACAAGGGCCACGCCCAGCTCATCCAGGGCGACCTGTCCGGCGCCGAAAGCTCCCTCGCCGCTGCGGTGACCATCGCCCAGCAGACCGGGCATTTCGATATCATCGAGTCTTCGTTGGTGGAGCAGTCGATCGTGGCGCGTAAACGCGGCGCGGGCGATGAGGCCCTCGGTTATCTGGAACAGGCCCTCGACGTGGTGGCCGAAGTGCGGCGGCGCAGCGGCGGCTCCCCCACGGTGCAGCGCGAGTTCTACAGCGAGGCGGTCAATACCTACGAGGAGATGATCAACCTGCTCTACGAGCTCGATGGCGAGCACCCGCAGCAGCAGTACGCCCGGCGCGCCTTCGACGTGGCGCAGGAGGCGAAGGCTCGATCGTTTCTCGACCTGCTCGTGGAAGCCGAGGTGGATCTGCGCTGCAATGCCCATCCGCGTTTTCAGCAGCGAGAGGCGGAGATACAGGAAACCATCGCCAACCTGGACGAAGAGCGGCTGGGCGCGAACGCCGGTGTCGCGGACAGCTTGACGGCGGACATTTCCCGGCTGGAGTCGGAACTCGTGCTCCTCGAGGCGGAGTTGCGCGACGCCGATCCCCGGTTTGCCGAATTGCGCTATCCGAGGCCGTACACGTCGGCCGATACCCAGACCAAGCTGCTGCGTCCGGACGAGGTCTTGCTCGAGTACTCCCTGGGCGACAGTGCGTCGTATCTCTGGGTGGTGAGCGATTCATCGTTCAGTTGCCGCCGCTTGCCGCGTCGACCGCACATCGAGGCACAGGTGCGGGAGTTGATGCCGTTGATCACCGATTACAACGTGCTCGGTAGCGATCCGAGCTACTTCATCCCGGCGGCGCGCCAGTTGTACGAGTCGCTGCTGGCGCCGGCGGCCGCGGAGATCGCCCGCGCCGATCGCCTGATCATCGCACCTGACGGGATCCTGCATTACTTGCCGTTCGAAACGCTCCTGACCGAACAACCCGCGCCGTCCGCCGCCACCGACTTCGCCTCGCTGCCGTATCTGATCGAGCAAGCCGTGGTGAACTATATTCCCTCGGTGAGTATTCTGGCCCGGCTGCGTGCCGGCGAGCGGGCAACGATCCCGTCGACCACCGCCGATCTGCTGCTGGTCGGCGATCCCGTGCAACATTCGGACGACGCCGTGGGCATGTTCGCCCGCGCGGCAGGAACCGCTCAGCTACCGCCACTGCCCCATGTGGGCGACGAACTGGCCAGGCTCCGGCAACTGGTTCCGGCAGCTCAGAGCCTCGTGCTGGCCGGCAGCGATGCTACGGTCGCCAATCTGCAGGCCGCCACCGATCAGGGAGCGTATCGCTTCATCCACTTCGCCACGCACGGGCTGTTCAACGAGAAGAGCCCCCAGTATTCCGGCCTGGTGCTCAGCCCCGATCCGGCGGTGGCCGACGACGGTTTCCTGACGACGGCCGAAGTCTTCGCGCTCGATCTGGCCAGTGAACAGATCGTGCTGTCGGCCTGCGCGACGGCCCTGGGCGAGCAGGTGCACGGCGAGGGTCTGGTCGGCCTGACCCGCGGCTTCCTGTTCGCGGGCGCACGCAGTGTCGTGGCGGCATTGTGGGACGTGTCGGGACGGTCGACGTCGCTGTTCATGCAGGAGTACTACCGCCTCATCGCCGGCGCGGAAGCCGGCAGTCGCGCCGCTGCCTTTGCGGATGCCAAGCGGCGACTGATCCGGGGCGAGCTCGTCGATCCCGATGGCGCGGTTGCGTTGGACCACCCGTACTTCTGGGCGGCGTTTGTCTTGACCGGGGCGGAGTAGCTCTCAGCTTCTCGTTGGTCATTGTCCGAACTGTGCGTCGAGAAGAGATGGGGCGCGGGTTGTTGCGCCTGCGCAACTCCCACCACCCGTCGGATTCAATGCCCCTACGTACCCGGGGCAATCACCACCGCTTAATACGGCTGCCCCAACGCCTCACATAGAAACCGCACCAGCGAGGCACCCGCTGCGCAGTCGCTCGCGAAACTCCCGAGAAAACCACGCGACACCACGGTCTTCTGGGTCAAGGGGGCCAGGGCGGTCAGGTCTTTCCAGCGCAGGTCTTCGATCAGCGGGTGGTCGGGATCGAAGCCGCGCGGATTGGTCTTCAAGCGGTCGCCGGCCAGCGTGAAACGCTTCGTGAAGGTGCGTCCGGTAACGGCCCGCCGCCAGCGATCCGGATGCGTGACCATGTAGGTGCGAATGCGCTTGAGCGTCGGCGAATCCGGGTGCCACAGGCCGACACCCACGAAACTGCCCCCCGGTTCGAGATGCAGGTAGAAGCCGGGCGTGTACGCGTCCTTGCCCAGTTCGTGACGAAAATGGATGCCGGCGTGGGTCTTGTACGGCGACTTGTCGCGACTGAATCGCGTATCGCGGTAGATCCGGAACAGGGAACCTCCGCTGCGGCGTGGATCGGCCCGGAAATGATGGCTGATTCGTCCCAGGTGGGGTGCGAAGTCGGTGATGAAACGCAGCGCCGGTTCGCGCAGTTCGGTTTCGTAACGATCCGGGTGGGCCTTGAACCAGGTACGATCGTTGTTGTCTCGCAGATCGCGCAGGTATTTGAAGATTGCCGCCGTGAAGTACGGTGCCGCCATTTTCTCTCCTCGGGTGATGGAGCGATATCCGGTCGCCGGCTGTCGGGATGGGTCACGACCCGCCGACGAGGATGAAACCCGCCCAGTAGGCAGGATGCGCGAAGGGGTGTTCACCGTCCGCGTCCGTGTACTCGCGGAGCCAGGTGCGGGCCTCGCGCAGCGCCTGGGGCATGGCCATGGCCGCCCCGTGCTGCCTCCCGCGGCTGTCCGCGTAGGTGCCGGTGAGGTTCTCGTAGAAGCGCTGCATCAGCAGCAGTGCTGCGTCCTCTTCGACCTTCCACAGGCTGACCAGCAGGTTGCGAGCTCCCACCTGCAGAAACGCGTGGACCAGTCCGATGTAGCCCTCGCTCGAGGATTCCACACCCAGCGCGCTTTCACAACAACTCAGGGTAACCAGTTCGGCCTCGAGTCGCCAGCCGCGGACGATCTCCTTGACGGTCAGTACCCCGTCGAACAACCGATCGCCCGCCGTGGCGGCGGCCGGCGAGTCGGGCAACGTATCACGCACCAGCAACAAGGCCGAACGTCCGGGATCCTCGTCGTCGACCCGAGCGTGGGTCGCCAGATGGATCAGCTGGAAATCGGCCAGGGCATCGCGTTCCGCCAGTTCGACCAGGGCCCTTTCCGAGGCGTCGGTGTCGATCAGGATGGTCGCCTCGTCGACCATCGTCGCGACACGCTGGACCTCGAAACGGCTCTTGGGTAAACGGTCATCGGGAAGAGCCGGATCGCCCAGGAGCAGGGCCTGTCTGATCGCCGTGTCGCTGCCGGTGCGACGCGTCTCGCGCAACCAGGCGTAGACCGTCGCCGACGGGATGTACGTGATCTGATAGCGATCGCCAAGATAGTGTCCCGTCGTATCGCACAGCGCCTCCAGGGGCAGCCCGAGCAAGGGCGCGCTGGGGATTACGATCACCTTGTCGATACCGTGTAGATGCGTTTCCAACGGCTCCCACCAGTAGGCGAACAGCGAGCTGGCGCTGCGTTCGATCGGCTCGAAATCGGTAACCCGAAACGGCCAGGCGCCGGCAATGGAAAGCGCCTCCTTGAACTGTTTCGCGCTCTGCTCCAGGGAATCGGCCGTCGCATCCGCGCAAGCAGGATCCAGACGTGTCCAGCGCACCGGCCCATCGGCGCGCAGCACGAATCCCCAGGTAGCGAGCTGCTCGTGCGCGATCTCCTCGTGGACCCAGCCGACGATAGCCGCGCCGTTATCGATACTCGCCCTGATCCGGTCGAGCGGGAACGCGGCACCCTGGGTAACGGGATGCCTGGCTGCCAGTTCGCGCTGGTACGAGCTCCACGCGGTTTCGGTGGCCAGCAGCTGGGTTCGCAGCTCTTCGACCTGTCGACGCCCCTCTCTCGTGCTGTCGGCGGTGGCGCGCTGTCTGGCTGCCAGACGCCGTTCGAGCTGGCCGAGCAATTGTTCGAGCGAATCCTCACGGGCATGTTCCGCCGCGGTCAGGGACCGTTTCCCCGCCGCGTTCAGGAAGTCGAACAGCACCCGTCCTCGGCCGGCTTCCGTCGCCTGCCATGCGCGCTCGTCCTGACCCAGTAGCAAGCGGTTGGCGGCGAGCCTGGAGTGCGGCGGACTGCGAAAGCTGGCCCTGGCGTATCCCGCGCCGACCCGCAAACTCGCCCGGTCATGAACCAGGGCTGCACGGGCCAACAGCGATTCGGCGCGAGCGTACGCTCCCTGGGTTTGCAGGCACGAGGCCAGGTCGGTCAGCACCCAGGCCACGTGGGGATGCTCTTCCCCGAGCAGACGGCGATCGAGCGCCAACGCCTCACGAAAGCTCTGCTCGGCTTCGGTGAGTTTGCCCTGATTCAGCAGCGCCGAACCCAGGGCGTGCAGGCCGCCGGCGACGTACGGGTTCTCGCCGTTGCCTACCGAACGACTGACCGCCAGCGATTGGCGAATTAGAACCTCGGCTTCCTGGTCCTTCTTCTGCGCCAGCAAGGTGTTGGCGATATTGTGCCGTACCTGCGCGACTTCCGGGTGATCCTCGCCGAGCAGTCCGGTCAAGGTCTGTAGCGCCTCGCGCAACAACGGTTCGGCCGCGGCATATTCCTCGCGACCGATGTACAGACCGGCCAGGTTGTTCAGGCTCCAGGCGATATCGGGATGATCCGCGGGCAGCACCCGTCGCCGCAACGCCAGCCCCTCCGTGCACATGGCCTCGGCTTCGGCGTAGTTGCCGCGGATCCGGTGGTAGGTCCCGAGATTGTGCAGGCAGGAAGCCACGTGGGGATGCTCGACGCCGAGTATACGCCGGTTCAGGGCCAGCGCCTCGCTGCCGTGCAGCACCGCCCGCTCGAAATCGCCCTGGCGCCAGTAGAAGGCTCCCAGTCGATTCTGGACCCGCGCGATGTCCTGGTGGACTTCGCCCCAGACATCCCGCCGGATCTCGAGTTGCCGGAATCCCAGCTCGATACAGTGGGCGAAACGCCCGGAACCGAACTCGTCCACGACCACCTGATCCAGACTGTCGGCGATCGCCAGGCGAGCCTGGTCCGCCGGGATCATGGCGGCCGCCGATTCCAGCAGGCTGACCAATCGTTCGGCGTCGCCCAGCTGCCACGGCAAGGTTGTGGAATCCTGCCGACGCGCCGAGAGTAACCGGTGCGCGGTGTCCAGCGCCGGTTCGAACCGCCCCTCGGAACGGAGTTCGGTGATCCGGGTCTCCAGAGAATCGACGAGCGACTGCGCCGGCTGGCGAGCCTGACCGGAAGCGGAGAAAATAAGCAGAGCCAAGGTCAGCACAGCCAGATTCAGCAGGGCCGATTTCAGCAGGTCCGGATTCAGGTGGGCCAATTCCGGCTGGGCCGATTGCCGCGGGATCGAGATCAGCCGGACACCGATCGGTGCAGCTCGCAGCACGTACATCTGTCGCAACCAGGCGCCTCCGCAGTGGGTCATGCGCGAAACATCCATCTACTCGGTTTGCCGCTACTCGGTTTGTTGCAGATAGTGACGCGCCCGACGACCGACGTCACGGGGTATTTCGGTCAGTTCCCGCGCCAACGAGTCCGCCCGCGCGGTCTCGCCCAGCTCGAGCCAGGACACGAACAGCGTCCAGCGGGCTTCGCTGCCCCAGGGGTCGGGCAAGGCGTGCGAGGAAACCGGTTCCAGGAAAGTCGTCGCCTCCCGGTACCGTCCCGTCATGGCCAGGGCATTGCCCAGGTAGATCTTGCGGACCATCTCGAGCTGTCGTGACACCTGGATGTCTTGCAGCAGCGCGATCGCCTCGTGATACTCCTGGCGCGAATAGGCGAGCAGACCCGAAGCGAGGCGCTGTTCCGAAGCGCCGTCCACCGCATCGCGAAACTGCAGATCCGTGGTGTAGGCGGGCAGCGCCACCAGCAGCTCGCTGGGAACGTTGGATTGCGAACCCGGCCAGAACACGAGCATCAGCATCGCGGCCGCGGCGGCAATGCCGGCAGCCCAGCGCAGAACCGGCAGGTACCCGGCGCGGCGGTCTGTCGCCTGCGCACGCTCCGCGTCTGTGTCGTTCGGAGCGACCGGCATTTCGAGGAGGCGGCCGGGCGCGGTCTTCAACGGGCGCCGGATGCGCACCGCTTCCCGTTCAGCGGCGCGCCGGCGCAGCAGCGCTTCACAGGCCGGACACGCAGCCAGATGCTCGAGGCAGGCGTTCCCTTCGGCGGCGGGCAGCAGGCCGTGCAACAGGTCCAGACAGGTATCCTCGTCGAGGTGTCCGCGCCGGCGGCTGTCGGTCTGGTTTCCGGTCGTTATCGTATCCATCCTTCGGCTCCGTGGGGTTGCCCCGGCACCGTCGCCGGGCGGCTCCGATTGGTCGTGGAATGGCGTCGGTCCCCTCCCGCCTACATCTCGCGGGGTGTCTCACGCCGGTTACTTGTCGGTTCCGCACCTGCCCGGGAAAAAACCGGGCCATGCGAACCATTCAATATTCGCCCTGATCCAGGATTTCAAACAACCAAAAATCGCTTCACCCCAAAAACAGGTCCCGGAGCGTCTGCCCCGGGACCCGCGTGCGCACGTTGATTATCGTAGTTCGCGCTTGCTTAGCGGATAAGCGTCAGTTTCCGCGTGACGCTGCCGGCGTCCCATTGCACCCGACAGAAGTACACGCCCGTCGAAACCTCTCGTCCGCCATCGTCCGTGCCATCCCAGACTATTTGCTGTGCTCCGGCGAGCAGCTCGTCCGCGACGAGCGTGCGGACCAGGCGGCCGCCCAGGTCGTAGAGCTTCAGGCTCACCGATTGACCGGGCTGCGGTACGCTGAAGCGGATGGTCGTCCGCGGGTTGAACGGGTTGGGTGTGTTCTGGCGCAGGACAACGGCCGCTCCGGGCATGGTCTCGCCGACGCCGGTTTCGGGTTCCTGGTATTCCAGGATCGCGAAGTCGTCGACGCCCGCTTCCACGACCGAACCATCGCCCTCGTCAGCGGCGATGAAGCGCAGCTGCACCTGGTCGGTCAGGGTGATCAGATCCGCCAGATCCAGTTCCACGAGCTTCCAGACGCGCTCGCTCGTGGTGGTGTTCTCGATGCTGGCCCAGGTCTGCCAGCCGTCGTTGCTCACCTCGACGACCCAGCTGTCGGCATTCGGGCTAAAGCCCGTGTTGTTGGTGTACCAGCGGAAGTACCGTACGCCGGCATGGTCGCGACCGGACAGATCGAAGACCGGGCTCAGCAGCGTGGTGCGCCCGTCGTCCACGTCGTTCTCGCCCTGGCCTTGCCCGGGCGCCGCGTTGCCGGTGATGAAGCACATCACCCCCGGCGCCGGCGTGTGATCGTCCTCGGGCTGGACCATCGTGCCTTCTTCGTAGCTGCCGACGGGATCGACGCGGGTCCAGATGCCCGTCGTGGCGTCGTCACCCGCGGCGCCGACGGTCCATCCCTGGTCGGCTTCGAAATCGTGTTCGACCAGCGGCGTGATCGAGCCCACGAAAAAGCTGTGCACACCGTCGGGCGCCGACAGCGGATGAGTGACCCGGTTGCCATCGTCGTCCACGGCCAGGAGATAATAGTCGACGAAGGTGCCACCCCCCTGGGCGGGGATGAAGGCCTCGAACTCGTCCGGATTGCCCGTCGGCGTCAGCAGCGTTTCCTCGAAACCCGGATTCGTCGTGGCGTAGTAGACGATCAACGAGTCCGGCAACAGCGTGGCGTTGGTCGTGATCTCGGCGAGCACCTGGTACGGATTGGTGATGTCCTCGGTGTTGGCCAGCGGATCGTGGATGACGGAGATGCGGAACGGCCGGGCCATGGTGGCGATCAGTCCCACCGCGGCTTTCACCGATCGCTCGGCCAGAACGGAGTTGTTGTAGCTGATCCCCACGACGTCGTTGGCGGTGTGGATGTACGGGCTGTAATCGCCGGTATCCTCGAAGAACAGGATGGCGTCGTAGCCGTTGTTCCAGAACGAGGCATGGTCCGAGCTGGCGCCGAAGGGCAGGCTGCCGTCGACCACCGACAGCGCGGGCACGTACAGACCGGCGGTACTCACGGCCAGATCGCGCATCCACTGCGAGCCGGCATTGTCGACGATGTCGAGATCGATGGCGTCTCCCGGCGCCACGTAGCCGATCATGTCGACGCACACGGCGCCGACGATGTCCTCGCCGGCGTTGGCGGCGGCCTCGGCAAAGGCGTAGCTGCCGATCAGGCCCTGTTCCTCGGCGCAGAAACAGACGAACTTGATGGTGTAGTCGAACTGGGCGGCAGCCAGGACCCGCGCCGCTTCGACGACACAGGCGGTGCCCGAGGCGTCATCGTCGGCGCCGGGGCAGTTGTTGGTATCCGGCGCCGTGGAGTCGTAATGGGCACCGATCACCACGATCTTCTCCGGTTCGCTCACACCGGGTATGACCGCCACCACGTTGTCGTGGTAGCTGCCGCTGAAGTCGTGGAAGTACACGTCCGTTATCCCGAACGACTGGAACTTGCCGGCCAGCCACTGGGAGGCCGCCAGGCAGCTGTCATGGGAAGCGTAGCGGGATTCGAAGTCCTGCAGACGCTGCACGTAGCCGTCCACCTGCAAAAAGGAAACCTGGTCGACGAGCGACTGGATCACCGGATCCGCCTCGTCTCGCGTTTCGTAGTGGACCTCCGGGGGCGACGACAACCGCAGCGGCCGCATGAAGACCTTGGCGATGTCCAGCCCGTGCCGCGACACGAAATCGGCCTCGTCCGGCGTAGCCTCGATTACGGCTTCGAAATCGTCGCGGCGCAGAATCCGCGCTCGCGATTCGAGCCACGTCATCTGATCCTGATTGCGCAACGCCACGATGTAGTAGCTCTTGTCGGCAACCGTCTGATCGAGGATCGAGTAGGTCAACGCCCGCTGTGCGAGGCGCGCCAGACCGTCATCGTCGACGACCACCAGCAGGTAGCGCTCGAGGTCCCTGACGACCATGATATCGTCGGCCAGCAGCGTGGCTGCTGTTTCCAGTGTCGGCGCTTCCACCGACACGAACATCTGCTCACTGGCCTGACCCGCCGCTGCGTGTCCGACGAGTACTGCGACTACCAATCCAAACCATGCGCGCTTCATTGTGGCCTCCCCAGGGCGTGAGAATTTCGGCATGTGGTGTATGCTGTCCTATTAATTCTAACACAATCCCGGGACCGACTACCATTCCAGGATGCAGCGAGCGGGCGGCAGCCCCGGCGAAAAGGGCGAGGATTTCTCCCCGTCGGTGACACGGGATGCTATACTTTGTACCCTGAATGCGAGCCGGTGCATCGCCACACACCAATCTCGAACAACTCACGGACCACGAGAGAGGTCGGACCATGAAAACGATCCGTGCTGCCCTGATTCTTTTCCTTTTGCTGGGCGTGACCGTTGGTTCGGTGTACCTGTTCACCCGCCACAACGCGACGCCAGGCCGCGAGGTCCCCATCGCGGCGCCGACGGAGCACTGGCAGAACGAGGATGCCGAGCAGCGCAACAAGCTGGCCCGCCACCAGTGGGTCGAGCAGATGCACCGCGCCGCTCCCGACGTGGACTGGCGCGAGGTCGAGCGGGACAACGGGTTGCAGCGCCAGCAGCTCAGGCGCGAGGCGATCGCCCGCCACGGACGCGACGACGATTCGCGCTGGACCGAGACCGGCAGCCGCAACCTGGCCGGGCGCATGCACGCGGTCGCCCTCTCGGCAAACGGCGACAGCCTGTACGGGGGCAGCTCGCGCGGCGGTGTGTGGAAGGGATCGCTCTGGGGAGAAGGCTGGCGTCCGCTGTCGGACAACCTCTACGGCGGTGCGCACGGCCTCGCCGTGGCCGGGGGCCTCGGCGGTGATCCCGAGGTGGTGACCTCGATCACCGATAACGGCCTCGTCAACTACAGCGAGGACGGCGGCGTGTCCTGGCACTGGCCGAGCGGCATACCGGCAAGCCTCAACGAAGCCCGGCGAGTGGTCCGCGATCCCGCCGATCCGGATCGCGTCTACCTGATGATCCGCCCGAGCAGCGCCACGGTCCTTTACCGGTCCGACGATGCGGGACGGAGCTACGCCCCGGTTCTGACCCTGCCGACGCCGGCCGGCGACTTCTGGCTCGATCGAATCTCCGGCGGAGCCGTCTACGTCCTGGCCGGAAACCTGCTGCGCGTCAGCCACGACCAGGGCGGCAGCTGGGTCGATGTGGGGAGCATCGGCGTGGGGTCGGTCTCCGGCGTGGTTCTGACTGCGAGCGAGGCCGGATCGCCCACCTTCTACGCGGCCGTACGCGTCAGCGGCGTCTGGTCGCTGTACCGCTCCCTCGACGGTGGTCTGAACTGGGAGTACCGCCACGCCATCAACGACTTCTGGTGGACCCTGTGCGCCTCGATCGTCGAACGTGACATCGTGCTGTTCGGCGGGGTCGAGTGCTGGCGCTCGACCAACGGCGGCGCCTCGTTCACGCGGATCAACGGCTGGGCCGAGTACTACGGCGATCCGCTCAACAAGCTGCATGCCGATCTGCCCGGCCTGGACTGTGTCTGGACCGGCAGCGACGAGATCTTCTACGTCGCCACCGACGGCGGACTGTACCGCAGCGACGACGGTATGGCGACGGTTACCAACATCTCCCTGGAAGGCCTGGGCGTCAGCCAGTACTACGACACGCACACGAGCAGCAACGATCCGGACCTGATCCTGGCCGGATCCCAGGACCAGGGTTACCAGCGCAGCGACCGGGCCAACGGCGAGCTGCCCCGCGACTTCACCCAGCTGATCAGCGGCGACTACGGCCATCTTACCAGCAGCAACGGCGCCCACGACGTCGTGTTCTCGGTCTACCCCGGATTCGTGCTCGTCCAGGAAGGCGAGGACAATCCGACGCTACCGGCCTGGCTCGATTTCCCCGCGGGCGAAAACCACTCGTGGTTGCCGTTCATTCTCGCCAACCCTCACGACCCGCAAGGCTACTATTTCTGCGCCACGCATCTCTACCACGGCCACTGGACGGGCGGGTCCAGCGTGCTCTATACCAGCGCGGCCCAGAATTTCACCGAGCACGGCAGCAACTATCTGACCGGACTGACCATTGCGCCGTCGGACAACAATCGGCGACTGGCCGTGACCGATACCGGCAAGCTCTGGTTCTCCCATGACGGCGGCGTAACCTGGATCTACTCGGGCTACGAAGGTCCCGACGCCCATTACTTCTATGGGACGACGATCATCCACGCCCACAGTGATCCCTTGCTCGCCTGGGTCGGCGGCAGCGGTTACAGCGGGCCCGCGGTGTACAAGACGACCGACGGCGGCCTGTCCTGGCGCCCTGTGGGCAACGGGCTGCCGGCGACCTTGGTTTACGAACTCGCCCTGGAGAGCCCGGACAACGAGGTGCTCTACGCAGCCACCGAAGCCGGTCCGTTCAGGTATGACGACGACGACGGCAGCTGGCAGTACATCGGCGGCACGACCGCCCCGCTGACCACCTACTGGTGCGTCGAGGGCGTACCGGCGGCCAACCTGGTGCGCTTCGGCACCTACGGACGCGGGATCTGGGACTACGACGTCTCCACGACCACCGGCGTCGCCGAAAACCCCGCCGCAACCGAAGCACCGGCCCGGCCCGTCCGGGCCCTGGCCGGCTATCCGAATCCGTTCAATCCGCGTACCACGGTGCGCTTCCAGCTCGAGCACGCCGGCACGGTACGCCTCGAGATCTTCGATCTGGCCGGCCGCAACGTGCGCGTTCTCCACGCTGGTCAGCTGGTCGCGGGAGAACACGAATTCGTCTGGGATGGACTCGGCCACGACGGTCAGGCTTGCCCGAGCGCGGTGTATCTGGCCACGGTGACGGTGCTGGGGCACAGCGAGAGTCTACGGTTGACGCTCGCCAGATAATAGGCTAGAGGTCCGCCGCCAAGGTAAAGGAGCTGAACCGTGAGACCATCTCTGCGTTTTCTGGACGACAACCTGATCGAGCGCATTCTCACCGAGGCGCGAGAGATCCTCGAGCAACTCGGTGTGGAGATACACAACCCGGAGATCCTGGATCTGCTGGCCGACCACGGCGCCACCGTCGACCGGGCGACCAGCCGCGCGCACCTACCGACCGTGCTCGTGGACCGCGCCGTGGAGACCGCGCCGGCATCCTTCGCGCTCTACGACGCGCTGGGCAGGCCATCCCATGAACTGGGTGGCGACGGGGTGTGCTTCACGCCTGGATCGGCAGCCATCAACTTTCTCGATCATCAGACCGGACAACGGCGCCGTCCGGACACGAACGACTACGTACGCTACGCCAAGCTCGTCGCCGGTCTCGAGCACATCGCCGCCCAGAGCACCGCCTTCATTCCCGCCGATGTACCCGAGGGTATCCAGGACAGCTACCGACTCTACCTCAGCTTGCTGTACGGCGAGAAACCTGTGGTGACCGGGGCGTTCACGAGTGAGTCCTTCGCGATCATGCGCGACCTGCAGCTGGCGATCCGGGGCTCGGCCGAGGAGCTGGCCGCCAAGCCGCTGACGATCTTTTCCTGCTGTCCGACCGCGCCGCTGAAGTGGTCGGATGTGACCTCGCAGAACCTGGTCGACTGCGCGCGGGCTTCGATCCCGGTGGAGTTCATCTCCATGCCGCTGACGGGTTTCATGGCGCCGGTCACGCTGGTCGGTACGCTGGTGCAGCACGCGGCCGAGACCCTGAGCGGTTACGTCATCGGCCAGCTCGTCAATCCGGGCGCGCCCATGCTGTACGGCGGATCGCCGGCCGCCTTCGACATCCGCTACGAGACGACGCCGATGGGCGCCGTCGAAACCCAGATGATCGACTGCGCCTACTGCGAGATCGGCAAGTACCTCGATCTGCCGACCCAGGCCTACATCGGGCTGAGCGACGCCAAGGCCCTCGACGCGCAGGCAGGTCTGGAAACCGCCAGCGGCGCCGTCCTGGCGACCCTGTCCGGCATCAACAGCATCTCGGGTCCGGGCATGCTCGATTTCGAAAACTGTATCAGTCTCGAAAAACTCGTGGTCGACAACGAGATCGCCGGCATGTGCTTGCGGTTGGCGGCGGGTATCGAGCCGCGGGACGATTTTCCGTCGCTCCCCCATTTCGAGGAACTACTCGCCGAGGGGCACCTCCTGATCGCCGAACACTCGCGCCGCCATCTACGCGCGGAGCACCATTTCCCCGGGCCGGCCATCGAGCGCGCCAATTACTCCCGCTGGCAGGAGGAAGGCGCCTCGACCCTCGGGCAGCGGGCACACGGGGAAGTGGAGAAGCATATCGCCGCCTACGAACCTTCCGGCCTGTCCGACGACATCAAGAACGAGCTGAGCCGTCGCATGAAAGCAGAAGCGAAGCGGCATGACCTGGCAGCCCTGCCGAAGCAGGAATAAAGCAGTAATGCAGCAGAGAAAAGAGAGTTGCCATGAACGTCCTGAGTGAGATCGCCGCGCAGCTGCAGAAGGGTGACAACAATCGGGTGCTCGAGCTGACGCGCGACGCGATCGCCCAGCAGGTGCCGGCCGCCGCTATTCTCGACGACGGCCTGATCGCCGGCATGCGGGTGGTCGGCGAGCAGTTTCGTAACCACGAGATCTTTCTGCCCGACGTGCTGCTGGCCGCGCGCGCAATGTACGCCGGTCTGGAGGAGATCAAACCGCTCCTGGAGGGGGAGTCGATTCCTTCGGCGGGCAAGGCCGTGATCGGCACCGTGCAGGGCGATCTGCACGACATCGGCAAGAACCTCGTGGGTATCATGCTGCGGGGAGCGGGTTTCGAGGTCATCGATCTGGGCAGCGATGTGGCGCCGGCCACGTTCGTCGACGCCGCCGAGCAGGAAGGCGCGACGGTCATCGGCATGTCCGCCCTGCTGACCACGACCATGCCGGTGATGGGCAAGGTCGTCACGCTACTGGAAGATCGAGGATTGAAGGGCAAGATCCGAACCGTGGTAGGCGGCGCGCCGGTGTCGGCGGAATTCGCGCGCGAGATCGGCGCCGACGCCCATGCCTTCGACGGTGTCAGCGCCGTCGACCGCGTGAGGGATCTGATAGACAAGGCGAAGTGAGCGTGGCGGAGTGAACGTGGCGGAGTGAACGTGGCGGAGTGAGCGTCGCGTCGCGAGGGCGCAGGACGCGGCGGCCCGGAATCAAGGGGCGAGTATCGTGACCAACAACTTGTTAACGCGACTGGCCGGCGGCGAGATCCTGGTGGCGGACGGCGCCATGGGCAGCATGCTCCTGGCCAGCGGCCTGGCAGCCGGCGACTGTCCGGAGTCGTTCAATCTGACTCGCACCGAGCTACTTTCCGAGATCGCCCGGCGGTATCTCGAAGCCGGCGCCGATATCGTCCAGACCAACACCTTCGGCGGCTCGCCACTGAAACTCGCCGGCTACGGACTCGACGACCAGACCGAGGCGATCAACAGCGCTGCGGTCGTTGCGGTTCGTGAAGCGGTCGCGGACCGGGCCTACGTCTGCGGATCCTGCGGCCCCTGCGGCCACACCTTGCTGCCGTACGGCGATACCGAGCCGGAAAGCGTGTTCCTGAGTTTCCGGCGTCAACTCGCCGCGCTGGCGAGCGCCGGGGTGGATGTTCTGTGTATCGAAACCATGATCGATCTCGAAGAGGCGAAACTCGCCGTGCGCGCCGCCCGGGAAGTGGCGCCCGACCTGCCGATCATGGCCACGATGACCTTCGACCGGATACCGCGAGGTTACTTCACGATCATGGGCACGGACATCCCGACCGCGGCCGCCGAACTGGCGCGCGCGGGCGCGGACATCGTCGGCTCGAACTGCGGCAACGGTAGCGAGCGGATGGTGGAGATCGCGCAAGAGTTCTGCGCCAGTACGGAGCTTCCGGTCCTCATCCAGTCCAACGCCGGCTTGCCGGAGCTGGTTGGCGATCGCGCGGTCTACAACGAGACTCCCGACTTCCTGGCCGGTAGCGCGGCGCGGATCCTGGACGCGGGGGTGCGCATCGTCGGCGGTTGTTGCGGCACGACGCCGGACCACATCAGGGCCTTGCGGGAACTGGCCGATCGGTGTGCGGAGCGCAAAGGCTGACACCACATGCCGTACCCCGGATCACTCTTTCCAGAACTTCTCCCGGAATATGGTCCCCGGCTCCTTGCGTGAGTGCACCGTGAAGCCGCGTTCGAGCAGCATTTTCTCCATGCCTTCGATCATCAGCGGGTTACCGCACAGGAACACGGAAGTCGTGTCCGGCGTGAGATCGTGGCCGAGCAGACGGGGCACGGTACCATCGTCGAAATACTCGAAGACGAACCCGGTCTTGCCTGGCCAGTCCGGATCGCGCTGCGTGTCGTCGATGATCGGTAGGTAGTGGAAGTGCTCGTACAGGGCGGCCAGCGCGGCCAGATCCCGGCTGTACCCCAGATCCCACGACACCTTTGCGCCATGGATGACGATGGTCCGATGGCCGGCATCGAAGCGATACTGAGAGCGCAACATGGAGATATAGGGCGCCAGGCCGGTACCGGTACCGACGAAGACGATATCGTGCTCGGGCTGCACATCCTTCAGCGTGAACATGCCGACGATCTTCTTGCCCACGAACAGACGGTCGCCTTCCTCGAGGGCGAAAAGACGTGGTGTCAGCAACCCCGTGTGCACAAGAGCGACATAGAACTCGAGGAACTCGCCCTGGGAGCTGGAAGACGCAATGGAGTAGGCGCGCTTGACCACCTTGTCAGGTGCGGGCGGTTCGTCTTCGGGTTCCGCATTGGCAACGCGGGCGGCGGATCCGGGCAGCCCGAGGACAGTGTACTGGCCCGGTGTAAATCCGGACACAGGCACGTCCGGCTTCACACGTAGGATGAGCAAGCCGTGGTTGATCTCATTGCGTGCGGTCACCGTGGCGTTGAGTTCTACCGACATGGATCAATGCTCCTTTCCGGCGGGCCCGATACCGCCGGGCATCCGGTAATACTTGGGCACCTCGTTCCGCTCTGTCTCACAATGTATTTCGTGTACGCCAAAAATAAACCAAAAACCAGTATTTCTTCGGCGCCGTCGGTTTCCATGGCAGCACTTGTGCAACCCGGTCGAACGATTCCCGTACTAGCTGACCGTAAATCGTGGCGTGATGCCAACGAGCCGCCTCACCCTCACCGGTGAATTCCCTGCCGGCGCAGACGTGGACAGAAAACCCAAAAACACGGGAGTCTCCGGTATGCGTTCCATCAGCTTGTTTGGTTGCCGTACGATCGCTGCTCTGGTCTTGCTGTTCGCCATTGCCACAGCCACGATGCCTGCGACGGGCGCTGCGACCGCCACGGCCGACGAATTCGTACCGGTATACCACCCCAGCCTCGACGTGAAGCGATGTGCCGGTTCGATTACCGTCGACGCCAATCTCGACGATCCCGGCTGGCGCGGCGCGGCCAAGGCGGACAATTTCGCCGAACACTCCCCCGGCGACCAGACGCAGCCCGAGGTCGACACCGAGGTGCTGGTCACCTACGACGACGACAACCTGTTCGTGGCCTGGATCTGCCACGACGATCCCGACGAGGTACGCGCCACGTTCTGCGAACGCGACGCCATCTTCTCGGACGATTACGTCATCCTGTGCATCGACACCTTCGGCGACGCCACGCTCGCCTACGAGATCTCGGCCAATCCGTACGGTATTCCGGGCGATCTGCTGTTCTCAGCGGCTCATGGCGAAGACGTGACCTACGACATGATCTTCGAGTCCGCTGGTCGGATCACCGACGACGGCTGGATCGTGGAGATGGCGGTCCCTTTCGCCTCCATGCGTTTTCCGGAACAGGCGAACCAGGTCTGGCGGGTCGATTTCTGGCGTAACCGCCCTCGTGAATCGCGCTACCAGTACTCGTGGGCGGCCTACGAGCGCGACGAAGCCTGCTGGCCATGCCAGTGGGGCACGGTCAACGGCATTTCCGGCGTCACGCCGGGCAAGGGATTCGAGTTGCTCCCCTACGTCGTGGCCCATCAGTCCGGCGAGTTGAATGACGCGGGTGAATTCGAGGCCGGCGATTACTCGGGTGACCTGGGCATCGGTTTCACGTACGACGTGTCATCCGAGGTCACGGCCGAAGCATCGGTCAATCCCGACTTCAGCCAGGTGGAATCGGACGCCGCCCAGATCGACGTGAACACGACCTTCGCCCTGTTCTATCCGGAGCGGCGCCCCTTTTTCCAGGAAGGCAGCGATCTTTTCGATACCTACTTCAGCGCCGTCTACACGCGCTCGATCAACGATCCCATCGCGGCCGCCAAAATGACCGGACGCAAGGGCGCCAACAGCGCTGCGTTCTTGACCGCACGCGACGACCACTCGGTGATCATCCTGCCCTTTGCGGAGAGCAGCGAGTTCGTGGAGAACGGCAAGAGCACCGTGAACATCCTGCGCGCGCGGCACGATCTTGGCGACCAGTCGCACCTGGGCGTGATCGCCACCGATCGCCGCTTCGACGACGGCGGTGCGGGAACCCTGGCCGGTCTCGACGGCCGGATCCGCCTGTCGCAGAGCAGCCAGATCGAATTCCAGTACGCGGCCACTTACACCGAAGAAGTCGACAACACCAACCTGACGCCCGACCTGGACGCCACCTTCGGCGACGATGCGTTCACTGCCACGCTCGATGGCGAGACCTTCTGGGGACACGGCGCCTACGCGAGCTTCGAACGCAACACGCGGAATTTCTCTCTGGACATCGACTACTGGCAACGCTCGCCGACCTTCCGCGCCGACTGCGGCTTCGAAAACCAGAACGACCAGCGGCTGTCTTTCGTGTCATCGAGCTACGTATTCCGGTTCGACAACAGTCGCCTCGTCGAAAACATGTCGGTCGACGGCAACACCGGCCGGAAATGGAACTTCTTCGGCACCCGGAAAGACGAGTGGGTGAACCTGAGCCACACGGTGCAGTTCCGGTCGGCGCAATCGCATATACACTCGCGCTACATGCGCAGCAACGAGCTCTTCGGTGGGGTCCAGTTCGACGGCATCTGGCTGGCGCACACCTGCGTGAACGCCCATCCCGGCGGCTGGCTCCAGTGCGGCGCCCACTACGACTACGGTCACCGCATCGCTCGCCGCGATCTCGTCATGGGCAAGGAGATCACCACGGGCTGCTGGGCGACCGTAAAACCGATCGACCGGCTGTCGATAAACTCGTCCTTCACCTACATCACCAGCAGCGACGTGGACTCCGGCGAGACGCTGTTTTCCGGATATATCTCCCGCACCCGCGTCGGACTCCAGTTCTCACGGGAGCTGTCGGCTCGAATCGTGGTGCAATACAACGATTTCGCCGAACGCTGGGAATTCGATCCTTTGCTCAGGTACCGGCTCAACCCGCTGTCGACCTTCTACGTCGGGTCGACCCGCGATTACCGGGACCTGAATCTCGCCGACCACGGCCGCGAGGGCTGGACATTGACGGATCGTCAGTATTTCATGAAATTGCAGTATCTGTTCCAGTTATAGGTCAGCGATTGGGACAGTTCTGGAGTTGTACCGTAGTGTCGTAATGCTCCTGCATAACCTCACCGAACGAAAGCGGCCGGGGAAGAAATCCTCGCACCGCCCCACACTGCGAATGCACGGATAATTGTCCCCGGCCACTTCGTCAACATGATACGACTCCCAGCCGGTGAAACCTGAAGGATAGCTAAAGGAAAAGAATAGATTGGCTAAGACACGACGTATTCCCCGCGAATCAGGCGATTCAGGACTGTTTTCACGATGTGACCTGGCGGTCGGCTAAACATATTCTTCGGGTTCCGCAGCCCGGGAAAGCCTCCCGGCGGGTTCGCGCAATGGGAAAAGAGTCGCCGCGGGTTGCCGCCGGCCGGGAAGCAAACGGCGAATGAAGATCCAGATGGCGAAACACTCGATGGAAAAAGGCAAGAAACCCAGGAATCCGAGTATCGGCATCTCGAAGAGTTTGACCTGCCCCCAGTACGGCACATCGTAGTGCCACTTGCCGACCGCCCAGTAATTCCAGAACTCCCAGAGCAGGCCGCACACCAGGCCGGCGAGAAAGAAGAGCCACAACGACCGGCGGTAGCCGGAGAGAAACTCGGCCAGGATCGAACGTTCGCCGAGCCGGTGGTTGATCGGATCGAGCAGCAACATGAAGCCCATCCAGACCAGCGGCGTCATGTAGGTCGACGGCGCGAGCAACGGTATCACGAGGCACGCGGTCCCGACTCCTGTCAAAAGGTAAAAAATACCTGTATCCATACGGTATGCGCGCCGCGGCGATCCACCCCCGGGGATCAGATCCTCGAGCACCTGGTACATGAGAAAAATGCCTGGTGAAATGGTCGCGAAGGACCAGAAATACCCGATGTAGCGCAACGCGCGGCTGCTTGGCAGGCCGACGTAGCGCCAGTTCTTCAACAGCAGGTTGTAGCCTTCGAATATGTACCAGCTCACGATCGATATCAGCAGCAACAACAGAAACTCGCCGCCATGGTCGCGGACGAGCGAGGTTCCGCGTTTTGCCGCATGGATCCCGTCCAGCAGAAGAATCAGACCGGTCCACTGGATCGGCGTGAAATACACCCCTAGCCAGTAGTTGCCTGTCAGCAGAAGAAGCTGTCCCGTCACGAGTATCAGTACGCCGGCAACGCCGTGGCGCGGTATCGCCAGCAGTTGCGGTCGATTCTCAAGCACCAAACCTGCACTCTCCTCTCCTCGCTGCCGGCACGTCGCGGGCCGCGATTCTGCCCCCTCAGCCCGCCCAGGAACGTAATACGGTGTCGGGCAGCATTTTCCTGTGGTTCGGATCCGATCGGCGTCGTTTGTTCGCCTGAAATCGGACCCGTCTCGAAAAAGCCTTTACCGATAATATCCTAGCCGGGCCGGCCGGTGCAATTCAGGAGATGAACCGGTGCCGTTATTGCCAATAATTTCCGCAGAACAGATGTTTCCTGTGTTTTTTCTTGCTCAGATGTGGTATACTTATGCAGTCAAGTGATGGACCATGATAGGGGGAAGGAGAGTTAATACAACTTTAGTCAACCGTCTTCGCTTGGGTTTATCACCCTCGCTCGATCATGCATTTTTTGGAGGTGTCCTAATGCTTAGGAAACTCATGGTTTGTGCCCTGGTT
>CAYLIV010000025.1:0-60070 GCA_964384055.1 uncultured Fibrobacteraceae bacterium
GCAACAAGGCCTTCAGCTTCGGCAAGAGCAAGGCCAAGATGTTCAACATGGACAATCCGGACGTGACCTTCGAAGACGTCGCCGGCTGCGACGAGGCCAAGTTCGAACTGCAGGAGATCATCGATTTCCTGCGCTCGCCGAAGAAATTTCAGCGTCTGGGCGGACGCATCCCCAAGGGCGCGCTGCTGGTGGGGCCGCCGGGAACCGGCAAGACCCTGCTCGGCCGTGCGGTGGCCGGCGAGGCCGCCGTGCCGTTCTTCAGCATGTCCGGATCGGATTTCGTGGAGATGTTCGTGGGCGTCGGCGCCAGCCGCGTACGCGATCTCTTCGACCAGGGCAAGAAGCACGCTCCGTGCATCATCTTCATCGACGAGATCGACGCCGTTGGCCGCCACCGCGGCGCCGGTCTGGGCGGTGGCCACGACGAGCGCGAACAGACCTTGAACCAGCTGCTCGTGGAGATGGATGGTTTCGAGTCCAACGAGGGCGTGATCCTGCTCGCCGCCACCAATCGCCCCGACGTGCTCGATCCGGCCCTGCTGCGGCCCGGCCGTTTCGACCGCCAGGTAGTCGTGGACATGCCCGATCTGAGCGGTCGCGAGGCGATCCTCAAGGTCCACATGAAAAAGATCAAGATGAACGACAATGTCAGCGCGCGGGACATCGCCGCCGGTACGCCGGGCATGAGCGGCGCCGACCTGGAGAACCTGGTCAACGAGGCCGCGCTGCTCGCCGCCCGCAAGAACCACACCGATGTGGTCATGGACGATTTCGAGGACGCCAAGGAAAAGGTCATGCTCGGTCCGGAGCGGCGCAGCCGCGTGTTCACCGAGAAGGTCAAGAAGGAGATCGCCTACCACGAAGCCGGACACGCCGTCGTCGCCTACCACTGCGAGGAAGCCGACCCGGTGCACAAGGTCACCATCATTCCGCGCGGCCAGGCCCTCGGCCTGACGGCCATGCTGCCCGAGGAAGACCAGTACACCTGGGTCGAACAGAAGTATTACGATCACATCTGCGTGGCCCTGGGTGGGCGCGCCGCCGAGGAGCTGTTCCTGGGCCGTATCGCGTCGGGGGCCTACGGCGACATCAAGGCCGTGACGGCCTACGCCAGGGGCATGGTCACGCGCCTGGGCATGAGTGAGATACTCGGTCCGATCGCCTTCGAGGAAAGCTCCGAGCAGGTTTTTCTGGGCCGGGACTACGGTCGTCGACACGTGCACAGCGAACAGACCCTGCAGACCATCGACGCCGAGGTGAACCGCATCGTCAACACTCAGCTCGAGCGGGCGCGGGAGATCCTCGAACAGAACCGGGCCAGTGTCGACACGATGGCGGCCGCGCTGCTGGAGCGCGAGACCCTCAACGCCGATGAATTCGAGCTGATCATGAAGGGCGAACCACTACCGGATCCGGAGATCGTGGTCGATCACGAGACGGTCGATCCGGGTGACGATCCGGATGACGATCCGGTTGATGATCCGGATGCTGATCCGGTTGATGATGTCGCAGAAGATACCGAAAACGATCCCGATAATGCGGGAAGCACGGCAGGCGCCGATGGCGTGGTAGACGCACGCGACACCGTGGACGACGAAAGCCCCGCCGACACCGAAGAGGACACGCGATCTTGAGTCGAGCGCCGGGAAGCCCCTATTCCGGCCATGTCCCGTATCGTGCTCCGGCCTGGAATCTGGGTCGCTTGGAGTTGCGGCCCTGCCGCTACCCCCTGATCATGGGGATTGTCAACCTGACCGCCGACAGCTTTTATCCGGCCTCACGACAGACCGATCCCGAGGCCGCGGTCGCGGTGGCGCTCGCCCAGATCGAAGCGGGCGCCGACCTGCTCGACCTGGGAGCCGAATCATCGCGGCCGGGTGCGACGCCCGTGGGCCCCGACATCGAGCAACAACGGCTGTTGCCGGTAGTGGAGGCACTGCGCGATCGAACCGAGGTGCCGATTTCCGTCGATACCACCAATGCCGCGACCGCACGCGCCGTTCTGGCCGCCGGCGCCGACGCGGTGAATGACGTCTCCGCCGGTACCGCCGATCCCGACCTGATCTCGGTGGTGGCCGATGCCGGCTGCGGCCTGGTGCTGATGCACATGCGAGGCTCGCCCGCCACGATGCAGGATGACCCTCGCTACGACGATGTGGTTGCGACGGTAGGCGAATTCCTGGCCGATCGCTGTCACGCCGTAATCCGCGCCGGCGTCGCCGCAGACCGCCTGGTGGTCGATCCGGGTATCGGTTTCGGCAAGACGCTGCCACACAACCTGAAACTACTGGCTGCGCTCGAGCGAATCGGCGGCGAGTACCCGGTTCTGCTGGGCGCCTCCCGCAAGCGTTTCATCGACCATCTGTGTGACGTTCCCGTCGAGCAGCGCTTGCCCGGTAGCCTGGCCGCGCTGGTGTCGGCATACCGTGCCGGCGTCGCTGTGGTGCGGGTGCACGACGTCGCCGAATCGAAACAGTTTCTCGACGTTCTTGCGGCAATCGACGACGTGGGCTCAACCCGGGGTTGAGCCGGCCGATGGAGAATGATAGACTGCGGCGTCCCGGCCGTTCGTCGCAACACTCCGGCAGCAACCAGGTGACGTGTTCATGTGGGCTAGCATCACCGACAACCCGATCATCGACCTGCTCGATATTCTCATCGTCGCGTTTCTGCTCTACCGCCTGATCGTCTTCATCAAGGACACCCGCGCCATCCAGATGTTCATGGGCCTGGGCTTCCTGCTCTTGCTGTCCTTCGTCGCCAGCAGTCTGGGCATGATCGTCGTCAACCGGATCATCAGCTCCCTGCAGACGGTCTGGGTCGTGGCGTTCATCATCGTCTTCCAGCCCGAGTTACGCTCTGCCTTGACCAATCTCGGCCTGCGTCGCGGCTTCAAGATGTTCCGCACGGATGAGGTCATTCCCGCGGAAGAGGAGATCCTCAAGGCGGTTGCCCAGCTGAGCAAGCGCGGTCTGGGCGCGTTGATCGTCATCGAACGTGAAGTTCGACTCGGCCGCTGGATCCGTTCGGGTACGGTGTTGAACGCCGAGATCACGGCGGCCACGCTCGAATCGATCTTCACCGTACCGGGACCGCTGCACGACGGCGCCGTGATCATCTGCCAGGACAAGATCGCCGCCGCAGCGTGCATCCTGCCGATAACGGACCGCGAGCAGCTCGGCTACATTCTCGGCACGCGGCATCGTGCGGCCATCGGTCTGACCGAGGTGTCCGACGCCATCGTCATCGTCGTCTCGGAGGAGACGCGGGCGATTTCCCTGGCTCATTACGGGGACATCAAACGTGGCCTGGCCATCGACGATCTGACCGCCGAACTGAACCGGATCTACATGCGTTCGGCGAGCAAGGCGGACGATGCGGACGCAACGGTCAAGAAACCCTCGCACGCCTGATCGTCAATGCCGCGGGGCGGAAACACGCCGACACGCCGAGCTCGTTTTCGGTGGCGAGGTCGGCGGCCGCCGCGACCAGCCCCAGCCGCAGTGCCCGCCTGAACCGCCGCCTGTCGCCGTATCCATTGTGCCCGAACACCAGGCAGGCGCTGCCACACACCGTGATGAGACTGTCACCCGGGGGATGAAGCGAACGGTCTGCACCCACCTTGATCGTGCCCCACAAGCGGATCCGCCAGCGCGTGCCGGTTCGTAGGAGCTGGCACCGCGACAGGCTGAGGCGCCCGTCGAAGCATTTCTGCAGACGCCGGAAATCGACCTCCAGTATCTGTCGGCCCGACGCCAGGCTGCCCGCGGGTCGTCGGACGCTGTCGGATCCGGCCGCCACAACTTCCTCCTCGTTCCGTGGCCGTCCGTTTCGTCGACGCGGATCGGCACTGTTGATGGGGAGGCCGGCGACTGGTTGGAGGCGCCCTCACCGCCACCGGCCTCTCCGGATGCGCAAACAAGTCCTCCCATCCTTGCCCGTGCATCATCCGCTGCTCAAGCAAGGATCGGCCCGGTCCATCCGCGACGCGCGACCAAGAAAAAGATATCGAGTAAAGCTTGGGATTTGAGTAGTTTACGAGCTTCGCTGCTGCTAGTGCCGGCTTGCCGGCACCATATCGCACACTGTCGCTCTTGACACACCGGACACGCCGGGCACTCCCGATGGTGATCGATCGCAGCGCAAATCACTTGATGACAGGTAGTTAGTCGATGCGTCTCAGGCGTTACGATACGCCGGACAGTGAGACAGGTGCACCGGGAAAGCGCGCCGGCGGCTCAGGCAGGAACTTCGGTTTTCTCGACCGCCCGCAGAAAGACGTCGACGATCTCCGGATCGAAGCGACGCTCGGCGTTCTCGCGCATGGTCTGCGCCGCTTGTTCGATCGACACGGCCGGCCCGTCCTCCGTACCGGTGATTTGCGTCGCGTAGTACTCGACGACCGCCACGATACGCGCCGCCAGGGGGATATCGCGCCCACGAAGACCCTCGGGATATCCGTTGCCGTCGAACAGCTCGTGATGATGGAGAATGACCTCGCGGATCATGGCCGGGACCGGTAACGTTTCGAGGAGCCGGATGCCCCGTTGCGGATGCGTGCGTAGCCATTGCCGGCAGTTCTTGCGTGATTTCGGCGCGGTGTTTTTCGCCGTAGCCTCCGCCGCCGCGTGGTCCTCGGCGAGCAGACCGATATCCCGAAGCAGCACGCCGTAGACGAGATCGCGTTCCTGATCCCGCGGGAAACCGATCTCCCGCGCCAGACACCTGACCTGATCGACGAGCAGTTGCGTGTACTCATTCGAGCCGCAGCGCCTGAGCTCATCCTGGGCGATCAGGGTGCTGATCAGACCCAGGGCCAGATCGGCTTCGCGGTTCTGTTTCCGCATCCGGCCAAGGGATTGGGAACAGATATCCGTGATCCGTGCCAGGGATTCGATGTCGAGTTCCGCGGCTGCGTCGGCGTCGAAACCGAGGAGCACCACGCCAAGGCACTCCGTCTCGGCTCGCAGGGGCGCGAGCCAGTGAATGCCCAGTTCGATCAACGCTTCGCGTTGCTGCTTGAATGTTGCCGGCAGACAGTCCGCGGCCACCGGACGTTCGAGGGTCCGGAAGAAAGCGGTCGCTTTTTCGTGGCGCCAATCGATCTGCCGCAGTTTCTTCTTCTGCGCTCCCTGACCGATCACGCGCTGCGTCTCGTTCTCAGGGTGGAAAAACAGCAAGGAGCGAACCGGGTAGACGCCCTCGAGACGGGCCACGAACATCTTCCAGAAGTGCTCGTCGTTCTCGGCGGTGGCCAGATCGGTCACCAAGGTCAGGTCCAGGTCGCCCGCTGCCGTTGCGGCCGCAACGGCCGGATTCGATACGTCGCTCCTGGGTGCCGGCTCGTCGCTGCGTGGATCGAGCGTCCTCGTCAGCAGTTCCAGGGCGAAGTTCTCGCTGATACCGTACTCGTGTCCCGCTTCCCGGTGGCGCAGGAACGCCGCTGCGTACAGGTCGCCGGCGCGCGTGAGCGGCAGGATCAGATCGGGTCGGCAGTCGGCCAGCAGATTCGTCTCGTGGTCGTCCAGATCCTGCTCGTGGATATCCAGCAACGTCAGCGGCCGACCCGACTCCCGCAGCAGGGTTGCCAGCGGTCCGTCGTCGGCAAAGCGCACGGCTGCGTCGTCGGTGACGAAACTATCTACCCGCCGTTCGAACACCCGCACGTCGTCGGCCAGATCGTGACTGTGCAGCAGGTTGCACAGTATCGATTCGAGATCGGCCACGGCAGGGCTCTCGGCAAGGGAGCTGACCGCCTCCTCGAGGGAGCAATAGCGATGTGGTGACCCTCGCTGGGCTGCCGGCGGGGACGTCGCGACGGATTCCTCGTCGCTGGACTCTCCCGGCGCCGCGCCGACTGCAGGCGTTCCCGAATTCGCGTCGCCTGTCTGCCCGTCGGGCGTCCCGGCCGCCAGCTCGTTTTCCTGCCCGGCGGTCGCTTCGCTTGCGGGCTCGTGGTCCTGTTCGGTTACCGCCTCAGCCGGCGGCGTCTCGACCCGCTCGGCGTTCGACTCGGCTACCGCCTCGTCAGCGGCTGGACTGTCCGACGCCGCAGTGAACGCCTCCAGGATCAGGTCGAGACAGCTATCGGTTTCCTCGTCGGCTGCCAGGCAGACTGCGCCGACCTCATCGTTGCCCGTCAACTCGTCAGCGCCGGCGGCTGCCTCGATGGTGTCGACCGGCGTGACCACCGACTTCGCCCCGGCGTCGACCGCTGCTGCGGCCGTCGAACCGCCGGTCGACGCCGGGTCGCGCGAGCCCGTGGTCGCCGGCGCCGTGTAGTCGGCGGAGTGGAAGTTCTGCACCGCGTCGTCGACCGAGACGTAGAACCGCAGCGGCAGCTCGTCGAATTTCTGGTCGAGGAAGTAACGGACGATATCGCTGGTGCCCGCGAAGACCGCCTCGCCGCCATGGGCGACCAGCTGACGCTGGAAATCCGCCAGAATCGAAGCGCCGCCGCCACCCAGGGTGACCAGCTCCGTAAAGTCCAGTACGAGATCCGTTTTGTCGTTCTCGAGACATTTCCGGTGGAGTTTCTGCAGGTGCTGGCGGTCACCGCGCCCCATGGTTCCGGTGATCTTGACACCAAAGATCCGTGTGTTTTTGAGCAGTAGTGGTTTGAAGGCTATCGGCACGAGTTCGATCCCTCCGGCAAATCAGGGCAGCTGTGGCGCTGCCCTGATAATCGACTCCGAGCTTCGGCTGTCCGGGGCGTACGCTGGCGTGGAGCCCCGTGGTCAGACCAGGGCTTCGGCAAGCCAGTTGTCCAGTACAGACCGCAAGAATCTCCATTCACTGCCGACTTTCTTGGCCGGGATCTTTCCCTCCTTCGCGAGTCGGCAGACCGTCTTGACGTGCATCTTCAGATACTCCGCAGCCTCGACGGAAGTCATCACCTGGCTGACCGCATCCGCCCCCCCAATGTATATCTTGGACGGATCCTTGTGTTCGGACATGGGGGATTCTCCTCTCGACTTCCAAAGCGATGTTGTGCCACACCAGGACGTCGACACGCAGTTGAGCAACTCCCATGCCTCGATACGCGGTTCTCATAAACCGCGGTTTATCAACATAATACAGCACATGACGACCTGAACGAGGAACCGCAGGGAGCATCGGGATGGTGCAGGATACCTTCGGTAGGCGTTGGACATTGCATTCCGCAACGAGCGTATGTGGGGCAGATTCAGGCGCAGGGCGCGGCCTACAACAGGGGAAGCAGATCGGTGAGCGCAAAGGGCGAGGTCCAGACACCGGCCAGACCGAGCTCGCGCGCGCGACGCCGCACCGACTCGGCCCGGGCCGCGGAAACGAGCACCACATCGGGGGGTGACCGGTCTTCTCCGCTCTCGTTCCACAGCGCAAGCAGACGCCGCGCATGGCGCGTTGGTTCCACATCGTCGCACAGAACGGTACCGGCGGATTCCTCGGCGCGCAGCAGCGAGCATGCCTGGCGGGCATCGGCTACGTCGGTCACCTGTATTCCGGCTTGCCGCAACTGCTGTCCGAGCGTGTCGTTGCGCAACGAACCGGACAGCAACAGCAGCACCTGCGGCGCCGACTGAGCCGTGGGGCGATCTCGCGACACGACGTCCGGGCCGAAGAACACATCGCCCGCGGCGCGGAGCCGACGCCACCGGCGCCGGAGCCGACGTCGCTCGGCGTCGTCGTCGCCCGGCGGATCCGGCTGTCCCCGTCGCTCGGCGGACTCCGGCCGCAACCGACCCGCGAACAGCAGCGCCAGCCGATCGAGGGTCGCCGGCAGATCCGCAACGACCCCATCCGATCCAGCGACAACCGCCTCGCAGCAGTCAAGTAACGTCGTGAACCGGGGATCGTGTTCGAGATCCATCGCGGGCGGGCCCTGATCGTAACGTCGTATCAGCTCTTCGAGGTACCGGTCCAGAAGCGGCCAGCACCTGTCCAGGCGTTCCGGAACCCGATTCGGATGCCGGCGCACCCAGAGCAGCAGATCGAGCAGGCGACGGCTCCACCGCAACAGATCTGTCTGCTGCGACCCGGCGCCGTGCGCGACCAGTACGCGGGCGGCCGCGATCATCCTGGACACGACAGCGGGAGCCGTTGCCGGCTCCCGCTGTGGTTCCCGGTTGCGGCGGCAGTCGTCCAGGACTTCCGCCAGCAGCCTCGTGAAGCGTTCCAGATCGTGGGCCATGATCCCGGGTTTCTTCCCCTTGGGAATCAGCTCAGGGCCACGGCTCCCAGTTCGGATAGCTCGTATATGCGATCCTCTCCGTCGCCGTCCCCGGTTGTTTCCTCGTCCAGGCACTGCGCATCGAACTCGGAGAGATCGTATACCTTCTCATCCTCCAGGGGAAGTGCAGGATTCGCTGCCGGGTCCGGCATCACCGCCACCACCGTGTCTGCGGAGGGAGCGTCCGACGACATCGTCGCCGCCGGCGGCGTCGTGGCGGCCGCGCTGTCAGGCAACTCGGGGACGGTCGAATGCGTCAGACCGATACCCGAATCGACTGCCGGCGCGTCACCCATGACCGATCCCGGCGCAGCCGCAAAGGGATCGGCGACTTCGAAGCCATCGACGACGCTGTCGTGCTGAGGAGCAAACGGATCGAATTCGCCGGTCTGCAATCCGCCGACTATCGATTCACCGACGTCGTTGTTGGTCGGCAGCGCCGCGTCGAACTCGCCGCCGAACACGTCAGCGCAGTCGTTGCCGAGGCGGGTCAGCCGCTCGTTCTGCTCGATGAGCCCTCGAGCCATATCGTTCAGATTCGAGAAGGCCTGCTGGGCCATCGGCGCCAGCTCCGACGCCATGACCATGAGCTTCTTAAGCTCCGCGCCGTCGGCCTTGTCCTGGTGCGAACCCAGATCGAGGCCGGCGAGCTGGCCGCGCATACTCGCCAGACACTGAGCGACCGGTTGCTGATCGGCGGCCTTGGTCTTCAGCTCACCCGCCATGGCCCGGAATTCGGTGGTCAATTCCTCGAGATCCTGGGTCATCGGCAGCAATCGTTCGCCACTGGCGCCGAGCCTCGCGACCTCCATGGCGATCTGGAAGGCCAGCTTGCTGCCGCGTTCGCCCATCTCACCGAAAACCGTCGCGGTCTCGGTCAGCACCTGGTCCAGTCCTTCCGCCGGCAGATTGGCCAGGTTCGTCTTGATGGCCTGGATGCCGGCTTCGAGGTGGCTCAGGTCGTGCTGGTCGATGTCGGCGGTCTTGATGGCCTCGGTCAGGTGGCCCACATTGGCCGCCAGTCGTTCGACGGCCATGCTTTGCAGGTTGAGCATATCGAGGGCAGAGTTGTTCCAGTGCTGCGCCTCCTGGAGGCTCGCGACCAGACTCGCGCCGGTGTCGGTATACCGCTGCTCCGTCGCGGCGAGCGACTCCTGGGCTTTGCTACGCTCGTCGACGACCGCCAGCACCATGTCCGCCAGACTGCCGACCAGAGGTTCCTCGTAGCTGCCCTGCAGATCGACCCGTGAATCGTCGTCGAGGGCTTTCTCCAGACGCCGCAGTTCTCCCACCAGCCCGACGTTCTTGGCTTGCTTGTTGAGCAACAACCGGTAGGAACCCAGCGTCGTGGTGAGGAATTCGGTAAGACGCGTGTCGCGGCGAAGCTGCTCGTCCTGCCAACCGCTCGGTTCATCCAGATCGAGATTGCCGATTCGCTCGATCGTCCGCTCCGCCCGCAAAGCCCGCCGCCGCGCGGTATCCGTCGCCCGCCGAATCCAGTAGCCGCCCAGCGCCGCCAGCAGGATCACGCCCAGGGCGATGAACACAAACAGATTGGTCGGATGGGCGTCGAACTTCAGCAGTTGATCGATCCGCGTGAGCGCTTGCGGATCGACGAGTTGACGCAGCGTGCCGCCGAGTGCGAACAGTACGCCATAACCGAGTCCCGCCGCCACGACCAGCACGGAAACGACGAACACGAGTCCCTGCCGCATCGGTGACAGGCCGTACGACAGCTGCGAGAGCGGAGCCGGCACCGACGGAGCCGCCGTGACCGGTTGTTCCTGTTCCGCATACTCCGTGTCCGGCGCACTCGTTGCCGGTTCGGTCGACTCGGCGATCGGATTCTCGTCCCAGTCCGCTTCGAAGTCGCCGAAGTCGGTCGACGATTCGTCCTGCTCGGTCATCTCCAACAGTTCGCGGTCGTCCATGCCCCATTCCTTTCGTTGTGGCGCATATCACATGGCGGTGGTTCGCGAAAACGCCGCCGGCCCGGTGGCACGCGCGCACCGTACCGGGGGCGATGGATTCTCCTGTTGTGTTCGACCGGAAGACCAACAACCGTAGCAGGATTTACAGGAAATCAGCAATCGCACTGGCTCAAAATCATTCACCTGTTGCCGGTGCTGTCTCAGCGCACCGACACGACGATTCTTATTTTGTTTAGATTCAACAATATACGGCGCAGTTCATAAATCTTTGCTGGCATGACTTGTGCAATAACCCGCGATCGGCACCCAGAGCCAAGAAATCCGGAGATTCGACAGGCGCGACCGAGTTGAGCGGTATCGGGCAACCCGAAGCCGGTTTACCCGCTTCGAGAGAGGAACGTATGCTCGCCATGCTGGAGAAAGAGCGACCGACCGGCTATATCGAGCTTTCCCCCACTCGAACGGCACGGCGGCGCGTCGAATTCTACATGATGGAGAACCTGCTCGAAGCTCGCGCCTCGTCGTCGTTTCCCACCAATTTCTACGTGCCGGACGAGGATGTGAACGTGTACCTGGCGCACCTGTTGACCGCCCACCTGGAAGCGCCGGTCGCATCCAGTACCGTGGCGGGCTGTACGCCCCAGTTCAATCCGCCGCCCAAGTCGGAACTGTCGCGTCGCCAGCGTGCGGACTATTACCGACTCAATGGCGATCACCGCCTTGTGTGTCTCGGACTCTACGATCGCGGCGACTTGCTGCGGCGTCGCAAGATCGCCTATTCGTTCACCGAAACGGAATCCAGGCAACGCGACATGGTGTGCGGTCAGAGCTGCTACCGCGCCGCGACCAGCCTCCTGACCGGGCGTCACACGGCATACGCCGGACTCGCCGCCACGCTGGCCAAGCTGGACACGCATTTCGCCGACTACGTCTACGTGCTGCAGGTAATGGCCCGTCGCGGCTTCGGCCTGGGCGCCCAGCTGTCGGACGGATCACTCGAACGATTGCTGACCGGTTCCGACGACGCCACGTCGACGCTGGACGAGGACGCCAACGTCAACGGATCAACGATCAGCATGGACACGCTGCTCGATCTGTTGCTGGCCTACCGCCGCGATCCCACGCCCGAGCGCCGGGCCCAGCTCGTGACCGCCGCGCGCGCCCAGGGCATCCAACCCCAGAAACTCCTGTCCGGAAATTGACGGCGGTCACCGTTCCAAAGAACGCGCGCCGATCTGAAGATCATCTGCCGGCACGGAAGAAACGAAGAATCTCCCGGTGCAGCGTCGATTCGCCGTGGGCCTGGAGAATGGCGTTGCCGCCGGTGGGAAAGACCTGAAACCGACACGCCGAATGACGCGATTTCTTCTGGAGTATCCGCAGCGACACCGGCGAGGCCAGTTCGTCATCCTCGCACTGGGCGGCATAGATCGGGGCTTTCACGCGGGACAGGTTCGCCCGCGCCTTGTCCATGCACTCGAGATTCTCCAGATCGCGATCCACGCCGGAGCGCGGCCAGGGAATCACGTTCCACCGGAACCAGAGACGAATCCGTTCCAGCAGCGGCACCCGGAAAACCAACGACGGCGCCAGCAGGGCCAGACTGGACACCGCTTCCTTGCGCGCCAGCAATACCGCCAGTGCCGCGCCCAGATCGTGGCCGACCACATGGACGCGGTCAGTCGCCCGTCGCAGGGCCTGAAAATCGCGTCTGAGCTGGGCCAGATGCGACCGCCACATGCCGATGGAGATCCGGTCGCCGCCCGTATCCGGTCCGGGCAACAGGGTCGCGTACACGTTCAGATTATTCTGGTAGAGATATTCGGCGAGCGCTTTGAGTTCTGCCGGCGAATGACTGCGTCCGTGGATGAGCAGGCACGATGCGCTGGCATTCTCACGCATCTTCAGCATTGCCCGATCGGATTTGGCGATGCCCAGTTCCCGTTCCATCGCCGCCTGCAAACCCTTTCTGGCGCGCAGCGCAACCAATCTGGCGCGGTCCGAATCGGGCCAACGCTGCCGGCTGCGTTCCAGATCCCAGGCCGACAGCGACAGCGATCGCGCCAGTTTCCAGTTGCGCAGGTCTTTTGCTCCATTGCCGGGACTGTCGGAATTCAAGCGAGCTCCTTCGCTGTCAGTCCGGGTCGGATCGTGCTCGACGCCGGGACGGGGTTACCGCAGATAAATAGGGCTTTGTCAGCCGGTGCGCCAACTCTTTTCCGTTTCCGGTGGCCGTGACAGGTCGCGCGGCGGCGTTCACGAGGAATCACCGCGGGCCGGCCACGCGTTCGAAACACTCGTCGTAGCGGTCGATCAAGCGTTGCCAGCAGTACTCGTCGCAGTCGTCAGCCAGGGAACAGACGTGACCGCAGCTGTCGCCGCTGAGCAGCTCGGTCAGCAAATCCACCAGTTCGCCCTCCGTCGCGTACAGGTGCTTGCCCGTGCAGCGGGCGCCATACAGCGACGGATACACCTGGCGTCGGGGCAGTACCGGATAGGCACCGGCGTGCACGGCTTCCGCGACAGCGATGCCGAAATACTCCTGCTCGGCGCAGCTGACGACGATGTCCGCCCTCGCCAGCAACTGTTCATAGGTTTCCCGCTCCGGCACGAACCCGCAGTGGAGGCAGCGTTCGCCGAGGCGATCGCGCAGGGCGGCGAAGACGTTCTCATGACCGCGCGGCTCGCCGAGCAGCAGTACCTGGAAATCGAGTCCGGCGGCCAGCAGACGATCGAGGGCGCGGGCGAACAGCTCGGGCTGCTTGTCGAACTCCCAGCGATGGTTCCAGAGCAGAACGGGCGACCGGCCGTCACGGGGCCACGGCGGCCCGACCGCTGGATCGCAGGCACCACCGCGATACTGGGGGAAGCTGCCGGCGGGCAACGGATCACGGTCCAGACCGACCGGCAGGACGGAACTCCTGGCGCGTAGTCGTCCCGCCACATCCCGGGGCACGGCTTCGGGCATCTTGCCCAGATACGAGGGCAACGAATCGAGGAACAATTCACGGTGGTATTCCGAATTGAAAACCACGGCGTCGGCGGCCAGGGCGCTGAGGATATTGGTGAAACCGAAGTGGAAATCGAAGGCCTCGTCGGGTGACAGCGGGTAGGTCAGCTGGTTCTCGTGCATGTACAGCAAACTCGGAATTCGGTCCAGCGGCGGTGCCAGCAGGCCCTTCAGATCCGCGAGGTTCAGCATGCCGGTCACCAGCAGCAGGTCGTGCCGCCGATCCGGTAAAGCGTTGATCCGATCGGCGAAATACGGGGCCGCTCCGCGCATACGCCACTTCCAGAAACGCGGCGGCAGAGTCAGACAGTCGAATCGGTGGCGGGAACGGGTCACCAGTCCCCTGCGGAACGCACGGTGGGATCCGCCGTCGTAGGGTTCTACGAAGAGAATATCAAGTAACTGCAATAATGACTACCTTTTAATTCAGATACCAGAGTATCAGAACCTGGTTTCAACAGCGACAAATTCGAACCCTATTGAATGAGCAATTAGAATCCTTTATAATCATATGTGTGACAAGCATAAAAGTCAGTCGATGCAGTGAACCGGGGGGATGGTTCGCTATCTCCTTGTTAAGAAGGGAATCCTGTCATGAGAAAGTTCGTTATATGCGCCCTGGTCTTGTTGACCATCGGTACGACCACAGCGGCCCTGGCCTACGAAAATTCGTCGGTGGTGGGACAGATGCCGGGCCAGGTGGTCGTCCTGATCCGTTCGGGCGTGACCATATCTCCTGCCAAGACCGACGGGGCGGTCGAGGTCGGGATCCGATCCCTGGACAATCTGGCGACACGCTACCAGGTGTCGGACATGAATCAGCTCTACGCCGGTATGACCGGCAACCTGCAGGCCAAGTCGAAGGCCGATCTCGATCGGGTGTGGACCGTGGATTTCCCGGCCGAGATCGAGGTGCAGACCGTCATCGATGCCTACTCCCAGTTGCCCGAGGTGGAACGGGTCTGGGGCGTGGACATCTGCAAGATGACCGATGCCTGGGTGCCCAACGATCCCGACCTGCCCTCACAGTGGCATCTGCGCAACACGAACCTCGGCAACATGGACATACGCGCCCTCGGTGGCTGGCAACAGGCAATCGGCGACGACAGTATCATCGTCGCGGTTCCCGACTCGGGCACCGACTGGATGCACCCGGACCTGGGTGGTACCGGGCCCGATTACATCGACGGCAACATCTGGATCAACTGGACCGAGTGGAACGGCGACACCGGCGTGGACGACGACGGCAACGGCGTGGTCGACGACTACCGCGGCTGGGATTTCATTGCCTCCGGTTCTTCGCCCTTTCCCGGCCAGGATCTCTCCCATCCCGACAACGATCCCATGGACTACAACGGTGACCATCACGGCACCATGGTCGCCGGTTGCGTCGCGGCGCTCACCGACAACGGCATCGGTATCTCGGGCACGGCTCCCAACTGCAAGATCATGCCGCTGCGGATCGGGTACGTGGTCGACGATGGCGAAGGCAATCCGCAAGGCATCGTCGTCATGACCTATGCTTCCCAGGCGATCATCTACGCCGCCAACAACGGCGCCAACATCATCAGCTGTAGCTGGGGCAACTCGTCGATCATCGGTATGGCCTGCGATGTGGCCCAGGGCGAAGGTATCCTGATCATCGAATCGGCCGGTAACAACGATGACGAGAACCCGTCCTACCTCGGTACCCGCAACGGCGTGATCTCGGTGGCGGCCACCAACCAGTCCGACGGCAAGGCGCCGTTCTCGAGTTACGGTACCTGGGTCGAGATCAGTGCACCGGGCGTCGACATCTATACCACCTTCTACAACGACTCCCAGGCAGAGCACACGTACACGAGTACGCAGGGCACGAGCTTCTCGGCCCCGATCACCGCCGGATCGGCCGCGCTGATCTGGATGGCCAACCCGGGCATGAACTACTTCCAGGTGACGAACGTGCTGACCAGCACCGCCGATAACATCGATGATGCCAACCCCCTGTTCATCGGCAAGATGGGCGCGGGTCGGATCAACCTGCTCAAGGCTCTGGGTGGCGACGACTTCATACCGGTGCCCGAAGAGCTGCCGACCCTGCTCGACGCGCTGAACGAAGCTTCGTATGGTGACACGATCGCCCTGCGCGCCGGCGAAATCTATGACGAGATAACCGTGCTGGGCAAGGGGCTCAAACTTCTCGGTGGTTACAACGCGGATTTCTCGAGCCGAGATCCGTCGACACCGACCATCGTCGAAGGTAGCGTCAGCGGCTCCGCCCTGCAGTTCTCCGGTGAGGTGTTGTTCGACACCGAGGTCGACGGCTTCCACATCAGCGGCGGCGGCGGCAAGATCTTCTCCGGTATTCCCTATTACGGGCGCTACGGCGGCGGCATCATGCTCAACGGGCAATCACCGACCTTGCGCAACATCGTGATCACCGACTGCAGCACCGGCAGTTCGTCCATACTGGGCTGCGGCGCCGGTATCGCCATGAACGCCTCGAGCCCCGTGCTCGAAAACGTCAGCATCTACGGCTGCACGAGTATCTACGGCGCCGGCGTCTTCATCTTCGAAGGCTCGCCGACCTTCACCAACTGCCACGTCTACGACAATGAGTTCATCTTCGACAATCTCGACTTCGATCCCATCGGCGGCGGTGTGCACATCGTCGACGCCGACGTGACGATGTCGGAATGCACCGTGCACGGCCATGCCGATCTGCAATTCGGCGGCGGCATGTATGTCGGTGGCTACGATGCCACCTCGGACCTCGACTTCAGCGACGGTGAGATCTACGACAACACGGCGACCGATGGCGGCAACGGGCTTCACATGACCGGCGGCACGCTCGATCTGAGCGGCACCAGTATCGTCAACAACACCGTGGTCGGAGCCAACACCGCCAACGGTGGCGGTTTCTTCCTGTCCGCGGTCACGACCACCATCGACAACTGCCTGGTGCAGGGTTGCTCCGGGTCCTTCGGCGGCGGCGGATTCGCCGATGCCTGCCCGAGCTTCGCCATGACCAACACGGTGATGGTCGAGAACACCGCGGGATTCTTCGGCGGTGCGCTCGAAGTACAGAACGCGCTCACGGGTGAGTTGACCAACAACACCTTCGCCTACAACAACGCCGTTACCGGCGCGGGCGTATATGTGGTCGGCAGCCCGCTCGACGTCGGCAACAACATCTCGGCCTTCAACACCGGCGCCCCGAGCTTCGGCAACGGCTTCGCTTTCTCGACCCCGCCCGCCTCGGTCGTCTGCAACGACGTGTACGGTAACGGGCTGGACTACTCGGGCATCACCGATCCGACCGGTACCGACGGCAACGTCTCCGTCGATCCCGATTTCTGTGATGTCGGCGAGGACAACTACCACGTGACGCCGGAGTCGCCGTGCGCGCCCGCCCACAGTGGCGGTTGCGACCTGATCGGCGCCCTGAGCGCGACCTGTGTCGTTGACGGCGTACCGGGAACCGAGACCGTGCCGACCGTCTTCCAGGTCGACCAGAACTTCCCGAACCCGTTCAACCCGATCACGACGATCCGTTTCGCCCTGCCGCAAGCGGCCCACACCACGGTCACGATCTTTGATCTGGCGGGACGTCAGGTCAGGCAACTGGTCGACGAGGACCTGGATGCCAAGATCTACGAGGTGCAGTGGAACGGCCGCAACGACCGCTCTCAGCGGGTCGCGGCGGGTGTCTACTTCTACCAGGTCATCAGCGGTGAGCACTCCTTCGCCGGACGCATGGCGCTGGTGAAGTGATCCGGTCGCCGGGCCTTAGGGACCGGGACTCGGCCTGAACACGGAGGGGCGGTACACGTACCGCCCCTTTTTTATACCCGGAAGTACGGCCGGCAAGGCGAGGCCTGAGCCACCGGTCGCCCACCAGGTGCACGCTGGTGCTGACGGGCTTTCTCCGCTAGAATCCCGGGGCTGCACGCCGACGATGATGATCCGAACGAGAACCGTGATCACGGTCCGCCGCGTAAACAGCCGGACCGCAGCCGACAACCGGAAAGGGGCCCGCCATGGCCACCACGCCGTCCCGTGATCTGGACACCTTCGACAACCCGTACCCGGACCGCGATTACGAGATCGAATTCGAGTGTCCCGAGTTCACCTGTCTGTGCCCGCTGACGGGCCAGCCCGATTTCGCCTCCTTCACCATAGTCTACGTGCCGGACCAGCTGTGCGTGGAGTTGAAATCCCTCAAGCTCTACCTGTGGTCGTACCGCAACGAGGGGGCCTTCCACGAGAAGGTCACCAACCAGATCCTCGACGACCTCGTGGCCGCCGTCAAACCGCGTATGCTGGAAGTGCGGGGTGACTGGTTCGTGCGGGGCGGGATCACGACCCACGTCAACGCGACCTACGTGGATCCGCAATGGGGATCGGTGGACTGACCGCGCGCCGATCACCCCAAGATCACGCGCCATCGGCGACTACTCGCCGACCACCGGTAGTCGGCGGCCGCATCCGGGACAGGCGCCGTCGACGAGGCGGCTGCGGACCTGGAATCCCTGCCGTCGCACGACCTGCTCACCACAGCCCGGACACACGGTATCGTTCCAGTCGGTGAGCGTCGTGTTGCCGACATACACGTAGTCGAGCCGCTCGGCGCAGATCTCGGCGGCTCGCACGAGGGTCTGCGCGGGTGTGGCAGGCGCATCGAATTCGTAACACGGTCGATACGCCGACAGATGCAGCGGCACGGCGCGATCGACGCCGGCGATGAAGTCGGCCAGCCGCGCGAAGTGATCGTCGGTATCGTTGTGTCCCGGGATGACCAGGTTGGTCACCTCCACGTGCACACCCAGTTCGTGGCACAGGACGATGTTGTCCAGCACCGGCTGCAACCGCCCGCGGCAGATCTTGCGGTAAAAGGTCTCGTCCATGGATTTCAGATCGATATTGGCGGCGTCGATCAGCGGCAACAGCTCGCGGGCCGGCTCCGCGTTGAGGTGCCCGTTGGAAACGATGACGTTCTTCAGCCCCCGCCGACGCGCTTGCCTGGCCGTGTCCAGCACGAACTCGAACCAGACCAGGGGCTCGCTATAGGTATAGGCGATGCCCACCGACTGCTCCGCCGCGGCCATGTCCACGACCGCTTCCGGAGTGGCCTCGCGCGCCGGGGTGTCGGTTCGCTGGCTGATGTTCCAGTTCTGACAGAAACGGCAGTGCAGGTTGCAGCCGGCGGCGGCGATCGAGAGGATCGGCGCGCCGGGGAAGAAATGGTACAGGGGTTTCTTTTCGATGGGATCGACGGCCGCCGACACCAGGCGTCCGTACTGGCGAGCCACCATCACACCCGCTTCGTTGGCGCGCGTCCCGCACGACCCGAGCTGACCCGGATCGAGCGTGCAGGCGGTGGGGCAGAGATCGCAGGCGATCCGATCGTCGGGCAGCGTATGCCAGTAGCGGGCCGTGACCATCATCACTCCTTGCCGGTGGCGGCGATCCGTGCCAGCGCCCAGCGGGCGACCCGGCGGACGTCCGGATCGGGATCGGCGGCGGCGAGCTGTGCGATCCGCGCTGCAACCGCATCACTCCTGGACATGGTAGCGGACCGCCAGCGGTTGGCAACCACCGTCAAGGCGTTGCGCACCAGGCCGGCCGGATGGCACCGCCAGAGGGGCGTGCGACGAAACCGGCGCCGGAAGTTTTCGGCGTCGACCTGCAGCAGATCGCCCAGTACGAGCTGCCGGTGCTCCGCCAGCGGCGCGTACGCGGCACGGACGGCCGCCGGCGCCGGCTGCGCAGAGCCGGCACGTCGCGACGCCTTGGCGTTCCAGGGGCAAACGGCTTGACAGATATCGCAGCCGAAGAGCTGCTCGCCCTGGGCCGGGCGCAGCTCGTTCGGCCCGTTGCCGCGACACTCGATGGTCAACGCCGACAGGCAGGAAGCAGCCGCCAGGGAGAACGGTGCCGCCAACGCCCCGGTCGGACAGGCGTCGAGGCAACGCGTACAGGTGCCGCAACGAGTAGCGACCGCCGCCATCGCGTCGGCGGCGGCGTGGTCGGTCACGGGCGACTGCCGACGCCGACGCGGCACCGCGGCGTAGAGCGGTTCGGGAGCGGGTACGCCCGGCGCCGGCAAACCCGCCACCGCGAGGTCGGTCAACGCCACGCCGAGGAAAAAGCCCGAGCCCAATCGCTCATGGATCAGGCAGGTGTTCTTGCCGAAAAAACCCAGCCCGGCCAGAAACGCGTACTCGCGTTCGCAGTAGGGACCGGTATCGACGGCGCAGCGGTACTGCATACCGGGTATGGCCCGGGCCATTGCCGCGAGCACGGCCTCGATGTCGGCCAGCAGCACATCGTGATAGTCGAGACCGCGCGCATAGCGCGAGACGCCGCCCAGCCAGTCGTCCGCCGATCCGTCACCGGCTGTCGTGGCGGCGCTGTCGGCTGTCTGGCCGTACGCGTCGGCCGGCCAGCCGTCGGTGTACCGCTGGGCGAAGACCAGCACCGAATGCGCCCAGGGATACCTGGTGGTGGGATCGATTCGCACGGCGGGATCGCGGGCGAGGTAAGCCATCGACTCCGGCAGCTCGTCTGACAGCCCGGCGAAGCCGTGTGCATGGGGAAGCGGACAGGGCAGTGTTACCGCGCCGGCCAGATCGATGTGCTGCTGCGGACACAGGCGCGCCAGCAGGTCGCCCAGTTGCACGGTCGTGGTGCTGTGCGGCGCGGCCATCGCCGCCTTCCCTTCTCTGCCTCGATCGCCATCGTCACGCCGCTTGCTGTCGTTTCACCCAGCGATCGTACACGGCCAGCAGCACGGCGGTCGACAGGGCGAGTACCGCGAAGATCACCCACATCACATCGGGCTGATCGATACCGCCGCGCTCCACCGGACCGAAGTGCTGGTAGGCCACACCCGAGAGCAGGCCGCCGAACAGATTGCCCAGCGCCACGCACCAGTAGAAGTAGCCCATGTACAAGCCGACCTTCTCGGGCGGCGCGATGCGACCGGCGTACTCCTTGCTCTTGGGACTGGCCAGCATCTCGCCAACGCTGAACACGAGGATCGCCACGACGATCATCCAGCCGCCCTGGCCGACCAGATAGAGCAGGAAGCTCACCACGGTGATCATCACGCCGCTGATGATGGTCGTGAACGGCTTGAGTTTACGGGACAGATAGGATATGGCGACCTGGCCGACGATGATGCCGAATGCGTTCAAGTTGATCAGGTGCTCGGGCTTGACCTGCCCGTGTTCGAGCACCGCCCTGCCCCACTCGCTCGTGTCCGCCCCGAGCGACCGCGCCACGCCGGTGATCCAGCCGGCGATCGGGCTGAGGCTGCGGATCAGATCGGACGTGTCGGCATAGTCGCGGATGTACTCGGGCAGGGTCATGAAGATCTGGTTGAAGCTCGTCCAGAATCCGGCCATCAGCAGCAGGAACACGAGGTAGCGCCCCTCGCCCACCTTCAGCGGCTGGATCAGCCAGAACGCGTCGGGTCCGGCGCGCAGCAGGCGCGCCAGCACGTCCCACAGCAGAAAGAGACCGAGCCAGATCGGCGCCACCAGCAGGAAGCTATCGTTCTTCGAGGCGACGACCAGGATCGCCAGGAAGCCGGCGACCAGCAGGAAGAAGCGGCCGTTGCCCACGAGCGCCACCATGTCGGTGAAGACCTCACGCAACGAGCGCTGCGCTTCCTTCTCGGCGTCGCGCGGCGGCTCCTTGTAGAACAGCATTGCCACGATGCCCATGATCAGGATCCAGCCGGCCGAGCAGTAGAAAACAAACTGCCAGTCCCAGCCCCGCACGATGCCGGCGATGATCGGGCCGAGGAATCCGCCGATGTTGACCATCATGTAGAAGATGCCGAAGCCGACACTGCCGGTCTCCGCGGTCGTGCACTTGGCGACGGTGCTGATCACCACGGGCTTGAACATGCCGTGGCCGACCGCGACGAGCAGGTAGACCATCAGAAAGCCCCAGAAGGTGTTGGGGACGCCGAGCAACATGTAGCCGGGAATCATGACCACACAGGAGGCGAGGAACATCCGCCGGAAACCGTAGCGATCGGCGAGCGCGCCGAACAGGGCCGGGAACAGGTACAGGAAGAAGGTTGCGACACCCTGGATGACGCCTCGATCCTCGCTGCTCAGGCCGAGTCCGCCGTCGGCGACCGCCCCGGTCAGGTACAGGCTGCTGACGGCGTAGAAGCCGTACCAGCCCATGCGTTCGAAGATCTCCATGACGTTGGCGGCCCAGAAGGAGCCGGGAAACTGGCGCCAGATCGATTGTTTGTTCGGCACGACGTAAATCCTTCTCTAGGTTGTTTTCGCGAGACGACCGGATGCTTCAATATAGCCGTCGAGCAGGGAATTCACCAACGCGGCCACCGTCGGGATGTCGTCGATCAGGCCGCACACCTGGCCGATTTCCAGCTCGCCGTCCTCGAGATCGCCTTCCAGCATGCCGCGACGCGACCGGCCGCTGCCCAGGAGCTCCGCGAGCTCTTCGCGCCCCGCACCACGCCCTTCGAGTTCCATGACCTGCTCACGGAAGCGGTTGGCGAGCAGGCGCACTGGAACGTGCGGCTTCATCACCAGTCGCGTGGCGCAGGCGTCGGCCGCGACGACCGCGCTCTTGAACGCCTCGTGCCCCGAACCTTCCCGAGTGACGGCGAAGCGCGAGCCGATCTGCACACCGGCCGCGCCCAGGACCAGTGCCGCGGCGAGCTGCCGTCCGGTGGCGATACCGCCCGCGGCGATCACCGGAATATCGACCGCCGCCACGCACTCGGGCACCAGGACCATGGTCGTGATCTCGTCGCGCCCGTTGTGCCCGCCGGCCTCGAAGCCTTCGCAGACCACGGCGTCGCAGCCGGCGTCCGCGCACTTGCGCGCCAGCGCCGGGCTGGCGACCACGTGGACGACCGTACAACTGGCCGGCTTGAGCCGCTCGAGCGCGCCTTTGGGCGAGCCGGCCGAAGTGAAAAATATCCGCACGCCTTCTTCGAGGGCGATATCCAGGCAGGCGGCGGTATGCGGATACAAGAGCGGCAGATTCACGCCGAAGGGACGGTCGGTCAGCGATCTGGCTTTGCGCACCTGCTGCCGGAACAGATCGGGCTGCATGCTGCCGGCGCCGATCAGCCCCAGACAGCCGGTGTTGCTGACGGCGGCGGCCAGCTTGGCCCCGCTGTTGTAGATCATTCCACCCTGGATGATCGGGTGTTCGATGCCGAGCAGACCGGTGACGCGGTCGTCGGGCCAGGAGATAGCCATGAGGGCTCCCTTCGGGAAAACGGCCGCCGAAACGGCGGCGGCGGTCGCGGGGACCTTCGGCCTGCGGCAGCCAACCGCGCGGCGCACCGCGTCAGGCCGACTACAGGCCGAGCTCCTCGCCCACGGGCACCAGCGCCGACAGGACGTGCTCGATCAGTTCGGGCAGTTCCAGTTCCAGACCGGCGGCGCCTTCGCGGATCTCGTCGCGGTCGACCTTGGCCGCGAAGTCCTTCTTCTTGAGCTTCTTCTTCACCGACTTGACCTTCACCTGGGCGATCTTCTTGTCCGGCTGGACCATGGCGCAGGCCATGCAGAAGCCGCACAGTTCGTCCACGGCGAACAGCCACTTCGCGCAGTCGTTGTCGCGCGGCACGCCCGTGTACGAGGCGTGGGACAGCACCGTCAGCACGAAGTCCTCGGGGTAACCCCGCTCGCGCAGAATCGCGGTGCCTTCATTCGGGTGAGCGGGCGCTTCGGGATACTTCTCGTAGTCGAAGTCGTGCAACAAGCCGACGGCCCCCCAGTATTCCGGATCGCTGCCCGTGCGCCGGGCGGCGGCACGCATGGCGGCCTCGACGGCGTAGGCATGACGGCGCAGGGAATCGGTCTTCGTGTATTCGTGCAGCAAGGCCAGGGCGTTTTCGCGCGTGTACAGATCACTCATCTCGGTCTCCTCGCAGCTACAACTGCAGATCGTCCTCGTGCCGGCGCAGCCAGCCCATGTGCTCGCGATGGTCGGGACAGGCCAGATCGAGCAGGCGGTAGAACTTCCGACCATGGTTGAGATGGCGCAGGTGACAGATCTCGTGGGCGACAACCGCATCGACGACCGGCAGCGGCGCCATCACCAGCCGGTAGCAGAACGAGAGCGTCCCGAGCGGCGAACAGCTGCCCCAGCGGCTGGTGCGTTCGCCGACGATGATCCTCGCCGGCCGCAGCCCGATACGCTTGGCGAGCTCGTCGACGCGTTCGGTCAGCACCGAGCGGGCAAGCTGGCGCAGGTACTTCTCGAGCGCCGGCCGCGGATCGAGCAGCGTGGTCGGCGGCACCTTGATCGTCAGCCGATCGTCGGCCAATTCGTTCCGTTGCCGCTTGCGGCCGCCGGTCAGCGGCTCCAGGACGAGGGTCCGCGGCCAGCCGAGTATGTGGAGCACGCTACCGGTAGCGTACTCGCGGCGCACCGGCCCGTTGCGTACGCCGTGCCGCCTGACCTGCCGATCGATCCAGTCTGCGCTCTCGTCGATCATCCGCGCCACTTCCGCCCGGGGCGTCGAGCGGGGCAGGATCACCACCAGGCCGTCCCGGCGACTGACCTGAATGGTCAAACGTCGCGCACGGTCGCTGCGTCGGACACGGTAACGCACCGCCTGTCCGCTGATGAGTGCGACTTCCAGAGGGGCTTCTTCGCTCTTGGACATGATACGGTCGAGTTCCGTCTCGTTGGTGCGAACGCCGGGATTCCCTGCTCCCGGTACTGATACCATTCTTTTACGGATTGTGCAACGGTGTTGGCGTGACGCGCCAACGGCGCGCCGGGTGCCCGGCGGCGATTCCGCTGCCGCCGATGTGTAGGTTTGACGCTGCCGAGCCGCGACGGTATGATTCGACGGTAAGCTGCTGCGCCGGTCGACCTTCCTCTTCAAACGCCGGGAGCTTCCATGCTCGACGATTTCGGCAAGCTGAAACAGCGTACCCAGGAGCTGGGTAACCACCACCGTAAATACCTCCACCTGATCGCGTCGAACAAGGACCTGCTGATCGAACGGCTGGAAGATTCGGGTGCCATCGACGAAGTCCACCTGTGGTCGGCCTCGCCCGATCTGTCCTCGGAGATGGACGTCATCTGCAGCCTCGGCCACGATCAGAAAGAACAGCTCGCCTTTCTTGGCAGTTTCCTCGCTCATCAGTTCCTGCACATGAATATCCGCGCGGTCGACGTGCTGCGGCTGAGCCTGTCGTCGCAGTGGAACCGGTCGAAGGTCTATCGCGATTTCATGCTCCAGATGGGTACCGAACTGCGGCGCCTGACGGCTGCCTACATGGACAAGCTGCTGGAACTGTTTCTGCCGGCCGAGGATCGACCGACCTACGTGATCTGCGGTGTCGGCACGCGTGCCGATCAGGACGATCTCGACCTGGGCATCATCGACGACGGTGTTCAGCCGCACGACGCCTTCAACAAGGCCATCGGCAAGATCCAGCGCGAGATGCTGCGCCGGGCGATCCCGCTGCACTTCCACCTGTCGGAACACGTCGGCGAGCAGGGCTTCTCGGCCTCCATCGACGAGTTCGAATCGCTACTCGACCGCGAGATCCAGGATTTCATCATCATCACCGAGATGCTCGGTGCCCAGCTCATCATGGGCGACGAGGATCTGTTCAACGAGTTCCAGCAGCGGATCACGGATCGTTATTTCTATAACCTGTTGGGAGAGAACAGATTTCACGAGGGATACCTGCGCGGCATGATGGGCGAGATCCGCACGCTGCAGCTGCGCAAGCTCAGCAGCGACAGCATCCATCCGAAGCGAGACGCCCTGCGCATCATCAAGGGCCTGCTCGCCGCCCAGAAAACCGTGTACGGCATCCGGGAAGTGAACGCCTGGCGAATCATCGACGAGCTCAAGACCAAGAGTCCGGGCCTGCAACCCGAGTACGAGGCGCTCGAGGAAGCGCTGTCTTTCATCGAGGTCTTCCGCTTCCTGTACCAGCTCGTGGAGGTGCAGGAGGAAAAGATCCTGCTCAAGGAAGAAGGTTCGCGCGCCCAGCTCGAACTGGTGGCCGAGTTGATGGGCTACCAGGGCGTGGGCGTGGTGCACGGCTACGATCACCTGCTGATCCACTACCACGAGCACGTGCAGGCGGTACGCGCCACCGCCAGCGTGCTGCTGCAGAGCCTGCACAAGCACCTCGAGGACATCAGCGTCTTCGCGGGCTTTCTGCGCAGACAGCGCAAGATCGAAGCGCCCTGGAAGCAGCGCGATAACATCGCCACCGAATTCGTCGTGGCGTTGCGCTTCTTCCGCGGCACCAAGTTCTGGGACGATGTGATGACTCCCATCGAGCAGGACGACGAGCTGCTCGCGGCGTTCGTCGAGGATTTCATGTCGCTGTCCGAGGAGGACAGGCACGTCTGGGTGCGCCGCTATGCCAAGTGGGGCGAGGTGACGATCATCGCCTTGCTGCGCCTGCTCGTGCTGCTGTTCCAGAAGCGGCGGCAGATCGGCTCGCGACAGCTCTTTCACGAACTGGCCACGACCTTCATCGACCGGATCAGCCGGCGCGCCGATCTCATTCCGCGGCTGGTAGCGGTGTTCGAACACTACCCAAAGTTGCTGAACGACTTCCTGGTCGGCCTGTCCCAGGATGAAAAGGAGCGCTTCGCCGACCTGTGCGAGGGCGAGGTCTGGTCCACCGAAATCGAGACCGTGCGGAAGAACCTGCACTACTTCTGCCGCCTGCACCACTCGGCGAGCCACTACTTCCGGCGCTTTTTCCTGCGCGTCGTCGATCGCTATCCCGAATACATACCGTATTTCAACCAGCCCGAGCGGCTCGAGGTCCTGGCCAAGGGTATTTTTGCGCGTATCGACAGCCTGCCCAACTTCGCGCAGAAGAAGGAAGATCTGGGCACCTACTACGATCTGGAGTTCCTGCGCGTCGGCCTCGAGTGCATGGAAGGCGTGGGCAGCCAGAAGATCAACGCCGATTTCACCGAGTTCGTCGACAATTACCTGCAGACCCTGTTCGACATCTGCAAGCGCGAGGTGGCGTTCAACTCGGAAACCAGGATCCGTACCCACGACCTGCTCGCCCTTTACGCCGCCGGCGGCCACGGTCGCAAGCTCGCCTTCGATGACGACTACGACCTGGTCATCCTGCTCAACTCCAACGACTCCGAGATCCGTGCCTATTGCACGAAGATCATCTCCCGTCTGAACCGCGAACTGGTCCGGCGCGGCACCATGCCCCAGTACCGTTTCGCCGAGCACTTCGGCGACTTCGTGACCACCTTCACGGAGCTGCATTCTTTCTTCAGCGATCCGGGAACCGAAACCTTCATCGAAATGTCGCAGCTGCTGGGCGCGCGCAAGATCGTCGGCAGCCGGAAGTTCGCCAACGCCTTCTACGATCAGATCGTCAGGCCTCACTTCCTGGACCGCAAGGAAGAGTTCCTGAGCCAGATCGCCGGCGAAATCCGCTCGCGGCACGAGGCGGTCGACGCCGGCATCATCTCCGCGCTCGAGGTCAAGGAAACCAAGGGCGGCCTGCGCGACATCGAGCTGCTGCTGCTGATCCTGATGGCCCGTTCGGAGATGTACCAGCCGGTCACCCAGGAACTGCGCGAGCCGCTGATCGGACAGTTCCCCCACCGCGAAAAGGATCTCGACCGGATCTTCGAGGCCTTCCGCTACCTGAAGAGCCGGCGCGACCTCTATCGCCTCACCGTCGCCGCCGAGGACGAGATCCTGCCTACCGAAACCGGCTTCATGGCGCGCATCCTGGGCTACTGCGAAAAACCGAACTGCCCCGAAGGTCGACAACGTCTGGTGGACAACATGATCAGCACGACGCAGGAAATCTGCGGGATCGTATATTCGTTTCTGGATGAGCTGGGGTTGTAAGGAATATTACCTTTCCCACGCGTTCGCAAACGGACGCCAGGCGTGCCGCCGGGTAGCGCCGGGCAGAAAAACAGCCCGGCTTCCCGTGGAGCCGGGCTGTCTGGTTCTGCTGTTGGCACTATGTCTCCCGACCGCCGCCGGCGATCTTACTTCACCAGCGCCCGCGCCGCCTCCACACCGGTCTTGAAGGCGCTCAGGTTGAGTTCCTCCGTACCCTTGGGCACCCGCGCCAGGATGGCCGACTCGACCGCCTCGTGGGTCACCACGCCGGCCAGCTCGGTGATGGCTCCCAGGGCGACGATGTTGGCCACCAGGGTCTTGCCCACCTTCTCGGTGGCCAGTTCGACGATGGGCATCTTGTAGACCGTGAAGGACCCGTCGGGAATCTCGGTCACGGCCTTTTCGTCCACCAGGAGCATGCCGTCGTCCTTGAGATCCAGGTAATATTTATCGACCGACTCCTGAGTCAACGCCAGCAGCAGATCGATATCCACCGCCTTGGGGTAATCGATGTCATCGTCGGAGATGATGACCTCGCTGCGGCTCGCGCCACCGCGCGCCTCCGGACCATACGACTGGCTCTGGGTCGCGTTCTTGTCGTCGTAGATGGCGGCCGCCTCGGCCAGCACCTTGCCGGCCAGCACCAGACCCTGGCCACCCTCGCCGCTCAGACGAACCTCGTAGCGGAAACTCATTCCGTTCCTCCCAGGGCTGCGATGAGCTTATCGTACTGCTCGGTGAACTCGGGCTTCTCGGCGTCCGTCAGGACACCGGTGACGATCTTACCTTCCAGCTCTTCGGCGGTCATCTTCGCGGCCTTCTTGACCGAGACCGACTGGGCCTTGAGCTCCTTGAGCATCTCGGCCGGGATGGAGTTCTTGTTCCGCCGTCCGAAAACCGTCGGGCAGGGCGACATGGCCTCGACCACCGAGAAGCCCTTCTTCTCCATGGCCTGCACGATGAGCTTCTCCAGCTGTACCGGATTGTAGGCCGTGCCGCGCGCCACGTAGCTGGCGCCCGCCGCCTCGGCCAGACCACTGATGTTGAACGAGTTCTCCACGTTACCGAACGGCGCCGTGCTGGCGAACTTGCCCTTGGGCGTGGTCGGCGAGACCTGGCCGCCGGTCATGCCGTAGATGGTGTTGTTCATCAGGATCACGGTCAGATCGATGTTGCGCCGGGCTGCGTGGATGTAGTGGTTGCCACCGATGGCGGTAGCATCGCCGTCACCGGTGATCACGATCACATTGAGGCGGTTCTCCGCCATCTTCACGCCGGTGGCGAAGGCGATGGCGCGCCCGTGGGTCGTGTGCAACGTGTTGAAGTCCACGTAACCGGGCATGCGGCTCGAACAGCCGATACCCGAGACCATCACCGTGTCGTCCTTCTGCCAACCTACCTTGTCCACGGCGCGCAGGACGGATTTCATGACGATGCCGTGTCCGCAACCCGCACACCAGATCAGCGGAAACTTCTTCGTGCGCATGTATGGCGTATAGTCGAAGGTGTCCATCACTGCACCGCCTTTTCGATCGTCGCCAGGATCTCCCGCGGACTGATGGGATCACCGTTGATCTTGTTCAGCTTGATCACATCGGCCTGGCCCGCCGCCGCCCACTCCACCTCGTGGGCAACCTGACCCAGGTTCATTTCCGGAACGATGATGCTGCGCACCTGGTTGGCGAACTCGCGCACTTCGCGGTCCGGAAACGGCCACATGGTCCGCGGCCGCAGCATGCCGATCTTGATGCCTTTCTCCCGCGCCATGGACACGGCCCGTCGCGCCGAGCGAGCCACCGAACCGTACGCCAACATGCCATATTTGGCGTCCGTGGTCTCGATGCTCTCGACCTCCACGATCTCATCGCGGTAACGCTCGACCTTCCGGTTGATCCGCAGCAGCAGCTTGTCGATTTCCTCGGTGTTGTTGGTCGGGAAACCGGTCTCGTCGTGGCACAGGCCGGTCACATGAAACCGGTAGCCGGTGCCGAAGCTCGCCATCGGCGGAATGTCGTCTTCCGTGTGGCGGTACGGCAGGTAGTCCGCGGGCGCTTCGGTCGGCTTGGTCCGCTGGTAGATCTTGACCGCCGAAGCCTCGGGCAGCCGGACCTTCTCGCTGATGTGCCCCACCGTCTCGTCGAGCAGCAGGATAACCGGCACCCGGTAGCGCTCGGTCAGATCGAAAGCGCGGATGGTCAGGTCGATGGTCTCGGCGACGCTCTGGGGCGTCAGCGCGATGATCGGATGATCGCCGTGGGTTCCCCAGCGCGCCTGCATCACATCCGACTGCTGGGGCAGCGTGGGCAGGCCCGTACTCGGCCCGCCGCGCATGACGTTCACGATCACACACGGCACCTCGGCCATGCAGGCGTAACCGATGTTCTCCTGCTTCAGCGAGAAGCCGGGACCCGACGTGGCGGTCATGGACCTGGCGCCGGTCAAGGAGGCGCCGATAACCGCGCCCATGGCGCCGATCTCGTCCTCCATCTGGATGAACTTGCCTCCCGATTTGGGCAGAAGCGCCGAGAGTTCCTCGGCGACCTCGGAGGAGGGCGTTATCGGGTAGCCGGCATAGAAGCGCAGGCCGGCCAGCATCGCCGCCTCGGCACAAGCCTCGTTGCCGGTCATCACCCGGATGTTGCTGTCTTTTGTCGACCCTGACATGGGCGCGATCCTTTCTGCGATCAGATGACGCGGATGGCGAAGTCCGGACAACGGAGATCGCACAGCTGACAACGGGTGCAGGTGTCGACATTCACGACGACCGCGATGCCTTTTTCCATGACGAGACATTCTTTGGGACAGAGTTCCACACAGATCGCGCAACCCTTGCACCAGGTCTCGTTGATCTCGATCTTAGGAGGTGTCTCCTGCTCGGTTTTTTCGCTCACGGATTTCTCCCGCGGAAGAGTGCCGGACATGGCCGCAAATCAGACGTATTCGTGGTTCTCGCCTGCGCCGGCAAGCGGTGGTGGGATGGCTGTTGGATGTGCGCGGTCGGCCTTGACATGGTTCGCTCGATCCGACTCCAGAAACCCAACGCTGCGGACAGTATCCCTGTCCTAATAGAACGGAAATCTATGTTGCGGGCACAAGGGAGTCAAGGATAGTGATCGGTATGAAATGTTGCCAAATTAAGGGATATTTTAGGCGGAACGGCACCTGAAAATGGCACGAAATCAAGACTCGCCGCCCGGGCCCAGATCGGTATCCCCGACCGTTCGCTGCCGGCCGCGATCGCCTGCTCGCCGGCGTAACCGATGTGGCGCCGATTCCGGCCGTAGTATCCCAGTCTCCACGCGGCTTTTACACCTTCCAGAACAGGCGGCCACGATGCAGAAGTCCTGCGATCGCCGCCCAGACGACCACGATTCCGAGGGCATAGAACAGTGAGGCCGGCCGTAAGTCGAAGCGGGACAAGTAGAAAGTCTCGAAGAGCCAGGTCTTCAGGAGCACGGGCCCGACCCGCAGATACACGGACATGGTGGCGGCGAGGCTCGAGAAGAAGAAGGCGAAGATGGCGTTGCGGCCGTACCAGACGAGCGGCCGGGCCCACAGCCGGTGGCGTCGGATCTCGATCAACCAGGCACATATACCGAGGCAGCAGGCCGCCAGCCCTCCCGTCAGCAGCACGTACGAACTCGTCCAGAGGCGCTTGTTCAACGGAATCCACTGCGACGCCAGCAGGCCGGCCGCGATCAACAGAACGCCGCCGGCGAGGGCTCCCCCGAACTTTCGGTGATCGCTCCGGTCCGCGCGGCGCAACCACCTCCCGGCCAGTATCCCGAGCACTACCGTACACAGGGCGGTCACGGTGCCGACCAGGCCTTCGGGATCGAAAGCCCAGGCGACGGTTCCCGGCGATCGGTCACCAAGGAAATGGTAGGCGTGCGATCCCAGCACGCGACTATCGACGTAGAACGCCCAGTTGGACAGGACGCCGGTGTAGTCGCCTGTCGCGTCGCGAAATCCCACGTCCAGATCGGGCCGGCCGAATCCGGGCACCGGCACCAGTTGCATCCAGACCGTGTGGATGATCAGAAGAGCACAACTCAGACCGACCAGCATACGCGTTCGACCAACGTACAGGTGCAGCGCCGACGCCAGCAGATAACAGGCCGCGATACGCGGCAGCACACCCGACAGCCGGACCGCGCCGAGGTGCGACCAGAACCAGGTGCTTTCCCCGTCGGGCGCCGTCAGCGAGCCGACGAGCATGGCGGCGGCGCCGGCCGCGAGCGCAAACGCCCAGCGGCGACGTCGCGTCGTCGACAGCAGCAACGCGATCACCGCACAGAAGCAGACCAGCAGGCCCAGTCGTAACAGCCAGCCACCCACGCCGGTCGCCGCGAGCGTGGGCCAGAAGCCATCGTCGCCCCGGGGTAGAAACGGAAAGGCGTTCTGGAAGAGACCGAGCAGATACAGCACCAGCGAGCGCCGCCAGACATGGGACAGGATCGCCTCGCGGGTGGCGCCGCGCCGCTGCCGCGCCGCGAAGGCGAACACGATCGACACGCCGACGATGAACAGGAAGAAGGGGAAGACGAGGTCGGTCAACGTACAGCCGTGCCATTCGGCATGGCGCAGCTGCGGGTACATGGCCGACGTACTCCAGCGCCCGGGATTGTTCACCAGCAACATGCCGGCGATGGTCGCCCCGCGCAGGGCATCGAGGGATTCGAGGCGCGGCGGACCGGACGCCCGGTGATCCGCGTCGCTGCCCGCCGTGCCGCGGACCGGATCGCGCGCGGCCGCGCAAGGCGACCTTCTCTTCACGATGTCCCCCGGGGGGCTACAGGCCGAGCGACAGATTTCATCATGCATGTCTCCGTGTCCGCAGCGGGTTGACGCGTCCACCGTACTCTAGACGGGCACCACATCGCCGTCAATGAGTACTGTTTTTATCCTGTATCACGAAGAACAGCAACGAGATAGACGTCTTTTATGGCTCCGCTACGCGAGCAGATGCGGTATAATTATAGCTGCTTCACATTCACTGTCTTGCGATTCTGGATCATTCCTTTTGGGGGGAAGCCATGAAATCCGTCCGGTGCCTGTTTCTGGTCGCGCTGTTGTTGACGGCGACGACCGCGTTCGCGGCGACACACGAGATCAACCTCACGGCCGAATCGTCACACATCAGCCTCGTCGCGCACGACGGCGACGCGCTGCATTTCCGGGTCGAGGTCGGCCAGCTCCAGGCGCTGGACGTGACGACACCGGCCGGCGACTTCTCGCGCTTGCTGATCCCGGGCTTCCACAGCTCGAAGACCGTCGGCGAGCCCGAGTTGCCCATGCTCAACCGGCTGATCGAGATCCCCTACGGCGCCCGGGCTGATATCGAGATCATCGCCACACAGACGCGCGAGATTTCCCTGGCCGAATTCGGCATCAACAACCCGCTGTTGCCCACTCAGCCGAGCATGCCCAAGAACGTGGAGCCGGCGAACTGGCCCTTCATTCATCACCCCGAAGCCTACACGGTCATGCAGGTGGCGCAGCCGCTGGTCAACCTGGTCGAGATGGGCCGGTTGCGCGCGGTCGACATCGGCCGGATCGAGGTTAGCCCCGTGACCTATCTGCCGGGCGACGATTCGCTCGTCGTGACCGAATCGGTGGAGTTTCGCGTGAACTTCAGCGGCATCGACTACGCTGCCGAGGCGGAGCTAAAAGCATTGACCGACAGCCCGTTCTTCGACGTGGTCTACGCGCAGATCGCCGGCCTTCGCGATCAACACGACAACCACCCCGACCGGGTTCGCGACCTGGTGACCTACGTCATCCTCACGCCGCCCGAGTTCGAGGCCCAGATGCAGCCCTTCGTCGAGTGGAAGACCGAACGTGGCTTCAAGGTCGTCGTCGGCGTGACCGGCACGCCGGAAGTGGGCACGACCACCTCGAGCATTCAGAGCTACATCCACGGCCTGTACAACGACGCCACGCCCGAGCTGCCGGCGCCCAGCTTCGTCCTTTTCGTGGGCGACGTGGCCCAGATGCCGACCTGGAGCATGAGCGGCGATCCCACCGATCGGCCCTACTGCGACGTGACCGGCGACACGGTACCCGACATCTACTACGGCCGCTTCTCGGCCACCAACGCCAGCCAGTTGCAGGCGATCCTGGACAAGACCCTGATGTACGACACCTACTCCATGCCCGATCCAAGCTACCTGCACGAGGTCGTGATGATCGCCGGTATGGACAGCAGCTTCGGCTCCGTCTGGGCCAACGGACAGATCAATTACGGGACTACGTACTATTTCAATGCTGCGCACAACATCTACAGCCACACCTACCTCTACCCCAACTCGGGCAGCCAGTCGTCGGCCATCGTGCAGAACGTGAGCGACGGTGTCAGCTACATCAACTACACCGCCCACGGCAGCACCACCAGCTGGGCCGATCCCAGCTTCACCCAGGCCAACATCAACGGCCTGCAGAACTACGGGGAGTACTGTCTGGCGGTGGGCAACTGCTGTCAGACCTCCACCTATGACTACGGCGAGTGCTTCGCCGAGACGTGGCTGCGGGCAGCGGGCAAGGGCGCCATCGGCTACATCGGCGGCAGTAACAACACCTACTGGGACGAGGATTACTGGTGGGGTGTCGGCTCGGGTAGCATCGTCGTCAATCCCACCTACGAGACCCACGGGCTGGGCGCCTACGACGGCGTCTTCCACGACCACGGCGAGCCCATGACCAAGTGGTACGTGACCAACGACGCGATCATCTTCACCGGCAACCTGGCGGTGATGGAGGGCGGCTCGAGCCTGGTCACCTACTACTGGAACATCTACAACCTGATGGGCGACCCGAGCATCTCCACCTGGATCGGCACCCCGCAGGTCCACAACGTGGATCACGACGACGCACTGCTGACCTCGGCCACCTCGCTGGCCGTCGACGCGGTGCCCAACAGCTACTGCGGCCTGACCCTGGACGGTGTGCTGATCGGCGCCGGCACGGTTGACGAGTCCGGATCGCTGGACCTGGAAATCTGGGAGCCGCTGGTTCCCGGCACCGCGCAGCTGATCGTCATGGCCCAGTTCATGGTTCCTTACACGGCGGACATCCCCATCCTGCCGCCGACCGGTCCGTACCTGGTCTTCGATTCGGTCACGGTACTCGATGACAGTGGGGATCTCGACGGCGAGCTCGACGAAGGCGAAGAAGCCGGGCTCGAGATCACCCTGAGCAACGTGGGTATCAACGCCGCGGTAGGCGTGTCGGCCACGCTGACCACGACCGATCCGTTCGTCACCATCCTGACCTCGACGAGCGCATACCCGGACATTCCCGCCGACGGCTTCGGCACCAGTGACAGCCCCTATCAGGTCGTGGTCGACGCCAATGCGCCCGACGGTCACGTGGTCGACTTCGCACTCCACGTGACGGCCGGCAGCGACGCCTGGGACACGGAATTCGACCTGGCGATCCAGGCGCCCGTGGTCACCGTGCACACCGTGGGGTTGAACGATGACACGGGCGGCGACGGCAGCGGCACCGCCGACGCCGGCGAGACCTTCGACCTGGCCATGCTGCTGATCAACAGCGGCCAGTCGGGCGCGGGTCAAATCACCGGCACGCTCGGCTGCGCCGATCCCCACGTGACGATTCTCGACGCCACGGCAATCTGCCCGGGCGTACCCGAGGCCGGCTCCGGCACGCTGGAAGCCTTCACGGTGGAGATCGACATCCTGTGCCCCGAACCCGCCACCATCGCCTTCCAGCTCGCGCTCGTGGCGAGCAACGGCTACGCGACCGATCTGGAATTCACCCTGGACGTGGGCGGCTGGTTCGACGACATGGAAAACGATCGCGGCTGGACCGTCGGCGCGGCGGGCGATGACGCCAGCTCGGGAATCTGGGAGCGTGTCGATCCCATCGGAACCACCTACAACAGCGTCGTCGTGCAGTGCGAGGACGACCACACGCCGGCGCCGGGTACGCACTGCTACGTCACGCAGAACGGCTCGGTGGGCGGCACCGCGGGCGAGGCCGATGTGGACGGCGGCAAGACCACCCTGATCTCGCCGGTCTTCTACCTCGCCGACGCGGTCAGCGCCGAGATCAGCTACTGGCGCTGGTACACCAACAACGCCGGCAACAATCCCAACGAGGACTACTGGGATGTGGACGTGACCGCCGACGGCAATACCTGGATCTCGCTGGAGCACACCAACATGAGCGCTGCGACCTGGACCCACAAGGTCTTCGAGCTGACCGACTACATCACCCTGACCAACCACGTGCAGATCCGCTTCGTGGCTTCGGACGAGATCAACGGTTCGCTGGTCGAGGCGGGCGTGGACGACTTCCTGCTGACCCGCGAGTACACGGTCACCGCCGTAGGCGACGACGACGCGGTGCCCGAGCGCCTGGCGCTGGGCAGGAACTACCCGAACCCGTTCAACCCGAAGACCACCATCGCCTTCGACCTGCCGCGTACGGCGCAGGTGGAGTTGACCGTGTTCGACGTGACCGGACGCCGGGTCAGCACCCTGGTCGCCGACCAGTTGCCGGCCGGGCGGCACGACGTGACGTGGACCGGCCTGGATGACGCCGGCCGCCGGGTGGCCAGTGGCATGTACTTCTACCGCCTGGTGATGGAGAACGAAGTCCTGACGCAGAAGATGGTGTTGTTGAAGTAGCGACGTCGATTCGTCGAATTCCGGCGAGCGGCGCCGACTCCCCCCGTGTTGCCCCGGCGGCATTGTTGCCCCGGGGCAACTTTTTTGCAGCGCGTCGTCTTGCCGCCGACCAGGCATTCCCAAAGAAGTTTTTCTCGAAAACCAATTGGTGTTACCTTGATCAAGGCGGCAACAACCGCCGTGGAGTCGAGACGCCGTGACCGCAACGGGAAGCACGACAATGCCCACCACACGCGAAAAAGCCCACCGCCCCCCAGGCGTGGTCAGGATTCGCCTGGCTCTGCTCGTCGTGTCGGCGGCGGCATTGCTCTGCGGCTGCGGGGGCAGGTCGCCCCAGCCCAACATCGTGTTCGTCTGCCTGGACACGGTGCGCGCGGACTGCTGCGGCGCCGACGCGTCGGGACACAGTGTCACGCCCCGCCTCGACAGTCTGGCCGCCGAGGCGACGGTCTTCGATCACGCCTTCAGCGCTTCGCCCTGGACCGCGCCGTCCCACGCGTCCTTCTTCACCGGACTGTTGCCGTCCGACCACAAGTGCACGAACAAACACCTGCGGCTGAGTACGGGCATGCCGACTGTGGCCGAACACCTCACCGCAGCCGGCTACCAGAGCGGCGCGTTCTATCACAATCCCCAGCTGGCCGATCGCACCACCCGTTTGTTACGCGGATTCGAAGTGCGCAGCGAGGCGCCCCTGACCGCGACCAACCGCCATGACCCCGCCTACTGGAGCGGCGATCAAGGCGGCCGCGCCTCCATCCCGCGCGTCGAGGAATGGCTCGAGGGACGAGACCCGGAAAAACCCTTTTTCCTGTTCATCAACATCCTCGAAGCGCATCTGTCGTTCGATCCCGCGCCCCCGATCCGCCGGGAGCTGCTGCCCGACCTGCCCGCCGACGAGTGCGTCACGGTGGACTGGTCGTACCGGTTCAACGCCGGCCTGATCGATCCCGCCGGCGTGGACTGGCGGCGATACCGCAGACTCTACGAAGGCGACGTGATGTTCGCCGACCGCGTCCTGGGTCAGCTGATCGACCTGCTGCAGGAGCGGGATCTCTACACCGACACCGTATTCATCGTCACGAGCGATCACGGCGAGAACCTGGGCGACTACGATCTGGTGGATCATAAATTTTCCGTTCACGAGACATTGCTGAAAGTACCGCTGGTCATACGAGCATCGGATCGACTGCCGCCGGGATTGCGTAACGATCCCGTGGTCTTGACCGATCTGTTCGCCACCATCCTCGACCTGGCGCGGGTCGATCCCGGAGACGGCGGCGTTCCCGAGACCAGCCGATCGCTGCTGACGGGACCCATCGCAGCCGATCGCCCGCTGGTGGCCCAGTACGCACCACCACGACAGGATCAGCTCGCGCTACTGAGCGGGCGTAATCCCGATGTGGACCTGACCCGGCTGCGACGGGGGCTCAACACCGTCCGTGTGGGTGATCTACGTTTGACGGTGGCCGACGACGGCGAAGTCGTGCTGCACGACATGGCCGCCGATCCCCACCAGGAACACGACCTTTCCTCCGAGCGACCCGGCGACGTCGCTACCCTGCTGACCATCGTCGAGCAATGGGCGTCCGACTTTTCCGTGACCGAGGAAGAGCTCGAACTGGACGAGCAGACGCGACAACAGCTGCGCTCGCTGGGTTATGTGCACTGAGTCGTGAACACGCTTCGCGCTGGTTCTCGTGTTGCTCCGGGGCGACTTGTTCGGTCAGTCGGTGTGGGCATGGGGACGGACGACATGCTACTGTGTAGGCGATGAAAGGACCGACATGACCCGACGCCGCACATTCCTGATCGGTAGCCTCGCGCTAGGCGGCGCTGCCGTGCTGGGAGGCCACCGGGCGGCCGCCAGAGCCGTCCCGGCTGGCGGTGCGTCAGGCGAAGCGAGAGCGGCGGAAGGCGCCGGCGCGAGCACCCGCTCCCGCGTCGTCGTCGCCCGCGATCGTTCGTTGCGTGTCGCCCCGGCGCGAATCGACTCCGATCGCCTGTCACGCCTCCTCGACGACGCCATGTTGCGCTACTTCGACGTGGACCATCCACTCGACGCCTGGCGCCGGGTGATCACGCCGGACGAGGTGGTCGGCCTGAAGGTGAACTGCCTGGCGGGCCGCGGCCTGTCCACGACCGTCGCGCTGGTCGAGGCGATCTGCGAACGGCTGCGCGGCATCGGCGTGCCCGATCGCCGGATCGTGATCTGGGATCGGCAGAACTCGGATCTGGAAGACGGTGGTTATACCATCGCCACTCGCGGCTCGGGCGTGCGTTGCTTCGGCAACGACCTGGCGGGTTTCGAGCCGGAGCTCGTGAGCTTCGGTTCGGCGTGCAGCCTCGTGACCAAGACCGTGACCCGGCTCTGCGATGCGGTGATCAATCTGCCGGTCCTGAAGGACCACGGCATCACCGGCGTCACCGGCGCCCTGAAGAACCTGTTCGGCGCCATCCACAATCCGAACAAGTACCACCTGGGTTTGGGCGATCCGTACGTGCCGGACGTGTACTGCCTGCCGCCGATCCGCAACAAGGTGCGCCTGACCATCGTCGATGCGCTCACGGCCCAGTACGAGGGCGGGCCGTCGTTCCTGGCGCACTGGTCCTGGCCCTACGACGGGCTCCTGGTGGGCGCCGATCCGGTGGCGCTGGATCGCACCTGCTGGCGCATCATCGAAGCGAAACGGGCGCAGCAAGGGATGCCGACGCTGCACGAGGCGGGCCGACAGCCCACCTACATCGCCACCGCCGCCGACGCCGCGCACCGGCTGGGCACGAATGATCCCGCGCGTATCGATCTGGTGGAATACGAACGGTCGTGAGATGGAAAGCGAAAAACGACTCATGGGCCGCAGAAAGCGACAACTTCACCTGACCAGCACTGATGGGACTCCGTCGCCTCAGTCTGCTCCCGACCTTGCGCCCGAAGATCCAACGCTTCCCGAGCGCGCCCTCGATCGTCGCTCATTCCTCGGCCGGCTGGCCGCCTGCGGTCTGGCCGCAGCCTGTGGCCGCTGCCTGTTGGACAGCCGACCTGCCGGTGCCGCGAACATCCCCGGCGAGGACGAACGCTTCGTCGTCGAGGCGTTGCACTACGAGAAGCTGCCGCACCGCAAGATCCGCTGTCTGCTGTGCCCGCGCGAATGCGTGATCGACGACCGCGAGCGCGGCTACTGCGGTGTGCGCGAGAACCGCGAGGGCGTCTACTACACGCTGGTCCACTCGCGCCCCTGCACCAGGCACGCCGATCCCATCGAGAAGAAACCCTTCTTTCACGTGCTGCCGGGGACACGATCATTTTCTTTATCGACAGCGGGTTGCAACGTCAACTGCAAGTTTTGCCAGAACTGGCAGATATCCCAGGCGCGCCCCGAGCAGCTGCGGAGCATTCATCTACCGCCCGCCAAGGTGGCGGCCGAGGCGCAGCGCACGCAATGCCGGTCGATCGCCTACACCTACGGTGAACCGGTCGTCTTTTTCGAGTACATGCTCGACGCCGCGCGAGCGACCCGCCGGGCGGGTCTGAAGAACGTCGTCGTCACCGGCGGCTACATCAACGATGCGCCGCTGCGGGAACTCTGCGCCACGGTCGATGCCATCAAGGTGGATCTCAAGGCCTTCTCCGAGCAGTACTATCAGGAAGTGGTAAGCGGCGAGTTGCAACCGGTGCTCGATGGTCTGGTTACCATGCGCAAGGCCGGCGTCTGGCTGGAGATCGTCTACCTCGTCGTGCCGACGCTGAACGACGGCGACGACGAGCTGACCGCCCTGAGCCGCTGGATCCACAGCGAACTCGGCCCGGACGTGCCCGTACATTTTACCCGTTTCCATCCCCAGTACATGTTGAAGAACCTGCCGCCCACGCCGGTCCGGACACTACAGCGCGCCAAGGAAATCGGCGACGCCGAGGGCCTGCACTATGTCTACGTGGGTAACGTACCGGGCAGCGATGCGGAGAACACCTATTGCCACGGCTGCGGCAACGTGGTATTGCGACGGCGTGGCTTCTTCGTAACCGAGAACCGTCTCAACGGCGGCAAGTGCGGACACTGCGATCGCGCCGTACCAGGCGTGTGGTTCTGACCGAGGTATCGAACATGATCATGACACATGGTGCCAATGCGCCGATGCGTCGACGTGTGCGAACGGCGCTGCTCGCCGGCGTGCTGGCGATCTTCGCCGCGCCGACGTTGATCCCGGACGATGCGGCTGTCGCCGGTGCCCCCCGGGGGGAACTCGTCCGCTCCCAGGTCGACACCGTGGGCTTCGCCACGAGCTGGGCCGACATGGAGGTGGTGGTGGGCGCATGTCTCGCCGCCGAGAACGACGCGCTGCACGACAACCTGGCGGCGTTGCAACTGGCCGACGACACGGCCTGGTGCGCGGCCATCATGCCCCACGACGACTACGTGTACGCGGGTCGCACGGCCGTGCATCTGCTTTCCGGGCTGCAGGCGCCGCGCTGGGTCGTGTTCGGCGTCTGTCACGCCTGCCGGCGCATCGGCGTGCGCGACCGCTTGATCTTCGACGGCTACACGAGCTGGAACGTGGCCGGGACCGACCTGCCGGTGGACGTGGCGCTGCGGTCTCGCCTGCTCGCGAAGCTCGGTGCTAACAGCGAACACGACGAGTGCATCGCCTATGTCGACGACGAGCGACACGCCGCCGAGCACTCGGTGGAAGCCTTGCTCCCCTGGCTGCAGACGGCGGTGCCCCGAGCCACCTTCGTCCCGGTCCTGGTGCCGGGCATGGACTGGTCGCGCCTGCAACAGCTCGCCGACGCATTCGCCGGCGCCTTGGCAGCGATCTGCCGGGAAGAAGGCTGGCTGCCGGGCCGCGACATCGGCATCCTGGTTTCCGCCGACGCGGTGCACTACGGCTGCGAAGGTTGGGGCTCGGGCGGCTACCAGCCCTTCGGTTGCGACGCCCTCGGCCACGCGGCCGCCATGGCGCAGGACGTCACCCTGGCGCAGGCGACGCTCGCCGGCCCCCTGGACGACAGCGGCCCGGCCGGCTTCGCCCGCCTGGTCTGGGACAATGAACATCCCGAGTATCCCTACAAGATCACGTGGTGCGGTCTCTACTCCATCCCCTTCGGACTGGCGACGGCCCACCGCTTGCAGCGAGCCCTCGGCCAGCCACCGCTGACCGGCCACCTTCTGCGCTACGGCGACAGCGTCACCGACGGCCGTCTCGATGTACCCGGGACGCGGCTCGGCGTCACCGCGCCCAATACCCTGCAGCACTGGGTCGGCTATCCGTCGCTGGCCTATGTCGCGAGACCGGTCGCACCGCCGGAGCGACCATGACCAGCCCAAGCACCCTTTGGTCCACCCTGAAACAGGCGATCGCCGGCGGCGAGATCGACTTCACCACCGAGAAGATCGGCCGGGCGGTTTTCCTGCTCGCCGTGCCCATGGTGCTCGAGATGATGATGGAGTCGATCTTCGCCATCTGCGACGTGTTCTTCGTCTCGCGTCTGGGCGTGGACGCGGTGGCGGCGGTGGGTTTCACCGAGGCGATGGTGTCGCTGATCTACGCCGTCGCCGTCGGCATGAGCATGGCGACCACGGCCATGGTGGCGCGGCGCATCGGGGAGAAGAATCGGCAGGCGGCTGCATCGGCCACCGTCCAGGCCATCGCTCTGGGCTTGCTGGCCGCGACGGCGATCGCGGTGCCGGGTGCGATCTTCGCGCCGCAGCTTCTGCGCCTGATGGGCGGATCGGAAAGTCTGATCGCCGGCGGCGCGGGCTACACGCGGGTGCTGCTGGGCGGCAACGCGACGATCATGCTGTTGTTCCTGATCAACGCCGTCTTCCGCGGCGCCGGCGACGCCGCCCTGGCCATGCGCGTGCTGTGGCTGGCCAATCTCGTCAACCTCGTGCTCGATCCATGCCTGATCTTCGGCCTCGGCCCCTTTCCCGAGCTGGGTCTGACCGGCGCCGCCATCGCCACGACCACGGGGCGCGGCATAGGCGTTCTCTTCCAGCTTGCGCTGCTGCTGCGAGGTCGCGGTATGGTCAAGCTGGACCGACGGGAACTGCGACTGCACTGGCCCGTCATCCGTCGACTGCTACGCGTCTCCGTCGGCGGCATCGGACAGTACCTGATCGCCACCTCGAGCTGGATAATCCTCGTGCGCATCGTCGGGCACTTCGGCAGCGTCGCCGTGGCCGGCTACACCATCGCCATCCGGATCATCCTGTTCGCCCTGCTGCCGTCCTGGGGCGTCGCCAACGCCGCGGCGACGTTGATGGGCCAGAATCTCGGCGCCAAGCAGCCCGACCGGGCCGAAGCCGCGGTCTGGCGCACGGGGCTGTACAACATGATCTTCCTGCTGGGCGTAGCGGTGATCTTCGTGATCTATGCCGAAGCGCTGATCCGCTTTTTCACCCAGGACGCCGAGGTGATCCGCTTCGGCGTGGACTGCCTACGCTGGATTGCCTACGGCTACGGCTTCTACGCCTACGGCATGGTGATCGTGCAGGCCTTCAACGGCGCCGGCGATACGACCACGCCGACGAAGATCAACTTCTGTTGCTACTGGTTCTTCCAGATTCCACTGGCCTATCTGCTCGCCCACGGCGGCGAGGCGACTGCGGGTATGGGCGTGGGCCTCGGCGCGCGCGGCGTGTTCGTGGCGATACCCGTCGCCGAAACCGCCTTGACGCTGGTCGCCGTGCTGGTGTTTCGACGCGGCGGTTGGAAGACGCAGGAGATCTGAGCGCCGATCTGAGCACGGATCTGAGCACCGATCTGAGCGCCGCCGTTGACCCAACCGTCGATCTTTGCTACATCTATACGTGCGGGTACACAATCTGACGAAGTCGTCTCTTCCGGATACAGGGCCATTGACGGGGAGATCGTCATGTCCACCGTGGTCCGTTTTTTTTCGCCTGTGAGCCTCCGGATTGCGCTGGCCCGCGGCGTGCTGGTTTTGCAGGCGTTCGCCATCGGCCAGGTGCTGGACCTTGCTCCCGCCGCGGCTGCATCCTCCGCTTCGGCTACCTCCGCGGCTGCGTCCTCCGTCCTCGCGCTGCCCGCCCCCGAAAAGGAAATCCAGGTTCTCGACTGGATACGATACGACCGGCTCAACTACCGCGATCTGGACAGCATGTTCGAGGGCAACGCCGCCGGCGATATCGATCCCGTCTTCACGAGTCACGTCACCAACCAGCCGGCGATCTTTCACGACGAGGTCCGCTACGACGCCCGGCCGGACTCCCTGGGCCTGCAGGATTTCCTCGCCTTACCCGTGGCCGAGCAACGAGCAAGGCGAGCCGAGTCGTTCCGCGCCCTCGAGCGGCTGCGCCGTTTCGTCAATCTGATACACGGGTACCTGCACCGGCGCGACAACGGCGAACATGTGATCTGGGGATCCACCAGCGGCATCAAGACTATCGGCCAGTGCCTGCACGCGCTGGTCAACGCCACCGGGCTGGATCCCGCCAACCCCTGGTACTGGCACATCCTCGCCTACTTCGCCGAGGCGACCGGCGACTGGCAGCGCACGAAGCGGGCACTCGACGCAGCCAGCGCCGCCCTGGCCTACTACCCGGACGACTACGCGCCGGCCATCCGTTTCCGCCTGCGCATGGATCACGCCTGGTGGTACCGGGATCGGGGCGAGTGGGACGAGGCCTCGCGGTGGCTCGCCCAGGCGCGCGCGCTGATTTCCAAACGCGCGACAGCCGCGGCGCGCGCGGACGGCGAGATCGCGTCGACCGACTCCAGCGCCCCGGCCCACACCTCCAGGCCGATCCACGCCTCGACGCCGGCCGACCTGACCACGGCCGGAACCTTGCCGACCGACTTCATGGAAACGAGGCTTCTCGAGGGGCTGATCCTGGCCGGCCGGGGGCAGATCGGGGGCGCGGCCGCGGTGGGGCGGCAGGTCACCTTCGAGAACGTCATGCCGCGCTGGAGTCAGACCATGGGCCGCTGGATCTTCAAACCGGTGACCAGCACCTACGCGGAGAACTGGATCCGGGCACTTTCGCTCACGGTAGCCGGCAAGCACGAACTGGCGCTGCACGCCCTGGGCAGACCGAACATCAATCGCGGACACCCGTACTTCGGGCGGCGGTACTGGAACGACATCGGCCACGTGCTCGAGATGGCCGGTGATTTCGAGACGGCGACCTCGTACTACGCCATGTCGCTCTGTTATCGTCCCTACGAGAATTTCTTCATCCACCGCACACGCGCCGGCCTGCCCGGCCAGGTGGACAACCCGTGTCTCGGCATGCCGTACTTTCAGGCCTTCGGGATGTTCTTCCTGACCGGCAGCTGCTTTTCCAACGCGTCGAACCTGGCGCTCGAGTTTCGCGCCGAGACCGATCCGACGCGCAAATCGCAGCTGGGCCGCGACGCCGAGGAGGCACTGTCCCTGTGCATCCGAACGCGGGTCTATCCTCTACGGGCGCAGATCCTGCGCGGCGTCGTGCGGCTACGGCGGAACGACACAACCGGTGCCACCACTGATCTGCAGGCGGCGGCAACGATCCTGGCGCAGCAACCGGAGTCGGGAGCCACGCTGTTGCTGATGACCGGCATCGGACTGACCCAGCTCGGCGACGAGGAACTGGCGATCCCCTTGCTGGAGCGGGCCATCGTCATGCAGCAGCGGCACGGCGACGAAAACGAGGGCGTCAGCAAGGCGGGGCGAGCGGCCTTGCGCGCCAGCGTCAGCGAATCGGCGCGCCTCGCACTGCGCGAGGCCTCCCAGGCACTCGCCTGGCGAACGCTGGCGATCGCCCAGATCAACAGCGGCGCATCGGAAACCGGACGCGCGAATCTTGATCGGGCGCTCGCCATCGATCCCCGGGCGGTCGCCGGCTGGTACAATCGCGGTCTGTTGAGTTTGAAGGAAGGTCGGCTCGCTGCGGGACGCGACGACCTGCGGCAGGCATCGCGACTGGCGCCTGGTGACCTGCAGATCGTCTCCCTGATCCGCAAGGTCAACCGGGCGATCGCCGAGGAACAAACGAACCTCGCGGAGGCGGCGGCCGAGTTTCTGCTGGATGCCGACGACAACCTCGCCGCGCAACTCGATCCGGCGCTGACCACCAGCCTCCTGTCGCGCCGCGCCCTGCGGCTCGCCCATGGCCAGCCGGCCTATCCGGATCCTCTGCTCGTACCGACCACGACAACCGAAGCCGATGTGCTCGCCTGCCGGCAGGCCTTCGCCGAGCAACCCCGGCCCACGGAACGACGGGCCCTCGCCCGCGCGCTCATCCGCTCGGGCGACCATGCCGCGGGACGCGAGCTGCTGCTCCCGGTATGGAACGACGACACCCTGCTGGTGGAACGTTGCCTGATCCTCGAGGCGGATCGGGCCTTGAGCGACGGTGAACGCGCGCTGGCCCTGGCCGAGAGACTGAGCGCCGGCCGGCTAGCCTGCGACAGCTCGTACTTCTGGTCGCTCGTGGCTTTCATCTGCCTGGATCTGGGACAGCAGAATCTGGGCAGGCAAGCGCTCACGCGAGCGCTGGAACTCGATCCGAGCAACCAGGCCCTGCAGACGCAGATGAGCCTGCTCGGCAGTTGAGACGGGCCGTCGACCGAGACCTGCGCCCCGGATCAGACTCCCTTGCCGTAGTTGGGCGCTTCCTTGGTGATCTGCACGTCGTGCGGGTGGCTCTCGCGCACACCGGCGCCCGTCGTCCGGACCAGTTCGGCCTGCGCCTGGAAGGTCGGGATATCCGGACAGCCGCAGTAGCCCATACCGCTGCGCAGTCCGCCCACGAGCTGGTAGATCACCTCGCGCGCCGGTCCCTTGTAGGGCACGCGACCCTCGATGCCTTCGGGGACGAGCTTGTCCGCCTCGTCCACGTCACCCTGGAAGTAGCGATCCTTGCTGCCCTGCTGCATGGCTCCGAGGGAGCCCATGCCGCGGTAGGTCTTGAACACGCGCCCTTCGTACAGAATCTTCTCGCCGGGCGATTCGTCGGTGCCCGCGAGCAGCGAACCCGCCATCACCACGTCGGCGCCCACGGCGACGGCCTTGGCCACGTCGCCGCTGTAGCGGATGCCGCCGTCGGCGATCAACGGGATGCCCCGCGGCCGGGTCACCGAGGCCACGTCCATGATGGCAGTGATCTGCGGGACGCCGACACCGGCAACGACCCGCGTGGTGCAGATCGAGCCCGGACCGATGCCCACTTTCACGGCATTGGCGCCGGCGTCGATCAGCGCTTCGGCGGCGGCGGCGGTGGCGATGTTGCCCGCCATGATCTGGGTTTCGGGATATTTAACGCGCGTCTGCTTGACGGTCTCGATGACGTTGGCGCTGTGGCCGTGGGCGGTGTCAACGACCAGCAGATCCACACCGGCGGCTATGAGCAGTTCGGCCCGCAGCATGGTCTCGGCGCCGACACCCACAGCGGCGGCGACCCGCAAGCGTCCCAGTTCATCCTTGCTGGCATGGGGATAGTCGATGCGTTTCTGAATATCCTTGACCGTGATCAGCCCCCGCAATTCGCCGCTGTCGTTGACCACCAGGACCTTCTCGATGCGGTGTTTGTGCAGGATCTTGGCGGCGGCGTCGAGGGTCGTGCCCTCGGGTACGGTGACCAGGTTCTTGCTGGTCATGACCTCGCTGACCGGCAGACCCGTATCCTCCAGGAAGCGCAGATCACGGTTGGTCAGGATACCGACGAGCTTCTCGCCCTCGGTTATGGGCACGCCCGAGATGCGGTAGTGACTCATCATCTTCAGCGCTTCTTCCACCGACCGGTCCGGCGACAGGGTGATCGGATTGGTGATCATGCCGGACTCGCTACGCTTGACCCGCTCGACCATGGACGCTTGTTGCTGGGGCGGCATGTTCTTGTGCACCACGCCGATGCCACCGGTCCGCGCCAGTGCGATCGCCATCCTCGCCTCGGTCACCGTATCCATGGCTGCCGACATGAAGGGAATCTTCAGCCTGATGTCCCGGGTCAAGTTCGTCGAGGTGTCGATGGTGCGGGGAATGACGTCGGAGAAGGCCGGGACCAGGAGGACATCGTCGAAGGTCAACGCCTCCCGTAACTCGCCAAGGGGTTTGGAGCTCGCATTCGTGTGCTGGTTCATGTGGTCACTCTTTCATGATACCGATGAACGGCAGATTCCGGTACTTCTCGTCGTAGTCGAGCCCGTAGCCGATGACGAACTCCTTGGGGATCTCGAAACCCCGATAGTGAATTGTCGCTTCCTTGGTGCGCGCCGGCACCTTGTCCAGCAGGGCGGCGACGCGCACGCTGCGTGGACTGCGGGTCTCCAGCAGCTCGACCAGATGGTTGATGGTCAGTCCGGTGTCGATGATATCCTCGACAATGATCACGTCGCGATCGGTGATGTTCGTCTTCAGGTCCTTCTCGATCTTGACCACGCCGGTGCTCTGGGTGCCGCCGTCGTAGCTCGAGACCGCCATGAAGTCGACCTCGTGGTCGACCGACAGGCAGCGGGTCAGGTCCGACAGAAAGATGTAGGCACCCTTCAGGATACAGACCAGCACCGGTACCGAATCCCGGTAGTCCCGGTTGATCTCGTTGCCCAGTTCCTTGATCCGGCGTTGCAGCTGCTCCGAGGAAATCAGGATGCGGTCGATGAACGTGTAGCGCCGTAGAAAATCCTGGTCGTCGTAGGTCACGATCAGCCTCCGGAATTCTGCTCGAGTGGTTTATCCGAGGATCGATGCAAATTGTTGGAACGTAACTTATTACGCTCGCGAATGATGTCGGTGATCTTGGTGGCGATCAGATCGATGGCCACGCGGTTGTGACCGCCTTCAGGGATGATCAGATGGGCGTAGCGTTTCGTCGGCTCGACGAACTGCAGGTGCATGGGCCGCACCACGCCCAGGTATTGCTCCATCACCGACTCCATGGTCCGGCCCCGCTCGATGGTGTCGCGGCGCAGGCGCCGGATGAAGCGTTCGTCGGCGTCCACGTCCACGAAAATGCGAATGTCCATCACGTCGCGCAGGCGCTCGTCCTCGAGCACCAGGATGCCTTCCACGAAGATGATGTCGGCCGGTTCGACCGACTCGGTGGTTTCCTTGCGGCAGTGCACGGAGTAGTCGTACTGCGGGATCTGCACGGCTTCGTTCTGGCGCAGTCGTTTCAGATGCTCGACCAGCAGATCGGTCTCGAAGGCGTTGGGATGATCGTAGTTGATGCGGGCGCGCTCTTCGAGGGGCAGATGCGCGTTGTCCAGGTAGTAGGCGTCGTGGTGGATGGTCTCGATGGTCTTGTCGGGAACCGCCTCGCGCACACGCTGGGTGACGGTGGTTTTCCCGGATCCGGAACCACCGGCGAGCCCGATGATGACTGGGTACAGAGGCTTTTGCGCCGGTTTTTTCATGGCCGCTAAGATACCCGCAGCGCGTGGGGCTGTCAATTCGTTGCTTTGCCGCCGGGGCCGCGCCGGCGACGGTCTGGCGATCCGGTCATAACGGAGTTGGCATTCGGCCGCGTCTGCCCGTACACTGCCCGGATCGGAAGTGGGCTTCCGGGCCTGGCGCTACGTGGCTGACGGTGCCGGAGGTGCGGTTTCCGGCGGAGGTTGTTCGTGATCGAGAATATCATTTCCCTTTCCGGCGTCGTGGTCCTGCTGCTGGTCGCCTGGGCCCTGAGCAACGACCGGGGCCGTTTCCCCTGGCGGATCGCCGGCTGGGGACTGGGCCTGCAGTTCGTCTTTGCGCTGCTCTTGCTACGCACGCCCTGGGGCCAGGCCGTATTCGGCGCCGCGCGGTCCATCGTGGCGCGCCTGCTGAGCTTCACCGATGCGGGCACGGCCTTCATGTGGGGCAACCTCTTCCGCACCGGTCCGCAGGTGGTCGAGCACGTGGAACCCGGCGCCATGGGCAGCGGCTATTTCATGGTCACCGACTCGGTCAGCGGCCAGCTCATCCCCCTGGGTACGGTCTTCGTGATCCACATCCTGCCCACGATGATCTTCTTCTCGAGCCTGATGGCCCTGCTCTACCACCTGGGCGTGATGCAGCGGATCATCCAGGGTATGGCCTGGATCATGCAACGGACCATGCGCACCAGCGGCAGCGAGTCGCTCTCCTGCGCCGCCAACGTCTTCGTGGGCCAGACCGAGGCGCCGCTGGTCATCCGACCCTACTTCCTGCGCATGACCCAGAGCGAGATCATGGCCGTGATGGTCGGCGGTTTCTCGACGGTGGCCGGCGGGGTGATGGCGGCGTACGTGCGTTTCGGCATCGACGCCGGGCACCTGCTCGCGGCCAGCGTGATGTCGGCGCCGGCGGCGCTGGTGATCGCCAAGATCATGTATCCCGAGCGCGAAGAATCGGAAACGCGCGGCACGGTCACCGCGCAGGTGCCGCGCGAGTACGCCAACCTGATCGACGCCGCGGCGGGGGGCGCCTCGGTCGGCCTGCGTCTGGCGGCCAACGTGGGCGCGATGCTGCTGGCCTTTATCGCCCTGATCGCCATGTTCAACTACGGACTCGGCTGGATCGGCCTTTCCCTGCAGCAGATTTTCGGCTGGGTCTTCTCGCCCCTGGCCTGGGTGATGGGCGTGCCGTGGTCGGAGGCCGTGACCTTCGGCAACCTGCTCGGCACGAAGATCGCCGTCAACGAGTTCGTCGGCTACATCGAACTCGCCGAGGCCGCCCGCAACGAGACCCTGAGCCCGCGCAGCATCGTGATCGGCACCTATGCCCTGTGCGGCTTCGCCAACTTCTCGAGCATCGCCATCCAGATCGGCGGCTTCGGCACCATCGCGCCGGAACGGCGTTCGGACGTGGCCAAGCTCGGCCTGCGGGCCATGTTCGGCGGCGCGCTGGCCTCGTGGCTCACGGCGACGATCGCCGGGGTACTGATCGGCTGAACAGAAAGGATAGAGTACCATGCCCCGAGTTCGCCTGCGGCCGCTCGACAGCTATCCGTTCCAGACCAGGGTAGTGGTCCGCATCACCGACGTGAACTACGGCGGACATCTGGCCAACGATCGGTTGCTCGGCTTGCTGCACGAGGTGCGGATCCGCTTTCTGGCCGGTTACGGCTACGATGAGATGGACTGCGACGGCGTACCGATCATCCAGGGCGACGCCGTGATCGACTACCAGGCGCAGGGTTTCGTCGGCGATGAACTCCTGTTCGAGGTGGCGGCCGGCGACCCGACCCGTTGCAGCATCCGGTTCTACTATCGTGTCTCGCGGGCGGGCGACGGAACGGTGATCGCGCTGGCCGAGACGACCATGGTCGGCTTCCGCTACGAGGACGAACGGATCCGGCCGCTGTCCGACGCGGCGCGGGCCATGTGCACGGTCAGGTCGAGAGACGCCGGCGGGTCCGTTGGCGGCGCCGACGCCGACAAAGGCCGGGACCGGTCATGAACACCGGTTCCACGCGCATCACCAGCCTGCAGAATCCCCTGGTCAAGAACCTGGTCAAGCTGCGCCGGCGCAGTCATCGCGACCGCCAGTCGCTTTTTGTCATCGAGGAATCGCTGGTGATCCGTCGGGCGCTCGCCGCCGGCTATCCCCTACAGACCGTGTGCTTCTGTCCTGAACTGCTGGCCGCTTCGAGCGGCCGCAGTTCGGACGATGGGGCGCCGCCGAGCGCCCAGGCTGTCGACGACACCCTGCTCGCCGAGCTACGCGCGTACGGCGCCGCCCAGAAGGCTCGCAACGACGAAGCGGGTGAACTCGATTTCGTCGAGCTCTCCCCGCCGGTTTTTACCAAGATCTCGTACCGCGATCGTCCCGAGGGAATCCTGGTGGTCGCGCCGCAGGAAACGCTGACTCTGGCTCAGCTCCCGCAGCGCCCGCAGGGCCTGTACGTCGCGCTCGTAAGCGTGGAGAAACCGGGAAACCTGGGCGCGGTGCTACGGGTTGCCGACGGCGCCGGCGCCGATGCGGTGCTGCTCTGCGGCAGCGGTACCGATCTGTTCAACCCGAACGTCCTGCGTGCTTCGCGAGGCGCCTGTTTTTCGGTGCCGACCGTGCAGGCCGACGCGCCGGCCGTCGCCGCCTTCCTGTCCGAACGGGCCATCGGGTCGGTGGCCACCAGCCCGACGGCGACAACCACCTTCACGGACCTCGACCTGACGGCGCCGACCGCCTTCATCGTGGGCGCGGAACATGCGGGACTCGACGGTTTCTGGTTGGAAAGCGCCGACGCCTGTGTACGTATCCCCATGCACGGCACGGGCGACTCGCTCAACGTCGCCACCTCGGCCGCCGTGCTGCTGTACGAGGCGATGCGACAGCGGGGCTGACAACCGGTTGCGGGCTACTGCTCGTCCGTCACATCGGAAAAGTCCGCGCTCGGCGCGCCGCAGACGGGGCAGGTCTCGGGCGGTTGCTCGCCTTCGTGCTCGTGCATGCAGACGCGACATTGCCATTTTTTACTCATGGTCCTCTTCCTCTGTGCTTGCCTCAATGCCCGCGCAGTTACCTTCTGCGAACCGCCGACCAGGGGCGCTCGTACCGTGGCCGACCACCACACACAGCATGATCGCCGACGGGATTTTTGTCTAGCGCTGCTTCGTCGATGACGGTATGGATTATCATGAAAAGCGTAGATTCAAACGGCGGCAATAGTCGAGCGACCGCCAGCCAATCGCACGCAAGCAGCCGGACGGCGGCCAAGCCGGCAGAAAGCCCGTTGCCCCATGACCAACACCTTCTACAACGAATTCGACCGCACGCTGCTCGCTCCCGAACCGGGCGACCATCGCAGCGAGTTCCAGCGCAACCGCGACCGGCTGATCCACAACGCCGCCTTTCGCCGGCTGCAGAGCAAGACGCAGGTATTTCTGTCCGGCGAATACGATTTCTACCGCACCCGGCTGACCCACAGCATCGAGGTGGCCCAGATCGCGAGCTCGATCTGCGGCTACCTGAACTGGCAGAGTTCGGCCTTGCACGACACCTTCCACATCGACCGCGACCTGGTCGAGGCCGCGGCGCTGGCCCACGATATCGGCCACCCGCCCTTCGGCCACGCAGGCGAGGGAACACTGAACGACCTGATGCGGCCCTTCGGCGGCTTCGAAGGCAACGCACAGACCTTGCGCCTGATCACCGAGACCATCTTCACGAGCGGCCTCGAGCGACGCGGCCTGAATCCGACCCGCGCGCTGATCGATGCGGTGTTGAAATACAAATCGCTCCACGGCGAACTCGCTGATCCGGACAACCATTTCCTGTACGACGACCAGGCACGTTATCTGGAGTTCATCACCGGCGGCCGCTCCTTCCCCGCCGAACTGACCGCGGGCCCGCCGCGCAACGCCCTGCGCAGTCTCGAATGCGAGATCATGGACTGGGCCGACGACACAGCCTTCTCCCTGAACGATGTGGTCGATGGTGTCAACGCCGGCTTCATCACCGGCCGGCGCGTGCGTGCCTGGCTCGCCGGTAGCGACCTCGACGAGGCGGATCGGACGGCTGTCGAGGAACTGCTGACCGCCATCGAGGAGGGCACCGTCGAGCGCCTGATGAACCGCACGATCGGCCACTTCGTGAAGGGCTGCGACCTGGTCGAGCGCGAAAATTTTCTGAGTGCGACCACCAATCGCTACCGCTTTGGCCTGGTCGTCGATCCGCTGTGCCGGTCCCGGCAGAAGACCTTCAGCCGGCTGGCCGTCGATCTCGTGTTCCGCTCGCCCCAGATCTGTCAGCTCGAACACAAGGGCGCCGCCATGCTGACCCGGATCTTCCGGACCCTGCAGGCGACGTACATCGACGAGGATCCGGCAAACGGCAAACGAGGGCCCGAGCGCGTGCTGCTGTCGGACGACTACGAACGCGAGATCCGCAAAGCCGGTGACCACCGCAACCGCCGGGCGCGGATCATCTGCGACTACATCGCCGGCATGACCGACGGTTTCGCCACGCGCATCTACAAGCGGTTGTTCGATCCTGATTTCGGTTCCATCGTCGATCTGATCTGAGGACGATCCTGCGCAGCTATCCCGCCGCTGCCGGCGGTGCGGCCGACGCCGTAGCGGCCGCCACGCCCGCCACCCAGCCCGTCGAGAAGGCCGCCTGCACGTTGTAGCCGCCGGTAGTGGCGTCGAGATCGAGCAACTCCCCCGTCAGGTACAGCCCCGAGACGAGTTTCGACTGCAGCGTTTGCGCGTCGATTTCACACAGGTCGACGCCGCCGGCAGTGACGATCGCTTCGGCCAGCGGCCGGTGGCCCACCACCGTCAATCGAAAATCCTTGAGCCACACGCGCAGTGCCTTGCGCTGCGTGCCCGAAAGCTGATGGGCCGGCAGATCGGCCGGGATACCGGTCAGATCGATACAGACGGGAATCAGCTTGCGGGGCAACAGGTCCTTGAGCAGGGTCGCGAACTGGCGCTTGCCGTGGGCGTCGACATCGCGCAGAAGTCGCGCGTCCAGCTTGGCATGATCGAGGGCGGGCTTGAGGTCGATGGCGAGTTCGACGCGGTCGTCGGAACCGCCGGCGGCGCCTCCGTGATCGTCCCGGTCGAGCAGATCGATGACGGCCCGACTCAGGCTCAGCACGATCGGACCCGACACGCCGAAGTGCGTGAAGAGCATCTCGCCGAAGGCGGTGTCCCGTTTGCGACCGGCCACCCAGACGCTCGCCGCCACGTTGCGCAGGCTCAGCCCCTGCAGGCGGCCGGCGGTGTCGTCGGCGGTCACCAGCGGCACCAGCGCCGGGCGGACCGGTACGATCCGATGTCCCGCCGCCGCGGCCATGGCGTAGCCGTCGCCGGTGCTGCCGCTACGCGGATACGAGGCGCCGCCGACGGCCAGGATCACGGCGTCGGCCCGCAGTTCGCCGCCGGGCGTGACCACACCGGCGACTCGTGCGTCGTGCTGCAGCAACCGCGTCACCGGTGTCTCGGTTCGCAGTTCCACGCCCAGCCGCCGCACCCAGCCGACGAGGGCGTCGACCACATCCTGGGCTTTCTGGCTGGCCGGAAAGACACGACCGCCGCGTTCGGTCACGTGTTCGACGCCCAGTTCCCGTAGCAGCGTCAGCATCTCCGCGGCGAAAAAACGTGAGAACGCCGGACGCAGGAAACGACCGTTCTTACCGAAGTGGCCGACGAACTCGGCCAGCGGCGCGGTATTGGTGACGTTGCAGCGCCCCTTGCCGGTGATGCGCAGCTTGCGCGCCGGACGGCGCATCTTCTCCAGCAGGATCACCTGCGCGCCGTTGCTGGCGGCGCTGCCGGCCGCCAGCAGACCGGCCGCGCCGGCGCCGACGACGATTACCCGGGGCATCGGCTTCACCTTTTCCATTCGTGCCAATCGCTCGCGATCGATGGCGATAACGGGCTATTCTATAACGTATCCCCGCGCCCGCCGGTATCGTTTTTCGCTAATCTGTGGTAAAATGATATCTCGACAAGATGTTTAGCGGTGGGTTTCCCGCCGCGTTGCCAAGACGAATTGTGCGACCCGCCCGAGGGCTTCCCCCACCTGCCCGGCTCGCTGGGGTCACCGTGTCTCACACTCACGCAGGAGTTGCCATGTTACACCGTTCTCGAACCAGTCCCCTCCGTACGTTTGCACCCGTCGTTCTTGCCCTGGCGCTGGCATGTTGCCTGCCGAGCCTGCTCGCGGCTCACGAGACGCCGGATACCAGTGAGCTGGACTCGCCCGAGGCCCTGCGAGCGGCCCTGCTCGAGGCGCGTCTCGAGGAAGCGGCGACCAAGACCCGCCTCGTGAAAGGCCTGGCCAAGGCCGCCGCGGAGCGGACCTACAACCAGGACCAGTACGACGTCCAGCACTACGACCTGAACCTGCAGCTGTTTCCCAGCACCGAGATCCTGAGCGGCACCGTGGCCACCACCGCCCTGGTGGTCGGCGATCCCATCAGCACCGTCGAGCTGAATTTCGACAACAACATGACCGTCGGCGCGGCAACCGTCGGCGGCGTGGCAACCACCTTCAGCCATGCCGGCGACATCCTGACCATCGATCTCGACCGCACGTACAACAACGGTGAGACGGTGACCGTCGCGGCGACCTACAGCGGCAATCCCGAGGGCAGCGCCTTCGGCTGGTCGAGCTACGGTGGCGAGGACATGATCTGGACCCTGAGCGAGCCCTACGGCGCCCGCACCTGGTGGCCGTGCAAGGACCAGAACATCGACAAGGCCGAGTCCATCGACATCCACGTGACGGTACCCGACAACGGCTTGATCGTCGCCTCGAACGGCCTCTTGCTGAGCGAGGTCGACAACGGCACGACCCGCACCTTCAACTGGCACTCGGACTATCCCATCGTCACTTACCTGGTGTCGCTGGCCATCCATCCCTACACCCGGTTTTCCGACTGGTACATCCCCCTGGTCGGCGATCCCATGGAGATCCAGCACTTCGTCTACCCGGATCACTACGACGACGTGCAGGCCAACTACTCCCTGGTGCCCTCGATGATCGGCATCTTCGCCGGTGGTTTCGGCGAGTATCCATTCATCGAAGAGAAATATGGCCATGCCGAGTTCACCTGGGGCGGCGGCATGGAGCACCAGACCCTGTCCAGCATGGGCGGCTACTCGGTGGACTTGATCTCCCACGAGCTGGCCCACCAGTGGTTCGGCGACTCGATCACCTGCGCCACCTTCCACCACATCTGGCTGAACGAGGGCTTCGCCACCTGGAGCGAAGCCTACTGGCGCGAGCAGACCGATGGCTTCAGCGTCTATCAGCAGTACATGGACGCCGCCGCCTACATGGGCGAGGGCACGATCTACGTGGAGAATCCCGACCAGTTCTGGACCATCTTCGACGGCAACCTGAGCTACAACAAGGCCTCGTGGGTCGTGCACATGCTGCGGGGCGTGGTCGGCGACACCGACTTCTTCGCCGGGCTGCAGCAGTACATGAACAGCCACGGCTTCGGCAGCGCGACCACCGAGCAGTTCCGCGATCTGATGGAATCGGTCTCCGGCGAGGAACTCGACGCCTTCTTCCAGCAGTGGATCTACGGCGAGTACTTCCCCATCTACGAGTACAGCTACGCGCAGGACGGCACCACCCTGTCGCTGGGCATCGACCAGGTACAGAGCAACACCGGCCTTTTCACCATGCCCATCGACGTGCGCGTGAACACCACCACCGGCACCCAGGACTTCGTGGTGCAGAACAGCCAGGCGAACGAGGTCTACCAGTTGACCATCACGGGTGACGTGGAATCGGTGGAACTCGATCCGGACGACTGGATCCTCTGCCAGGTCAGAACCGGGGTTTCGAATCCGACCTTCGACCAGGGCATCCTCGTGGTCAACGGCGTCCACTGGGACACCTACAGCGACCAGATACGCAACTCATACAGCGACAGTCTCTTCTGCGGCTACCAGCCATTCAGTTTCTGGGACACCTTCAGCACGCCGTCGGGCGGCTACCCCGCCGCACTGCCGACGCCTCTGGGTCACGGGTCGGTTCCGGGTGACGTGATCGGCCAGTTCTCGACCATCGTCTGGGTGGGCAACGACTACAACGGCGACCTCGTCGACTGGTTCGAGACGCCCATCGAGAACTATCTCGAACTCGGCGGCAATGTCCTGTTGATGACCCGCCGCGCCCACAATTTCGTTGACGCCAGCCTGACCGAATATCTGCGCATCACCTGGGCCGAGGGCGCGTCCGGCGGCCAGGAACTCGGCGACTGCACGGCCGTCTATCCGGGTCTGGTGGACATGAGCTTTCTCGGCACACAGAACTACGTCGACGTGTTCTACACCAATGTCGGATCCGAAAGCACCTTGCTGTTCACCGACACATCCGGTTTCTCCGGCGTACGCGGCATCGGCGTGATCGCCGAGCCGGCCGACGGCGGCGTGTTGCGCCCCGATGGCGCCAAGTTCTCGCTGCTGTGCGCACGGCCGTACCGCCTGGAGCACGCGACCTGTCGCGCCAATGTCGATTTCATTCTCACGAACTTCTTCGGCGAGCCGTACTCGCCTCCGGTCGGCGCGCCGCCGGCGGCGCCACTTGCGAGTGTCGTGCTCGATCCGGTGTATCCTAATCCCTTCAACCCACAGACGAAGATTCCCTTCGAGCTGTCACAATCCGCGTCGGTCGAGCTGGCCATCTACGATGCCGCCGGTCGCCTGGTGCGCTCGCTGGTCAGCGGCGTGCAGCCCGCCGGCCGGCAGGACATTCGCTGGGACGGCACCGACGACCACGGCCAGTCGGTGGCGTCGGGCATGTACTTCGCGCGGCTGAAGGCAGACGATACGCTGCTGCGGCAGCCGATGGTCCTGGTCCGTTAGCGAGCCGTTTCACTTCTGGCCCCCGCGTGACCCGCGCCGCCGCAATGGAGGCGCGGGTTGCGATTCCCGCGAGCAAGACCTTCGCTCACGCACCCGACACGCTCGCACATCCGCGCTCACCACTGGAAAACGACCGGGTCATGCTGTACACTTGATGTACGGGACAGCATGCGCAACATCCCTCGCCAGCAGCACCAGCGTGTCCCACCACACCGGCAACAGCGACAGGAGAATCACATGCAAGCGGTGAAACTGGTACTACCGGTTGTAATTGTGTTGCTCTGCAGTGTGCTGTTTCTCGCTGACGGTATACAGGCCACAGGCGGTCCTCGCTCCCACGACAGCACGCGCTACAACGGTGCTCCCTGGCCGTCCTTCCGGCACGATCTGCAGAACACCGGCCGCAGCGACTTCACCGGACCCGCCACCCCCGCGGTGGAGTGGACCTTCCAGGCCACGGACGCCATCGCCTCGTCGGCGGTGATCGCCGGCGACGGCACGGTGTACTTCGGCGCCGGCACCTTCGAGGCCGGCCAGACCGACTCGAGCCTCTACGCCCTCAACGCCGACGGCAGCCTCAAGTGGCGCTTCCACGCCAATGGCGGCGTCTTCTCCTCGCCGGCCATCGGCCCCGACGACGGTCTCTACTTCAGCGTCCTCGACGGGAGCATCTACGCCGTCGACGACAACGGCAGCGAGGGTACGCTGCGCTGGACCGTGCCGCTGCATTTCATCGTCCACCGTTCGCCCACCATTGCTCCCGACGGCACGGTCTTCGTGGGCAGCCTGGACTTCAGCATGTACGCCATCGATCCCCAGGGCGAGACGCGCTGGACGTATCAGACCGACTGGTGCATCTTCTCCACCGCCGCCATCGGATCCAGCGGCGAGATCTACTTCGGTTCGAAGGATCACAGGCTCTACTGCTTCGAAGACTCGGTGACCTACGGCAAGAAACTCTGGCAGCACGCGTCAGGCGAGTTCTATGACGGGCATCTCGTCGACTCGTCGCCGGCCATCGGCGAGGACGGCACCTTGTACGTGGGCACCGATCCCTTCGGCGCCACTGGTCAGACACCGGTGCCGGTGGACACGGTATTCTTTGCGGTCAATCCCGACGGCACGCGCAAGTGGGCGTTGCCCCTGGGCGATGGCGCCGAGTCCTCCCCCGCCGTGGGACCGGACGGCACGGTGTACATCGGCTGCTACGACCAGAATCTCTACGCCATCCGCGACCTGGGCACTGAAGGCGTCGTCGATTGGACCTTCCCCACCGGCGGCGGCATCGACGGCTCGCCCGCCGTGGACGGCTGCGGCACTATCTACGTCGGCTCGCGTGACTCGACGGTCTACGCCATCAACCCCGACGGCTCACTGCGCTGGAGCTTTCCCACCGGCGGTTACATCGAGGCCTCGCCGGCGCTTGACGACCGGGGCTTGCTGTACATCGGCTGCAGCGATGGCACCTTCTATGCCCTCGGCACCATCGGACCCGATGTGGGCGTGACCGCGGTTGCGATTCCCGACGAGGTGGAGATCGACGCGGACTACGAGCCGCTGGCCACGGTCCGCAACTACCGGGGCGCGCTCCAGAGCTGCCAGGTATCGTGCGTGATCGACATCGAGGGCCTCGCCGTGTACGCGGACACGGTCGTGGTCGCGGATCTGGCCGGCGTAACCTCTGCCGACGTGAGCTTCGCGCCGTGGACGGTGGGGCCGGACATCGGCGTGGTCTACAACGTCACGGTGGCGACGATTCTTGAAGGCGACGACAACTGGTACAACGATTCGGTCACGGAGCAGGCGACGGCGGTGGAGGGGCAGGTCGGCGTGCCGGACGAGTTCGATGACGAGGCGCGGCTCGCCGTCGTCCTCGGCCAGAGCTACCCGAATCCTTTCAATCCCAAGACGACCATCCGTTTCGAGTTGCCGAGCGCGATGCAGGTCGATCTGCGCGTGTACGATGTGGCCGGTCGGCTGGTGCGCGTGCTGCACGATGGCAACGTTGCCGACGCCGGGTCTCACTCGGTCGTATGGTACGGCTGCGACGACGCGGGCAGCCAGATGCCTTCGGGGACGTACTTCTACCGACTACTTGCCGACACGTATACCGAAACGAGGCGGATGACGCTTATACGCTAGCGTTCACACCCGGCCGCTCAAACGCCCACCGGCACCGTCATAGCACTGGCGGAACGCTCGCGTTTGCGCGAAACTATCTTCGTCCAACACGCAACCACGTTTCTCCCGAAAACCGGAGTTTGACCATGAGCCGTTTCGATCCCCATTCCTTTGCCGACGACGCCCAGGGCGTGACCCGTCACATCGACCTGAACCTGGACGTGGATTTCGAAACCCACACCATCGCCTGCGAAGCGCGCCTGCACCTGCGCGAGCCGTTTGGCGGTCCGCTGGATCTGGACAGCCGCGATCTACAGCTGACCTCGGTGAAGACCGCCGACGGCGCCGACATCCCCTACGAAATCGCCGAAAAGGACGCGGTCCTCGGCGACCGACTCCGCCTGAACCTTCCCGACGGCACGACCGAGCTGGTATTCCGCTACCGTACCGCGGACGATGCCGTCGCCCTCGGCTGGCTCGACCCCGTCCAGACCGCCGGCGGTGAACATCCCTTCCTGTTCAGCCAGTGCCAGCCCATCCACGCGCGCACTTTCGTGCCCTGCCAGGACACGCCGCGCTTTCGCGTGACCTACGCGGCGCGGGTCACGGTGCCGGCACCCCTGCGCGCGGTGATGTCCGCCGCGTCGGTCGGCGAGGAGAAAAACGGCGACCGCACCACCTGGCTGTTCGACATGCCCCAGGCCATCCCCACCTACCTGCTCGCCCTGGCGGTGGGCAACCTGGACAAGGCCGACCTGGGCCCGCGCTCGTGCGTGTACGCCGAACCCGAAACCCTGGAAAAAGCCGCCTGGGAGTTCGACGGCGTGGACGACATGCTGCTGGCCGCGGAGAAACTCTTCGGCACCTACGAGTGGGACCGCTTCGACCTGCTCGTGATGCCGCCCGCGTTCCCCTACGGCGGTATGGAAAATCCGCGCCTGACCTTCCTGACCCCGACCCTGATCTCCGGTGACCGCTCGCTGGTCAACGTGGTCGCTCACGAGCTGGCCCACTCCTGGACGGGCAACCTGGTCACCAACGCCACCATGAACG
>CAYLIV010000026.1:0-58414 GCA_964384055.1 uncultured Fibrobacteraceae bacterium
TCAGCGACCAGCTCGACGAGCACGAGGACAGGACGATACGGCGTTTCGTTGTGGAATATTCGCGATGAGTCGGATCGACCCCCGGGGGGCATCCGGACCGGAAAGTGAGCGTCGTGACCATGCAAGCGATGATCCTCGAACAGCCCGGCCGGCCGCTGCGCTGCGTGGAGTGGCCGATTCCCGACCCCGGGGCCATGCAGATCCAGGTCAAGGTGCACGCCTGCGGTGTGTGCCGCACCGATCTGCACGTGTGCGATGGTGAACTCGAGCACCCCACCTTGCCCCTCGTGCTCGGGCATCAGGTCGTCGGCACGATCAGCGCCATGGGCGGCGACGTCAGCGGGATGGCCGTCGGTCAGCGTGTGGGCGTGGCCTGGCTGGGTTCGACCTGCGGTTGCTGCCCGTTCTGCGCCAGCGGCCGGGAGAACCTGTGCGACGACGCCCGGTTCACCGGCTATCAGCTCCACGGCGGGTACGCCCAATACACCGTGGCGGACTACCGCTTCTGCTTTCCCTTGCCGGACAGCTATAGCGACATCGAGGCGGCGCCCCTGCTGTGCGCCGGTTTGATCGGTTATCGCGCACTACGCCTGGCCGGCGACGGCGAACGTCTCGGCCTGTATGGATTCGGGGCGGCCGCGCACATCGTTGCCCAGGTCGCGGCACATCAGGGATGGCGGGTTCACGCCTTCACCCGTCCGGGTGACGCGCGCAAACAGACATTCGCCCGCCAGCTCGGCGCCGTGTGGGCCGGCGGTTCCGACGAGCTGCCACCCGAACCGCTCGACGCGGCGATCCTCTTCGCTCCCGCCGGCGCGCTCGTACCGGCAGCGTTGCGGGCGGTGAACAAGGGCGGTACAGTCGTGTGCGCCGGCATCCACATGGACGAGATCCCGGCCTTTCCCTATTCGCTCCTGTGGGAAGAGCGGAAAGTCATCTCGGTGGCCAACCTCACCCGTGAGGGCGGCCACGAATTTCTGGCCATCGCGCCGCGCGTTCCGGTCAAGACCGAGGTCGATTGTTTTCCCCTGACCGAGGCCAACGAGGCGCTCGAACGGTTACGCAGCGGCACGCTCGACGGCGCGGCGGTACTGGTGGTGGATCATGACGCGTGACTCTCGGTTTCGGAATATTACTTCGGCGTCTCGTATCGTAATATCGTTTTGCGTGGTGTCCATTCTCCTTGCGGTGACGCTACCGGCGAGGCCGGCCTACGCACAAGACCTCACGGAAACCGCCGTGGAACGTTTTGCCGCGCTGGCGCTCGACTGTGTCGGGCGCGAGTATCCCAACAAGATCGCCCACGTGATGCAGTCGGACGCCGATCTGGCGCCGCCTCGTTCCTTGACGCCGGCCTTCCGCGGCTGTTTCGACTGGCACTCGTCGGTGCACGGCCACTGGTTGCTGGCGCGGCTGGCACGCCTGTTTCCCGACGCTGCCTTCACCGACGAGGCCCGGCGCGCCCTCGCCGCCGACCTGACCGACACGAACATCGCTGCCGAGGTGACTTACCTGCAGGGCGAGGGACGCGTTCCCTTCGAACGGCCGTACGGCCTGGCCTGGTTGCTTCAGCTCGCGGCCGAGCTGCGCGAGTGGGACGATCCGCAGGCCCGGCAGTGGTCGCGAGCGCTGGAGCCGCTGGAAGAGGTAGCGGCGTCGCGCTTCATGGACTGGCTGCCCAAGCTGCGTTACCCGATCCGCACCGGCGAGCACAGTCAGACCGCTTTCGCTTTGGGCCTGGTCGCTGACTGGGCGGCCGTTGCCGCTGCCGGCAACACGACAGACTCGGCAACCGCTGCCCTCGCCGACACCTTGGCCACCCTGGTCGCCGAGCGCGCTCGCTTCTACCATGCCGCCGACCGTGGCTGTAATCTGGCCTTCGAACCCTCGGGACAGGACTTTCTTTCGCCGTGCCTGGCCGAAGCCGACCTGATGCGGCGCGTTTACGATCCTGACGAGTTCGCCAGCTGGCTGGCCGATTTCCTGCCGGTGATTCCCCACGACGGTTCGCCGGCCTGGCTGCCGGTCGCCGAGGTGACCGATCGCACCGACGGCAAGCTCGCCCATCTCGACGGACTGAACCTCAGTCGCGCCTGGATGCTCGAAGGGGTCGTCGCCGGTTTGCCGCCGGCCGATCCGCGGCGCGGCGCCCTCGAGGCCGCAGCCGCCACCCACCGCCATGCCGGACTCGCCGCCGTGACCGGAGAACATTACGAGGGCGGACACTGGCTCGGCAGCTTTGCCGTGTACCTGGTCACCGGACGCGGGTTATGATGCGGTGAACCGAGTGTGGTACGTGTCGCGGTACGTTTCTGACTGCGAGAGACAATGCTTGGCAATCGAAAATCGCTGACCCGCACGGCATTGTGGGCAAGCGCGGTACTGCTGATCCTCGCGGTCGGCATCGTGTACTTTCCGCGCGAACGACCAGAACTCGGTTTCTGGGGAGCGCTCTACTTCACCATCCGGCTGTTCATCCTCGAACACGACCTCGGGCACTTTCCCCGTCACTCGCAGCTGATCGTCATCTACTTCCTGGCGCCGCTCGTATCCCTGTCCGTCATCGGGACGGCGGTACGGTACTTTTTCCGCCTCTCGCCGGCGCTGCGCATGCGCTGGCAAAGCGATCACGTGGTGATCTGCGGCGTCGGCCGCACGGGCAAGCTGCTGGCGTCCACCTTGCAGGAAAAGCGCGTCGCCGTGGTGGGCGTGGACGCCGGCTGTCCCGACAACTTCGAGGAGTACTGCGGCGAATCCGGCGTACCGATGGTCTACGGCGACTTCCGTTCACACGTGATACTGAAAAGAGCCGGCGCGGCCAAGGCGCGCGCGATCATCTTCTCCTCGGGCGACGACCTGCTGAACCTCGAGGGCGCCATCGGGGCCTACGGCTGGTTGCTGGAAGACGGGGTGCGACCGGGAGGGACGGACAAGAATCGGCGGCAGAACGAGCCGCCCCGGAATTCGAACGACCCGGCCCGCCTCATCTGGGTGCACATCGCCCGGGAGCAGCTCGCCGACACCGCACGCCTGGCCGTACGAACCCGGCCGCCGGTCGGTATCCGCTTCTTCGACACCTACTACATGGCCGCGACCAAGATGGTGGCCAAGTACTTCGGCCGCGAACGCCGCCAGCAGATCACCTCGATCACGATTCTCGGCTTCGGCAAGTTCGGCCGCGATCTGCTCGAGGTGCTCATCCGCGATCTCGACGCGGCGAAGGAGCGAACCATCCAGGTCGTCGACATCCAGGATCGGCAGGGTGAAGTACACACACTGGCCGCCGAGTTCGGCGTCGCCGACCGGGTGCGTTTCCAGCGGGCCGACATCGCCGATCTCGACCTGGCCGACAGCGAGGACCAGGCCTTCTTCCTGTGCACCGACGACGACGTGGGCAATCTCGCCGCGGCGCTGCTGCTCACCCGCAAGGTCAGCGGCACGCACATCTACGTCCGCATGTCCCGGTGGCCCATGCCGGCGGTCGAAGACCACCTCAGCGAGAACCGCGGCATCGAATTCGTGAACATCAACGATCTGGTCATCGAGGGGCTGCTGGATCTGGCGGGGATATTTACGCCGGCGGCGCTGTCGGATCTGAAGCGGATCGAGGGGAGGGATTCGTGAGCCCCCCGGAGGGCAGGTTCATAGGGGTTCTGAAACACCAAGTAATTACAGTGCACAACCACCGCGTCACGCCCGCCCCGCCCTCGCAATCAACCGTTCCAGATATCGCGACTTCACCTGCTCGCTCGCCATGGCCTGCTTGACCGGCGACAGCTTCAGGATCCCGCCCAGGATCGCGGCCAGGGCGCGGTGGCTCCACAGGGCCCGGTTGTCGAAGATCAGGTGCTGCAGCGTGCCGCGCTCGATGGCCATGCGCAGGGTGCGGTGGACGCCGTTGACCGGGGTGAGCACGCGCTGGGGGCGGGGCACCATGCGCACGTTGTCCTTGGGGCAGGCGCGGGCGCACAGGCCGCAGCCGAGGCAGCGCATCTCGTCGAGACGGGCGCTGCGGCGCTTCGGCTTGGCCGGGTCGTTGGCCGAGACCAGCAGCATGGCCTCCACCGGACAGGTGTTCACACATTTACCGCACCCCTTGCAGTCGGCCGTGTCGACCTCGGGCAGGAAGTTCGTGGTGTGGATGGGATTGAGCACCGCGAAGGTGCGCGCCGCGGTCAGCGCCTCGCAGCAGCAACCGCAGCAGTTGCAGATGAAGCTCACGCCGTGGCGCACGTTCTCGCCGAACTGCACCAGCTCGCTGTCGTAGGCCTGGTGCAGCAGGTCGAGGCCCTCGGTGGCATCGACGCGCCGGGCGTGGCCGTGCTTGATCAGCGAGTTGGCCGTCGTGTTGAAGGTCATGCAGATGTCCATAGGCGCCGCGCAGGCCTCGCCCACGTGCTCCTTCTTGTGCCGGCAGTAGCACATGCCCACCGCCATGTGCTTCGCCGTGCGGATCACCTCGCTGGCGCGTTCGTAGTCGAGCACGTGCAGGACGTCGTCGCCCGCGCCGGCGTCGGGGGCGCCATCGTGGACGGCGGCGTGTTTCGCGCCATTGCCGCCGTTGAGCGCCGACTCATTGATGAACGTCCGCCCGAGCTGCGTCTCGCCCGTCGCGAACAGCGCCTTGACGAAATCCTGTTCCACGTTCAGGTACTGGTAGTACAGCTCGCTCAGCAGCTGCTGATCGATGTCGTCGCGCACGCGCATCAGGGCGAACTCGAAGAAACCGGCCATGGGCGGCGGCAGGATATACATGGATTCGCCGTTGCGGTCGATATCCACCAGCACGGCGCGGCTGGCGAGCTCGTCGAGGACCTTGCGCGCCTCGGCTGTTTTCATCTTCCAGATACGCGCGGCCTTGCGCGCGGTGAACGGCTTGATGGGCAGCTGGGAAACCAGTTCGGCTTCCCGCTCGCGGAAGAGGATCTTCAGGATCTTGGTCAGCAACTCGGACGGCGGCGCGCCCTGGGGAAAGCGGTTCAGGCGTTCGACCAGGCTGGAGTAGCCGTTCTTCAGTGTGCGATGGGCCATGGTCAGGACTTTCCGAAGTCGTTCAATGGTCCGGTCGTCTTGCGCAGCAGGATTTCCGAGTGGCCGGCGACGATGTAGTCCCTCAGTTCGCCGACCTGCTCGTAACCGAGCCGCAGGTACAGTTCCAGCGCGCGCGTGTTGAACGACGAGACGCACAGGAATACGTTTGGTGTTTCGGTGAGTATACGCTGTTCGGCAAAGACGATCAACCGGGTGCCGATTCCCCGGTCGCGCCACCGGGGTGCGATGGCCACGGTCTGGATGTAGCCCACGAAAGCGCCGTGCATCTGCAGGATCACGAACCCGACCGGTTGCTCGTCGACCTGCGCCAGGTGTATCTCGCGCGAGACGTCGGTCAGGATGCGCAGGGAATCCGCGTACGAACGACGCAGGGTGATCCAGGGTTCGGACGCCGACATGAGCTGCGCACACCATTCGGTATCGGCGGTATCGCGAAGCGGTCTGATCTCGACGGACGGGCCGGTCATGTGCCGCGACCTTTCCCTCTCGTCCTCGTCCTGCTCGTCAGGATCCGGCATAAAACAACCGGCCGCGTCCTAGAGCCGACGCGGCCGGTCTTCGGTCGACGATCAGTTGGGACGCTCCCTCTTTTTCGTCGAACCAGCTGGGATCCGTCCCTAGCAGCTGGTGAAAATCTGGCGCTACAATAACCCATGACCCGGGTGCTCCGCAAGAGGTGTATCATAGGGGTTTCCCTTAAATGTCGATCACCCCGAACCGCCAGGACGGCCGTGCCGGTCCATGGCCAAACACGCATCAACCCCCATGGCCCAGAAGTTGCATTTGCCCGGTAAACTATAGCCGGATCGCACACACCGCCGGCATCGGGGAACGCCGGCACGGGCGAAACATAATCTCTATAATTACGCGAATTCGGGTAAACGGGCAATCTCTTGAGGGCGAGGGATCGATGAATGACCTACCTGTTATTCGTGATTGTGGGCGCGTATGCTCGCTTTTACAGTCGCAGATCGAGTTGATGACATCGCTGAGCCGATCGCAGAGTTTCGAGGAATCCCTGTATTGTTGTCTGGATGCCGCCATCCGCGCCGGTAGCATGGATTGCGGCGGTATTTACTTGGTCAAGCCGGACGGATCGGCACATCTTGCCGTCCATCGCGGTCCGTGCGACATCGTCGCGCACGGCGGCGCCTGCATCGAAGCGGATGATATTCTCAATCAGTACATGAGAACAGGTGAGCCGACCTATACCGATTACGCGGCTATCATTGCCCGGCGGAACAGCGGCGAACACCACCAGGAAAACCAGGAAGCGCTGCAAGCCTTCGCCATCGTACCGGTGACCTCGGATGGTCGCGTGATCGGCTGCTTGAACCTCGCCTCCCGCAGTTTGCCCGAGGTGCCCGAAGACGCTCGTGAGACCTTGTCCGCGCTGGCGAGTCATATCGGCCAGGCCATCGAGCGGGAGCAGATCCATGCATCCTCGCGGGAGCGTGAGGAAAACCTGAGCACGTTCTTCGAATCGGTCGGCGACTTTCTGTTCGTCCTGGACGAACAGGGCCAGATCGTCCGGGTGAACCCGGCCGTCATCGAGCGGCTCGGCTACCTGGAATCCGAGTTGCTCGGGCAGCCGGTGCTGATCGTGCATCCGGCGTACCGCCGGGACGACGCGGCGCGCATCGTCGGCGAGATGATCGCCGGCACCCGGGACCTGTGCGATGTACCTTTGATCACCAAGGCCGGCGATCTGATCCCCGTCGAGACGCGGGTCACGGTGGGAACCTGGAACGGCTGCCGCGCCTTCTTCGGCGTGTCCCGTGATATCAGCGATCAGCTCCGGGCGGAGGAGGAGCGGATCGAGTTCGAACGCCAGATACAGATGAGCCAGAAACTGGAAAGCCTGGGCGTGCTGGCGGGGGGCATCGCGCACGATTTCAACAACATACTCGTCTCGGTGCTCGGTAACGCCAGCCTGGCCCTGGAAGAGCTGCCTCCGGCAACGCCGGCACGCCGGTACGTGGAGGATATCGCCACCGCATCGCAGCGCGCGGCCGAACTGTGCCGGCAGATGCTCGCCTATTCCGGTCGCGGCAGCTTCGTCATCGAACCGATAGACCTGAGCGGCCTGGTCGCCGAGATGACCCACCTGCTGGAGACGACGGCCTCCAAGAACGCGTTGCTGCAAGTAATGCCCGAATCGAGCCTGCCGCTGATTCGCGGTGACGCGACCCAGGTCCGGCAAGTGACCATGAATCTGGTGATAAACGCGTCGGAAGCCGTCGAGGAACATGGCGGGATCATTTCCGTCACGACCGGTATATCCGATTGTGCGGAGCAGGAAATCGCGCACCTGATCTGCGACGACGACTTCCGTGCCGGCACCTACGTGTACCTCGAGGTAGCCGATACGGGTTGTGGTATGGACAGAGAAACGCAGGACCGTCTCTTCGATCCGTTTTTCACGACCAAGTTCACCGGCCGGGGACTGGGCATGTCGGCCGTGCTGGGCATCGTCCGCGACCATGGCGGCGCCCTGCACATCTGGAGCGAACCCGGCAAGGGTTCTACCTTCCGGGTCCTCTTTCCGATCGCCGCGGAACAGACGCTGGAAACCCCCGAGACTCTGGTAACGAAGACTGTCGGCAACACGGCCACCGGCTGCGTGTTGCTGGTTGACGACGAGAATTGCGTGCGCACGCTGGCGAAGCGCATGCTCACGAAGCTCGGTTTCCAGACCATCACTGCCGGCGACGGCAGGGAAGCCGTACAGATCTACCGGCAGCGAGCGGCCGAGATCGACCTCGTGATACTGGACCTGACCATGCCGCACATGGACGGATGCCAGACCTTCACCGCGCTCTGCGAACTGAATCCCGATGTGCGCGTCCTCATCACCAGCGGCTATTCCAAGCAAGAGATCCGCACGCGTTTCCAGGACCAGAAACCGGCGGGATTCATCCAGAAACCGTATTCCCTGGCAACGATGAACGAATTGATGAGCCGGTATATGGATTGCGTCGAGGTTGGCGATCGGCCGGAATCGTAACCAAGGAACACTCAAGCACGTGCCTGAAACAACCGATATAACCGAAACAACACGGGGTTTTATAACCGGCACCCTGATGCTACCCGGATGCTTCGGGGAACCGGCTGGCATTGTGTCGTCGATCGTTGGTAGCGGACGTGACACGAAGGCCGTGTGTCGTCAGCTCGCTGTGTATTCAGACACTCACGTCGTACATCGCGCAGGAAGGTTGTGCTGCCGTGTACATTCTTGAAAATTTTTCCATGACTGACATGACCAGCTGTGGTCAGACGTTGCGGCGCCTGGGGCAGGATGCCGAGACCATGGAAGAAGTGGCCGACCTGGCTGTCGACTACCTGTACCGGAATCTCCTGATCGAGAAGAACGGCTCGCCGGCGGCCGCGCTGGTGCGGGTATTCAAAACCCATCCGTACGGCGCTCTGGACGCCGGGCAGCAGGCCTTCGCCACCTCGATCATTCCCGAAAATGAACTGGATGAGCACACGAAGTGCCTGACGCTGCTGGCCACGGCCGGCGAGATCCCGGAATGGAACGACCGGAAACTGTCACACGGTCACGTGGCGATCCCGCTGCCCAGCGAGGAGCTGATCCGGTCGTTTCCCATGATCTCCAATCTCGTCAAGCAGTTCGGTGTCGAGCCGCGCATGATCGTCCGCCCCGATCCGACCTGTCTACAAAACCTGGATGAGGTCACGTACAACGTCTTTCTGGTCCAGAATGCCGTGGGCAGCGACTACATTCCCGCACAGGAAGAATTCGTCGTGCCGTACGGCATCGTATCCGTGCTGGGCTTTGGCGGTATCTTGCCGTCGGGCGACCTGTTCGCCACGATCTTGTTCTTGAAGGTCGACATCAGCGAGTCGGTCGCCGAGCTGTTCAAACCGCTGGCCCTGAGCATGAAACTGGCGCTGCTGCCGCATGACGGAGCACGTGTATTCACCTGAGCCCGAGTCGAGATCTGATTGCATCATGACCACCGATCACGACAACCGGAAGCTGGTCGAACTCCAGTCACGACTGGCGGCGCTGGAGCAGTTGCTCGAGGTCCAGGAACAGACCGTTTTCGACCAGTCCAAGCGACTCGAGGCTGCCCGGGATGAGCTCGAACTCCGGGTTCAAGAGCGAACCGAGGAATTGAAATACGCCATCGAGCAAGCGGAGAACATGGCGCTCCAGGCGCGTAGTGCCGACATCGCCAAGCGCGAGTTCCTGGCCAACATGAGCCATGAGATCCGTACACCGATGAACGGCGTGATCGGTATGTCGGAACTGTTGCTCGAGACCGATCTGTCCGCCGAGCAGCAAGAGTACTGCGAGTCGATCAGCAAAAGCGGCGCGGCGCTGGTACAGATCATCAACGGTATCCTGGACTTCTCGAAAATCGAAGCCGGTAAGCTCGAGCTGGAGACGATGGAATTCGACCTGCGCCAGCTCATCGAAGACGTCGCCGACCTGCTCTCCTTCGGAGCCTTCGATACCGGACTCGAACTGGGTTGCGTGATACCGGTCGAGATCCCGTCACTGGTGTGCGGCGATCCCGGACGGATTCGACAGATCCTGCTGAACCTCGCCGGCAATGCCATCAAGTTCACAACCGCCGGCGAAGTCGGTATACGGCTGACGCTCCGGGGAGAAACGCCAGCGGCCGTTTGTTTGCGTTTCGAGATCACGGATACGGGTATCGGCATCGACCACGACCGCGCCGACACGCTCTTCGATGCGTTCTCTCAGGCCGACGCGTCGATGACCCGCCGTTATGGCGGTACGGGCCTGGGCCTGTCCATCTCGAAACAGCTTGTCGAGCTGATGGGTGGCACCATCGGCGTGGACAGCTCGCCCGGGAGAGGATCCCGGTTCTGGTTCGAGATCGACCTCGACAAGCAGCCGGGACCACCACCGCGGCTGATCGAGCGGTCCGGCGAACTTTCGTCGTACCGGGTGTTGCTGGTCAGCCGGCCGGGTATCGTGCGCGATGCCCTGGTCGCCTACCTCGAGGCCAGTCGTTGCAGGCTGGACGAAATCGCCGCGGACACCGACATCCTTACCGAACTGCGACATGGCCGGGAAAGCGGCCGTCCGTACCACGCCGTGATCTACGATCCAGAACAGGTCGACGCGGTGAATGGCTCGTTGCGAGACCATATCCAGGCCGATCCGTTCTTGCGTGACATTCGCCTGATCAAGCTCACCGACCGCCACGAACGCGGCAGTATCCATCAACTCCGCCGCGACGGTTTCGCTTCCTGGATCAACAAGCCGGTACGATGTCATCAACTGGTGGATGGCCTGCTCAACGCCTTCGATCTGATCGATGCCCGTGCGTTGCGCGACCTGGAGACGTCGATCACGTCGCCGGATTCGCCACACCGGCAACGCCTGAGCGAGTTCCGTGTCTTGCTGGTCGAGGATAATCTCATCAACCAGAAGCTGGCGCTGCGCATCCTGGAGAAGTTGGACATGCCCGCCGACCTGGCTGAAAACGGCGAGCAAGCCATCGAGGCTCTGTCCGAAGCCGATTACGACCTGGTGTTGATGGATATCCAGATGCCGATCATGGATGGGTACGCCGCGACGGCGGTGATACGCGATCCGCAGTCGCCGGTGCGCAACCACGAGATCCCCATCATCGCCCTGACGGCCAACGCCCTGTCGAGCGATCGCGAAAACTGCCTCAACTCCGGTATGAACGACTACGTGTCGAAACCCATCGCCAAGGACGTTCTCGTGGCTACCCTGGGCAGGCAGCTCCTGAACTGCTGAGCTGCTTGGCCGCTCGGCTACTTGGACGCACCCTCGCACACCACATACGCGGTCAAGGCGCGAGCACAACCTTGCCGGTCCGAACCGTGACCGGTGTAAACACCTTGTACAGATACACGCCGCCGGCCAGTCGCACGCCCGACTCGTCGCGGCCATCCCACAGACACGTATGCGAGCCCGCGCTCAGCTGACCCGAATGCAGCAGCCGCACCCGGTGGCCGGCCGGATCGAACACCGTCACGGTCACCGGCAACGGCTCGGTCAGGACGAGCTCGATGTTCGTCTGCGGGTTGAAGGGATTGGGATAGGCGCGGGTCGAAGCCAGCGGTGTCGGCAACTCGGCCGGATCGACCGTCAACACGCCGCCGACCAGGGAAAAGTCGCCGTCGGTGACCGTGATGAGCATGAGGGAATCGGGATCACCCATCATGCCGTCGAAACTGCCGATCAGGGCGTCGGCGCTCGCCTCTTCGATGTCGATGCTTCCCGAGGTGGCGAAGAACTTGTAGTCCGCGTCCAGATCCTCGAACCAGGCCATGAGGCTGTCCGGGTCCGTTGTTCCCGGCAAAGTGAAATTCTCCACCTGATCGAAATAGAGGAAACCGACCGGTAATTCGTCAGGCTCGACGTGGTAGTTCTCGTCGGGCAAGGGCGGGCCGATCGTCGTCAGCCACAGAAACACGATATCCAGCGACTCGTCGCCGTTGCGGACGATCCCGTAGGCCACCGTGCCGGTGGTGTCGTCCAGCGCCGTGGCCATGCCGCCGCCGACGGCTTCGTCCTGATCGGGCGGCAGCTCGCCATCCAGTCCCACCATTTCGCCGGCCGCGGAAAAGTTACCGCTGTACCCGCCGAAAGGCCATTGCATGAAGTCGAAGGATATCTCGCCGGAGACGTAGAAGATCGGGTCCTGGGCCATGGCCGGTGCCCCGAACAAACCTGCGCCAAGGAGTCCCGAGACGAAAACCGCCGTCACCAGGGCGGGCAACGCCCCGTTGAATCTGTTGCTGTACATGTTTGGTCTCCCGGCTATGCTTCACTCGCCACAAAGAATACGAATCCGGTACATGATACCATCAACGGCACCGACGATGGAGACCGATTTCCCGGCGCCGGCGAATTCGTCACGTGTTGCGGAGCGCACGGCTTCACGACGGCTGTACACACTGCCGGTCGGCCGCACCCTGATCGCCGCATTCCCGCTCGTACAGAGCGTCGAGGCCGGCCAGGCTCTGTCGCACTTCCCACAGGATCTGCGCCAGGCCGTCCTTGTCGATGCCCAGCGCATCGAGGTGTTCCAGGAAGTCGTCGGGCCGGACCTCGATCCCCAGGTCCATCCGATCCGCCCAGCCGATGTGCCAGATCTGGCAGACCTGATGGGCCAGGTTGATCAAGACCGCCTCGGGAATGCGCCAGAAGCGGTCGCCAACCAGGTGATGGTCCCGTACCGAATCGATCAGTGCTTCGGGAATGTTCCAGTTCGTGAAAACGTGTTCCGCCAGTTCGGCGTGGTCGAGGCCGCACGCTGCACGCTCCTCCTCGATGGTCACGTGATGCGGGCCGTTGCTGTCGTCGAGAAAGTCGTCGATCACCAGCTTGCCCACATCGTGCAGCAGACCGGCGACAAAAGCCTCCTCGCCGGTCAGCTTGCACCACCGGGCGGAGGCGGCAAGCGCGCGTGCGGTCATGGCCACACCCATGGAGTGCAGCCAGAAACCGCGCTCGGGTTCGTAGTCGTAACAACGCAATCCGTGGCGCATCAGGCCGGCGGCGTTGACTGCGTGCACGATCTTCAGGATGTTCTCCAGACCGATCACCAGCACGGCCTCGGGGATGGTCGAGACGGTCCCGGCCTTGCCGTACTGACCGCTGTTCGCGGCTTTCAACAGGCGAACGACAAGCGCCTGGTCCTTGCAGATCACGGCCTCGAAGTCCTTGGCCGTGAAGAACGGCCGTTTGGTGATTTCCAGGAGTTCGGTAACGACGCTGGACAGGCTCGGCAACTGTTCCGCTCGCGCGAGAACATCCAGACGGATGGTCCTCCACACAGCGGTACCTTCGTTGGTCTTGGTCAATTCCATGGGCGATATCTCCTGACAGGAGTATGGATTTTACCAACCGTTGTTATTTTTCGTCTTGGACTGTGTTCGCTTTATCTCCTTTTCGTATCGATACTCTGGTTTCTATCAATACTCGCGATCGTCGTCCTTCTGGATCAGGCAACCGATATCGTCGCCGCGGATCGTGTGGGCAGCGATCGAGCCGCCGGTCTCGGCGGTGAAAGTCGTCTCGAAGACGCGGTTGGGACCGGCCGAAAGCACCAGCACCAGATGTTTACCGCTGGTCGCGGTCCGCCCGGCGAATCCCGCGGCGCCGTCGGACCGTGACGCGCCGTTCGATCCCGCGCGCCGGATGTTCACCACGTATGGACTGTTCCACGGGTCGAGGGGCACACGGTCCAGGTAAGGGCCGTTCCAACCCGGGTTCAGGTGCGGGTGTTTACTGGTGGTGTAGAGTTCGCCGGTCGTCCGCGTGGCGTTGCGCACGAGGTGATCGGTGAGGGTACCGACCAGGGCACCCTTGTCCTGCTGCGTGGCGCTGGCGATCCGGCGATCTGCCTGAAGAAAGTCTTCGGGCAAGCCATTGGTGCCGCCGCCGAGCCGGGCATTGCTCACCAGCAACTCCAGCTCGCCAATATCCTCCACGCCTGCCTCACCGGCCCGCGTGGGCCAGCGGCCGACATCCTTGTAGAACTCGAGAATGGCGGCGCCGAGTACCTCGGTGTCACTCTGCGCGCGAGCGATCTTGCCCTCGTTTATGTTCTGCAACAGCGGGGGCACGACGGTCATCGCCAGGACGGCGACCAGCGCGACGGTGATCATGATCTCGAACGGCGTGAAATCGATGGTTTTTTCTGCACGCATCGAGCACTCCTCTGCAATACCGGGAAACCTACGCTTCCGCATGGGCGATTGTCGGGAAGGGTGTGTCGATCCGTCTCGATCGACGGCGCCGCGTCGCTCGCACACGAGACACGCGGGCATTACCCGGTTTCCCGGACCGTCGAAAGGGACGGACCGGCGCTCCGGATCTGCAACCATCGTTCCAGGGCGTCGTGGGTCTCAGATCTTGGCAAGTGATAGTCGAATGGTGAGTTAGAAGGCGTCGCCGATGCGGCATCCCGCACGTGAGGTCAAAAAGACGCCGTCGACCGGCAGGAAATTCCCCGCCGGCGCCGGTGTGGACAGCGACAGATTCGGCTGGTGACTGGTGTGGATGGGGCCAGGCGTGGATGGGGCCAGGCGTGGTTGAAACCCGGTTTAGCTCCGTCGCGGAAAGACCCCGTTCAGCGCGCCGCGCAGGATATCCTTGACCTCGTCGCTGAAGTCCTTGCCGATCATCCATTCGAGGTAGCTGCGGCCGCTGGCTTCTGTCACCACGTCGCGCAGGGTGCGATCGCGCAGCTTGCCGAAGGTGAAGACCGCCTCGCCGGCGTCGTTCCAGACGAACTTGCGCGTCCGGTCGACATACTTGTTCGCGTCGGGGTTGCAGAACCGGTGCAGGGCCTCGGTGTCCGCCGGCACCTCGTCGTAGTGGGCGATCTGCGCATCGAGGATCTCGAGGGTCGCCTCGGTATCGACCAGCGCCGAGTGCGCGCCGACCAGATCTTTCCCGCAATAGAACTTGTAGGCCGCCGTCAGGTCGCGCCGTTCGAGGCGATGGAAGATGCGCAGGGCGTCGAGATGTCGTCGCCCGCCGGCATCGAAGGACCCGCCGACGCGCTGGAGTTCGTTTTCGAGCAGGGGCAGGTCGAAGCGGATCGAGTTGAAACCCGCCAGGTCGGCGCCGTCGAGCATGGTTTCCAGCTCGGCGCACAACCGGGCGAGGGTCGGCTTGTCCGCCACGTCGGCGTCGGTGATCCCGTGCACCCGGGTGGCGCCGGGCGGAATGGGGCACTCCGGATTGACCAGCGACTCGAAGCTGCGGCGGCTCCCGTCCGGCTCGACGCGGATCAGGGCGATCTGGACGATGCGGTCGCGCATCACATCGATCCCGGTGGTCTCGAGATCGAAACAGACCAGCGGACGGTCGAGCTGGAGGTTGTTCATGGCGCCCTTGCTGCCTTTGTTGCGGATACCGTGCTCCGAAAATCGCGGCACCCGGGTACGGGGTAATCCGGTTTCGCATGTACCGGCCTGCCGTCTGGTGAAACGGCCGACGTTAGCACCAACATACAGTCGTTGGATTTTCCAGGCCAGTACGCAATCGACCCGTACGGCGGTTACACGGTCGATCGCTGTTGTTGCGCCGACGCGACAACGTCGCCGAATGAATTTGCCCCGGGGCAACAACTCCCGTCGTTGTTGTCGTCCCGGGGCATTACTGTCCTGATCCCGATTATCCGGATCGTTGTCCGGCCCGTCTGCCTAGCCCTTCTTCGGCACCACTCGCACCCATTCCTTGTGCAGTTCGTGGTTGCCCTCGTGGATGCCGCAGAGGGTCTTGCGCAGGTTCTTGGTGATGGGGCCTTCTTCGCCGTCGCCGATGACGTTATCCTCGCCGTTGTAGTTGATGCTGCCCACCGGGGTGACCACGGCGGCGGTACCGCAGGCGAAGACTTCCTTCAGGGCGCCGCTCTTGGCGTCGGCGCAGAGATCGGCGATCTTCGGCGCCTCTTCGACCCATTTGTAGCCGAAGTCCTGCAGGAGAATGCCCACCGAGTCGCGGGTCACGCCGGCGAGGATCGTGTCGCCCGTCGGCGCGGTCATGATCCGGTCCTCGTAGACGAAGGCGATGTTCATGGCGCCCATTTCCTCGACGTACTCGCGGGTGACCGCGTCGAGCCAGATGATCTGGTCGAAGCCGGCGTCCTGGGCTTGCTTGATCGGCAGCAGGGCGGCGGCGTAGTTGCCGCCGGTCTTGGCGAAGCCGGTGCCGCCGGGAGCGGAGCGCACGAACTCCTGCTCGGCCTTCAGGCGCAGCGGCTTGATCCCACCGGCGAAGTAGTTACCCACCGGACCGATGATGATGTAGAACAGGTACTCGTTGGCGGCCACGACACCGAGTTCCGGCGTGGTGGCGATCATGGTCGGCCGGATGTAGAGCGCCTCGGGCGATTTCGGCACCCAGTCACGGTCCAGATCGATCAGCGTCTCGAGGGCCTCCATGAACAGCGCCTCGTCCACCGGCGGCATGCACATGCGGACGCACGAGGTGTTGAAGCGCTTGATGTTCATCTCGGGACGGAACATGTGCACGGTGCCGTCGACCGGATTGGTGTAGGCCTTCATGCCCTCGAAGATTTCCTGCCCGTAGTGCAGCACCTTCGACGCCGGATCCATGATCAGGGGTGCGTAGGGTTCGATGCGTGGATTGCGCCACTCGCCGTCCTCGAACTCCAGCTTGAACATGTGCGGCGTGTGGTACAGCCCGAAGCCGAGATCGCCGTCAGGCTGCTCGTGCGGATTCGTGTTCTTGGTGATCGGGATACTCATGCGGTCCTCCTCGCATTCTCGCGATTCGCTCGGGTGCCGGTCGGCGCCGTCGAGAGGCGGTTCTGGGAGACGGTTTGTATAGAGAAATGGTGGCGAATCAGGGCGGGGAAATCAAGGGTAATCGGGTGTACGTGGGGGGTGGGGGCAGGTTCCGTGGGGGTGCGGCAGCGGGTTTTCGGCGGATGGGTGGGTGCCCCCCGGGGGGTTGTTTTGATGCCGCTGAGTAGCTAACGTTGGCTTAACCTGCAAAGTCGCTAGCGCGGACCTGGCGTGCGCCAGGTGCGTGCTAGCGACTTTGTCAGGTGCAAACTATTGTTAGGCAGAGTCGGATATTTCACGCTTCTTCAAGCGGCCGTCGAGCACGAGAAGACCGACCCACCAAGCAATCGTCGCGGGCCCCAAGTCTACACTTCCCGCAGCAGCCGGCGGGGTCGGGAAGGACCACATGTTAAGTACAAGCAGGCCGGTGGCAACGACCAGGCCGTAGGCACCAACTACTCGTTCGAACCAGCGCCCCCGTACAATCACACTCGAGACGAGGATGATGCCGAGGGAATAAAAGATATCGAAGGCCACATCCGCACCCAACTGGACCCGGTTCACGAGTGCGAAGGACTCTTTCAGCGAGGTTGGTGCCTCAGCCGGGGCCATTGCACCTAGCAACTGCTGGTACTCGGCGAACACGGCCTGCTGCATGGTGAGCATGAGGGTGAGCAGCGCGAAGGCGATGACCAGGAAGATGGTCCCGACGCGAAGTGCAAACGAGCCAAAGACGCGCACGAAGCTCTCGTAGATCGCCAGTGTTCCCCATATCGCCACCGGGCCGATCGCGAACGCGAGCACTAGGCCTAGACGCTGCGATAGCAGGACCCAACCAAATGCGAAATTCAGATAAGCAAGAAGGATTGCTAGACCAAGGATGCCGCCAAAAAGGGAAAGGAGTTTCTTCATAACGTAGCCCCTCGTAGCAGTTCTGCCAATTTAACCTTCTGCCTAACTAGAAGTCTCCAATCCCAAATATCAGATAAGCTGCGAATCAAGTCTGATATCGCAAGCGTAGACGGCAGTTGACGCCGTCTATCGCCTGTGTCCTCCCGAAATTCGACATTTCGCTTATGCTGTGATATCAGATACGCTGCAGGAAATTTTCGCTACCAAACTCTACCACGTCCCGATTTGCGATGTCAATTTCACACATCCAGTGGGCTTTTCACTCCCCAGCCATCCTGTTTACCAAGTCAATCCTGCCCTGCGTTGACGGTGGATGATCAGCGGCGTTAGAATGCCGCCATGCCAAAAACCGACACAACGACACGAAACCGCCTCCTCCTGACCGCGATCCTCCTCGCAGCCATCGGCATCCGTATCGCCTATTTCCTCGAACTCCAAGGCACCCGCCTTCTACGCGTGCCCCTGCTTGATGCCTTCCGCTACCACGAGTGGGCCGGTCAGCTCGTCGCCGGCGACCTGGGCTGGGGCGAGCCGTACTGGATGGGGCCGCTGTACCCGCACCTGCTGGCCGTCGTGTACTGGCTGGGCGGCGCGGGAACGCCCGCGGCGCAACTGATCCAGTGGGCGCTGACCGTTGTGGCGATCGTGCTCGTCTACCGTATCGCCAATCGTCTGCTCGACCCCACGCCGGCGCTGCTCGCCACGGCGCTCTACGCCTTCTACGGGCCGCCCGTCTTCTACGCCGGCTTCCTGCTCATGGTCACCGTCTTGACCATCCTGTTCCTGCTGGCGTTCTGGCTCTGTCTGCGCGCCTACGAAAAACCGACCTGGCAGCGATTCGCCGCCGTCGGCTCGGCGATCGGGCTGGCCGGTCTGGCCCGGGGCAACGTGCTGATCCTGCTCGTGGCGGTACCGGCGCTGCTGTGGCGGATGCCGCTGACCGGTCGCCGCCGCCTGGGCCTGGCCGCCGCCGTCGTGCTCGGCGGCGCGCTGATGATCCTGCCGGCCACGGTACGCAACCTGGTCGTCAGCGGTGATCTCGTGCCCCTGACCAGTAACGGCGGCATCAACCTGATGATCGGCCAGCAGAGCCAGTACGGGGGCATCTTCGGGCCGGTGGACAAGCTGTCGGTGGTGGAGTTCGATCCCAGCGGCCGGATCAAGCTGGAAGCCGAGCTGGGGCGGGAGGTCAAGCCGTCGGAGGTATCGCGGATCTACACGCAACGGGCCGTGCGCGAGTTCCTGGCGCGGCCCGGTCCGTTGCTCGTGCACACCGCGCGCAAGGCCTACCGCTTCTGGAGCGGTTACGAGTTGCCGCAGATCGTCGCGTACGACTACTGGCGCGATCGGTCGTCGGCGCTGCGCCTGCTCGTCACCCCGTTCACCGTGCTGTCAGCGGCGGGATTGCTCGGGATGTTTCGTCTGCGCGGCCGGGGGCGCGCTTTGCTGGTCGTGTTCGTCCTGGCCTATTTCGTCAGCTTGCTGCCGTTTTTCCCCACCGCCCGTTACCGGCAACCGGTGGCGCCGTTGCTGGCCATCGCCGCGGCCGCCTACGGCTGGCACATCGTCCGGCGCTGGCGCAAGGAAGGCGGGACAAGAACGGAAGACGGCGAAAGCACGGAAAACGCCGAGGATTCCGCCGCCACCACCTGGTCACACCGCTGGCTACGCGTGCGCAAACCGGTACTGATCCTACTGGCGCTCACGGTGGTCTTGCTCCCCGGCTGGTCGGCCCTGGACCGCAACCTCGTACAATGGCAGGTGCACCTCCACGAGGCTTCGCGCGCGGCCCAGGAAAACGATCGCGACGCGGTCATCGCCGCACTGCGCGAGGCGGAGCTCGTCATGCCGGGCAATGCCGAGACGCCGTATCGCCTGGCCGGTTTTCTCGAGCTGCTACACGACTATGCCGGCGCCCTGCCCGCACTCGAAGAAGCCGAGCGGCGGCTACCCACGAACCGGGTGATACCCTACCGCGTCGGGCGTAATCTCGAAATGCTGCAGCGGTACGACGAGGCGATCGCGGCATACGAACGTTCCATGGCCCTGGATCCCACCTGGGGAAAGCCGCACTTCGGTCGCGGCATGAGCCATCGGAAACTTGGCGAGCTGCCGGCGGCCATCGCGGCCATGGGCGAGGCGGTGCGTCTCGAGCCGGGCAAGGCGCGCTACCGGGTCAACCTGGCGTCGCTCTACGGCGAGGCCGGCCAGATCGAAAAAGCGCGGGAGATCCTGCTGGCGCTCACCCGCGACTTCCCCAGCTACATCAATGGCTGGTACAACCTGTCTTTGCTGGAACATCAGGCGGGTAATCGAGAAAAAGCCCGGCAGGCTCTTTTCAGAGCTGCCGGGCTCAGGGGCGCCACCGCGCAACAGCGTGAACAGATCGAACGACTCACGGCGCTCGTGCTCGGCGCGGCTGGATCAGGTCGTCTGGACTAGCTCGCCGTCAGCGAGCATCGTCTCCCGGTATTGCCGCTTCCGAACTCGCGGCGGTGTACGGCTCCAGCAACGTACCGCGACGGACCACGAACACGCCGCCGCGCTGGTAACCCATCACAATGATCTCACGGCCTTCCGCCGGCTTTGCCTTGTTACCGCGACTGCGCTGGTCCCGCAGCGAAGACTTCTCGGTGAAATGCAGAACCATCGTTCCGATACGCCACTGGCCCCGATGATCCCGATTCAGGGTGCCGCGCTTGAAATCCAGGCTCGGCGCCTTGTCGAGGTTCATGGCTTTCTTGGGCGCCTGTTTCGGTTTCTTCTTCCAGCCCCAGGCCTGGGAATCGGTACTCGTCAGCAGCAAGGCGCAGCCGCACAGCACGGCCAGGGCGATCCAGTTCCGTGACCGCCGGCCGGAGCGGCTCTTGTTATGTGGGAGACGGGCTCCGGGTATATTCGTCTTCATCGGCTCTTCCTCCAGTATCTCGAATGTGGCCACCGGCCAGGTGTCGTGCGTTTCGGTTCGATGTCGCTGCAGCGGGCCGCGAGTTTGCCGGCACGTCTCGACATCTACGGCAGCTGTATTTCCTCCACGTGGTCGAAGGTTTCCTGCCAGGAACGGACCGTGAGATGGAAGTAGGTTTGCCCGATATCCTCCACGGTGATGGTGGCGTCCGATGACTGCACGATCACCGTCTCGTTGACGATGTCGATCACCGGCTGCGATGCGACACCCTCGTCCAGCGCGATGACCCGACCGCCGTCGAAGGCGTCTTCCTCGCCGTCGTCGGGCACCGAACCATCGTCGTAAGCGACCCGGTACAGCCACGACCGACCGCCGGCCTCGCACGGTTCGGCGCTCGGCGCGAAGGAGGTGAAAAACGTCGTGCCGGCCACGATGGCCGCCGACTGGGTCACCCGCTCCCCGGCGGCTTCCTGCAAGGTCATGAACCAGCCGTCGGCATCGCCGATGTCGTGTATTCCGTCGGTCTGGTCCACGAGCGACGGATTCTCGGCGCCGTCGTGACGGTCGTAGACACAGTAGAAGGCGTTGCTATCCAGCGTCGTGATGTCGTCGGTTTCCAGGTACGCGCCGGTGCCGAAGTAGACGTACACGAGCTCGCCTTCACCGTAGGCCGGCTCCGGCGGCGCCGTGATCTCCCGGTCGCCGCTGAAGAGCGCGGTTCGGCTCCAGTGATTGGGATTGGTGGAACCGTTGAACTCGAAACGCCAGACCGTGCCTTCCAGGTCGCCCATGTAGCCGACGTCGTCCTCGCCGTCGAGTTCGCGGTCCACCACGCGCATGGCGGTCGCCTTGTTGCGCCGCCAGCCGCCGTTGTCGCTGAGCTGCATCGCGCCGGCCAGTTCGCCATCGTCCACATCGTAGACGAAGATCCAGGCTTCACCGCCGGCGGCGTCCAGCCCGGAGCCGAAGATGACGACGGCCTGATCGCCGATGGAGGCGAATTCCGCCTCGGAGGAAAACGGTACGTCGTGATCCAGTGTCTGCTGCCACAGAACCTGCGGCGAGTCGGGATAGGTCACGTCGATGGCGAAGTAATGGGCACCGCCTTCGCGTCCGCCGCCGACCAGGACGGTGTGCCAATCCCCACCATACTTGACATCCTTGGCCGATGGCGTCAGGTCGACCGAGTACTGGTGGCAGTAAGTCTGGTCGGCGATGGCGGCGAGCTTGGACAGAGCGAACTCGGGTACGAACGCCCAGCTTTCGTGACCGTTCTCGGCGCGGAAGGCATGCAGCATGCCGTCGTTGCCGCCCACGTACACCAGCTTTTCGCGGCCGGCGTGGTTTTCCCGGAATTCCATGTACGATTCGTCGATGTAGAACTCGGCCGGATCGCCGATCACCACCGGCGTGGAATGAATGATGTCGCCGAGTTTCCAGTCTTCGCGATCGCGATAGCCCATGACGTTCTCGCCGCGGGTCCAGGCGATCACGTCGGCAGCCTCGCCGACGTCGTCGATTTCCATGGCGGAGTTGAATTCCCCCGCCTCGCCCGGTGTGAAGTCGTACTCCTGATCGTCCACCACGGTGAAGATCCTGCGGTTGTCGGCGCTACGGTCCGAGAGCAGGTGACCCGCCTCCCAGATCGGCGAGTCGCCGTCTTCGTACGGCAGCTCGAACGCCTCGAGAAAACCGGTCCAGGAACCGGGCATGAACTTGCCGCGGAACAACCGGTCCTCGTCGCTGCGTTCGGTCGAGACCACGGCCACGGCGGCTCCTGACGAGATCCGCGAGATGATGTCGAGCATGATCAGCTCGAGGCTCAACCAGAGCTCCGAGGCGTCTTCGGCCACCAGATACAGGCCGTCGCCGTTCATGGCGGTCTCTTCGAGCAACGGCGCGTCGAGGGCGAAGCCGATGGTGTAGGTGACCACGTTCTGCCCGTCGATGCCGTCCTCGCCCGGCTCGCCGAGGTCCGGTCGCAGATCGGTATTGCGCAGCCAGTAGGCCACATCGTCCATGTGATCGCTGCAATCGTAGCTGTTGCTGTAGCCGGGCGCGCCGATGCTTTCGCAGTTGCCGGGATCGTTGCCGTCTTCGTCGGCATCGTGGAGATACCAGCTGACCTCGACGTCCTTGGTCGGATAGCCGTCGGTCATGACGATCAGGAAGTTGTGCTGGCACCAGGCCTGGATCGGCGCGTTGTCATCCGTGCGATCGAAGTACTCCAGGATGTCTTCCATGGACTCGCCGAGGGGTGTCCAGCTGTTGCCTTCGATGTCGAAGTTGATCGTGTTGATCAGGTCGCTCTTGTCGGCGCCGCAGCCTTCCAGGATCTGACCACCCGAAGAGTAGTTGAATATTGTGAGCCCGAAACGCACGCTGTTCGACCGGTCGATGATGTCGCTGACGACCAGCTTCGCCACCTGGATCCGCGTCTCGGTCGGTATCGCCGCCCGCTGTTCTTCGGAGGCGTTGAAATAGACCCAGTTCAGGTAGTTGCCGCGGTAACGCCCCTTCTGGTTGTACGAGCTGACCAGGTACGCCGACGGGGAGTTGGGCATGCCGCTGGGGCGGCCGGGAACCTCGCGCGGTGTGTAGTCACCCGTGTCCCGGATATAGTACGTCCGATCCGTACTGAATCCGCCGTCGTACTCGTAGAACGGATCGTAGTCCGGATGAAACATGACCTCGTTCATGGATCCCGAGTTGTCGAACAGGATCATGACATTGGCATCCACGGCACCTTCCTGGACGAACAGGGGCGTCTGGCAACCCTGGCTCAGCGCGGCTGCCGGCGCGACGGCGATCATCAACATGAGGATACAGGAATGGAGCGGGGGGTTTCCCCGTGGGGTGGGCGAGGTTGTCTTCATGTTCTCAGAATCCTTTCCGTCGCGTGGTCGGCCGGTCAAAGGTCAATCAATACCCTTCGCGGAACAAACGGCTCGCGACAAGGTCCACTCCGCTCTGGCCTTCGATCGATGCCTCTCCGTGGGCAGCGACCCGGTAGTCGTAGTCGAGAAAGGCGGTTCCCCAGCCGGGCTTGAACCGCTTCGTCAGAAAGTGGCAATCGTACTCGTAGCGCTGGCTGCCGTGGATGTCCGTTTCGCCCACCGAATGCACGGTCATGTCGCCGAAGTCGAATATCTGCGGCGGGCTGTTCTCGAAGCGCAGGAAATTGATGGCTGCTTCGGTACCCGCGTCGGCCGAGAACACCGAACTGATATGGACCGATTCGGCGAACGAGATGCGCTTCTCGGAGCTCGCCAACCAGACCGCGCCGACCGCGATGACACTCATGACCAGGATGATCAGCAGGGTCGTCACCAGTGCGAATCCTTCGCGATCGATCGCCGGCGGTACTTTTCTCGACATCGGTATCTCCTTCAATGATTCCACATCAGCCGTTACGAATCAGGATGCGCGTGTTGTATTCGATCGGTTCGCCGTTTTCCGCCAGACCGCTGATGGTCACGTCCACGTAGCGGATGCGCGCCCGGTTATCCTCCGACAACGGTAGCGGCGAGAGCACGATGCCGTCTGCGTCGAGATAGGTGAAGACCAGGTCCGACACGTTGCGCAGGATCGTCTGGGAGCCGGTGCCCGGGTCGCGGGCGAGCACGTCGTCGCCTGTCACGTACTGGTAGATCACGTCCTCGGGTGGATCCAGACCGACCGTGTCGCCGTTGCCGTCCAGATCGGCGCGATACTGGAGCATGATGTCGTCGGCGATGGCGAAGTGTTCAAAGCCGACCTGTTGCGGATCGCAACCCGCCGAGCGGACTTCTCGGGTCAACAACGAGAAGACCGCGCGGATGGACTGCTGATATTCGACCCGGTTGCTGGTCGCCGTGTAGCTGCGCCGGGAGTTGAGCATGAAGGAAAACAGCACGCTCAGGATCACGCTGAACAGCACCAGGGCGATCATCAACTCCACCAGGCTCATGCCGCGGCGATCGATGATCCGCATGGTCGATGGCGACTTCTTTATCGTTGTCGATCTCACGTCACTCTCTCCTGATTCGTGCGTTTGGTTCATGCGTTCACCGCTAGCGCGTCGATATCATGCCCGCGACGGTCAGCGTTCGATCCTGGCCTTCCTCGGCCCAGTTGACCGTCACTTCGAGGCGATTGAGCCCGAAGGCCACGTTCTGCACGTTGGTCGCCCACTCGATGGCGCCGACCGCCCCCGAATCCGGGGCGGCGTTACCGAAGCCGGCCCCTTTCATCTCCTCGAGCTGCCGCTGGGCGACGGTGATGGCCTGGGTGAAGCGGTCGGCCTTGCTGACCTCGCGCCGCGCCCGGTGCTGCACCATGGCCAGCGGGATGATCCCGATACCGAGGATCACCATCACGACCAGGATCTCGACCAGCGAAAAGCCGCCCCTGCCTGGAAGGAAGCGATTCATGACCAGACGGAGAGTGTTGTTGCCGGGTTTTCCTGCGGCGCGACGAATCGATCGATGGCGGCGAGTCATGATTCCGGAACCTCCACAACAACGATACCCGTCGGCATCAGATTGATCGTTCGGCCGCCGGCGCAGTTGGACATGTTGAACACCGTCGCGTCGGCCATACCCCAGGGGAAGAAGTTCGCAGTCGCTTCCGCGTCCAGGTTCACCTCACCGTCGAATTCCCGGTTGCGGATCACCGTAGAGTCGGACACGGCGATTATGCTGTAGCCGGAGGTCGTCGCCGTGAAACGCAGGACCTGTCCGTTCGTTATGGCCAGCGATCGAGTCAGCTGCAGGTCGGCGGCCATCCGATCGGCCGACGTCGACAGCCGGTTCGAGGTGACGTAGTTGTTGAAGGCCGGAATGGAAAAGGCCATCAGCGCCCCGGTCAGCAGGATGATGACCATCAGCTCCACGAGCGTGAAGCCACGCCGATCCGGACCGGGGCCGAACGTTCCAGACGCCTTGGTGCCGGTCCGTTTCGCGCCGAGATTTTTCATGACAAATACCTTCAGAGAGAGCCAGTTCACCAACGGCACGGGATTTCCCCGGGCACTGCAACGCAAGGGTTGTGCCATCAGTTGTTATTTGAAATGCTTGGAAATAAAGAACTTATAGGAACAAAAAAGCACAGGGAGGGGCAAAATGCCCCCTGACCACGGCAAGAACGATGCGCTTTGCAATATTCAGGATCGGTTCAGGTTGCGAAAGCCCGGAAAAGCAAGCGGCGGGCCACGGGGGCTGGCGTGAGCGGACTCACGAATCCTCGACCAGCGCGATCGACGGCTCCGCCGCCAGCAATCGACGTATCTCCGTTTCACGCATCCGAACGACCGAGCGGCAATAGCCGTCACCGAAATCCTGATCGAGGATCGAGCCGGTGCGATGGAAGGGTCCGAGGCAACCGAGACGGTCGAGCGGTACGTGCAGGGTGAAGATGTGCTCATCCCGCTGCATCGTATCGAGGATGGTTGCGGCCAGACGAGCGGTGTCGGCTTCGTTGCGAGCCGAGATGAACAGGGCGTCCGGGTAGGTGCGCCCGAAGCGATTGTTGATCAGCTCCGGATCCACCCGGTCCATCTTGTTGAAGACCAGCAACAGGGGTTTGTCGACACTGGCCAGGTCCGCCAGCACCGTGTTGACCGAGGCGATCTGTAGGTCGGGATCCTCGCTGCTCGCATCCACCACGTGCACGAGCAGGTCGGCGTCACTGACTTCTTGCAGCGTCGCCTTGAAGCTCTCCACCAGGTGGTGGGGCAGCCGACGGATGAAGCCGACGGTGTCGGTCAGCAGGTACTTGCGCCGTTCGTCGGCGTCGACCCGGCGCGTCGTGGCGTCGAGGGTGGCGAAGAGCTGGTCCTCGACATAGATGCGCGACCCGGTCAGCGCATTCATCAACGTCGACTTGCCCGCGTTGGTGTATCCCACCAAGGTCGCCCGGTACAGGTCCTGTCGTTTGCGCACCTGCACGCGGCGCTGTACATCGATCTCGGCGAGCGCTTTCTTCAGGCGCGAGATGCGCCGGGTGATCAGGCGGCGATCGGTCTCGAGCTGTGTTTCACCGGGACCACGCGTACCGATACCGCCCGCCTGCCGTTCGAGGTGCGACCACAACCGGGTCAGGCGCGGCAACAGGTACTGGAGCTGCGCCATTTCCACCTGCAGTCGCGCCTGCCGTGTCTTGGCGTGCCGGGCAAAGATGTCGAGGATCAGTTCCGTCCGATCGATGATCCCGACCTCGAGGGACCGCTCGAGATTGCGGCCCTGGGCCGGTGTGAGCTCGTTGTCGAAGACAACCAGGTTCGCGTCGTGCCGGTCGACCAGCTCCTGCAACTGCTCGAGCTTGCCGCTGCCGATGAAGGTCTTCGTCACCGGCCGCGGCAGCCGCTGCTCGATCCGGCCGACGACCTCGGCGCCGGCGGTATCGACGAGCCGGCCCAGTTCCGCGATATCCGCCTCGCCACCGATGCCGTCACGTAGCGACAGCGGTAGATGAACACCAACCAGGATGGCTCGTTCGACAGGCTGTTCGACGGTGAAACCAGCTTCTGTGTGGTTCGTTTCACGCATGGATAATTCTTCCCGCGCGGGGCATCGCGTCACCGAGGTGGTTGGAGCTTGGTTGTTGTTCTGGTTGTTGTTCCGGTTGATCTGATCGCACTCGCGCCAGGATAACACATTCACCGGTGGCGCGAAAGTCGGCCGGCCTGATTCCATGTTCGCTGCCGCGTTACGTCAACCACGTCTGCGCGCCTGCGACAGTCGATGGTACCCGGGCGCCCTGCACTGGTGACGATCGCGAGCGAGAACTTCACGGCGAACCGCGGGAGGGATGGTGGTACGGTTGCGTGCGGCATTCCCCCCGGGGGGCACTCACGCACGCTTCCCACACTCAGCGTCGATAAGCGCGCTAGATCCCCTCTTCGATCTCCAGGTGCCACTGTTCCCACTGGGCCATTCTGGTGGCGAGTTGCTCGTCGATGTCGGCGCATTGGCTGGCGAGTTGCTGCATGGTGTCGGCGCCAATGGATTGTTTGGTCATCTCGGCGAGTACTGCTTCCTTTTCCGACTCCAGACGTTCGATGTCGCTTTCCGCCTCGGTAATCCAGGCGCTGCGTCTGGCCTGTTCGTTCTTGCTCAGGGCGCGACGTACGGTTGTGCGACCAGTAGCGTCGCCGGCCGCGCCACCGTTCTTCTTGCCATCGCTTTTTCTTGCCTTGCGTGTGGATCGTGACTGCTGTTTGCGATCGGTCTTGCCGTTGATCCCGCCCGCGGCGGCGAGTCGCTCCTCGCGGCGCCGGCGTGCGAACTCGGTGTAGTTGCCCGGGAACTGGCGCAGCGAGCCGGTCGTCGTCGCACCAGGCACGGCCTCGGCCGGCGCCGCGAAGATCCACAACCGGTCGGCGACCCGGTCCAGAAAACGCCGGTCGTGGGAGACGACCAGCAGGGTTCCGGTGAAGGAGCGCAGTGCCTGCTCCAGCGACTCGCGGCTGGCGGTGTCGAGATGGTTGGTGGGCTCGTCGAGCAACAGGGTGTTGTGTCCTTCCTTGATCAGGCGCAACAGGGTGAGTCGGCCGCGCTCGCCGCCCGAGAGTTCCGCCACCGGCAGGTCGATCATCTCCTCGCCGAAACCGAAGGCGCCCAGGAAGGTGCGCAGCTCGCCGACGGTCGCCAGCGGATCGACGGCGGCGATCTCGCCCATCACGGTGTGGTGGTCGGCCACGTTGAGCAGGTGCTGATCATAGAGACCGACGTCCACGTTGTGTCCGCGGATCACCGCTCCCTGCTCGTAGGTTTCCTGGCCGGCGAGCGTCTTGAGCAGTGTGGTCTTGCCGCAACCGTTGGGACCGATGATGCCGATGCGTTCACCCCGGGACACCAGCAGGTCCACGCCGCGAAACAGCTCGCGCTCCGCATAGATCTTGCCGAGATCGCGAGTCTCGAAAACGGTGCCGCCGCTCTGACGGACCGGCCGCAGGTCGAAGCGGTAACGAGAACGCGGCGCAACCGGCCGCTCGAGCCGGTCGATCTTCGCCAGCTGCTTGCGGCGCGACTGTGCCTGTTTCGTCTTCTGCCCTTCGATGTTCCGCCGGATGTAGTCCTCGGTCTGACGAATCTTGGTCTGTTGCCGTTGATACGTGGCGAGGTCCTGCTGGTATCGCAGCTCGCTGGCCTCCATGAAGAAGGAGTAATTGCCGTTGTAGGTGCGCAGTTTTCCTCGCTCCAGATGCAGGGTGCTGGTCGCCGTTCGGTCCAGGAAGTGACGATCGTGGGACACCAGCACGATGGTGCCCTGATACTGTTCGATGTAGCCTTCGAGCCACTCGCACGATTCCAGATCGAGATGGTTGGTCGGCTCATCCATCAACAACACGTCCGCGCCGCTGAGCAGCACCATCGCCAGAGCGGCGCGTCGGCGCTCGCCCCCGGACAGGGACGACACCGGCCGTTGCCAGCAATCGGCCAACAGGCCCACGCCGCGCAATGCGGTTTCGAGACGGTGGTGAACGGTGTAGCCGTCGAGACGTTCGAACTCGGACTGGAGCTGTCCCTGGCGGGCGATCAAGGTCGCCTGTTGCTGTTCGTCCGTCGTGGCCAGCTTGGTGGCGAGCTCGGCAAGCTGTCCTTCGAGTTCGCGTTCACGGGAGAAGGCCAGGTGCAGCACCGTATCCAGCAACGGTCGCGTGTCCTGGTCGTCGACCACGAGTACGGATTCCTGGTGAAGCAGTTGACAGCGCACCGAACCAGACACCTGCCGGCAACGCGCCGGGATTTCCAGCTCGCCGGCCAGCGCCGCCAGCAGTGTTGTCTTGCCCACGCCATTGGCGCCCACGAGAGCGTAGGTGACGGCCGGCTCCAACGAAACGCTCACCCGGTCGAGTATCTTCTTTCGGCCGTAGTCGAACGATGCTTCCTGTAATGAGAGTAGTGCCATGACGAAAAAAAGGCCCATCCTGACAGGACGGGCCAGAAAAAAAAGTCAGACCGGATCAGGCCTGGCCGTGTGGGTTCTTGCGGAACTTCAGCGGCGACAGTCCACAGCGGTCCTTGAAGGTCCGCGAAAAGTGGGCCAGGCTGTTGAATCCGCACTGCTTGCTGATCGCTTCCACGGAAAGATCGAAGCGACGCAGAAATCCCTTGGCGTTCTCGATCCGCACCTGAATCAGATAGTCGCTGAAACTGATGCCGACTTCCGCGCGGAAGAGATTGGAAAAATATCCAGGCGACAGATTGACCGTCTCGGCCATCTTGTCGCGATTGATGTTTTCCTGAAAATGCGCCAGCACGTAGCGGCAGGCGTACTCGGCGCGGTAGTCCTGTAACTCGGTCGACGCGCGCACCGTCTCGCCGTCCTCGTTCACGAGAACGATTTCCGGCAACGCGTCTCGCCACAGGTTCACGTCATCCGGCACGGGCATCATTGTCGGATCGAATTGCGCGCCCGCTTGAACGCCGCGTTGCGCATCGCCGATTGTCGTGTGCGAATCCGCGAGCGCAGCCGAGACATTCCGATTGAGAAAATCAGTTACGAACTGCGCTGTCTTGACCACGTTGGTTTTCCTGGCTACCAGGACCGGTGCATTGGTCACCTCTTGGTAGTCCGCCAGCAAACCACGCAGGTTCGCCGGTGTTTCCGCCGCATAGATGAAAATGAATCGGGCGCCGGGCAGTGTCTCCGCCGGCTCGCCGTACTGGAGACGATGCATCAGGATCTGACTACCAAAAAGCGCGAGGCAGAGTTCGGTTGGATTCGCTTCCGACTGCGGACAGATAAATAGGATCCGCTGACTCTCTTCCCTTCCTTGGGTTAGTAGTTTTGGATACGTCGGGAACTCGATGACGAAACTGGTCCAGGGTTCCTGTAACGCTTCTAGCCGTTCTTCCACTTTTCTTCCCCTAAGCGAAAAAGATCCACCTTGGGTAATCCACCGATGTCACGGAAAATAAAAATTCCTTCCTTGAGGCTTATAATAATACGACGTGCCTATCCGGCTTGTCTACGGGTAAAAGTATTTTTTTTCTTTTTTGTCTCGATTTCCGGAGACTTTTCTTGGAATTATCCGATATTGGTGGGTTTTGGGGTTAATAAACGGTGATATTTTTCTGACATGCCGCGGTTTTCCTGCAGTGTCAAAAGTCTAGCGAAGATAGACGAGGCGTTTGGTCACGGACCAGTCTTCCACCTGGAGCTTGCAGAAATACGTACCGGATGCCACGGGCGACCCGAAACTATCGGTCCCGTTCCAGCTCGATTCATACTGTCCCGGTGGGAGTGATCCGTCGAACAGGGTCACGAGCTCCTGGCCGCTCAGGCTGTACACACGAACCGAAACTCGTGGTGGATTCGTGCGATAGGGAATCGCGGCGTCCGGGTCGATGGCCAGTTCTTCCGGCGGCGCCGCGGTTTCGGTACCGTCAAGAGTTTCCCAGGCGAAGCCTTCGCGAATGGTCAGGGGAACCTGGTAGCGTACATTCGTTGCGCCACGAAACGGGTTGGGATAGTTGTCGATGAGTTGCGGATTGAGAGTCGGTCCTCGGTTTCCGGACCTTTCATCACTAAAGGTGTCCGTATCGTTTTCGGCGCCCGTGTTTCCGTCCATCAAGAAGCTCTCTGGAATCGGTATTTCCAGTTCCTGAGTGAAAGCCCGGCCGTTCAGGCCGAAACCAGTCAGCGCCACGAGCGCGTGTTCACGAGGGATGGCCGGCAGGGTGGCAAACTCGAAAACCAGATTCCCCGCAGCCCGGTGGGAAAGCAGGTCACTGAAGGCGCCGTATGGATCGCAGCAGCGGGGCAGCCCGGCTTCGTCAGACTCTTCGTCGCTCGAATACAGCGCCGGTTCCGGACGTTGCTCGAAAGCCGTCGCCCGGGCGGCCGCACCCCAGTTCGTCACCTGAGCTTCGCTCCCCTCGCGCGACCAGCCGACCGACACGGGCGAGCCCAGGGCGACACCATCGATGGCGAAACGGTCGGGATCGAACAGCGAGTACATGAAGGGTTCGATGGCGAAGACCAGTCGGCCACCCTGATCTGGGCCGGGAATCCATTCGGCGGTGCTGTTGGGTTCGACACGACAGAGCGGACAGAGCGGGGGAACGATCCAGCGCACGCGCTGTCCGCTCGAGGGATCTTCGACACCGGTGAAGACCGCTATCGCCGACGCGAGGTTGTTGCTCAACGCGGGTAACGACCGGGCCACACTGATGACCATCCGTAGACCGTCGTCCGTCAACGGCATCTCGAGCCGGTCGTCAGGCAAGACCGTCGTCCGGTCCACCGGCCGGTCCGCGCGGTCGTATTCGTCCTCGGCGCCCATGCTCGATTCCAGTGGCAGGACGCCGATCCAGAGCTGCTGTCGCGGCCCTTCCGGATCCGGTACGGTGCAGACATATGCGCGTCCACGGTGGTCGACAATCGGTCCGGCGGCAGAGTGGGTATGGCAGCCGACAAGGCGCTCGTGCCAGCGTTCGTGGACCGGGTCGGCTGCCGCTTCGGGCGCCGAAACAAACACTCCCGCCGCACGCTCATCGCCGGCGTTGGTGTCGCGATAGAAACTGCTGGGCTGCGTGGTCTCGGCATACAGTTCTCTATCGGTCTCGATGATGTACTTCCCTGGCAGGTAACCCCCGTTCGATCCGTGCGAACTGCTCGCGATCAAGACACTCGAGCCGAGGTTACCGTACTCCCAGTGGTAGGTTTCGAGATGCAGCCGGCCGCTGGCGTGGACACGATGAACCACGACCATCTGGTCGCTGATCGCCGCGAAATCCTCATCGACCAGGCCGTCGTCGTCGTTGTCGATTCCGTCGAGATAATCTTCGTCGAGTCGGCCGTCCTTGTCGTCGTCGGCGTCGCGCGTGAATCCACGCAGGCCGCCGGGGGCGCCTTCGCTCACGACGGTCGAAAACTGGGAATTCGCTCTGAGCGATGGCCGGCGACTTCGTTCCTGTAGCGGTATGCACTCCAGGATGAATTCGTCCCGCGCCGCCGCCGGGCCGGCCAGTCGGATGGCGCCATCGGGAAACACCTGACAGTGTACACCCGGCGCCAGCGAGAAACTGTGGACCGGTAAAGCGACCGGGCGCTCGGCATGTGCCTCGACCACGAGCGAAGGAATCACCAGACAGCAGAACGCGCAGGCGAGCACGGCGAGTACCCGGAGAAAAACCGGGACACAGACGCCGTTGGCGGCTGGGACGGAGAGACCATCAGCCGTGGCAGCGGGCAAGGAGTCGTTAGCCATGGTTCGAGACAGGCACTCCTGTTTTCACTTTGAAATCCACGTCCCGCTACCGGCGCCTCCAGCGCAGTGCGGGCCTGGTAATTTTCGGGCATGGTATCGGGCGATTGCCTCGGCGAAGTGTAGCGCGGGCCGACTGAACATGCAACGTTCTTGTCGCTTGTACCCTTGCTTTTTGTGGTGTCGATATCTTGGTTGATTAATCAGTTTCATTGTCTTTTTGGGTCTAAGTCGTGTATTGCTAAGTGGTACCTGTATGTCTACGGTGTGTTGGCCGGGCGAACGCTGCTTGCGTCGTACGCCGCAGTTTTCTACACTGATTGTGCCGCTCCACACTGCCGCACACCAACAGCGGTTTGCACTGCTGTGGGAAACATGGAATGCGGGTCTCCCATGCGACAAGTTGTTCTTTGTCTGGCTGTGCCGTTGTTCGTGTCGATAATTGCCGGTTGCGAAAAGAGCGGCGTCGGTCCCTAAACCGGTACCGTTCAGGGGCATGTCTACATTCACTATTCGAGTCAGGGGATTCCCGGCGCAATGGTCTCCTGCGCCGGCACGACCAAGACCACCGACGCGACCGGACGCTTCTCGTTCATCGGCGTCCCGCGCGGCTCGGTTGATATCGCCGTCGAGGCCGACACCTACCGCCCGCAACAACGCACCGTTGTCCTGGAAGAATTCCTGACCCAGAACTTCAACCTGGTGCCGCTGGATACAATGACCACGTTTTCGGGACACGTCCGGCACCGCGTCGGGGACAGCGCCATCCATTACGCCCTCGTCACCCTGGGCGATGCCCATACACTCACCGACCGCGATGGGTTCTTCGAGTTGACCGACCGGCCACACGGTCACCAGACCGTCACGATCTCCCACCATCAGCACAACACACACGATTTCAGTGTCATCTTCTACCTCGACGAGTACGAGGAGGATTTCTATCTGACCAAGAACGATTCCGTGACCGTGCCGATCACGGTCGATACCTACGTGCACACGATCCATCCGGACTCGCTCGATTCGACCTTCTGCAATCGGCAACGGGTGTACATCGACGGCGCCAATGACGATGGGGCGGACCTGGACCGCATCGGTTACCTGCAGACTCCGGAATCACTCCTGCCGGCCGAGTACCCCTGGGCGCAGTTCGTCAGCGGCGTGCTGCAGGTCGGCATGGCCGGTGCCTGGGATCATCATGTGTGTGGGATGAACCACACCGTCGAGTTTTCCATCTGGGAGATCGGGGCAAGCTGGTGGGAGTGTCTCGTGACCGGCAACGAGGCGCCGGCGACCGGATCGATCATGTACACCTATGCCGAGGATACCGCTCTGTCGCTCATCAAGAACGCACCACAATGGCTCAGTGTCGAGGTAACCGACGAACTGGCTTCAGCACAGAATTTCGGTTTCGCGTTCGTCCCGCACGCAGCGTCGTGCAATCTCTTCTTCATCGTCTCCAGCGAGAACATGGAACAGACGTCGTACCATCCGTACCTGAAAGTCATCTACGCCTACTGATCCGGTGTTGATTCTCCGGTCTCGGTCGTGCCGCCGCTGTCTTCGTCTTCGGTGTCGACCTCACTGTTGATTTCGCCGTCGGTACCGTTCCCGTTTCCGTCGCCATTGTCGGACGTGATCTTGGTCAGGTCGCCGACCTGGTCATCCTCGTTGAGGCTGATGATGCGCACGCCCGTGGTATTCCGGCCCTGGCTGGAGATGCTGCCGGCGGAGATACGGATCATGATTCCCTTGCGCGTGATGACCATCAACTCGTCATCCAGGTGCACGTCGCGAATGGCCATGAGCGGGCCGTTCCGTTCGCTGCACTTGATGGTGATCAGGCCGCGGCCGCCGCGTTTCTGGATTCGATAGTCGGTGATCGCCGTACGCTTGCCGTAGCCGTTGCGTGTCAACGACAGCAGATCGGCCGCTTCGTCCTCGACCACGATCATGCCGACCGCTACCTCGTCATTGTTCAGGGCGATGCCCTTGACGCCGCGGGCGGTGCGGCCCATGGCCCGCGCGTCTTTCTCGTGGAAGCGAATGGCCATGCCGGATGAGCTGGCCATGATCATGTCGCTATCGCCGTCGGTCTTGCGCGCGGCGACCAGGTGCTCGCCTTCGCGCAGGTTGATGGCGATGATGCCCGCGCGTCGCGGACGGCCGAACGCGTTCAGCGGCGTCCGTTTGATGATGCCGGTGTTGGTTGCCAGTGCCAGATAATGGTCTTCACTGAACTCGCGGATCGGCAATACCGCATGCACCTTGTCGCCCGGCTGGATCTGGATCAGGTTGACGATGGGTTTACCCTTGGAGGTCCGTCCACCCTTGGGAATCTGGTATACCTTCAGCCAGAAGAGCGTGCCGTTTTCGGTCAACACCAGCAGGTACTGGTGGGTCGAGGCGATGAAGAGATTGTCGACGATATCTTCTTCCTTCGTACCCATCGCCGTGATGCCCTTGCCGCCACGTCCCTGCTGTCGATAGGTGTCGATGGGGATGCGTTTGGCATAACCCTGCTTGCTGATCGTCACGACCACTTCTTCGTCGGCGATCAGATCCTCGAGGTCGATCTCGCCCTCGTCCTCGACGATCTCGGTACGCCGCTCATCACCGTAGGTGGCGAGTACCTCGCCAACCTCGTCACGGACGATCTGCAGGACAAGCTCTCGGCTCTCGAGGATGGCCTTCAGCTCGGCGATCTTCTGGATCAGGGCGTGGTACTCGTCCTCGATCTTCTGTCGCTCGAGGCCGGTCAGACGCGCCAGACGCAGGTCGAGGATGGCCTGGGCCTGGACCTCGGTCAGGTTGAAGCGGCTCTGCAACTCGGCGCGCGCCGAGTGGGGCGACTCGCTGTTCTTGATCAGCTCGACAATGGCGTCGATGTTGTCCAGGGCGATACGGTAGCCCTCGAGGATGTGCGCCCGTTCCTCCGCCTTGCGCAGCTCGTAGCGCGTGCGGCGAATGATCACCTCTTCGCGGAAATCCAGGAAGGCTTGCATCGTATCCTTCAACGACATCACCTTGGGCTGGTTGTCGACCAGCGCCAGGTTGATCACGCCGAAGGTCGTCTGCATCTGGGTGTGCGCATACAGCTTGTTGAGCACCACCTGGGGGAAGGCATCCTTCTTGAGCACGATGACGATGCGCATGCCGTCGCGGTCGGACTCGTCGCGCAGGTCGCGGATACCCTCGATGACACCGCCGCGCACCAGCCGGGCGATCTTCTCGATCAGCGTCGCCTTGTTCACCTGATAGGGCAACTCGCTGACGATGATGTGGGCGCCGGTCTTCTCGTCCACCTCGGTGTCCGTACGCGCCCGGACGACGACCCGGCCGCGGCCGGTGGTCACGTAGTCCCAGATACCGCGCCGACCGTGGATGATGCCACCGGTCGGGAAATCCGGACCGGCCACGTAGTTGATCAGCTCCGGTGCCTCGATCTCGGGATCGTCGAGCAGCGCGAACAAGCCCTCGCAGATCTCGGTCATGTTGTGGGGCGGTATCTTGGTCGCCATACCGACCGCAATACCGTCGGAACCGTTGACCAGCAGGTTGGGCACCATCGACGGCATCACCGCAGGCATCATGCGCGAGCCGTCGTAGTTCGGCACGAAGTCGACGGTCTCCTTGTCGAGATCACTCATGATCTCGGTGGCGTACTTGGTCAAGCGCGCCTCGGTGTACCGTTCGGCCGCCGGCGAGTCGCCGTCCACAGAACCGAAGTTGCCCTGGCCGTCGACCTGTGGGTAACGCAGGCTGAAATCCTGGGCCATGCGCACGAGGGTGTCGTATACCGACGCCGTGCCGTGCGGATGGTAGTTACCGGTCGTATCACCAGTGATCTTGGCCGACTTCCGGTACGGTTTGCCCGGCGCCAGATTCAGATCGTTCATGGCGGTCAGCACACGCCGGTGCACCGGCTTCAAGCCGTCACGCACATCGGGCAGCGCCCGCGAGATGATGACGCTCATGCTGTACTCGAGGTACGAGGTCTTCATCTTCTCCTCGATGTCCACATCGAGGATGGTTTCGTTGTTCTCTATCTCGTGGTTGTCGTTGACCATTCCCTGCCTCAGATGTCGAGATCCTCGAGACGGATCTGACCTGCGTTTTCCTCGATGAAGCGCCGTCGGGGCTCCACCTCGTCACCCATCAGAATCGTGAAGATGTGATCGGCGTCCGCGGCGTCCTGCAAGTTGACGCGGGTCATGGTGCGGTGCGCCGGGTCCATCGTGGTTTCCCAGAGCTGATCAGGATTCATCTCGCCCAGGCCTTTGTAGCGCTGGACATAGACACCTTTTTTTCCCATCTGCTCGACGATCCGGTCCTTCTGGTCGTCGCTGTAGGCGTAGACCTCTTCCTTCCCCTTCTTGACCCGGTAGAGCGGCGGCTCCGCGATGTACATGTGGCCGCCCTCGATGATCTCGCGGAAGTGCCGGAAGAAGAGGGTCAGGATCAGGGTGCGGATGTGCGAGCCATCCACGTCGGCGTCGGTCATGATGATGATCTTGTTGTAGCGCAGCTTGCTGAGATCGAATATGCCGAGGCCGATACCCGTGCCCAGGGCCGTGATGATGGTCTTGATCTCGTCGTTGGCGAGCATCTTGTCCAGGCGCGCCTTCTCCACGTTCAATATCTTGCCCTTCAGGGGCAGGATGGCCTGGAAGCGTCGGTCGCGACCCTGCTTGGCTGAACCGCCCGCCGAGTCGCCCTCCACCAGGTAGATCTCGCACTCCTCCGGATCGCGGCTCGAACAATCGGCCAGCTTGCCCGGCAGACTTGCCGAGTCGAGGGCCGACTTGCGCCGCGTCAGATCACGGGCGCGCCGGGCCGCCTCGCGCGAATGGGCCGCGCTGATGCACTTGTTGACGACCGCTTTGGCTTCCTGTGGATGCTCGTCGAGATATTCCGCCAGTCGCGAATTGACGAGTTGCTCGACCAGTCCCTTGACCTCGGTGTTGCCCAGCTTGGTCTTGGTCTGTCCCTCGAACTGGGGTTCGGGAATCTTGACCGACACGATCGCCGTCAGGCCTTCGCGCACGTCGTCGCCGGTCAGCGCCTTGAATTCCTTCTTGAGCAGCGAGTTCTTCTGGGCGTAGGCGTTGATGGTCCGGGTCAGGCCGGCCCGGAATCCAGAAAGGTGCGTGCCGCCCTCGTGGGTGTTGATGTTGTTGGCGAAGGTGTAGAGGTTCTCCGAGTAGCCGTCATTGTAATCCATGGCGATCTCGACCTGCACGCCTTCGCGCTCGCCCTCGAAGTACACCGGCTCGTTGCAGATCACATTGCGGCTCTCGTTCAGCCAGCGCACGTACTCGACGATGCCGCCCTCGTAGCGGAACAGCTTGCGGCGCTCCTTTTCGGTGCGCTTGTCCTCGATGGAGATCTCGACGCCACGGTTCAGGAACGCGAGCTCGCGCAGGCGGACCTTGAGGGTGTCGAAGGAGAAGACCGTCGCGCTGAAGATCTCGGGATCGGGTCTGAAGGTCACCGTGGTGCCGGTGCCGTCGCCGTCGTAGACGCCGACCTCCTTCATCTCGTCGACCGGTAGGCCGCGCCGGTATTCCTGGAAGTAGGTCTTGCCGTCGCGGTTCACATCGGCTTTCAACCAGATCGACAGGGCGTTCACACAGCTGACACCGACGCCATGCAAACCGCCGGAAACCTTGTAGCTGCCGTTGTCGAACTTGCCGCCCGCGTGCAGGCTCGTCATCACGACCTCGAGGGCGGGTTTGCCCTCGGCTTCGTGCATGTCCACGGGTATGCCGCGTCCGTTGTCCGTCACGGTGATCGTGTCGTCCGACCCGATGGTGACGCTGATCCGATCGCAATAACCCGCCAGCGCCTCGTCGATGGAGTTGTCGACCACCTCGTACACGAGATGATGCAGTCCGCGCACGCTGGTATCGCCAATGTACATGGCGGGACGTTTGCGCACCGCTTCGAGACCCTTGAGTACCTGGATCCCTTGCGCCGTATAGGTGCCGTCGTCGTGCAGTTCCTCGGCTGTTCTATCCTCTTCCGTCATGCTTTCTTTTTCCGTTTCTTGTGGTGTGTCGGTGAGCCACTCCACTGGATATCCCTGACCGTTCCCTCGCCGAATGCCTGGTTGTATTTTTCGACGACCACCGGTGCCAGCAACAACAGTTCCTGCCGCCAGGCGCCGTGATCGGCCGCAACGAAAACCACACCGTCTCGGCAATCGACAGCCCGCGTGTGTTTCGCAATCTTCTCGCCGACGATTTCCGGCCAGGCATCGAGCACCGCGCGTTCGGCGATGCCGCGCCGCAAGCCCATCATGTCGAGGGCGTCGTCGAGTATCTCGGAGACCTTCGTGGGTGAGCTCTTCACCCGGTCGCGACGGCCTTTCCAGGTGTCGCGTCTGTTCTGACTTCGGGTTGTCTGCTGGTTGTCCGAGTCCTGGTTTCCGAGGTCACGACTGGCTTTCGATGGTTCCATTGATGACCTGCCAGACCTTCATCCCTTCGGGTCGCCACTGAGCGATATCATCCTGACGAGCGGTGGCCACAAACACCTGATGCTTGCCGGCGGTGAGTTCCTGCAATCTTCGCGCACGGTTGCGGTCGAGTTCGCTGAAAACGTCATCCAGGAACAGAACCGGGCGTACGTTCACCTTTCGAAACAAAAGATCGCTCTGAGCAAGAATCAGCGAAATTGCGGCGGAACGTGTCTCTCCTTGAGAGCCGAAGGTCCGTAAATCCGTTTCTGAGAGCCGGACTTCACAGTCGTCGAACTGGGGTCCGGCCAAGGGCCTGGCTCTACGTATCTCGTCCCTCATAATATAGTCCAAATCGCGTAGAATTTCCGCTTCGAATTGCGCTGATTCGAGGGAGTTATTTGCGGCTGAAAGCTGTGGTTGAAAGATGAAATCGAGCCTGCCGGAATTTTCGACGAGACTGTGGTATTTATCCGACGCAAGTGGGCTGATTTCATGGGTATACGAATGACGCCCCATGTAGACAGGGGCCGCGTGTTTTGCCAACTTGCGGTTCCAGGCCTGCAACTCCGCTTCGAACCCCTGAAAATTATATTGCCCATTCCTCGCTTCGCGCAGGAGTCGCGCCTTCTGGCGGAGCGCTTTACGGTAGGCCTGGAGATGTTCGAAATAGGCCGGATCCAGCATGGACACGCCGCGATCGAGAAAATTCCGGCGTTTCTGCGGGCTCCCACGCACGAGGGAAATGCCGTCGGGATCGAAAAAGACCGTGGCGAGACGGCCGACCAGGTCGACCCGCTTGCGGACAGTCTGACCATCTATCTTGAAGCGGCGGCGTCCACCACGCTCGATACCGAACTCGAAAACCGTTGCTTCACGCTGCGGATCGTCCACCTCGAGGGACACATACAAACCATCGGTATCGAAACCGATCAGTTCCTCGTTTTGACTACCGCGGTGTGATCGACCCAGTGCGAGGAAATTGAGCGCCTCGAGGAGATTCGTCTTTCCTTGGCCGTTGTCGCCAAGGAACAGGTTGACCTGCGGGGAAAACGTCAGCTCGGCTTCCTGTAGATTTCGAAAACCGTTAATTCTCGCGGTGAGAATCTTCATCGGTGCCGGTTCTTAATCCGACGTCAGACGCAAGGGCATCAACAGACAGACCAGGTTTTCGTCCACACCATCTTCACCCACCGGCGCTACCAGCGCCGCACTCTTCGAATCTTTTACCGAGAGCTGAACACTGTCGGACTGGATGTTCTTCAAAATGTCCTGCAGGTAGTTGAAGTTGAACCCGATCTCGATGGCGTCACCATTGTAGGCGATAGGAATTTCATCCTCGGCGCTGCTGCCGTCGGTTCCCGTGGCCGACAGTTCGAGGCGTTCGCTCTCGATGCCCAGACGAATCTGGCTCGTGATACGATCCGCCGTGATCGACACGCGGCGGATGGCCTGGGCGAAGGTGTCGCGATCCACGATCAGATTCTTGTCATTATCCGTGGGAATGACGGCGCCATAATCAGGGAACGGTCCCTCGAGCATCCGCGTGTGCAGCACTGTGTTGTTCGCCTGAAAACTGAGCTGGTTGTCACCGATGAAGATCGATACGGTCTGCGGGCCTTCTTTGGGTGCTTCCTGTCCGGCGACGATACGCGGCAGATGACGCAACCCTTTGCTGTCGATGATCATATCCTTGGTGAGTGTGTTATCCCATTCGAACGAACGCTTGGCCAGGGCGAGGCGATGAGCGTCGGTGGCGACCAGCTTGAGACCATCGGGGTCTATCTCCCAGAGAATGCCCATCAGCGCCGGTCGTGTCTCATCGCGTGACACGGCATACGAGGTCTGGTTGATCAACTCGATCAGTATGCTCGATTCCATTTCGATACTCGTGTCGGTCACGAGTTCAGGAAGCTTGGGATATTCCTCGGCGTTCATGCTGACGGCCTCGAGAACGGCCTTGCCGGATCGGACGACGATCTTGCCGCTCTTCTCCTCGATACTCACCTCACCTGAAGAGAGGCTACGTACGAAGGTGACGAATTTCGACGCCGGTATGGCTATCTTGCCCTTGCCGGTGATGGTTGCCTGATCGGTTTTCGTGACCACCGAGATATCGAGATTCGTCGCCGACAAGGTCAGCCCGTCTTTATCGGCTTCGAGCAGGATACAGGTCAACACGGAAATCGTGGTTTTCGCCGGAACAACCCCTGCAACGATATCGAGGGATTTTTGCAGAATTTCCTGTTGGATTTTTATCTTCACTGCCAAGGCCTCCGGAGAAAAGTCAACCTGTGTGTGCCAGGATCGCTATGATATGTGATCCACAGCGCTCTATCAAGTCTTATAGAATTATAAGTAAATAGTCGTAGATGTAGGGCCTGCGGATAACGTTGATATCTCATTGAAATCCTCGCGATACGCTCATAGAACCCGAAATACGAACGATGACACTGTGGAAACAAATGCGGATTCTTTCGACGACGAAGCGCACTTTTCCTCCGCAGAATTCGTTCCTGGATCTATACCCCGGTTACCCACGAAACGAAGCACACCTTTTCCACAGGGAGAGACGTGAACCTGGTGATGTATCAATGGTGTTTTTTGAGTTTGTCGGTGATGGCCTTCAATGCGCCACGGAACTGGGGATCCTTCTTGGCGAGGCCGGCGATCTTGTTACAGGCGTGGGAAACCGTGGAGTGATCACGGTTTCCCAGAGCACGCCCGATTTGGTTGAGGGAGGCGCCGGTCAATTCGCGAGCCAGGTACATCGCAGTCTGACGGTAACGGGCCAGGTCCTGGGTGCGTCGCTTGGACTTTAATTGATCGACGGATACGCCAAAATAGTCGGCCACAGACGTGATGACGTCGACGATCTTTACTGGTCCAGTCGATTCACTCTGGAAAAAGGAGGAGAGAACCTCAGAGGCCATTTCCAGGGTGATATCACTTGCCGTCAGGCTGGTGAATGCTAGCAGGCGGATCAGCGCCCCCTCTAAACGTCGAATGTTGTCGGTGATATTCTCGGCGATGTACTGAATCACATCGTCGGGAATGTAGATCTTGTTGACCTCGACCTTTCGTTTCAGGATGGCGATACGGGTTTCGAGATCAGGCGGCTGTATGTCGGTGATTAAACCCCACTCGAAACGCGACCGCAGCCGTTCTTCCAGGGTGATGATTTCCTTGGGTGAACGATCGGAAGTGAGAACGATCTGTTTCTTCAGCTCGTACAACGCATTGAAGGTGTGAAAGAACTCTTCCTGCGTCGATTCCTTGCCGGCCAGAAACGCGACGTCGTCGACGAGCAATACATCGACACTCCGGTAGCGTAATTTGAAATCCGGCGTCTTGTTCTGCTGGATGGAAAAGATCAGATCGTTCATGAACTGTTCGGCCGTCACACAACAGATCTTCTTGCTCGGAAAATTGGCGGCGATCTCGTTCCCGATGGCGTGCATCAGGTGTGTTTTACCGAGTCCGACACCGCCGTGAACGAACAGCGGATTGAAATGATAACCCGGCTCACGGCAGATGGCCGTGGCCGCGGCATAAGCAAGATCGGAACCCGATCCGACCACAAAACTCTCGAGGGTGTAGTCGGGATTCAGAAAACGGTTACCGCTGTGGCGGGTCTCCAGTTCGAAGGTTGGTTCTATTTCTGGGTCGAGGCTCGCCCCAGACGACTGTGAGCCGGCTGCGGAGATGGGATCGTACAGTTCGGTGTCGTCGTCCTGTTTCGGCGCGACTTCCAGGGCAAAGGAAATGGACTCGTTGAGAAAGGCCGCACCCGCGGAATCGAGAGTGGCGAGGTGATGCTCGGTGAACCAATCCAGAAAAAACCGGTTTGGGCAGCTCACTTTGAAGGCGCCATTCCCGGAGGTAATGGGGTTGAGCGGCAGAAACCAGGTATCAAAGGTCTGCTGCGGTATTTTTTGTCTAACTATATCTAAAATCCCATCCCAATATATCTCTATTGAATCCATACGATCGGTGTCGATCCCTTCCCAAGAAGAAAACCCAGCACTATTTAAAAACTTATCAACAGGTGTAGGTAGAAATTAAACAATTATAAATAAACAATATATAAAAAAACTCCCAATAAAATACCTTAGTTATCCACACAAATTAAATCTGTGGATAACTAAAATATCTAAAACCCTCTCTATCCACACCTGTGGACCAAGCTAGCACGGCCAAATTTGGCTCGCAAGACATTTCTCTGTGGCTGGAGATAATTTTTTTAACCCTTTTATTCGTTTGTGGATACAGAACGGCCGGCCTTTTCCAGGCCTCCAGGCGACCAGTCGGGGACGACTCGAGATCCACGCCGAAATGGGTGGAATTATCGATAAAATACTGAAAATAAAGCGTTCAGCGATTCAAAGTCACCTTGACAGTCGAGGTTGACTTCATTAATGTTTCGCCGCTGAGAAAAAACGTCAAAGGAGAGAGTCGTGAAGAGGACATTTCAACCCAGTAACCTGAAGCGGGCTCGTCGCCACGGCTTCCGGAAACGCATGTCCAATCGAGCTGGCAGAGCAATATTGAAACGACGCAGAGCGAAGGGCCGCAAGCGTCTCTCTGCTTGATCGAGGAAAGTCGAGACCGCTTTTTATGTGGCGGTCTTTACGCACACGAAACGAATTCAACAAGGTGTACGGAGAAGGCGCCAAACAAGTCGGCGAGTTCTTGGTACTTTACCTTCTATCGGCCGAAAGCAGTGCCAGAGGGGTTGTTGCCAGCAAAAAGGTTGGCAATGCCGTACAGCGCAATCGGGCGAAGCGACTCCTGAGAGACGCTCTAACGAACTGCTTGATCAACGATGCCCGTTGTGTCGACGCTGTACAGAAAAGGTTTTTTCCAGGCGAGGACAAAGGGAACCGACCCGGAGAGAAAACGCGCGGGCTGTGGGCCGTCGCCATAGCCAGACCTCGAATCCTAACCGCGAAATCCGCGGCCGTACGAAGTGAAATGCGACGACTGCTTGGTACGGATACCTGAATAACGCGTTCTCACCTGATCTTTCCCCTTCTCGCGCGCCCTTCTGCAGGCCAGTACCGGCTGGGTCAATACGTATGTGGCGCGTGCCATATTTCCTCATCCAGCTCTACCGGCGGATCATCTCGCCGCTACTTCCGGCTACCTGTCGGTTTCATCCCAGCTGTTCCGTGTATGCGGCGCAGGCGTTTCGCGCGCATGGTCTGATTGCCGGCGCCGGGTATGCCATTCGGCGCATCCTTCGCTGTCATCCCTGGAACCCCGGTGGCCACGATCCTGTGCCGCCACACAGAGACTTCGCTCCCGATGACATATCTCGCCTGAACGGAGAACCAGACAATGGATAGGCGCACCCTGCTGGCTTTTGCCCTGATCTTCATCATTCTCATCGGCTACCCGAAGTTCATGTCGACCTTCTTCGGTGACCAGACCCCATCGACGGCACCCGACTCGACATCCGTGGCGATCACGCCGGAAACGACCGACAGCGGTCTGATAAACCCGGAACGATCGGCGGTCGATGAGGGTGGCGTTGCGCGGGACAATGTCATCTCCCAGCCGACACCTCGTGAATACGGCGATCAGGGCGGTATCGACGACGGTGGAGCGGTCTTGCCGGCACAGGCCCTCACCTTTCGTGATCAACCCGGCATCGAAACACAGGTGAGCGTCGAGACCGCAGACTATATCGTCGTCATCTCGTCGGTCGGGGCGCGAATCACGAACTGGCAAGGCAAGGACTATCTGTATCACGAAGGCGGTCCAGTGGAGCTGATTCCACAAGGCCAGCAGGCCGCCGCCGTCGGTTACGACATGGTGAGCTTCACGGGATTCGAGGTGGAACTCGGCCCCATCAATTTCCAGCCCGACACCACTGGTGACGTGGTATTGAACACGGAATCCGGCGAGTTCGACCTGACCTTCGTCGCCTCGACGCACGGCGGTCTGGAAATCCAGAAGCGATACACCTTCTATCCGGATCGATTCGACATCGATGTGGAACTGGCGGTGGTTGCCGGCGATGCCGCACTGGCGAGCAACACGCTGCAGATGATGGGGAATCCATCCACCTTCTTCTTCGGCTGGAATCAGGGGATCGCCAGCACGGAACGAAACAAGCGTATGGAGACGCCGGCGTTCCGTTCTTTCGCGCGAGTCGGTGAGGATCTCCATTTCAAGAAGCGCGGTGGCCTGAGCAAGAGTGTCGAGAAGGTTCAGGGTTACTACAAGGGGTCGCTGTATTTCGCCGGCGTGCAGAACAAGTACTTCCATATCGCAGGCATCATTCCCCAGGAACCGGATGTGCCTTCGCCGGGCGAAATACTGCTCGGCGGCGACCAGGCGACCGGACAGCAGAGCTGGGGTATCGCGCTACCGGCACACCGGAATAATTCGCGCGAAAACGTGGTCGCGTCTCGCCGGATCCACCTGCTGATCGGTCCGAGCGAGAAGGAGTTGCTGACCTCGCTCGGAGTCGGTCTGGATCTGACCATGGATCTAGGCTGGAAGCTGTTTCGACCGCTTTCCGAAGCGGTACTGTGGATCATGGATCAGATGCACCGTGTGATATCCAACTACGGTGTGATCATCATCCTCTTCTCCATTCTCACCAAGGTCATGTTCTGGCCGTTGACCCGCAAGAGCACCGAGTCCATGCGGCGGATGCAGGCGTTGCAGCCCAAGCTCAAGGCCTTGCAGGAGAAGTACAAGGACAACAAGGAAAAACTGGCCCAGGCGCAGATGGAAATGTACAAGAAGGAGAAGGTCAACCCCATGGCCGGTTGCCTACCCCTGCTCGTTCAGTCGCCGGTGTTCATCGCGCTCTACCAGGGGTTGAACCACACGATCGCCTTGCGGAACACGCCGTTCGTGCTGTGGATCAAGGATCTATCCCAGCCGGACGCCATGTTCCAGCTGCCGTTCAGCCTGCCGATGCTTGGATCGGACTTCAACCTGCTGCCGATCCTCATGTCCGTGGCCATGTATTTCCAGACGAAACTCACACCCACCGCAAGCGCCGGTGGGCAGATGGCGGTCATGAACACCATGATGCCGCTATTGATGCTCTTCTTCTTCTACAACATGCCGTCGGGTCTGGTCCTTTACTGGTTGGTCAATACCATTCTACAGATCCAGCAGACCTGGAAAATCCAAAAGACGGCCCCTGCAACAGGAGGTAACCAGGAATCATGAGTGACAGTATCGAAAGCAAAGCCAAGACAGTCGAGGAAGCCGTCTCCGAAGCGCTGCTGCAACTTGGCGCCCGCAAGGACGAGGTCGAGATAGAGGTCATCGACGAAGCACGGTCCGGGCTGTTCGGCCTGATCGGTAGCCGGCAGGCCAAGGTGCGCGTCACCCGGAAAGCGTCGTCGGGTCGGGGCCGCGGCGGCTCGCGGTCGCGCCGGCGATCTTCGTCACGTAAGCGTGATGGTGAGCAGGGGCGGACACCCAAACGCCAGGATGGTGGTCGCTCGTCGGCTGGAGCAGCTGCGTCCGGGCAAGCGAAAAAGCCCGACGGTCGTCGCGGCGGCCGGCAATCGGGCAAGAAAACCGAACAGAAAGCCGGCCGATCGGGCCGGACACCGGATCGGCAAGCAGGTCCGCGTGCCGAGCAACCGGCGCGGCGCGGATCTTCGCGTGGTGGTCGGGACAGAGGACGTAAAGACACCGGACGGCCGGACCAGGGTCAGCAGAGCCCGCGTGAACAGAGTACACGCCAACAGAGCACGCGCCGGCAGGACACGCGCCAGCAGAACCGGAGATCCCAACGTTCCGATCGTCATGGGTCGCGCGAAGAACAGTACAACGTGAAAGAACCGAGCCGCCGGCCGGCCGCGGCTGCGGTCGAACAGGTCGATCATATCACCGTCGAGCCGACCAAGGCGGCGGCGCGGGTGGAAGTCATGCGCGAGGTGCCCGAAAATCAGATCGTCGAGATGCTGGAAAACCTCACCAACAAATTGATGGTCGGCAGTGGCTTCCCCTGTCGCTGTCAGATTCAACCGGGAGACTACCACCAGGTACAGATCGTGACTGACGAACGATCGGCTGGAATTCTCATCGGCCGACATGGATCGACCATCGACGCCCTGGAGCACATCATGGAGCGGATGGCCAGCCAAGCCGCCGGTGAGCGGGTCAAGATGAATCTCGACATCAACAACTATCGCCGCCGCCGCGAAGAGACACTTATGTCGCGGGCAGAGGAGCTTGTCGCCCGGGTGAAGGAAACCGGCAAGGAAACACACCTGGAAACGATGAGCGCCCGCGAGCGCCGGATCATCCATCTCGAGGTCGCGAAGCACAATGGTGTTCGTACCTATACCGCCACGTCGTATGGCGGGAAGCATGTGGTGATCGGCATCGATGACGGCACCAGAGACAGTGATGGAGTGGCGAACAACACACAGTCGAGCGAACCAGAGACGAGCGACGGCGCTGTTGATCGGGACGATCGGAATGAAGCTGCGGAGCCGTCAGCCGGTACGGAACCGCTCGTCGATGCGACGGACGGGCCGGAAACAGATGAGCGACCTGCCGACACCGTTTGACGGCGTCCACGCTCCGAGATGATGGAAGGGCAGTGTCCAGGCGCTGCCCTTGTTTTTGTTGAACAGGTTGTGGGTTCGGCGCGCGAGCCGTGACTGGAGTTTTCCGCCAGATCGTGGAGGCGATCGATGACAAGCCAGTGGACTGACGACAGCACCATCGTGGCGCTGGCGACACCGCAGGGTGAAGGCGGGCTTGCCGTGGTCCGGTTGAGTGGGCCACGTGCGGTCGAGATCGCGGGCGCGGTGTTTCCGCGGCGGCGCTTCGTTGCCGGGCCCGAGAGTCACCGGGCGCTGCACGGAGAACTGGTCTGGCCCCCAACCACAGGGGAGTCGTCGACAACGAACATGCACGAGCGTTCGGTGGGCACACCGATCGATACCGCCGTGGTCTTGCCCATGCTCGCTCCGCATAGCTATACCGGTGAAGACACGGTGGAGTTCTTCTGTCACGGCGGGCGCATGCCGGCGCAACTCGTCGTCGAGGCGTGTCTGCTGGCCGGCGCTGTTCCGGCCGGTCGCGGCGAGTTCACGCGACGCGCTTTTCTGAACGGGAAACTCAGCCTCGACCAGGCGGAAGCCGTCGTGGATCTGATTCACGCCGAGGACGAGCTGAGCGCCCGCGCGGCTCTGCGGCAGCTCCAGGGCGGATTCGACGCGCAGATACGCGCCATCGAGGAGCCGTTGCGCGATATCCTGGCCCGGATCGAAGGAACACTCGAGTTCAGCGAGGAAGAGGATATCCGGATCGAGCGGTCCGAGATCGAGCGCGTTTTCGATCGGGTTCTCTCGCAACTCGACGATCTGCTCGCCCTGGCGCCGGCGGGTCGCCAGTTACGCGAGGGCGTCCATGTCGTGCTGCTGGGGAGCGCGAACGTGGGAAAAAGCTCCCTGTTGAACCGTCTCGTCGGTTTCGACCGCGTGCTCGTCGATCACGAGGCCGGGACGACGCGCGACGTGGTCGAGGTACCCGTCAACCGGGACGGCACGACCTATATCTTGCACGACACCGCCGGTTTACGGGACACGGATGGCCGCGTGGAGAAAATGGGCATCGAATTGACCCGCCGCAGCGTACGGCGCGCCGACATCGTTCTTCTCTTGAGCGAGTACGGCAATGGTAACGTTGGCAGCGACGGAACCTGGTCGGCGACCAACGATCGTGAACCCACGACCGGCGCGTCGGGTAAGCGCGATAACAACGAGCTGACAATCGATCGCGTCAGGTTGGATCTGCCGCCGGAAAGTAAGATTGTCCATATCTGCACCAAGTCCGATCTGCTCACGACCCGGGACCGCGAAACCTGGCGCCAGATGGCCGAACAGATACCTGTTGCCGTCGCCGGCGCCATTCTCACTTCCAGCGAGACCGGTGAAGGTGTCGAGTCGATCTGGTCCCGTTTGTTTCAGGTCGCGGCCCGCGACGGCCTTCGTGAAGCCATCGAACATGGTGTCGTTCTCAATGATCGCCATGTCAGTAAACTGTGTCGGTGTCGGGACGGGATTGCGTCGTTGCGTCGAGATCTGGATACGCACACGGCGTCGGCGGACGCATCTGTTGACGCGTCGAATGATGTGCCTGACGAGGTGCTGGGTTCATTGCTGGCGGTCGTCGTGGCGGAACTCGGCGAGGTATCGGGACGCGTCTATTCCGAGAAAATCCTGGAGGAGATTTTTGCGCGATTCTGTATCGGGAAATAAGCACCGTCAACTGTCTGGATGTGTCGAGCGATACGACGCAGTCGTTCGATCGGCACAAAAAAGGGAAACACCGTGAACCGTCGCCGCGCAGATTTCGACACGGATATCATCGTCGTCGGTGGCGGACACGCCGGTATCGAGGCCAGCCTGGCGGCGGCGCGGTTGGGCGCCCGGACGCTCCTGGTGACCCATGCGATCGACAAGATCGGCACGATGCCGTGCAATCCGGCAATCGGCGGCCTCGGGAAGGGGCATCTGGTTCGTGAGATCGATGTGCTCGGCGGCGAGATGGGCAGGGCGATCGATGCGACCGGCATCCAGTTCCGCATCCTGAACCGGCGGAAGGGACCGGCGGTGCAGGCGCCCCGTGCTCAGGCAGACAAGCAACTCTACCAGCAATACATGGAAGCGGTCGTCTGCGAACAGGAAAACCTGCATGTCATTGAAGGCGATGTCGACAGTTTGCTGATCCGAGCGATGGGTGAAGCGCGTAACCAGTTGACGCAAAAAGAAATATATGGTGTGGGGTTGCGGGATGGTCGTGTGATACACGGCCGGAAAGTCGTTCTGTGTTCAGGTACTTTCCTACGCGGTTTGATGCACGTCGGCGAACAGCAATCGCCCGGCGGCCAGGCGGGAGCGGCCAGTGCGGAGGGTTTGAGCGGGGCGTTGCAGAGCATCGGATTCACGTTACGCCGCCTGAAGACAGGTACGCCGCCACGTATCGAGAAGACCAGTATCGACTACGAAAAACTGACGGCGCAGGCCGGCGATCCGGATCCGCAACCGTTTTCTTTTCGCACGAACCACTTCAGCCCCCAACAGATCGAGTGCCACCTGACCCGCACCAACACACGGACACATGACATCGTCGCGCGGAACCTGGATCGATCACCGCTCTATGCGGGGATCATCGAGGGTACGGGTCCGCGCTACTGTCCCTCCATCGAGGACAAGATTGTGCGTTTCGCGGAGAAGGACCACCACCTCATCTTCCTCGAGCCGGAAAGCCTGGCGACCAGCGAGGTGTATGTCAACGGACTGTCGACAAGCCTGCCCGTGGATGTTCAGCAAGCGGTCGTCCATTCGATCGAGGGCCTCGAATCGGCTACAGTGTTGCGCCATGGCTATGCCGTGGAGTACGACAGCGTACCATCCCATCAGATCATGTCGACCCTGGAGACGAAGCTGGTCGCCGGCCTGTACATGGCCGGACAGATCGTTGGCACATCCGGTTACGAAGAAGCCGCGGCGCAGGGTCTGGTTGCCGGCGTGAATGCCGTCTTCGCCAGCGACGGCAAGGAGGCGTTCGAACCGCGTCGAAACGAATCTTACATTGGTGTGCTGGTCGATGATCTGGTGACCAAGGATATTTACGAACCATACCGGATGTTTACTTCGCGTGCCGAACACCGGCTCTCCCTGCGCTGCGACAATGTCGAGTCGCGAATGATGGAGGTCAGTGAACGGATCGGAATATTACCGGAAGCCGACCGCCTTTACCTGCGGTCCAGGCAGGAAGCGGTAACAAAAATACGTCGTGGTTTTTCGACCAGCAAAGGGAGTGATGGCGAGTCGGCCGCGGACTTGCTACGGCACCCGGAGCAGACAATTGATAAAATAGTTAATAACCTAAACCACAAAACAATAAAGGATTTAATTAAAAACGAAATCAATAATATATTAAACACTAAAGATAAATATCTTGTGACAAAGGGTGTTCTGGCACAGGTGGAAAATGATGTGAAGTATGAGGGATATATAGAAAAACAGAAGAAGCTGTTAAGAAAACAACAGTTTTTGGAGAATCTCGAGTTACCCGAAGAACTGGATTACCGCGCTGTGGAGGCGCTGAGTTTTGAAGCTCGAGAGAAGCTGAGTACGATCAGACCAGCGAATATGGGGCAAGCCAGTCGGATAGATGGTGTTCGAGCCGGAGACCTGGCCGTGCTCTCGGTTGTACTGAAGAAAATGCAGAAGAGATAAACGATGGTTTCGGATTCGAGATACAGCGAATGTGGCGGATTGGCGAGCTGTTGCGCGGCGTACGCCGACGAGGTGCTACGGTGGAACCAGCACATGAATCTGGTTTCCCGTCGCGACACCGAGCAGACTGTGAACAGTCTGATTTATCAGAGTTTTTTCACGATCGAAATGATCGGAACGCGTTTTCTAGGGCTGGGTGGTGAGCAGAAGCATCGGGACCGGCCACGGTACTATTTCGACCTTGGATCGGGAGCGGGGTTTCCGGGGATAGTCTGGCATGCGTGGCTGGAGCGAAAGAGCGACGGTGTCCGGACGCAATTGATAGAGCCGCGCGTAAAGAGAGCCTGGTTCCTTGAACGTGTTGCTGGCCTGCTTGGATTCTCCGGGCTCGAAGTCAGTTGTAGCCGCTGGGAACAACTCGCGGAGCACGGCGGACCAAGAGTACCTGTGGAATACGGGAGTCCGCAGATTCTTGTATCGATGAAAGCGTTACGTATGACCGATACGCAGATCTTGCAGCAGCTAGAAGGCGATTCCCTCAAAGGCGTTAATAGCAGAAAGAAGGATGTGGCGGATGTCTTGATCTGTCGATTCTTTCCTGCAGAAACAGTTCTCAGCGACCAGATCCACGCGACGCTCGAGCTTGGTAGGGAGCACTGGTCTGAGGGCTACTCGAGCGACGATTTCGTGGATGCCGGAGTGGGGGTGGCCAGGAGTGCGAGAACGGATGCACACCAGGTGAGTATTCTATTTTCGCGGTACCGCTGGATCGGAAGAGCACGCTGAGTTGAATCATAGTTGTACCTCCCCACCAACGCCTGGTGCCATTTGTTCCACGTGGAACATCGTGGTGCATTGGTATTCCTTGTGAGAGCATGTTCCACGTGGAACAATGACGCTACGAGCATGACGATACCAAAGTACTGATTCTTCGCGCATCGGATTTCCTGTTCAGCGACGACACGCACACCTCCCAGTGGAAATTGTCTCTGGACAACGAAACCGGACTTGAATTAAGTTCGGCGCGACCCGCACCTCGTTATCACAGAGTGGGAATCGCCGATCGCTCGCTCGGACAGCCCACGAAAGGACAGCTAGACCTCATGGGCAAGATCATCTCCATTTCGAATCAAAAAGGCGGCGTCGGAAAAACCACCACGGCAATAAACCTGTGCGCCAGCCTCGCTGTCGCCGAAAAACACGTTTTACTCGTTGATCTCGATCCGCAGGGGAACGCTTCCAGCGGCTCGGGTGTCGAAACGAAAACGTATACCACGTATGAATTTATGTTGGGTTCAGCTTCATTCGCCGATACGCTGCAAAGAACCCAGATACCGTTTCTCGAGGTACTGCCAACCGATCGAAGACTTTCTGGTGCCGAGATCGAGCTCGTGGATCAAGAACAACGTGAGAAGCTCCTCGAGCGAGCGTTGCACGGGGTCAGAGAGCGTTACGACTTCGTTATTATCGACACACCACCCAGCCTCGGTCTGTTGACGTTGAATGCACTGACGGCAGCAGACACGGTACTGATCCCGTTGCAGTGTGAATACTACGCCATGGAAGGGCTCAGCCAATTGTTGAGCACCATTCAACTGGTTCAGAAGAGCCTGAACAACAACCTTCGCCTCGAAGGCGTCCTGTTGACCATGTACGACGGCCGTTTACGTCTGTCCAACCAGGTGGCGGCAGAGGCAATAGATTACTTCGGGGAAATGGTCTACGAGACCAAGATTCCGCGGAACGTACGTCTGAGCGAAGCACCATCCTTCGGCATGCCGATCCTGTTGTACGATGTCGCCTGCGTCGGCGCCGAAAGCTACCTGCGCCTGGCCAGAGAAGTGATCGCAGGCAACACAAAGAGCAATACGGCAACAGCATAGCGGGGAATCGTATTACGTTTGAAGCGATCATGCCGGGCCTGTTGCGGCCCCATGGAACACGCCCATCGTTTCGCGTAGGGAGTATCGTGTGACCGGGAGCGGGATCCCGTTTCACGACACTCGGGCCGGTGACGGAGAAAAACACAACCGGATTCGTCGACGTGGAGACCAGGTCGGTCGTCCGGATCGGGAACGAGGCAGGGGAGAAGAGCCATGAAATCCAACCGCGTACTCGGCAAAGGGTTATCCGCTCTGATACAGGGTGTGGAAGAGAGTACGGGACAGCTTGGACAGAAAGAAGTTAAATTACTATCTTTAAAAGAATTAGGCTATAACAAAAACCAGCCGCGAAAGGTGTTCGACCACGGCAAGCTGTCCGAGCTGTCGGAGTCCATCAAACAGGTCGGTATCCTCCAACCTATCCTTGTTCGGCGATTGCGTGCAGGCGAAGTGGTGCGTGCGGTCTATGCCGATCCGGTCGCGTCGGGTCATGAGGATCCGATCGAATCTCCCGGCAAACAGGCGAAGACCAGCGCCGCCGCCGCTGCTGCTGCCGGCGCCACCACCAGTTCCATCACCGATACCACCGCTGTCACCGGTCGAAGTAAAAAACCCCACGACATCGACACGAACGCGCGCACGGACGCCCACCCGGACAGCGCCCAGGGCGGCAGCTTCGATCAGGCGGATCAGATCCAGGTGCAATACAGCATCGTGGCTGGGGAGCGTCGGGTACGCGCCGCCCGGATCGCCGACATCCACGAAGTACCGGCGATCATCTGCACCTACGAAGAAACCGAGGCCCTGAAGGTTGCGCTGCTGGAAAATATCCAGCGGGAAGACCTGGGACCCATCGAGGAAGCGCAGGCCTACCGGCAGCTGCAGGAATCGTACGGCGCGACACAGGAGGAACTGGCCACGATGCTGGGCAAGAACCGCAGCAGCATCGCCAATACGATCCGGCTGCTCTCGCTCGAGGATGAATTGCAGAACTTGTTGCAAGAAAACAAGATAACGAGGGGCCACGCCAAGGTCCTGCTTGGTATGGAGCCAGGGCCCGCGCGGGTACGCCTCGCGCGTCTGTGTCACCGGCAGGATCTGTCGGTCAGAGTCTGCGAGAACAAGGTCAAGGCTGTCACCGGGAAGGCCGGCAAGAAGACCCGCCGCCCTCGGAAAACGCCGTCCGAAACTCCCGAGGTCCGTGCGCTACGCGAACGCGCCGAGCACGTTTTCGGGTCGCCCGTCCGTATTGATCGCGATGCACGGACCGGGAAGGGAAAGGTGTGCATCCAGTTCTATTCCGACGCCGACCTGGAGCGTCTGCTGGCCATCATGGGCGTCGATACGGACCTGTCGTGATCACGTCGGCACTGGCAGACGACACGAGCCGCCGGCTCACCGAAACACCGCCGACACATCGCCACATCTTGGTGTAGTTGATAATGACAAACCAATTCATAAAGAAACTCAACGCCAATAAACGGCTCGTCTTCGGTCGTGAACGCCGCATCAAGACCACCCTGGTACTCTTGATCATTGTCTCCGCCGCAGTGGTCCTCACCGATCTCGTCTTTCTCATGGGCAGGTTTCAAGAAGCCGAATCCTGGCGCGACGTGTGGCAGCGCCACTGGCAAGGCGGCGCTACGGTCACGTCGATTCTCAGCTCGAACCTGTTTCACATCTTCGTACTGCTTCTCGGCTGGAGCTTCTGGTTGCGTTTTCGGCATCGCGAGCTGGACCAGATCAGGCTTCGCCGCTCCGAGCAGAAATACCGGAACATCATCAACCACGCCGGCGAAGCGATCTTCCTGCTCGACTCGGAAGGTCGTGTGCTCGAATGGAACAAGGCCGCCGAAAAGCTCTTCGCCGCGCCGCGCCGGGACGTGCTCAACAGTCCCTTCCGCGAGATCCATCTCTGCTACGGCCTCGAGATCGAAAAAGCCATGCAGGATGCTTTGCAGTTGCGCCGGAGCCTTTCTTTCGAATTTCCCTTTCGGGGCACACCCGATCAGTGGGGACAGATTTCGCTGACCATTTCGCCGATCTCGACCGACACCGGGATCAAGGGCAAGGGGCAGGTTTCTTTTGTGGTGATCGCCCGCGATATCACCTCCGAGAAGCAACTCGAATCCAAGATGGGCGAGACGGAAAAGCTGGCGGCGATCGGCCAGCTCGCCGCCGGTATCGCGCACCAGCTGAACACGCCGCTGGGCTCGATCCTGCTGTCGGCGCAGATGCTCGAGGAGACCATTCCCGACGAGGACGACGTCGACGACGTGCGGCGGATAATCAGGCAGACCGACCAGTGTCGATCGATCATCAAGGGCTTGCTGAATTTCGCCCGACCGACCGGTGAAGACCGCGGTGAGATCAACCTGGCCGAGGCGATCCACGAGTCCTTCTACCTGATGGAGAAGAACTTCAAGGTCGCCGGCATCACGGTGTCCATCAGAGACGAGGCCACGTCCGTGACCGAAGCCGGCGAGGCGGGCTCGACGACCGGGGCGGCGAGCGCGACCACCGGTTCGAACTCCGGTACGACCACCAGTTCGACCACCGGCGCTGCCGCCGCCACTGCCGCCGGCAACACAGCGGACGGACGCAGCGACCACGGCGGCACGCGCGACCACGGCGGCACGCGCGACCACGGTCGTCTCGGCAGCACCGGCGCGCTCCGCAGTTCCGGCGGCCGCGGTGAACATGTGGTGTTCGGTAACCGCAACGAACTGGAGCAGGTGTTCTTCAATCTGCTGGCCAACGCCCTGGACGCCATGCCTGACGGCGGTGAAATCGACATCGTCATCCGCGACGGTGTACCCGGGGAAGTCGTCATCGAGCTGTCGGACACCGGCGAAGGCATTCCGCCTGAGGACCGCGACAAGGTTTTCATGCCGTTCTTCACGACCAAGGAATACGGCAAAGGCACCGGCCTGGGACTGTCGATCGTCGCTCGCATCATCCACGAGCACGGCGGCCGCATCGAACTGGACGAGAAACGCGAGCGGGGTACGCGTTTCTTTCTTTACTTTCCCCAACACCGATTCAGCTATGGTCGCACCGGAATGGAATCGCCGAGGGAGGGCTAGCAGTTGGGTCTGAAGATACCGGGTTTCACGCGGATCATCGTGATCACGGGAGACGATTCTCCCGTGCGTGAATACGGCATCAGCCGGCCGATGATCGTGAGTTTGGTGTGCCTGTTCGTGATCTTCATCGCGTGTCTGGGTGTCGTGCTCTACACCTACACGACACAGATCGGCGCCCTGCACGAGGCGCAACAACTGCGCGACCAGCTTGCCGCCGCCCAGGCGCGCGTGGCCACGGTCGTGGAGTTGAATCAGGAACTGGAAAAGAGCCGTGCCTTGCAGGAGAGGATCCTGCAAATGCTCGGTGTCGAACCCATGGACGCCGGGTCCGAGGACTACCTCGCGCCGTGGTCCGGAGCACCGGATGAACCGGATGACGGCGACGACGGCCCCGGTTCCCTGCAGCGCGCCGCCGATGCCGCCATATCACCGCCACCCTCGACCTGGCCGGCGGCGGGAGTGGTGACCAGGGAATTCATCGTGGGTGAACCGCACCGGGGAATCGTGCCACACCAGGGACTCGACATCGCCGGGGCCACCGATTCCCCCATCGTGGCGGCCGGTCCCGGAGTCGTCAGTCACGCCCAGTGGGACGATTTTCTGGGAAACTTTGTTGAAATCCGGCACGGCTTGGGTTACGTAACAGTCTACGGGCACTGTAATCGTCTGGCAGTGCAAAAAGGAGACAGAACAGCGTCTGGCCAGGTAATTGCTTATCTCGGTGACACGGGACAGGCCAGCGCGCCACACCTCCACTTCGAGGTCTGGCGAGACGGGGAAGCCATCGATCCCCGACAGGTCATGCAGGGACAACCCCGAACACAGTAGGGGCAACGGTCAATAGTTACAGCGCTACCGGGCAGACTGAGGAGGAAAACATGTTCGGCAAAGATCTCGAGAACCAGAACGTAGCCCCCGGGCAGACATCCATCATCGCACAGGGATGCAAGTTCGAGGGTACGGTTGAAGTGAGAGGAACCCTCCGTATCGAGGGAGAATTCAAGGGAACGATCGGCACGCCCGAGAGCCTGGTCATCGGCAAGACCGGTGTGGTGCACGCGTCGGTGAATGTCAAGAATGCGATCATCGGCGGTCAGCTTTTCGGCAACATCACGGCCGAGAACAAGATCGAATTACAGAGCGGATCGCACGTGGAAGGCGACATCAAAACCAAGCGTCTGGTGATCGACGAAGGCGTGTTCTTCGAGGGTAATTGCAGCATGGGTTCCAGCAACAAGAGAGCTCCGGCGGTCACCGAAACACCCGCCAAGAAACCCGAACCCGTCGAGATGAAAAAATAATTCAGCATCAGGGCCCATCGGAGCAAAGTTTAATTTGACTTTGGCCGTCCGGTGGGCCTCTTTTTCCCCGGAACTTGTGAAATCAATAACAGCCGCACCGGCCGGACACACCCTAGACGGGCCTATGCCCTTGCGGGGCAGGTACCCTGGGCGGGTCGAGGCTCAGGGAATCAGCACCTGAAAACGGTGTCTCCCGAGGGGCCGAATCCCGGATGGGACACGGTGACCGGAATGCTCGAGAAGCGCAATCGAGACCAGGGGCGGCGCGGTCAAAAGTACCGCGACCTGGGGATGTACACCGCCATCCCGACGATGATGATCGTGGGTCCGGCCCTGGGTTACTACCTCGGCCACCTGGCGGAGAACAAATGGGGCTACTCGCCCTGGCTGTCGGCTGGAGGAGCGATTTTCGGACTGGCTGCCTCGGTCAGACAGATCCAGCTCATCCTGCAACGTCACGGTAGCAAGAGTAGCAAGAAGTGAACGAGGCGATCCTGCAGAAAACCCGCATGTGGACCCTGGCAGCCACCGTGGTTGTCGGCCTGGGTTGCGGGTTCCTGATTTCCTGGCGGTTCGCCCTCGGTTTCGCCGTCTCGTCGATCTGGGCCGTGGCCGGATTCTGGGTCCTCGAGCGGTTGTTGCGCGCAGTGGTGGTGCCACCGGGAACGGCGCGCCACACCTTTCGTTGCGTTGCCTGGACGGCAGCGAAGTTGGCACTCTACGGCGTGGCTGCTTGGGGACTGCTGACGCACCCCTTCCCAGCCATGAGTTACGCGCTCGGTTTGACTCTGTTGTTGTTGGTCCTCGTAGCCGTGGGTGTGACCACCAGGCCCCGCGACGACAACCAACCAGCCCGACGAGGAGACAATGCGTAAGCGGAGCAACTCATTCGTTTTTGCTTTCCTGTTCGCCGCCGGTCTTCTTTTCGCTGCCGGCCCCGCCCTGGCCCAGGACCATGGCCATAGCGATGGTCACGACGACGATCAACAGCACGGTCAGACCGAGGAGCATGGTCAGGACCACGGCCAGGACGCGGCGCATGTTGACACCCATGACGCAGAACACGGCGATGCACACGGCGA
>CAYLIV010000027.1:0-55275 GCA_964384055.1 uncultured Fibrobacteraceae bacterium
TGAGGGGACATAATCTCGTGGCAGTTAAGGGGACATATTGACTTTGCTTAAACAGATCGAAACGGACAGAGAATAGGCTGCAGATCACCATATTGACTGCCCGATCCTAGCACGCCGACACGCGCCCGGTAAATGTTCGAGATAGGCTCTGCGAACGCCGCCGACACGACGATGGAACGTCGAAGTAACCATTGCTGTACAAAATTCTTCATGCTGGACATCACCGCATATTGTAGGATGGTCATGACCGAGCCGGATCGACAGCGAACGGACCGCGTGCTGCATCAACAAAGGCGCCGACCGGCCGATACCGACCCGGACGATTGTTCCGGCGCGCCGGGTGTGCGCTTACGGCTTCGGAGTGGGATGGCGACATGATCCTCGTTCGCTGGCTGACATTGCTGTTGCTGGTGCCGCTGACCGGAAGCTTCGACGTTTCCAGCGGACCGGCGCTGGCTGAGACGACCGCTGATACGATCCCCGAGATGGACGTCGAGCTGCTGGCACCGCTGACGGCGCTGGACGTGGTCGACGGTGAACATCGCGGCGCCATCGCCATGGGCACCGACACGGGTGTCGTACGCGGCGAGCGACTGGCGCTGTACCGTACCTCGGACGGTTCTCTCGAAGAGATCGGCTACGCGGTGATCGATTCTCTCGGCGCCGAATCCGTCACGCTATTTGTTTATCCGACCGAAGTTGCGGCCGCGGCCGTCGGTGATGCGGTCGAGATGCGCGCGCGGGTGCGCTGGCCAGCCGCGGGGATGCTGTCCCTCGAGATCGCGCGTTACGCATTGACGCTGACCGACGCGGCGCTGAACCCGCTGTTCGATCCGGCGAAACTGCTGGCCGCGCCCGATACCGTCACCGATGCGGCCGTTCTCGAAATCCTGGCGCAGGCGGTCGTGGACCATGCCGCCGAGCTGCAGGGCAACGAGGTGGCGCTGCAAACGATATCCGAAGGACGTTTCCAGGACCTGACCCTGCTGGCCGCCATGGAACAGACCGAGCCGCAGCACCTGCGCGATTTCTTGCTGTACGTCCGTTCCTATCCCGGCAAGTACGTCGGCCAGACCTTTCGTGTCGGCGAGACCTTCGCCGGCTGGATGTATTCTGGCGCGCCGATCTCGGGCTGGGAGGTCATCGATCGTTTTCCGGCGCTGGGCGACGACGAGCGCCGGACGTTCCTGGCGAGCCACCGGGATGCCCTGATGGAAGACGACGCTGTCGAGACCTGGTACAAGGAATCGCGGCGGCTCTGGTTGAATGGCCAGCAGGATCAGGCGGAAGCGATTCTCGAGATCATGCGTGTTGCCTGCGAACGATACGCCGTGACGTCGTGGTGCAATTTCTACTGGGCGGCCGCCGGCGACATCAATTCATGGGCGGGAAGGAACGAAGCAGCCTACGAGGCGCAGACGCAGGCCATCGCCACGGCCGAGAACGATTCCATCGATCTGGCCGCCGGCCATCACAATCGCGGGACGATTCTCGAGGATCTGGAACGTTACCGCGAAGCCATCGCCGACTACGAGACCGCGTTGCGCTACAAGGGCGCCTGGGACGATCCCTTCGCCAATCCGGCGAGCGCCAGCAGCCTGATGGGGCTGGGCCGATGTTTCCACGAGCTCCTCGAGTACGAGACGGCGGTGCAGTACCTCCGCACCGCCGTAGACGTACTCGCCACCGACGGTGATCTGGAATCGGTCGAGTGGTCCGCCGGCGCCTATTCTCGGCTGGGCGACGTCTACGAGTCCATGGGCCGCTATGGCCTGGCTGTCGAGGCGTGGCGCCAGGGACTGGCCGCGGCGGAAAAACTCGGCTGGAAAGACACCATGGCCACGGCGCTGCAGGATGTCAGCGACGGATACTGGAATCTGGGCGAGTTGCGCAACGCCGTCAACTTCCGCGAGCGCGCGCTGGCCCTGCGCCGGGAAACGGCCGATGCGGTGAACGAGGCCCACACGCTGGTCAACCTGGCCGAACTGCTCTGGCAACTCGGCGAGATGCCCGCCGCGCGCGACGCGTTCGACGCGGCCCTGGTCATCTACACGGAACGAGATCGGCCGTGGGACGTGGGCGATACACACCGGCGCCTGGGCGGTCACGAACGCGAGCGGGGCGATCACGAGGCCGCCTTCGCGCATCTGGCGCAAGCCCTGGAGATCTTCGAACGAGAACAGTCAATCGCCGATATCGCGGCGACCCGTCTGGAATTGGCCGAGACGATGGTGCTGCAGGGGCGACTGGCCGAGGCGGATGCCAGCTACCAGCGCTCGCTGGACGCCTTCCGCGAGGTCGACGATCGCGTGGAGCAGGCGCGGGTGCTGCTCTGGTGGGGGGTGACGCTGGCCGAAAACCGGCAGCCCATCGCTGCGCGGGAGCGGCTCGACGAGGCCCTCGTGCACTACGAGGCGATCGACGATCTGGCCGGGCAGACCGATTGCCAGCGCGAGATCAGCAACCTGGTCGCCACCCACGAAGGCGACATGCCCCGGGCCCTGCGCGCCGCCCGCGCCGCCCTCGAGATAGCCGAAGCCATGCCCAGCAAGGCCAAGATCGCCGACGCGCTCATCGCCCTCGGCCAGCGCCTGATGACCAGCGGCCAGGTGGACGAGGCCTTCACTCATCAGCAGCGGGCGCTGGCGCTCTACGAGGAAATGGAAGACCAACCGGGTATCGCCAGCGCGCACCTGGCGCTCGGCGGGCTGTATCAAGCGCGCGGTGAATACGAGCTGTCCATGGTCTGCAACCGTACGGCGGTGGACATAGCCGAGACCGGCGATCTGCCGGGAACCAGGGCCTGGGCGCTGGGGCAGATCGCCTGGCAGCTGTACACCGAGGGCAAGGCCGAAGAAGCGAAACAGATCGCCTACAACGCGCTGGCCATCCAGGATACCCTCGGCGCCGAGCGAGCCAGCTCGGCGACGTACAACACGCTCGCGTCGATCGCCAGTTTCGAGGGCAAGATGGACGAAGCGCTGCGGCTGTTCGGCCAGGCGCAGACCATCGATGAGAAATGGCATGACCTGCCCGGGCAGGCCGCAGGGCTGAACAACGTCGGTCAGGTCTATCACGGTCTGGGCGACTACGAATCCGCCGCCTCGTATTACGAACAGGCGCTGGTCATCGAGGAGCGCGTGGACTACACCGAAGCTGCCGTCGCCACCATCGGCAATCTGGCGGAATGCTACCACGATCTGGGTCGTCACGACGAAGCCTTCGGCCTGCTGGATCGTGGGCTCGCCATGGCGACCGAGGCCGGGTACACGCCGCGGGTGATCGAACTGCGCACGGCACTGGGTAGGATGCAGCGGGAGTTGCACCGGTATGACGAGGCCCGCGCCACGCTCGTCCAGGCGCTCGAAGCTGCCCGGGGCCTGGGCAAGACCCTGTCGATCCTCAGGATTCGCCGCGAGCTGGGCATCGCGGCCTGGAACGCCGGCGAATTCGACACCGCCCGCGACGAGTTGCTCGCGGTCGTCGCCGAGGCGCGCACGCTCCACGCGCCCATGATCTCGGCCGAGGCGCTGCTCTATCTCGGCCGCACGCGCCGGGATCTGCATGATAACGAGGGCGCCATCGCCGCCTATCGGGAAGCCATCGACAATCTCGAACAGGTGCGCCGCGGCCTGGCTGACCAGACGACACAGGCCGCCTTCCAGGCGCAACACGCCGAGGCCTACAGCGAACTGATCGATCTGCTCGAATCCCTGGGCCGGCACGAGGAAGCCTGGAAGATCATCAGTCTGATGAAATCGCAGGAAATGCAGGACATGCGCACGGCGCCCGGCGTCGATGCCTATGATGAAGACGAACGGCAGGCGCGCGATACCGTGGAGAGTTTCCACTCCCGCGAGATCCTGCTGATGCGCAAGCTCCAGGAAGAACTGGACAAGCCGCTGGCCCGGCAGCGTGAGGACCTGATAGTCGAGTGGGAAGCGGCCATCGATTCGGTGGTCAATGCGTACGAGGCCTTTGTCGATACGCTCAAACTGAAGCAGTCAGAACTCTACGAACGTCTCGAGATCGAGCCCGTTACCTTCTACCAACTCCAGGGCAGCCTGGCCGAGAACGAGGCCTTCATCGAGCCGGTGATCTTGCCGGACCGTGTGGTTGTCTTCGTCGTGCGCGGCGGCTACGATCCGCTGCTCGTGCGGGAGACGCCGGTCGCCGAGGCCCAGGTCGATTCCCTGATCCGGGAAATGCGCTGGAGCCTCGCCGAGTCGGGCATCACCTGGGAAAACCGTCGGGCGGAACTGGCCATGCCCATCCCGCTCGCCGAAGAAAGCGATCCCACCGCTGCCGCGCGCGAGCTTTACCGCCTGCTCATCGAGCCCGTTCTCGGCGATCTGCACCGCATCGAGACCTTGATCGTCAGCCCCAGCGGCCGGCTGCGGTACATCCCGTTTGCTGCGCTCTACGATGGCGAGCGCTACCTGATCGATCGTTTCCGCACCTGCGTGCTGAACAAGGCCGGCATCGTGACCCAGCGCACGGCCATCCCCGCCGATGCGTCGTTGCTCGCGTGCGGCGATCCCGACAGTTCCCTGTCCGGCGCCGAACACGAGGTGCAGCGGCTCGCCCAGATCTGGGACAGCTCGCGGCTCGAGACGTACTTCGGTGAGCAGGTGACGCAGAGGCTCCTGCGCCGCACGCTAGGCCGCTACGACATCATGCACCTGGCCACCCACGGCACGTTGCTCGAAGGCAATCCCAAGGGCTCGTTCCTGCGGCTGGGCGGTACCGGCACCGACAGCTCGCTGACCTTCTCGGAGATCGACGTCCTGCCCTTGCGTGATCTGGAGCTGGCCGTGCTGTCGGCCTGCCAGACCGCCCTGGGCGAGAACGGCGACGGCAAGGAAATCGCCGGGTTGGCCTACAACTTCCAGAAGAAGGGCACCGCCACGGTGGTCGCCACCCTGTGGTCGGTGGACGACGTGAGCACGGCCGACCTCATGGTGAAGATGTACGAGGCGCTGGCCACCGGCGAGATCTCGCGTCTCGATGCGCTCCACAGCGCGCAACTCGCGCTGCGTAATAGTACGGAGTTCAGTCATCCGTACCATTGGGCGCCGTTCATCCTGATCGGGAACTGGCGGTAAACCGCCGCCGCGGTATCATATCCTATTAGCTAATTATGCGATCCGCGTAGCACGCGACGCGTATCGATCGCACGTGTAATACGAATACCCAACAGGAGGTAATAGAATGGCTAATCCGGTTGTCCACTGGGAAATGTGGTCAGAAGAACCGCAGGCGGCGGCGGATTTCTACACGCAGGTTTTCGACTGGAACATCCGCCCCATCCCGGAGATGGACTATCACATGGCCGAACCCGGCGGCGAGGGTGGCATCGGCGGCGGCATCATGAAACCGCAGGAAGGTCCCTGGCCGGGCAACCTGACCATGTACATCGACGTTGACGATCTCGCCACGTATCGCGAGAAGGTCGTCGCGGCGGGCGGCAAGATCCTCGTCGAGCAGGTCGACGTGCCGCAAGTGGGGCAGTTTTCCCTGTTCGCGGATCCGGACGGCCGGGTGCTCGGACTGTGGAAGCAGCTGGCGGAGCACAAGTAGTGATGTCGTGATGGCGCCTGACCGAATTCGGTGATCTTCTGCCTTCGGACGTTGCCCCGGGTGTTCCCCCGGGGCAATATTCTTTTCACGGTTCGTCGGCCGTGTCCCCCAGGGGGGCTCAGTCGACCACCTCGGTCCTCGGAAAGAACGAACTCCAGGCGAACCAAAACGCCGTACGCACGAGTACCTTCTCGCCGGTGTCCTTGCGGATGGCGCGAATACCGCCGTCGGCGTCGCGCTGCACCTCGACTTCGATATTACCCACGGTGGCGACGACCTTCGCACCGGGCGTCAACGCCGAATCGGCCACCGCAAGTGCGTGCGGGCCGATATTCAGCCCATGCACGAGGGCCTTGCCGGGCATCCTCTCCTGCAGCCAGTTGCTGCGAAAGATACCGGTCTTTTCCGGGTCGGCGAAATAGCCCTCGTAGGTGGAGGAGCGGATTTCCTCGTCCTTTTTCAACACGCGCGTTGCGGGGTGCTGCGCTTTCCAGTCCTGCCAGGTGGTCTGCACCACCGGGATCATCTTCAGCTGCGTGCCTTCGTACTCGCCTTCCAGGCAGCGTCCGGTGATGTGGCTCCACAGCGATCCGGTTTCCTTGTCCATCATGATCAGGCTGTTGCGCCACAGCTTGCCCGACACGATGAAGGTCAACGTCGCGTCGCCGACCGTTCGGGCGTGGACCACGCCCGTGTGGCAGAGCGGTCACCAGGTGGCCGCCAGCGGGATGCCGGCCACCACGTCGTTGACGATCTCGTGGTGGTCCAGCTGCCAGGTGGACCAGCAGACCGGATCATCGCCGATGGCCAGTCCCATCACCAGTTCGTCGGCCGACATCTGCGCGGCGGCCTGCTCGCCGGTCACGTACTGCGGTTCGTGAATGGCCGGTATGGCGTCGGGCGGCAGGACGGTGTACATGGGATCGCCGTCGAATTCGCCGTGCACCTCGGGTTCGGGGCGCTGGGCGAGGCTCGAGGCGACAAGGCCCACGGCGAGCAAGTCGGTAACGATCGTGCCGGTCGAGAGCGAGTCGGTATTGAGCGACACGAATGGCGATTCGTCGTGTCCCGCCAGTAGCGTAAACGCAAACACGGCGACGGCACAGAGGGCGCCACCTCGCGAAACATATGCCTGTGTCATCGAAACGATCTCCTTCGTTGGTGTTCGTATTCCGGTGGCGGCTGCTGTGCGTACCTGGTGGGACGCAGTCTAGCCAAACGCGACGGTGTCGTCATCCCACAGCGCGACCTCTATTTCCCAGCCGGTCGGATCCTTGATGTACCACGATGTGCTGTGGGGCCAGCGGACCGGACCGTCGTAGAGAACCTCGACGCCCTCCTTTTCGACGATCGTCTCCCAGGCCGCCCGGTCGGTGATACGCAGCCCGAAGTGGTTGACGCCGTGCAGGCCCAGCTTACGCATGGCGAAGCGGTCCTCGTGCCGGCAATCGGCGAACTGGTAGATGCACAACAACGCTTCGCCCCGACGGATGACGCCCCAGCGCACGCCGTCCTGGACATCTTCCTCGGCGAGCTCGAAGCCGAAGACGCGGCCGTACCAGGCCACGGTCTCGTCGAAATCGGCCACGGTGAGGTTTAGGTGGTCTATATGTTTTACCTGCATGGTATTTCCTTTCGGTTGATCGTGGTTTCGGTGGCTGCCGCCGCAATAGCGACCATCGATTCGCCGCCGCGATCGCGGCGGTCGCGCCCGCGCTAGACGCGGCGGGAAAACTCCTGCCACAGGTCGTGCCGGAACAGGTGGTCGATCAGTTTGCGATGCCCGGCAGGGAACGCGTAGTCCTCGAGTTGCTCCGGCGCGACAAACAGGCCTCGCACCGCGGCGTTGAATACCGGCCGCGGCGCCGCGCCGTTCTTCACTACACAGTGGAAGCCGAACAGGCTCACCCGGTGGTGTGTGTAGGTATGACGGACCATCGGCAACGGTGCCCGCGCCTCGATCTCCAGTTCGACCTCTTCGGCAAACTCGCGTACGACCGCTGCCACCGGCGTCTCTTCGGGCTCGACGATACCGCCGGGGAACTCCCAGAGGCCGGGCCAGGCATCGTCGGGCCGACGTTTCTGGATCAGGACCTCACCTTCATGCAGCAGTATGCCCGTGGCGACGGTCAAGGGAATCGGCTCGCGACCGGCGACCGGCGCGGGACGCGCGGCGACGACACCGGCGCGCAGGCTCTCGCAGTGTCCGTTCACCGGACAGCGATCGCACGACGGTTGCCGCGTGCAGATCAGGGCGCCGAGTTCCATCAGGGCCTGGTTGAAGACACCGGGGTGGTCGCCGCGGGGGCCGGTACCCTGATCGCCACGGTGGTCGTTGCGGCGGTCGGCGGGCATCGCGGACAACACGATGGCGACCACCCGTTTCTTGAGCGCCGGATCCTTCAGCGGGTAGTCGAGGTCGCACAGCCGGGACAGTACTCGCAACACATTGGCGTCCACCGCGGGTGTCGCGACACCGAAGGCGATGCTGGCGATCGCTCCCGCCGTGTACTCGCCCACACCGGGAAGCGAACGGATTTCCTCGAGACGGTCCGGGAATACTCCGCCGAAACGATCGCGAATCTGCCGCGCGGCAGCCAGCAACGCCCGGGCGCGGTTGTAGTAGCCGAGACCTTCCCAGAGCTTGAGCACCTCGTCCTCGTCGGCCGCCGCCAGGGTCGCGAGGTCGGGGAAACGTTCGAGCCAGCGCTCGTAGTACCGGACGACTCGATCGAGTTGCGTCTGCTGGGCCATGACCTCCGAGATCCAGATCCGGTACGGCGTTGGATCCCGGCGCCACGGCAGGTCTCGGCGGTTGGTGCCGTACCAGTCGAGCAAGGCGCCACGAAAACCGGTGGTGTCGAGCGTGCGGTTCATAGCCGGACAAGGTACGCATCGGACGGCGGAACTACCAGCCCGCGAGCAGCATTCTCGAAGCGGAGCGGTCTCGGTGCTGCTATCGGCGATTGACCGCGCGGCCGGTCTGCCGGAGTATCGAGGGCGGTGGCGGGGCGATGCCGAGGTGCACGACCCCGAATAATACTCCAGACCGATCGCGCCTGAGGTTCTCGATGGATAACGGGTGGATACATCACATGACCAACTGGTTACTGCACGTCGTTCTCGCGGTACTGCTGGTCCTGTCGGCGACCGGGTCCGCGCCGGCGCGACAACACGCGGCGGCCGACACCGGCCACGTTGCCGCGGCGGGAAGGTACACGACTCCCGCCCAGCTGCTCGGCGAGATGACGGCCCGCGAGAAGGCCGGCCAGATGTTGATCGTCTACAACTCGCCGGCCGATTTCCTGGTCGAGCACGGCGTCGGCGGTGTGATCCTCTTCACCAACATGGTGACCGACGCGCGAGCCCTCGCCGACGAGCTGCGCGCCAAACAGGCGGCCGTCCGCATTCCCCTGCTCGTGTGCATCGATCAGGAGGGCGGCAACATCAACCGGCTCGTCAACCTCGAGTGCTTTGCCAGCACCCTTTCCGCCCACCGGATGTCGCAGTTGACCGCTCACGACATCGCGGCGATAGCGGCCGAGGTCACTGACTTCCTGCGCGAGGTGGGCATCAACATCAATTTCGCGCCGTGCCTGGATCCGGTCCGGGGCAGTGCCTGCGATACGACGTACATGGCGCACCGCCATCGCTCCTTCGGCGACAACCCGGAGACGATCACCAGCAAAGCCGGCGCCTTTCTGGACGGCGCGGCATGCGCGGGCGGCTTCAACATCCTGCAGCATTTTCCCGGCTACGACGTGGCGACCAACAGCGACGTGGAGATGACGCATTCGACGGCGCCGCTCCAGACCATCGACCGTAACCTGATTCCCTTCGCGAACCTGGTCCAGCGCAGTGGCGGCGTGATGATGAGCAATATCGCCTACGACAGTCTCGACAGCGTGCCGGCGGTGCTCTCGGCGCGGGTAGTCGGCATGGCGCGCGCGCTGGTAGGTGATCGGCTCGTGATCACGGACGATCTGTGGGCGGGATCGCTTCGCGAGATGGTCGCCCCGCCGGGCGCCGATTTCGCGACCGATCTTCCCGACGAACTGTTCACGCGTTTGGTGGAGCGGGCCGTGCTGGCCGGCAACGATATGCTGCTGATCACCTATCCGGCTAAGGTACCGGTGATGCTCGACGCCATCACACGGCTGGTCGCGCACGATCCGGCAGCGCAACGCCTGGTCGACGCGGCGGTGCTGCGGATTCTCGCCGCCAAGCAGCGGCTTTTTCCGCAGCTGTTTCGCGCCGCGCAGTGAGCTATCTGGTCGGCGGGCGGTTCCGGTGGTTTTACGTTATCCTGGTGGGATCATGTTCAACACGATGATCGCAAAAGTTCTGCCCCACATGCCGCGGTGGACCATCCGTCCCATGGCCATGCGCTATATCGCCGGCGAGACCAGGCACGAGGCGCTCGCCGTTGCTCGCGAGCTCGCGGACGCGGGTTTCCACACCACCATCGACCGGCTCGGCGAAGACGAGGCGTCCCTCGACCAGGCGGCCGCGGCCATCGACGCCTACATCGAGTTGATGGAGGCCATGGCGGCCGACGGCATCGAACGCAACGTCTCGGTGAAGCTGTCCCAGTTCGGCATCCGTTTCGATCCGGAGGCGACCTTCGGCGAGTTCGAACGGCTGCTGGCGACCGCCCGCCGCCTCGACTTCTTCGTGCGTATCGACATGGAGGACTCGTCGGTCACCGACGTGACCCTCGACTGGTACCGCCGCGCCTGGCGCATCTGGCCGCGGGTGGGGACGGTGCTGCAGGCCCGGCTGAAGCGCACCCCCCACGATGCCCGGAAGCTCGCCGGACCGGACGCCAACATCCGTCTGTGCAAGGGTATCTACATGGAGCCGGCCGCAATCGCCCATCAGGACCCGCAGGCTATCAATGCTTCCTACCTCGAGACGCTGCGCATACTGCTGGACACCGGCTGTTACACCGCCGTCGCCACCCACGATCTGCCGCTGCTGGCCGAGGCGCGGCAAGAGGTCGCGAAGCGGCCACCAGCGGTACACGGGCGCGTGGAGTACCAGGCCCTGCTCGGCGTCCCCATCCGTTCGACCCTCGAGCGACTCGAGCAGGAGGGCGAGACGGTGCGTCTGTACCTACCTTTTGGTCCCGATTGGTATGCCTACAGCCTGCGGCGGCTCGAGGAGAATCCGCAGATGGCGGGCGCGATTGCGCGCAGTGTTTTCCGGCGGGATTTCTAACCGACGCAAGGCTCGATGATCGGGGTTCGACGTGTTGCTCACACTCGGTTCATGATCTCCCGGTAGACCTCGAAATGCCGGCGCGCGATGGCGTCGAGCCGAAATTCGTCGGCGCCGAACCGGCGGGCGTTGGCGGCCAGCCGGGCGCGCAGCGTGTCGTCCTGGAGAACGGCGAGCACGGCTTCGGCCAGCGCTTCGGCGTTGCCGACCGGCCGGACGAACCCCGTCTCTCCTTCCTTGATCAGCGAGGGGATGCCCCCGGCATCCGAACCCACCGCGGGCAGGCCCACGGCGCAGGCTTCGCCCAGGGACACCGGCGCCGTTTCCTCCAGTGACGGGATGAGCAGCAGGGAGGCCTGCTCGTATTCGGCCCACAACTGCTCGTTGGGCACCAGCCCCAGCAGCTTCACGTTCTCCTGCAACCCGTGCTCCGCAACATAGGACCGAACCACATCGTCGAACTCGGTGCCCGACGGCGGGCCCAGCAGGTGCAGGGTCGCCTCGGGCATGGCGGCGACCACCTGCTCCATGACCCTCATGGTCGTCAGCGGGTCCTTGCGCCGGCGCAGACCGCCGATCACCAGGATGTGGGGCCGCGTCGGGGCGTTTTCGATGGCGAAGATCTCCTCACCGACAGGATTGCGGATCACGTATTCGGTGTAGTTGTGCCCCCGGGGCAGGATCGACGCGGCGTAATCGGAGGTGATCACGACATTTTCGATCCTTGCCAGCTGCCGCTTGGCGCTGTGCTTACGAATGATCGAGCCGATCCGGGTGCTCAATCGTTCGTGTTCGAACTGTTCCTTCCAGAACACGCCGTGCACCGACACCAGGTGCGGTCGTCCGGTATCAAGGGTGGTCACCGTGGGCAGGCCAAGGCCCTGGGCGTGCACGAAGTGAGGATCGATTTCCCTGATCAGCCGGCCGACCTTCCTCCGCTGCGGCGCCAGCAGCATGGCCTGGCTAAACCGGTAATTGCTTGTCAAAAAATGGATTGTGGCGCCGTCGCGCTGCTCGACGAAATCGCGTGGCACGTCGTTCTGGCAACAGACCACGTGCAGATCGATCTCGTTTATGCGGCCCAGGCCCTTGACCAGATAGTGCGCCACCGCGGGTACACCGCCGGGCACCAGGGTCGGATCGAGAGGATACGAGGCGTTCATCACGATACGCATCGTCGGCGCTCCTTCATGTTGATCGGGCGTAACGATGGTAAACGGCGCCGATTCTGTGTTTTATCGCGTAACCTGTCAAGGATCGCTTCCGGTTCGTACCGTCACTTGCGTGTTACGCCCCTCGCCGGCGCGAGTCCCAGGGTTTACACCGGCTGGTTTCTTACCATATTGCGACGACAACAAGAATCGCGTATTCAACTGATTTTTTTGAAGATATCCTGCATTCGTCCCGATTTTACAAACAAAAATCAGGTAAAGTATTGAATTTTGCTCACATCGTGGTAGAATTCTACTGTCAATACGATGAATCAGGACCCAGCTGCTCGTTTCGGCGCTCGGACGCTTCTCGCCCGCCTACCGTAGCGATCTGTGGGTGTAGTCGTTAGTAAACCTTTCAAGCAGGAGTGTCTGGCATGAAACAGGTTCTCGCTCTTATTTCGGTTCTTCTGGTAGCTGGTCTCGCCCAGGCTGAAATCGTGGTCGACTATGGTTGGGAAGACGAAGGTTCAATCCTCACTTTTTACGGAAACCTCGATGATGTCAATACCTTCGCTACGCCCAACTGCGCCTACACCGGCGATTTCGGGCTGATGGTCACCGAGGGGGCCGGCGGCGGCACGCCCCAGGCCAAGATAGCTGCTATCTGGAACCTGCAGGACGGCGACGTGGTTACTGCCGGTTTCTGGCGTTTTGACGACACGGATGGTGCGAGCCCGAGTATGCGCATCTGGGGAAACTGGAACGACGACCTGCCCGACGACATGGATGGTTACAGCGGCAGTGCCGGCGGCAACAGCGATTACGGTCCTGGCACCGGCTGGGACTACGTAGAGCATACGTGGACCGTCGCTGACGGCCACACCGGTCTGATGGTCCAGTGCCGCCTGTATGCCAGCGAAGGCGTCTCCCAGTGCATCGACGATCTGCACATCGTCGCGCCGGATCACGCCTGGGTCGAGGTGCCCGGCGACAACGTGGCGAACGAGCTGCAGACCTGGGGCTCGATCAAGAGTCTGTTCCGGTAGTTCTCGACTGGCGCCGGACGATTTCTGGTCGACGACCTCCAGGTCCTCGCCCGCAGTGAAAGCAAAACCCCATCGGCTTGGTGCCGGTGGGGTTTTGTTGCGCTGGACACGATCACCCGAGCGATCTCCTTTGGGAAATCGTAAATTCAGACCAACACAATCCTGTTTGTAAATATCCAGCGCGAGCGTATATTTTGGGGGAAAGGTAGAGAGCCTTGCTGCTGCTGTCCGACAATATCGCGCGGCGGCGCTACACGGGGGAGCCGGTCGTGATAATCCACCTCAACGACACCAACTTGCAGGTCGCGGACGCAGTGAGCATCGGCGACGTCCTGCGTGAGCAGGGGTTGGGCGCGCAACAAGGATTCGCCGTGGCGGTCAACGATGTGGTCGTGCCGCGCACCGACTGGAATACCCGCCGGCTACAGGACAACGACACGATCCTGGTCATCAAGGCTTTCGGTGGCGGTTGAGATCTCCCCTTGCCAGACCATGTGATCGGCGCCGGAAGTGGCCGGCGGCCGACAATCAAACGGGCGGAAACGTAGAACACAGGTGGCACCATGGAACAGGATAAGCAGAAGGAACTCACCGACCAGGCACCCAGCGGATCGGTGATCACCAGGGAACCGCTGCCGGGCTCGCGGAAGATCTTCGTCCCGGGCAAGATCCATGACATCAAGATCGCCATGCGCGAGATCAAGCTTGGCGCCTGCGTCGGTCCGGATGCCGAACCTGGCAAGAACGGCGGCGCCAAACCGTCGTTGAAGCTGCCCCTGTACGACACGAGCGGCCCGTACACCGACCCCGAATGTGACGTGGACATCCGCAAGGGCATGCCGCGCCTCCGCCAGGCGTGGATCAGTGAACGCGGCGACGTGGAACAGTTGGACGGGTTCACGAGCGCCTATACCAACGAGCGCCTGGCCGATGACGACCTGGCGGCGGTGCGCTTCCCGGACCTGCACCGACCGCTGCGGGCCTTAACGAACCGTCACGTCACCCAGATGCACTATGCGCGGCAGGGCGTCATCACCCCGGAGATGGAGTACGTCGCCATCCGCGAGAACCAGCGGCTCGAGCGCCTGCAGGACAAGCTACCGGATCTGCGCCTGCAGCATCCGGGTGAAAATTTCGGTGCCGGGCAGCCCGGTTTCGTCACACCCGAGTTCGTCCGCCAGCAGGTTGCCGACGGCCAGGCGATCATCCCGGCGAACATCAACCATCCCGAGAGCGAGCCGATGATCATCGGCCGCAATTTCCTGGTCAAGATCAACGCTAACATCGGCAACTCGGCCACCACCTCGACCATCGAGGAAGAAGTGGAGAAGATGGTCTGGGCCTGTCGCTGGGGCGCCGACACGGTGATGGACCTGTCCACCGGCGCCAATATTCCCGAGACGCGCGAGTGGATCGTCCGCAACTCGCCGGTGCCCATCGGCACGGTGCCCATCTACCAGGCGGTCGAAAAGGTCGACAGCGTCGACGAGCTGAGCTGGGAGCTGTTCCGCGACACCATGATCGAGCAGGCCGAGCAGGGTGTCGACTACTTCACCATCCACGCGGGGCTGCGAAAGAAGCACGTGGCGCTGACCGCGCGCCGGATAACCGGCATCGTTTCGCGCGGCGGTTCGTTGATGGCTCGCTGGTGCATGGTCCACGATCAGGAGAGCTTCCTGTATGCGCACTTCGACGAGATCTGCGAGATCGCCCGGACCTACGACGTGGCCCTGTCCCTCGGCGACGGGCTGCGGCCCGGTTCGCTGGCCGACGCCAACGACGAGGCCCAGTTCGCCGAACTCGACACCCTGGGCAAGCTGACGGAAATCGCCTGGCGGCACGACGTGCAGGTGATGATCGAGGGGCCCGGACACGTACCCATGCAACGCATTCGGGAGAACGCCGAACGCGCTCACCAGGCCTGTCACGGTGCGCCGTTCTATACCCTCGGACCGCTGGTGACCGACATCGCGCCGGGCTACGATCACATCACCTCGGCCGTGGGCGGAGCGATGATCGGCTGGTACGGCACGGCGATGCTCTGCTACGTGACCCAGAAGGAGCATCTCGGCCTGCCCAACCGGGACGACGTGCGCGAAGGCGTGATCGCCTGCAAGATCGCCGCCCATGCGGCGGATCTGGCCAAGGGACATCCGACGGCGCAGCTGCGCGACAACCTGATGAGCCGCGCGCGCTACGAGTTCCGCTGGCGCGACCAGTTCAACCTGGCGCTCGATCCGGTCAAGACGCAGGAATTTCACGACGAGAGCCTGCCCGACGAGGAGCACAAGGAAGCCCACTACTGTTCCATGTGCGGGCCGAAGTTCTGTGCCATGAAAACCAACCAGGAGCTGGCGGCGAAGACGACCTCCGCGCGCTGAACAGGAGGGTGTGGCGTGGTCTCTCACCCGATCGTGATCTCCTGGCCGGAAGCGCGGTCCGACGAGGTCGCCGTCGTTGAAGACCTGTTTGCAGCCGGGCTGGCGGTCTTTCATCTGCGCAAGCCGGAGAGCTCGGCGACGGCGCTGGCCGCGTTCATCGAACAGGTGCCGGCGGCGTATCGCGACCGGATCGTGCTGCACTCGCACCACGAGCTGTGTCGCGAGTACGGCCTGCGGGGAGTGCACGTACGCTCGACCTGGCAGGCCGAGTACGGAACCGGCGGCAGCGACGGCATCGGTGTGGTCGCCCGGGAGGCCCTCGCCGCCCCCCGGGGTGTAACGGTCAGCGCATCCTGTCATCGCCTGTCGGACCTGACCGACGTGGATCGGCAACGCCCGGGCTTCGACTATGTTTTTATCAGCCCGGTGTTCGCGAGTATTTCCAAGCCGGGTTACCGACCCGCGTTCGACCACGACGACCTCGTCGGCCGGCTGCGCGAGACGACCACGCCGGTCGTGGCCCTCGGCGGGATAACGGCGGCGAACATCGGGCGTGTCCGGCAGGCGGGATTCGCCGGCGCGGCGGTACTGGGAGCGGTCTGGCAGGCCGCGGATCCGCTTGCCGCCTGGCAAACGCTGAACGAGCAATGGAGCTGATCGCGTCATGATCGCAAACGGACCGGCAGCGCTGAGTATCGCGGGCTTCGACCCGAGTGGCGGCGCCGGCGTGCTGGCCGACGTGAAGACCTTCGAGGCTCACGGTGTCTACGGTTTCGGCGTTTGCAGCGCGTTGACCAGGCAGAACGATGTCGAGTTCGACGGCATCGACTGGGTATCGGCGGGGATGATCGAACAGCAGATACGTACGCTCGCCAGACGATTCGAGCTGCGCTGGGTCAAGATCGGACTGATCGAAAGCCTCGACGTAATCGCCGGCGTCGTCGATCTGCTGACGGAACTCGACAGCGACGTCCGCATCGTCTGGGACCCGGTACTCCGCGCCAGCGCGGGCTTCGTTTTTCACGCCTCGCTCGGCGCGAACGAGGCCGCGCAACTCGCTGCGGTGTGCAGCCGGCTACGACTGGTCACGCCCAACCGGGAAGAGGCGGGAGCGTTGTCGACTGCGTTGCAGGATACCGCGGATGCCGAGACCGCCGATGCCGAGACCGCCGCCTTTGCACTGAGCCGCCACTGCGCGGTCCTGCTCAAGGGAGGGCACGCCGGTGGCGCCGTCGCGCGGGATATCCTGTATCGCGACGGCGAGCAGCACAGTTTCGAGTCGCGCAGAATCGCCGACAGCGACAAGCACGGCACGGGGTGCGTGCTCTCGGCGGCCATCACCGCCGGCCTGGCCCGCGGGGCGACGTTGCGGGAGGCCTGCGCACGGGCCAAAGAATACGTGCAGGATTTCCTGACGAGCGCGCCGGGCCTGCTCGGTCGGCACGGTTTTACCGAGCGCCGCACCGGCGATCCGAAACAGGTTCAGTGATGGGTACCGATCGGATCGCCCGTTTTCACTATCTGACCCAGGACGGCGCGGGCATGACGCACGGCGAACTGGCGGCCGCCGCCTGTCGGGGCGGCGTGACCTGGGTGCAGCTGCGGGTGAAAGGCGCCGCCACCGGCGAGTGGCTGGCCATCGCCGGCGAGGTCAAGCAGATCTGCCGGCGCCACGGTGCGCGGCTGATCGTCAACGACAGCGTCGAGATCGCTGCCCGCAGCGGCGCGGACGGCGTACACCTGGGACAGCAGGACGACGATCCGCGTCGCGCCCGGGAAGAGCTCGGTCCCGACGCGATCATCGGCGGTACGGCCAACACGCTCGACCATATCCGTGCGCATCTGGCCGCCGGCGTGGACTACATCGGGCTGGGACCGTTGCGGCACACGACAACGAAGCAGCATCTCAGTCCGGTCCTCGGCCGGGAGGGGATCGTCGCGATCCGGCGGCAATGCCGCCGACTGGGAATCGAGCTACCGCTGATCGCCATCGGCGGTATCGAGACAGATGACCTGGCACAGCTTGCGAAGACAGGCATACACGGCGTCGCGGCTTCCTCGGCCGTGAACCTGGCGCCGGACAGACCAGCAGCGGCAGCGCGATTTGTCGCGGCAACGAAAGGATGGGGCGATGAAGCCCTTGCAGATCGCCGATAAGACCTTCACGTCACGGCTCTTTCTGGGCACCGGCAAGTTCGCCGCCAACGATCTCATGGAGCGGGCCATCGTCGCCTCGGGCACCGAGATGGTCACCGTGGCGCTCAAGCGAGTCGATCTGCAGGACACGCAGGACGACCTGCTGCGGCACGCGGCCTTGCCCGGCATCCAGCTCCTGCCCAATACTTCGGGCGCCCGCACCGCTCGCGAGGCGGTCCTCGCCGCGCAGCTGGCTCGCGAGGCGTTGCAGACCAACTGGCTCAAGCTCGAGATCCATCCCGATCCGCGTTACCTGCTGCCCGAACCGCTGGAAACGGTGGAGGCGACCCGGCAGCTCGCCGCCGACGGATTCATCGTGCTGCCCTACTGCAGCGCCGATCCCGCCCTGTGCAAGATGCTCGAGGAAGCGGGCGCGGCGGCGGTCATGCCTCTCGGCGCGCCCATCGGCAGCAACCAGGGCCTGCAGACCAAGGCGATGCTGGAGATCATCTTCGAGCAGGCCAGCGTGCCGGTGGTGATCGACGCCGGGCTCGGCGCGCCGTCCCACGCGGCGGCGGCCATCGAACTGGGCGCCGACGCGGTGCTCGTGAACACAGCCATTGCCGTGGCGGGCGATCCGGTCGTCATGGCGGACGGGTTCAAGCTCGCGGTCCGGGCCGGTGAGCAAGCGCGCGCGGCGCGTCTGGCGACGGCCACCAAGGCGGCCGAGGCGAGCAGCCCCTTGACGGATTTTCTCGGGTAGGTCAACCGGCAACTCGGCGCCGATGCTATCCGGCGCGGGAGCAGGCAAGATGGGTTTCGCGAACATACTCGATCAGCACGACTGGCACGGCGTGCACGAGACCATCCACGCCACGACCGAAGCGGATGTCCGCGCCGCCCTGCGGGCCGCCGGCCGCGGTACGTGGCGTGATTTCCTCGCCCTGATTTCCCCCGCCGCCGCGCCGTTTCTCGAGCAGATGGCTCGTACGAGTCAGCGCCTGACCCGATCGCGCTTCGGCAACACCATCGGCCTCTACATCCCCGTCTATCTGTCCAGCAAGTGCCAGAACTCGTGCGTGTATTGCGGCTTCAACGTCGGCAATCGGATCGAACGTCGCGTCCTGACCGACGAGGAGATCCTGCGCGAAGTGGAGTACGTCAAGTCCCACGGATTCGATCACGTTCTGCTGGTGACCGGCGAGTCCGACCGGCAGGTGGGCGCCGAGTACTTCGCACACGTGCTCGACCTCGTCAGTCCCCACTTCGCGAGCATCTCCATCGAGGTGCAGCCCCTGGCGCAAGGGGAATACGAAGACCTGCGTCGCTTCGGGTTGAACACGGTGTACATCTACCAGGAAACCTACAACCGCAAACGGTATCCGGTGTACCACCCGCACGGGCCCAAGGCCGACTTCGACTACCGCCTGGCCACTCCGGAACGGCTCGGTAACGCCCGGGTGCATCGCGTGGGACTGGGCTGCCTGCTGGGGCTGGAAGACTGGCGGGTGGATTCGAGTCTGCTGGCACTGCACCTGCGCTACCTGGAGAAACAGTACTGGCGCACGAAGTTCTCCATCTCCTTCCCGCGCTTGCGGCCCGCGGCCGGCGGATTCCAGCCTGACAATCCCATCAGCGACCGGGAACTGGTCCAGCTGATCTGCGCCTACCGGATCTTCGACGAGAATGTCGAGCTGTCCCTGTCTACCCGCGAAAGCGCCGACTTCCGCGATCACGCGATCCCCCTGGGCATCACCAACATGAGCGCCGGGTCACGCACCGATCCCGGCGGCTACACCACCTCGGCGCAACAGCTGGCCCAGTTCGACATCCACGACGACCGCCCGCCTCACGCGGTGGCCGCCGCCATCCGCGCGCGCGGTTACGAGGCGGTGTGGAAAGACTGGGACCGGACCTATAGCGACTGGGCCGGCAGCGACCCAACCTGCGGCGGAGAGGAAACCTGCGATGTCCATCTCGCTGACCGACCGTGAGCGCGAACGCTACGGGCGACAGATCCTGCTCGACGAACTGGGCGAGGCCGGTCAGCTGCAACTGAAAGCGGCATCGGTCGCCGTGGTCGGCGCCGGGGGATTGGGCTCGCCGGCCCTGCTCTACCTGGCTGCCGCGGGTATCGGCACGCTAGGCATCATCGATGGCGACCACGTCGACGCGAGCAACCTGCACCGCCAGGTCCTGTTCGGTGAATCGGTGCTCGGCCAGGCCAAGGCCGAGGTGGCTGCCTTCCGGCTGCTTGATCTCAACCCGCACATCGACGTGCAGCCGCTGAACTCGTTTCTCACTGCGGACAACGGCGCCGAGCTGCTCGAGCCGTACGACATCGTCGTCGACGCCTGCGACAATTTCGCCACGCGCTACCTGCTGGACGACGTCTGCCGCGAGCTGGGTAAACCCTGGGTGCACGGCGCCATCCACCGTGTCCAGGGGCAGGTGACGGTGTTCAACGCCGGTGCCCGAGATGCACACGATGCGCCAGCCGATGCCGGCCCCGGCTATCGCGATCTCTTTCCCCACCCGCCGACCCCGGATTCGGATACCGGCATCCCGGCCAATAACGGCCTGCTCGGCGTGTTACCGGGCACCCTCGGCTGCCTGATGGCCAACGAGGTGATCAAGCTGGCGGCCGGCCTGACGGATCCACTGATCGGACGGTTGCTGCTGCTGGACATGAGCGAGCCCTCGGTGCGGGTGGTTGCGCTGTGAGGTGACGAGGCGATCATGCGGCTTTCTGCTCCACGCACCCGGCCTCGATCCCGCCGATTTGATCCCCGCTGTAAGCTGTGCTACACTGGAACAGCTCTAACCAGTTGCGATAACTAATGTAACGCTCGAAGTTCTCCGCGTGGGAAGGATACGGCCATGCAACTGCGATCGGTGATACCCGTGTTGCTGTGCGCGAGCGCGCTCGTTTGTGTCGATACGGCCTCGGCTGTCCCGCCGCGAGCCAACGATATCGATCTGCCCGGATCGTTTGCTCCTATCCCGTCGCGCATCGATGCCGTCGACGATCTCATCGAGTCCGCGATGACAAGCGGACATGTCCCCGGACTGGCCGCGGCCGTCGTCACCGCTGACGGGCCGATATGGTACGGCGCCTATGGCTATGCCGAGTTCTCGCCGCCCAGGCCGGTCGAGATCAGCACCCTGTTCATGCTGGCGTCGGTCTCCAAGGTGGTAGCCGCCACCGCCTTCATGCAGGTTTACGAGCTGGGACTGGTCGGGCTGGACGACGACATCGACACGCATCTACCGTTTGTTGTCGATCATCCGGTGTACTCGAGCGTGCCGTTGACCCCGCGGATGCTCCTGTGCCACGTGTCGAGCATCGACGACAACTGGTCGGTCATGCCGTACTACGCCGGCGACTCGCCATTCCCACTGGGCGACTACCTGGAGCACTACCTGACCCCGTTGGGTTCCATTTACGATCCGGAGCAAAACTTCCTCACTGCGGCCCCGGGCACGCAGTGGCACTACTCGAACATCGGGCTGGCGACCGCCGGCTATCTCGTCGAGGCGATCACAGATGTGACCTTCGATGATCACTGCGATCAATACCTGTTCCCGCTCCTGGGCATGAACGAGACGGCCTGGCACCTGGCCGATCTGGACACCAGTCACGTCGCCATGCCCTATTACTGGAACGGGAGCACCTACGAACCCTACGGGCACTATGGCTATTCGGACTACCCCTCGGGTCAGCTGCGCACGAGCGCCGATCAGCTTGGCCATTTCCTGCAATGCTATCTGCGCGACGGCGAGTACGACGGCCAACGCATACTCGAGGCCAGCACGGTGGCGCTGATGCTCACGTCCCACTATCCCTCGCTAAGCTGGGCCCAGGGCCTGGGCTGGCGGCGCGACGGCAATGGCTGGAGTCACGGCGGCGGCGATCTGGGAGTCAGTACGCTGATCTCCTTCGATCGTGTCGACGGCTACGGTGTTGTCGTGCTCACCAACGGGCAGAACTCGGGTGTGACGAGCTACGTGGTCGATCTGCTGTATGCGCACGCCCACGAGATAACAGGTGTTGAATCACACCCGCCCAAGCCGGTCGCCGCGCTGCACGCGATCTGTCCGAATCCCTTCAATCCCCGCGTGACGATCGAGTTCGCCCAGCCGTCGGCCGGACAGGTAGAGCTGACGGTCTACGATCTGCGTGGTCGCCGCATCGCGGGCCTGGTCGATGGTTTTCTGGAACGGGGCAACCACGCCGTGGCCTGGCAAGGCCAGGACGACCAGAAACGGACCGTGCCCACCGGTACCTACGTGGCGCGGCTCGTCACCGCTTTCGGAAACGACGTGAGGAAATTGATGCTGGTTCGATGAGGAGCATGGACAGCTGGTTTGCCGCCGGCTACCGAGGTCTGCAACTGTATTCACCCGCATCGAGGGGAGTATTTGTTTTGGGGGGAGAACGTCACCGCCAGATCGCGGCACTGCGTTGACCGGCACCGGAGCAATAGATACTTGCCTGGAAATAGGTGTTATGGCGAGCACCAGGACCGTCGCAACACACCATTCATGACTAATACCATCTAAATACCTTTCAACCGGCTACCGATACTAAGTCCAGCCCCACGACAAACGTAGCGTCGCCCGGACCTGCCTCGATCCGATCTCGAAGGAGGCGTCATGAGACGATCCCATGCGGCCGCTATCCCCTCGGTCCTGTTCTTGGTATTTCTGGCCGTCAACCTGGCAGCAGTCGACCCGGCCCGGGCCGGTGATCGCGTCCAGGCCCTGTTGAGAATCCAACTCGTGGACAAGGATTTCCTGACCCCGGTCGAGACATTCGCCGTCCTGGAGTTCCAGTGGGGTAGCCGCATCGCCTCGGCCACCAACACCAGCCAGCGGAAATTCATCGACTACTTCTGGTCCGAACGGGACTACACCATCAGCGTCAAGGCCATCGCGCCGGACGGCCGTATCGCCTACGACCAGCGAACGATCCGCTACATACGCGATGACGATCCGGTGCCCGACGGCACCTACGACCTGGTCTTCGTGCTGGATTTCGGACCGCCGCCGGAAACGCCCGCGGCCGACCCGGCGCCGAACGCCGATTCCACCGACTCCGGATCCGGGGACGAGCCGGAGGACAGCCTCTGGCAGGAGTCGATCGATGAAGCAGCGGAGGGCGACAGGCATTTTCCCGGGCTCGAGGAGTCGGAGGGTGAGCTGGTCATACCGCCGGACGCGCTCGCGCGGATCCGGGCGCGCCAGCCGGGCGAGATTCCGCCTGGTGAGCGCCGGATCATAGGGTCGGGTTTCGAATTGATCCGGGGTCAGGTCGACGACCGCAGTTCGCCCGCGCTAATCGATCCCGAGCACGTGGTGATCGCTGTCCAGTTTCCGAACGGGGAATCGCGGGTGCTGGACGGCGAGGCGGCCATCCTCGTCATGCGTGAACGCGGCTTCCTCGAGGAGGACGGATCGACGTTGACGGCGTCGGGCCGGCGGGGCTGGGAATCGCCCTACATCACCGTGGCCGACGACGCATCGTACACGGCGGATACCAACCAAGATGTCGCGAGCGAGGCGTCCGCCGATGCCGCCCCCGTGCTGCTCGAACAGATGGCCATCCCTGCGCGCGGCGGCTCCGTGACCACGACGACCACTTTTTCAGCGGGGCAGTATTACCTCATCGAGGTCTCGGGCGTCATCACCTCCAGGCAGTACAACAGCCGGGGTGTTCTTCAGATCACGAGACTGCACGATCCGGTCTACAATATCAGCCAGGAAGTCCACAGCGACCCCAGCGAGTCGTGGCATCCCGGCCCCGACGAAGCCCGATACCCGGTTTCCAACCTGCGCATAGATGACGACAACATGATCTGCGCGACGCTGAATGCGTACATCGACGACAAGTGGCGCCTGATGGGCCAGTTCGACCGCTACCGTACCGACCACGTCTACCGCTTCCGCTACGAGGGAAGCGGGCGTCCGCTGACCTTCTTCTTTTGCTGGCACGACGACGAGTATATCAGGGGCGAAGGGGCCTTTACCCTCAGGATCTCCACCTGGCCCGAAGCGGGGCGGGGCGGCGATGTCGCCACCGAGAGGAGACCATCATGATCACGCGAGCCGTCGCAGTTCTGGGTCTTCTGATCCTCGTAACGGCCGCTTTCGCGGGCCAGGACGATACGGTCGACTGGTCCGCCAGAGGCAAGGCCCACTTCGAGGCACACCGATACGACGATGCCATCGACGCCTTCACCCGTGCTCTGCATCGCCATCCCGCCGATCCGGATCTCTTTTGCTGGCGGGCGATCTGTTTCGACTTCCGGGGAGATTTCCGGTACGCCTTGGCCGATTACGCCGCCGGCTGCGCTGTCGCCCCGGACGACCCAGTTCCCCACTATCGCCGGGGGGAGCTGCTCTACGCTCTGCAGCGCTACGAGGTCGCCGAACGAGCGCTGACCCGGGCCGTCCAGCTGAATCCGCAGCACGGCGGCGCCGCCCTCTACCTGGGCCTGATCGACATGGTCATGGGACGGTACGAGGCGGCGGCGGGACACTTCACGACGGCCGCGGAGTCCACGGAAGAGACGCTGGCGGGCCGGATCAATCTGGCCAATATCCATCATCTGACCGGCCGCCTGGAACAGGCCGACCAGCTGCTGCGGTCGGTCGTCGCCGATTGCGACAACGGGTCGTTCGAGTTCGTGGTCGCTGCGACCATGCGGTACTTCTGCCTTCTCAAGCAGGACCAGGGTGCCAGGGGACGAAAGGCGCTCCTGGAAGCCTACGAGCTCGCTTCGCCCGGTGGATGGGCTTATCCCCTGCTGCGATGCCTGAATCAGGATGCCTCGGCCGAGGAGACCTTCGCCGCCTATGCCGACGATGTCCAGGGCCTGACGATGGCACATGCCGTCGTCGGGCTGGACGATCTCTATTCCGGCCGGCTGGATGCGGCCGTGACGAATCTCCGCTGGGCGGTCCAGCGGCGGACCCAGGCCCCCTTCAGCACGATCGCACTGCTGGAATACCGTAATCTCGTCGCCGAGAACTTCGCGCCGCCGGATGCCGTCCCCGCGACCGTGTACTTCGAGCCGGATCCCGTGTCGGCGGGAAGCTGGGGCCGTCTGGTGGCCGAGTACATCCCCTTCCCCGGCCAGACGACAGTCCGGGAATCCTGGTCGATCCACTCGGACGGGAATTCTTCGCCACCGCTGGAAAAATCCTTCACGATCACCGGCACGTCGCATCGCCAGGTGATCGACTTCCGGGTACCCGAGGCGATCGAGGCCGGCGTCTATCGACTGCAACTCGAGGTCGCCCGAGGCGAGGACGTCTCGCGGCTGGTCGGGGATTTCGAGGTCAGGTGAGATGGCTGAACCGCCTGGTCCATCTGGTCAGCCCGTCGCCCATCTACAAACACCACTACTGTTAGGTATTGGCGCCCGATGCCAGACCCGGACAGGTGGTCACCGAAGCAGGCAGACCGGCCGGAGCAACGCTGTAGCGCAAAGGGCTCCTAGTCCGAGAGCATACAAACGTCGAAGGCGTTCGACGGCGCGCGGAAACGGGTCAAGTCCATCGCGATTCAGGACGAAAAAACCGATACAGCGAAAGGGCGGCAGATTTTTCCCGGGAAGAGGCTGTAAATCAGAACAGCGCGACCGGCCCGCACCGTGAGCTAAAAGGAGATCGGAGATCCGCATGAAGAACATTCTCGTACGGGACACCATGGTTCCGCTGTCGGAGTATGCGACCGTCGGTCAGGACGCAACGCTGCACGAGGCGATCCTGTCCCTGGAGGAGGCTCAGGCGAGTTTCGAGGCAAACCGCTACCGGCACCTTTCCGTTCTCGTCCTGGACGACAACGAGCATGTCGTCGGGAGGCTCAGCCAGCTGGACATCATCAAAGCGCTCGAGCACGACTACACCAGGCAGATGGGCGACGCGAACCTGTCCCGCTTCGGCATTGACGACAGCTACGTCAAATGTTTCCTGGAGGAGCACGAGTTCTGGAACCGGCCGCTGGGCGAGCTGTGTGCCGAGGCGGGCGCGCGCCCGGTGTCGGACGTCATGTATACCCCGACCGAGAAAGAGCACATCGAGGCCGAATCCACCCTGCAAGAGGCCGTGCACCGCCTCGTCATCGACCAGCACCATTCCCTGCTGGTGAACGAGGGAACGCGGATCATCGGCGTGCTCAGGCTCGCGGACCTGTTCACCCTGGTCTGCCGGACCATGGAAGTGGAATTCGGAGCGCCCACCGGCAGCTGATCGGCGAGGAATACCCGGACTAGATCCCGCTCCGGCAGTACGACGCGAAGAACAGCTGACGTTCGAGGATCTCGCTGGTCAGCAGCGATGCCGCCGCCAGCAGCACGAGCCCGCGGGATGCACCCACGAACTCCGGTCGCGGCAAGGCGCCGCTCGTTGCCGGTGAACTCAACACCACGACCGCGCCAAGGGCAATTGCACCGAGCAAGGCGAGCAGCCATTGCGTGTGGAAAATCGCCACGACCGAGCTGGGGTCCGCCCGTTGTTTCCGCGCGGCCAGTCGCAGTATCTCGCGCGCCGGATTGCCGCGGATCGTCCACCAGGCGACGCCGAGCAGTGCGATAACGATCAGGGTGAGATGGCGTAGGACCGGTACGGCGGCCGGGTTCGCGTAGCTGAACCATCCCACGACGAGGACCAGAATTCCCCCGAGCAGCAGCGCGGTCGTGTAGAACGAGATCAACGTGATCCGCGTGTTCCACGCCGGGACGGTGCGCAGCAGATAGACCTTCGACATGACGAACACGAGCGCCAGACCACAGCCGGCGGCGCACCAGAGGACGATGCTTCGCCCGACCTGACTGACCTCGATCGCACCGCCCCGGAGCACCGGAATACACGCAGTGGTCAGCAGCGTCAGCAGCATCGCGAGCGCCACTTCACGACTCAGCCAGGATGTGCGGAGGTTTGCCAGGGCGCGGTGGGCGTTACGTGGACTGCCGAGATGTCCGAGGGACAGGAGTACCCCAAGCGCCAGCATAGGCGCCAGCATCGCAAGGGTTGCGACGCTCAGGCGATCGAAAGCGGCGAGCTCGATCTGTCCGTTCAGTAGCGGACGCGAGACCGCCAGTACAATCAGCGCCCCCGCCACCAGCTGCGACACGAGGGTGAAAACGACCAGGGACCACTCGCGCATCTCGTGGCGCCGCCGCGGGACGACCTCGACGGCTTCTTCATGTGCCCTCGCCGCGTCACGGTGCGGCTGCATCCGGAGCGCCGGCTCGGTGAGCGTCGGATCGGGTAGCGGAAGATGTGGTCCCGTCCGCGCCGCGTCCGGCTGGGTATGCGCCGCGTCTGCCTCATGGGCGCTCGCCCCGTCGCTCTCGGCCTCGAACTCGATCACCCGCATGGGGCACGCCGACACGCAGGCCGGCGGCCTGCCCGCATCGATCTCGTCGGCGCAGAACGAGCACTTGGTCATCACGCCGCGGCTCGTGTCGTACTGGGGTGCGCTGTACGGGCACGCCCATTCGCAATAGCTGCATCCGAGGCAACGGTCCGGATCCAGCAAGACGATACCGTCGTCGCGCTGCGTGATCGCCCGCGCGGGACACACCTCCAGGCAGATGGGCCGGGTGCAGTGGTTGCAGGCGATGGACAGGTTGAAGGCGAAGATGTCGGGCCTCCAGGCCTCGCCGTCCCGGCGCCACCGGCCGCCGGTGATCTCGTAGACGCGTCGCCAGAGGCATCCCACTTCGTGCTCATGCTTGTCCTTGCAGGCGATCTGGCACGCCTTGCAGCCCGAGCAGGACGAGGCGTCGAAACGGAAGAAATAGCGGCGGACGGGAGGTTTCGTGGTCTGGTCGTTGGCCGCGGGGCGGGTCATCGCGTGACCTCCGCCGGATCGCCGGGAATCTTCACGGTACCGCCGTACGCCTTCGCCACCTGCACCATGATCGTGTGCTGGGCGCTGCCGAAGGCCAGCGGCGTCCAGCGTTCGCTGCTCAGCACGTTGATCGAGCCCCGCAGGTCGACGCCGATCGCATCCGGTGTCCACCAGCCGCCCTCGGGTATGTCCACCACGCCGGGCATGATGCGGTCGGTCACCTGGCAGGGCAGGATGGTCTCGCCGCGATCGTTGAAGACGCGCGCCAGGTCGCCGTCGGCGAGGCCGCGCTCGCGCGCGTCGAGGGGATTGATGAATACGACCTGCGGGAAGGCTTCCTCGAGCCAGTCGACATTGTCGTGGGTAGAGTGCACACGATGTAGGGAGTGGTGGCCCAGGGCCTGCAGGGGATGCAGCTTCGCTTCCGGGCCGAAGGGGCTTTCCCATTCCCGGATGTACTTCGGCACGGCCGGGATCTCGTCGGGGCGGTTCATCTCGTACAGGCGTGCCGAGAAGATCTCGATCTTGCCCGAGGGCGTGTCCAGGGGCCGACCCTCGGGATCGGCGCGGAAATCGGCGAAGGCGACGCCCGGTTTTTCGACCGGAACGCTGTAGACGCCCTGGTTGCTCGCCAGCATCTCGTCCAGGGACGGCAGCTGCGGCAGCCAGCGGCGGCGGTATTCAGCGAGCAGCCACTCGACCCAACCGCGTTCGTCACGGCCTTCGGTGTAGACGTCGCCGCAGCCCAGCCGCTCGGCCAGTTCACTGCAGATCCGGTAATCGCTCCGGGTGCCGGCAAGGGGCTCGACGACCTTGGGCATCAGCAAGACTTCGTGGCCGAATTTCCAGCCGTCGGCCAGACCCCAGGTCTCGAACTGGGTGCAGACGGGCAGCACGATGTCCGCGAAGCGCGCCGACGAGGTGAGGAACTGATCCTGGACGACGACGAACTCGACCTTCGACTCGTCGCGCAGGATCGACGCGGTACGGTTGATGTTGGCGTGCTGGTTGATCAGGGCGTTGGAGGCGACCGCGTAGATCAGCTTGATGTCGTTGTGCAAGCGCCGCGCCGGCGGACCGCCGGGTTGCGGGGTCGTTCCGGTGGGCGGTATAGGCGGCGCATCGACGGGCCGGCCGCCGGCCGAACCGACGGCGGGATCGAAGAACCGAACGCCGTGCTCCGCGCCCATGCCCTTGCCGTGGAGCACGGCCTCGGTCCACAGGAAGCACGGAATCTCGGCGCCGACCGGATTCTCGCCGGTCGGCATCAGGCTCCAGAACGGACCCGGGCCGGACGGCGAGCCGAGCCCGCTGGCCCAGCCTCCGGGCACGCCCACGTTGCCGGTGATTGCCGCCAGCGCGGCGCCGGCGCGCACCACCTGTTCGCCGTAGGCGCGCCGTTGCATGCCGTAGCCCTGGTAGAGCACGGCCGGCTTCACGGTGGCATACTCGCGGGCGATTCGCTCGATGGTCGCCGCGGGCACGGCGCTGATGCCCTCGGCCCAGCGCGGTGTCTTGACCACGCCGTCGTGGGTGCCGAGAAGGTAGTCGCGATAGCTTTCGCCGGCTGCCGATTCGCTGGTCGTACCCTCGTATCCCGGCGGCATCTGGCTCGTGTCGAAGCCGACGCAGCAGCGCCGGATGAAATCCTCGTCGTGCAGGTTCTCGGTGACGATCACGTAGGCCATGGCGCTCATCATCGCCGTGTCGGTGCCAGGCCGGATGGGAATCCACTCGTCGGCCAGGCTGACCGCGCTCATGGACATGCGCGGATCGATGTTCACCACCCGCGCACCGTTCTCGTGGGCGGCGCGCAGCAGAAAGTCGCTGTTCGTACCGTCGCGCATCTCGGCCGGATTCCAGCCCCACATGAGGATGTAGCGGGAGTTGAGCCAGTCCTGGCGGTCGTTGCCGGTGCGTCGCGTCCCGTAGACGTACGGCGTGGCGATGTTTGTCGCGCCCCAGCTGTAGCTGTTGTAGATGCCCAGGCAGCCGCCGAACGTATTCAGCAGGCGTCTGGCCGCTCCCGAGCCGCTGAGCTGACCGTAGCCGCCGGTGCCGTAGGGCACGAACAGGGCGCTGTTGCCGTGGGCGTCCTTTACGCGCTGCAGCTGGCTGGCGACGGTGTCGAGGGCTTCGTCCCAGGAGATGGGTTCGAAGTGGTCCTCGCCGCGTGCGCCGCTGCGCTTCAGCGGCTGCTGCAATCGGTCTCGATGGTACTGGCGGCGCAGATAGGCCCGTCCCCGGGCGCAGGCGCGCAACTGCGGATCGGCGATCTCGTCACCAGGGCGGTTGTCCGTGTCGATCCGCGTGATCCGGCCATCGCGCACCGTCACGCGCAGCAGGCAACGGCCGCCGCAGTTGTGGGCGGGGCAGCTGGTGTTGACGATCCGGTCTCGTGTCGTGTCGGTCATTTGCTCATGGTACTCGTGCGTGGGGGTTGTGTCCATCGAGTGAATCGGCGCCAAAAAGTTACCCCGGCACAACGGCTGTCTTGTCGTTCACAAGCCAACCGTTGCGCCGGGGCATTCGAAAGGACGCGTCGAGGCGTCGTTGTTTACTTCACCAGCATCATCTTCTTCGTCGCCACGAAATCATTGGCGGTCAACCGGTAGTAGTACACACCGCTGGCAACGCGCCGGCCGCTGTCGTCGCGTCCGCGCCAGACCGCACTGTGCTGTCCGGCCTCGGTCTCGCTGGCGACAAGCGTCCGTACCCGGCGTCCGGCCAGATCAAAGATGCTCAGGTTCGCGAAACCGCGTGCGGGCAGCGAGAAGGAGATCGTCGTGGCCGGATTGAACGGGTTGGGGTAGTTCACCGCGAGGGTGTACCGGCCCGGCACGCTGCCGTCCCCGTCGTCGACCGCCGTGATCGAGTGGTACGCGGTCAGCAGGAAGTCGTCGACGCCCGCCTCGACCAGCGAGCCGTTGATGATGTCTTCGGCGATGAACCGGACCTGCACGTGGTCGGTGAACGTGATGTAGGCGCCGAGATCGAAGTTCATCTCGGTCCACTCGGTCAACGAGGTCTGCGTGTGCTCGAGACTCACCCAGTCGATGCCGTTGCTGGTCACGTCGACGTTCCACCAGTCCTCGTCGGGATTGTTGCCCGCGTTGTTCGTGTACCAGCGCCAGTAGCTGAGGCTGACCGAGGTGGCGCCGGTCAGGTCGAAGACCGGCGAGAGCAGGGTCGTCTTGCCTCCGTCCACGTCGGCATCGCCGGCGGCGCCGCCCGGCGAGCCGTTGCCGGTCACGAAGCACATGATCCCGGGCGCGGGTGTGTGATCGTCTTCCATCTGCACGACGTTGCCGTTGTAGGTCGTGCCCACCGGATCGGCGCGCTCCCACAGACCGGTCGTGGCGTCGTCGCCGGCAGCGCCGACGGTCCAGCCAAGATCGGTCTCCATTTCGTCGAACCAGCCGCCGACGGGGAACGAGACCTCGAAATCCACACTGTGGCCGTTGGGCGCCGAGCCCGACACCTGACAGGTGATCGTCGAGGGTTCCGGACAGCCGGTGCGCAACTCGACCCGGAAATCGTCCGTCATGGCCGAACCGCCGATCGGCAGTGCGACACACGACGCGGAGCCGTTGACGATGATGAGATTGGGATCGGCGCTGGACAGGGTGAGGCTCAGTTCGCCGGCATCGGAATGCCCGTCGTTCTGCAGACCGAAACTCAAATCGATGGTTTCGCCCGGCTCGATGACATCGTTGCCGTTGGCGTCGCTGAATTCCAGTTGGCCGTTGGGGCCGACGACCGGCGCCTGCGCCGCGAGGGAGAAGTTGCTGCTCCAGACGCCCTGGTCGGCCGTCGCGTCGATCTGGAAGGGAATCACATGACCGTCGGGAACCGTACCGTCGACCTGGACGCTGTACGGCACGATGGTCGTCCCGTAGCCGCCGGCGGGAATATCGGGGTAGCTGGCATTGGCGGTCGGCAACAGTACGAAAGGATCGGCGCAGACGAGATTCGCGGTCACGTTGGTCGCCGGTTCGACACCCACGTTGTAGAGCGTGATCTCCAGACCGACGGTCTCGCCCTCGTCCAGTTCACCGTCGTCGTCGCCGTCCGCATCCAGGATGAGATCGGACGAATAGATCAGGTACGGTCCCTCCGGCGGCACGACCGGCACTTCCTCGCGGTACCGGAAGTAATTCTGCTTGGTCACGGTCACGACGATGTTGCCGCCTGGCAACTGGACCGGAATTCCCACGTTCTGCGGCAGGCCGGTGGCGGTGGCCGAACCGAGGTACTCGCCGTCGGCGGCGATGCCGATCAGCGCGCCGGCATCCGCCGTCACCGTGACGTAGTCCACGCCGCTGAGCAGCGCGCCGTCATGGGCGACCGTGAGCGCTTGCGGCACTTCGGTGTACATGGACAGGAACGCGTCGCCGTGATGGTGGAACAGGTAGTGGGTGTCGATCTTGTTCTGGGTGTTGTACGGCCAGCTCGAAGCCTGCAGGAAGTACTTGCCCGAGGCGTTGCCGAAGGCCGGCAGCGCGCGATGGGCGGTCGGGTCGCCCCACTCGGGCGAGCCGGTCGGGCCGTACGCGGGCATGAAGTCCGGCCACATGAAGTCGAACATGCCCCAGACGTAGGTGTCGTTCACGAAGGAATACGAAGTTTCCGAGGCGGCGATCAGGCCCACCGCGCGTTGCGGATAGCGATGGAAGGCTTCGGTGAAGCAGTCGCCGCTGCTGTCGAACTTGCCGGTCAGGCAGTTGATGGAGAACACGAAGGTCAGGTCGTCGTTGAACAGGCCGCTGAGGCTGGAGGTGTAGTAGGCCGGCTCGCCCCAGCCGTCGGTGCCGCCGTGGTCGCGGTGCTGGACCATGAAGGTGCCGGCGTTGATGTCCGCGTTCAGGCGGGTCGCGTTGCCGCCCCAGTCGTTCAGGTGCCCCGGCGTGTTGGGGATGTAGCCCAGGCCGGGGAAGGGACCGAAGTAGTTCACGACGGTGGCGGTGTTGGTGGCGGTGGACCAGGTCGACCCCGGCGAACCGCTGTAGATGGCGTACTCGCGAACCGGCGTCTTGCCCAGCTCGTTGGCCAGGAAGCCGTAGATCACCTCGTCGCAGAGAATGAACCAGCGCTCGGTCTGCCAGCCGCCGGCGATGACCGGGTTGGCGTAGAAGGCGGGATTGGTCGGCGGCGCTTCCTCGTAGGCGATGCCCTTGCCCACCGTGTTGATCAGATCGGTCTCGTCGTTGGCGGTGATGCGGGCGAAGGCGATGTCAGGCAGGTGGTTGCCCGATACGTCGGCGTAGTAGTGGTCCGACACGGCCGTGAAATCGTAGTGGTAGTCATCGGCGAAGATGCCGACGGGGCTGCCACTGTCGCCGTAGTCGCCGAGCAACAGCACGGCGACGGGCGGGATGTCCCAGTTGGCGTAGGCGTTATCGACATAACCCTCGATGGCCGCCCGGGTGTTGCCGCCGATCTCGTCGATGGTCACCACGCCGGTGCGGATGCCCTGTTCGGTACGGAACACGCGCAGGGTATTGGCCCAGGTGACGAATACCGGATCGTTCTGGCAGATGATCAGGTACTCGTAGTCCGGCGTGCGCGAACCGGGCACGACACGCGACGTGACTTCCTCGAGGGAACCGGTGTTCAGGAACGTGTTCTGCAGGATCGGATCCCACCACTGGTTGCGCAACCGGTCCTCACCGAAATGGCCGTCGCCGCCGCTGAAGGTGATCTCGATCTTCAGGTCGCGATACACGAGCAGCTCCCGGGTCACCGGGTTGTACTGAAAGGGCGTCACGCCCAGCATCACGGCGCCGACGCCACGTATCGCCGTGGCCGGCGAGAGGTCGACCGGCTGCTCAGGATACAGCGCGCTGCGGTTGTAGATGGTCAGATCGGTCGGATACTCCAGTCCGTCCTCGGTCTCGAGGGGAATCCGCGGCGCGGGCGCGAGGTCCACGTCGGTCAGGGTTTCGGTCCGGAAATCGACGATGCGGACACTGGCCGTCGCCCCGTTGGGGATCGCGAGCCAGCGGCTCTGGCCGGGCAGGTTGGGCGCGCCGGCGTTGTTGGGCAGGAACGATCCGGGAATCTGCACGGTCTGCCGGGTCACGCCGTCGAGTTCCAGAGTCCCGAGGGACCATTGCTCGATCGAGAACGACAGCTCCACGCCCGTGGCGCTCTCGCGTTCGAGGGTGAGGCCGTGGTCCGCCCAGGCGTCATTGTACTGGTAGTCCGCTGCCAGCAGGGGCAGGCTGGTCGACAGGAGCAATAGCAGGGGAAGACAGAAAAGGAGACTTCTGGACAGACGGAAATTTCGAGACTTCACGATTCGCATGAGCGCCCTCCGGCTTGTATCGATAGTTCTCGGTCACGACTGGTTGTACTGTTTCCGGAGCGGACACACCGCAGCGCTCGGAGCGTGTTGCGGTCGTGCTCTCCCAGAACCGGAGTATATATTCTACCATACTTCGGGCGCGGATCCGGCATGAATTCCTGCCGTGAACCACTGGCTGGCGGCTGGCGTTGGTGGTGTTCCTGGGCGTGATCGCGCCCCGACCGCCCGGTCAGCTAGCCGCTGTGCAGCTCCAGCACATCCCCATCCCGGACCTGATGATCGCGGCCGACCTGTTGCCCGTCGAACTTGCCGCCGCCCCACAGTCGCGCGAACTTCAACGACGCGGCAATGTCCCGGTGAATCAAGGTGGCGACGTCGTGGACCGTGTCGCCGCGGAAGACGGTGAACGGCCGGTCGTAGTCCGGGGGCCCCCCGGGGGGTTTGGTGTAGACGCGGACAATACCCAGGCCACGAAAGAGCAGCGCGCCCAGCTCGGCGAGCCCGGTTCCCGTGTTGGCGGATACGGCGATGGCCGGATAGCGGACGCCCGCCAGGTCCAGCAGCACCTCGATTTCCTCGGGATCGCAGCCCAGGTCGCACTTGTTGGCCACCAGCACCGTGGGGACGAACGTGCGGAACGGATCGTCTGGATCTTCCATACGCGAGCCGGGTGGCCCGAAGGTGTCGGTGGATTCTTCGGCATCCGCGGCCGGAGTGTCGGTGCTGCCGTCCGCGCCACCGTCCACCGCCTGCTCCGCGAGCAATTCGATCCCGCCCGTGAGCCGCCCGCCCCAGTCATCGACGAGCGAGATCCGCTTGGCGGCGAGCTGATCCCGGATCGCCACCACGTTCTCCACGCAACCCGGTATCCTGAGATCCACCACCAGCAAGGCCGCGTGGGCCGGTTGCACCGCGTTGGGCATCCAGGGAACCATGAAGTCCGTGTCCACCGGCGGCAGGTCGATGAGCTGGAACTGCACGTCCTCGTGATTGAACATGCCGGGCAGCGGGTCCTGGGTGGTGTAGGGATATTCGCCGACGTCGGCGGTGGAGCCGGTAAGGCGGGTGTGCAGGCTGGACTTGCCCGTGTTCGGCGGGCCAATCAACGCGACCTGCGCCGCGCCCTCGGGACGGAACACGTGGGTAGGCCCGGTGCGCGCGCCGCCCTTCCTGGGGCCGGCCAGCTCCTCGGTCAATTCCTTGATGCGCGTCTTGATGTCGGCCTGCAGGTGCTCGGTACCCTTGTGGCGGGGAATCAGCCGCATCATCTCCTTGAGCCAGTGCAGCCGATCGGCGGGTTCACGTGCCTTGCGGTATTCGGCTTCCGCCTTCTTGTACTCGGGTGTGACGTTCGTCGGCATGCTTCGCCCCTGCGGCGCGGGATGAACTGCGGTCTTTACCGGATTCTACACGAAATCGCAGACCGAGCAACGTGTTGTCGTGTCGGCGCGTCGTTCCGCCGGCTGCCGGTCTCGTCATTGTGCCGTCTGATTGACGTGGGATCGTGCCCGGAACCGCGATCTATTGCCTGTTGCCGACATCGCCGCCGGCCTCATCGCCGACCTCGATGGTGACCGTCGCGGTGGCCCAGTTGCCCTCGTCGATGGTGGGGGCGAGGCGCTGGCCGAGGGTGGCTGCCTGCAGGAACTGTCCCAGGGGCGAACCGGCGCTCCGCGACGGTCGTTCCCCGCGCTCGCGGGCCTTGACCAGCGTGTCGCGATCGAGCAGGGGACTGAAATCCGCCGGTTCCGTGGTGGCGATGGCCTTGAAGACCTCCGGTCCCGTGGGTTCGGAGAGGCGGAAGACGTAGGGCGGCATCCGGTGCCAGGCGCCGTCGGCGGGCACGCGGTTGTCCTTGAATCGCGCTCCGGGATAGGGCCAGAGTGGCCCGACGCGGCCGTCGCCGCGTAGGTCGAGTACGGTCACGAAGGCATCGACGTAGCCGTCGTTGCGCAACTCGAGCATCACGAATTCGCCCGCGGGCAGTTCGATCCGCCCGGTTTCGCTCGGCGGCAGGCTCTTGTCGCCGGCGGGGCCGGTGATCGTCCCCCGGGCATCCCGCTTCACGTGGACCGGCACCACGCGCAGGGCGATGTCCACCTGAGCGTACGGATCCTGGTTCTCGAGTGCGTGCAGGAAACGCCAGCGCGCCTCGCCTTCCAGAGTGATCGTGACGCGCTCGGTCACGGTCGCACCCGTTTCGCGTTCCGCCAGCGCAGAGCCGTCCTGCCGTTCCAGGACCAGTTCGCCCGGTGCGCCTTCGCGCAGGCGGACGTCCCAGTTCCGGGTGGCGGTCGCACCGGTGTCCAGCAGCGGCACCCCGGCCAGGTGCCGGCACAGATCGCTCCACGCCGGCTTGCCGGCCAGCGGCTCCAGGTCGACCTTCAGTCGGTTGTCGCCGTAGTGGTGGACTTCCTCGACCGCCCGCGCGGCCAGCAAGGTCGAGTCTGCCACAGTACCGGCGAATTCCGGCGTCAGCTCGAGCTGCGCGTAGGTCAGATCGACCGTTGCGAGGGTGGCCCGGGCCAGCGGCGGCGTGTTCTGGAAATCGAGTGTCCCGGCGGCGAAGAGCGCGAACCGCGAACCTTCGGTCATGCCCTGCAACGATCCCGCCTCGAGATAGATGGCGCCGCTGCGATCCAGGGTCACCGGGAAGTAGGCCGGGGCCGGAATCGCCGTGCCGCCGAAGAGCACCAGGTCGCGTTCGCCCTCGAGTTGCGGTGTCTGCTTGCGGTTGCGATGGAGCATGAGGTTGGTCAGCCGCTCGTGCAGTTCGCGATAGGTGGTTTCGGGTCCCGCATTCTCGGCGGCCTTGACGAAGGCGTGGGTGAACAGCCCCATGGTGCCGCCGTGGCCGTCGTCGGTCTCGTTCGCCACCTGACCTTCGCTGGTGGCCGAGAGCACCACGTAGTTGCCCGTAGCCGCGTGACCCGCCGGGACGAGGCCGCTGGCGCCCTCGACGGACGAGCGTGTGGCGCCGGCCGCTGCGCGCGTGCGGGCGCTGCCGGTCTTCTCGCTGCCAGTCCACGATTGCCCACGCACGAGCATCCGACCGCCGCGGGTCGCCGTGCCGGAGTAGCAGCAATCGAAGGTCAACGTGACGCTGCCGGGCTGCTTGCGGCCGAGTTCGTCGAGCAACGCGGCAATGGTGTCGTCGCGCAGATTACCCGACGCATCACGCCGTGAGACGTAATCCGACGGCACGAGGCATTCGTCGAGCCCGTCGAGTTCGTCGCCGTCGTTGTCGGGCATCTCGGAACCGTGACCCGAATAGTGGAAGTAGACCACGTCGCCGGCCCGGGTCGGCTCGATCAACTAGGTGCGGAAGTGCGTGATGATGCCCTCGCGGGTGGTCTCGTCCGGGTCGGTCACGATCCGGATGTCGCCGGCGCTGAATCCGAAGCGCCGTTGCAGCATACTCGCGAGGGCCGTGATGTCGCCGGCGCTGTTGAGGTCCCACCAGTCGTTGTCGCGGCCGTGATTGTAGCTGGAAATGCCCACCAGCAGGGCTCGCCTGGCCGGCGAATCGTCGCCGGCCGAGGCGGTGTCACCCGTGCACGGACAGACAAGCACCAACAGCGCCGCAGTCGTCAGCAGAACCGCGGATACACGACAGCACATGGCACAACTCACGGTTCCGGCGTGGCGAGCAACGCCGCCCCGGGGTTGACCTTGCCGTGTCCCCAGCTGTAGTTGGGCGTGCCGCCGGTCTGCCGGTCGCTGGTTGCAGTGCGGGTGAGTATCTCCCGGATCTGCGCCGCGTCCAGGTTGGGGTTTTTCTCGAACATCAGTGCGACGACACCGGCCACGTATGGTGTGGAGGCGCTCGTGCCGTCCCAGGCCAGGTGGTAGCCGTCGCTTGTCACGTGGGTCGTGCCCGCGCCTTCGGCCATATCCGAGCCCACGGCCATGGCGGAAACGGTGTAGCGACCGGGAGCGGCCAAATCCGGTTTGACGACGCCGTCAATGCGGAACCCCGGACTGCTGTAGTTGGAAATGCCGCCGAGATCCAGGTTGTAGTTGGTAGAACCGCCGTCGGCATTGGGCCAGGTGCTGCGGAAATCGTACGAACCGACGGTGATCAGGTCGTCGCCGTTGCCGGGCGAGCCGACCATGCAGGTCTTGACGGTGCCGCTGCCGAAACTGGCCTGAAACGTGAACGGGAAGTACAGATCGCCGTAGCCGGTGGTCACGTTGCTCGTCGCTCCATACAACCACGCCACGTAACGGCCAGGCGGTAGCGGGACCGCAACTCGCTCCTGGCCCGAACCCTCGTTGCTGAATTCGACCGACAGGGCCCAGCCGGTGTACTCTTCCAGTGAGATGTTGGTTGAGAGCAGGACGTCGGTCACGCCGTCCACTTTCTGGCAGTACGCGGCGGCCTGGTTGCCATAGTCGTCGACCAGGTACTCGTCCAGGCCGACGATGCCCAGGCCCCATTCGTCGTCGGCGTCGAAGTAGACGTGCAGCTCGGTATGGGTCTTGACGAAGAGCTCGATCTCGTCACTGTCGATATCCGCCTGTCCCTCGATACGAGGCCCGAAACGCGCGGCGGCGTGGAAACTCTCTCGCCCTTCGTTACCGGCCGAAGCGCAGATCGCCACACCGGGTATGCCCGGACCGACGAGCTGGTCGAGGACCTGTTCGGTGGCCTCGTGGCCGTCGTGGGCGCCATAATGCCCACCGAGGCTGAGGTTGATCACGCAGGGACGGCCGAGTTCACGGGCGGTCTCGATCATCCATTGCGCGGCGTTGACGTAGTAGTCCGGGAAGACGCCGTCACCGGCCTTGGCGATGAGCAGGTCGGCGTTGGGCGCGATGCCGGCCCAGAACCCGACGGGTATGTCGCCGTCCGTCGCCCGGCCGTTGCCCGCGGCCGTCGACGCGCAGGCGGTGCCGTGGCCGAAGCGGTCCTCCGAGTTCACCGTGCCTTCCCATTCGAGGGCCCGGTCGATGTCATCGGCCGTGTACAATGTGCCGATGAAGAAGCCGGCTTCCAGGTCCATGAATTCCAGGCCGATGGGCGGCTCGTTGCCGATCTCGCCGTTGCTGTCCTCCCAGGTGGAGTCCGTGATGTCCCACAGGGCGAGGATCCGCGTCGAGCCGTCGGCGTTGCGGAAGTCGTCGTGGCGCCAGTCGATACCGCTGTCGATCACGCCGACGATCACGCCTTCACCGCTCAGGCCCTGCTTGTCGAACTCGTCGCCGCGCACGGCCTGCTTGGCCGGGCTCAGTTTGGCCTTGGATCGCGCCGGACGTTGCGGCGTGTGGGCGGCCGGCAGCATGTCGACGTGCTCGACCGCATCCAGGCGCGCGAGCCGCTCCAGTCCCTCGGCAACGACCGTCGCCAGGACGTGCTGCTCGTGGCGGCTGTGTACCGCGACCACCTTGCCGGCCAGTTCGGCCGGCTCGCCACCGGCGGCCAGGCGGATCTTGACCTGGATCGTCGGGTGCTGCTCGTCGGCGGCGATGCCGAACAGATGTTGCAGCTGGGCGGCGGAATAGCTGCGGCCCTCGGGACCGTCGCGGCCGGCGGTGAGCTGCTCGAAAAGCGTCTGCAGTTCGCTGTCCAGCTTGTCGAGCGCGGTTTCGCCGCGCACCTGTCTGGGGACCTGCTGCATGGACTTGTCCGGGTAGCGGGGTATGGCCGATTTCGTCGCCAGCGCGGGCAGCGCCGTGATCGTGGCCAGCAAGAGGCAGACGGCGAGTGCACGCCGGCTGCTGGTCGGTCGACGTCGGCCGCTTACGGCGCGCGCCTTTCGGATCGTTATTCTTTGCATAGTGTGTAACCTCGAGTCGATTCGTGCGCGAAAAGCCATGCGACACCCTGGTATGATGTTCAAACTCGGCATGGATTCCTCCTCCTGAATTCCTTCCCTGCGTTCCGTCGTCGGCTGCTAACGAGACTCGAGCGCCCAGTAGCGGATCCCGGTGCGAACCCGCGGCGTCAGACCGCGCTGCTGCGGATCGAGGCCCTTGATCACGCCAACCAGATCCTGTACGACCCGGAGCTTGCTCGCATAGTAGGCATGGAGTTCGGGCACGCTCCAGGGCGCGACGTCGACGCCGGTGGCGTCGATGCTGTCGATCCCTTCGATCAACGACAAAGGAGTGCCCAGGCGCCGGGCGCTCAGGATCCGCGACGCATCCAGCGCCACGTCCTTGTCCGAAGCGTACACCGTCCAGCGCTGGGCCAGTCCGATCACTTGCGGGGCGATCTGCTCGGTGAAGACCCGGGCATCGAAATCGGGAGCGGCCAGGATGACATTCGCGAACAGCGGTTCGCCGCCGTCCCGTTGCCACGCCAGCTCGCGCAATGCCCGGATCAGTACCTGGTTGCCCATGCTGTGGGCCACCAGGTGCAGGCGCCGCGCGCCAGCCTTGTCGCGCAGCTCGGTGAGCATGTCGCGTAGATAGGGCACGCTCCACTCCGCGTCCTCGCGATCGGAAACATAGCCGAGCAGGCTGCCGTCCGACGGCCAGGAAAAGAGCACCGGCGCACCGGGAAAACCGAAATCATAGGCGATCTGCGCCGTGCGCCGCGTCGCCTTGGCGAAACTCATGTTGTAGCCGTGTATGAAGACCATCGCGTCGGCGGACCAGTCGTCCGCGTCGCTCGCCGCCGCCAGCTTTCCGTGCAGCGAAGACAGGAACGAATCGCGGTCGAGGATCTCCACCTTCTGCAGCACGATGTGTTTCCTGGGGTCGGGTTTGAATTCCAGCTTGAAGAAGTTGGGACTCTCGAGCTTGCCGGCTTCGTGGGCGGACACGGGAATGGTCACTTCGCAGTACCCGTATTGCAGGCCACGCGCCCGGGGCGCCCTTTCGGTGCCGTAGAAATCGCGGGGATCGCCCGGGTCATTCACCGCCCGCGTGGTGGCGTAGAACACCGTCTGGGTATGGATGGGGTGCTCGTCGGGTTCACCGTGTCCCTGAGCCTGGGCGCCTGACCGCGGCACCTTGGCAATATAGTCGGCGATATCGCCGATCCGGGTGAGCACCTGCTGTTCGGGTAGCGGCCGCCGGTGTTGCTGGCAGACCATGGCCACCAGTTCCCAGGCATCGAGGGGGTCGGCGTGCAGGTCGGCCTGCAGATCGGTCTGCGCGGAGAGGGAATCCTCGGGAACGCCGAAGTACCGAGCCGTCATGCGGATCACGGCGGTCAGCGTCCGATCGACGGCTCGCGCGATCGGTTCGACCGAGACGGCGGTGGAATCGGAAGCGATATGTATCGTGGAGCGCACCGGTTCGGGATCGGCCAGAGACCTGCGCGCGGAACTGCCGGTCGGATCGCTTTGTCCGACCTGCGCGCGCGAGAGGCCGGTCAGCGATCCTGTGCAGAGCAGAGCCGGCACAAGCAGTGCCGGGATAAGCTGCGCCGGGCGAAGCCGTGTCCGGAGATGCGATGCCCGAGGAAGCCGGATTGTCGTGTTGCAATTCATCGTGTCTCCACTCAATGCCAACGGCCGGACTGGCCGGCCGTCACGGTTCATTGAACATCGCGGCCGTGACGCGGTTCCCGATGACTCGCCGCGAGCCTGGATTGTAGCGTCGAAGCGCGAGTTTGCAAAGTACGCTCTCACAATCGACCGGCGGGTGTGTGACCGGCTTGTGCCGAGAGGGGATTCTATCGTATACTCGGACTCGGTTAACGGTAGCAAACAGGGAGAAAAACCATGTGCCGGATACATTTACGGTCCACGTCCGATCGTTCGCTCGCCGCAATGGCGACGATTCTACTGATCCCCTGGCTGATTCCGGCCCCGGTTCAGGCCGACGGCGGTGAAGTCCTGTGGATGTTCCAGGGCATCGAAGATATCCAGACCATGGCCTGGTTGCCCGATGTGGACGGTGATCTGGTGCCGGACATCGTGATCGAGACCTACGATGCCGGGGCTTCCGGCGATCACCTCTATGTGGTTTCGGGGGGCGACAGCAGCACGCCGGCCGTGATCTGGTCGGCGCGGCCCGAGAGCGGCGTGAGCAACGGCGGCGGCTATGGCGACAAGTGCCTGAGCGTCTGTCCCGACCTGAGCGGAGACCGCTTCCCCGACGTCCTGCTCGGCACCGCCTGGGGTAACCGCTCGGTCCACGCACTCGACGGCAGGACCGGCGATCTGCTCTGGACCTTCGATACTTACGACGAAGCGTATTCCGGCTGGATCTACTCGGTAGCGCCGCATCCCGATCGCAACGCCGACGGCGTGCCCGAGGTGATAGCGGCGGCGGGTAGCGACGCCGACAGCGGGTACCTGCTGGACGGTGCCACGGGGCAGCCGATCTGGCGTTTCACGGCCGCCGCCGACGCGCTCAGTGTCGCCCTCTCGCTCCCGGACGTGAACTTCGACGGCGTGTCTGACGTTCTGTTCTGCGCCATCGACAACGACGACCGGATCTACTGCGTTTCCGGTGCCGGAGAGGGCATCGGCCAGCTCATCTGGTCCGAGGATACCGGCGGCAGCAACTACACCGCCACGGTCTGCGACGACGTTACCGGCGACGCGATCGGCGATATCGTGATCGGCAACTGGACGGCCAGCCAGCAGATCCAGTGTCGCGATGCGGTCACGGGTGCGAACGTCTGGACCTTCAACAACGGCTCGTACAACTACGCCATGCGCGTGGTCATGCTCTCCGACGTGAACGACGACGGGGCGCGGGACGTGGCGGTCGGCTCCTGGGACCGGGCGGTCAAGGTCGTGTGCGGCAGGACCGGCGATCTACTCTGGCTCTCGTACGCGGGCACGCTCAATGGCGGCGATTTCTGGTCCGTGGACCGTCTCGACGACGTGAACGGTGACGGGTTCGACGAGGTCGTCGGCGGATCGTTCGACAACAATGTCTACCTGTTCAGCGGCGCCGATGGTGACACGCTCTGGATGTACAACACCAGCCGTCGTCTGTACACCGTGCGCGGCGGACCCGATCTCTCGGGTAACCAGGTGGCCGACGTGCTTGCCGGCACCCAGTACCTGAACTGGGGCGGACGGGCGTTCGCCCTCGAAGGAGCAGACGATCCGACCGCCGTGAACACGCCGCAGGTAACGGGGCGGGCCACGTTCTCGGCGGCGGCCGATGGCGTGGAACTGCGCTGGAGCTGCAGTCGGGACCTGCCCTTCAACGTCTATCGCGTTCGGGAAACGAAGGGCCGAGCCGCAGACCGGCAACGGGTCGTCTCGGCGTTCGAGCGCGGTGCACTGCGCAGCCGCGACGTCATCTCGACGATTCTGGCCGACCAGGCGGATGTAACGCTGCTGAACCCGGAGCCCATACAGCCGTTTGCTGCGGACGATGGTTGCCTCGACGCCGGTGGCGCCGGCCCGTGGTGCTACGCTTTCAGCGACCTCTCGGAAGCAGGCGACCCATCCTGTCGCACGCAGTACCTTCTGTCCGCGTGTCTGCCCGGCGGCGGTGAAATCATGCTGGCGGAACTGCAACCGGCGGTCGCGGCTGTGCCCTCGCGCGTGCTCCGGTCGGCGAGTATTCGACCGAATCCTTTCAACCCGACGGCGCAGATCGTTTTCGAGCTCGGCAACCAGGCGCCGGTCGCGCTCGACGTGCACGATCTTCTGGGACGTAAGGTGGACGCGGTACCGGCCCGGACGTATACGGCCGGCGTGCACACGATCCGCTGGCCGCGTGCCGGCCGGCGCGAATCCCTGCTCGCTTCGGGTGTGTACGTGGTTACTGTTTCGACCCCAGCGGAGACCATCCGGATCCGGGCCGTATTGGTGCGTTGAGATATCACTATACATCAATAGCAGGCGATTCCCGGAGGGTTTTTTCGCTGGTGAACGAACATTTGTTCGATATTTTTAATCGCAATAAACACGATAATAAGAAAAATATAAATCATTATAAATCGCAAGAGATATTAATTAGTAAATCGCATGCCGTATTCTCTTCGATACGCCAAAATAATGCTGGACCCGGGTTGAAAAGTTCGTATACTCACCCCACTTTTACTTCATCGGTGCGGCGTGTTCGATCGTGGACGAGGGAACCCGAATGAAGCTTGGTCTGACGCGAACATCATTGCCGGGCGACATGCAAAACAGAACGCAACGGGAGAGCGCCCGAAACAACTAGCGAAGCGGAAGACACGAGACCGTTCAGGCATCATCATCCAGGATACGAGTACGCCGCTCGTCTAATTGACCGCCGGTTGCGCGGTTCCTCGAGTGCCGCGTCGACCGGTGATCACCCGGGAGAGGACGCGGCAATGCGCTACTGGCGAGTCCCGCTCGATGCTCACGAAGTAACGATTCCCCGGGGCCAGGTTCACCTCATCAAAGATCGCTGCAAGGGTTGCGAATTCTGCGTGGAATTCTGCCCTCGCGGCGTGCTCAAGATGTCACCCGAATTCAACGTCAAGGGGTATCACTACCCCGAGGTGGTCGAGTCGGACAAGTGCGTCGAGTGCGATCTTTGTGAAGTGATCTGTCCCGATTTCGCCATCTTCTGTGTGCCCGTGGAAAATGGTGATCCCGCGCAAGCGAAAGCAAAATCCGCCAAACAGGAACACGAAAAGGAGGTCACGTGATGGCGCGAGCTGATCCGAAGCGAGTGCTGACCGGCAGTCACTACCTCGACGGTGACCACGCCTGTACCGAGGGAGCGCTGTCCGCCGGTTGCGATTTCATAGCCGGCTATCCGATCACTCCCTCGACCGAGGTGGTCGAACGCTTCGCCCGCCGAATTCCCTCCATCGGCGGCACCTTCATCCAGATGGAAGACGAGATCGCGTCGATCACCGCCGTGCTGGGCGCTGCCTGGGCGGGCGGCAAGGTGATGACGGTGACCTCGGGTCCCGGCTACAGCCTGATGATGGAGAACATCGGACTGGGCGCCATGCTCGAGACACCGGTTGTGGTGGTGAACGTGCAGCGTAGCGGCCCCTCGACCGGCTTGCCGACGATGGTGGGCCAGGCCGACATCATGCAGGCGCGCTGGGGTTCGCACGGCGATTACGAGATCATCGCCCTGGCGCCCCAATCGCCGCAGGAGGCGTACACGCTGACCATCGAGGCGTTCAACCTGTCGGAGAAATATCGGGTGCCGACCATGGTGATGCTCGACGAGTGCGTCGGACACATGACCGAGAAGGTGGTCATCCCGGAAGCCGACACGATCGAATTGACGCCACGCCGGATGACCAAGAAGAAAGTCGGCGACTACCTGCCCTACGAGGTCGGCAAGGACATGATCCCCGATATGGCCCACGCCGGGCAGGGGCACCGCTATCACATCACCGGGCTGACCCACGACGAGCGTGGCTACCCGGACATGTCCGCCGAACGTCAGGATACTCTGGTGCGCCGGCTGTGCGACAAGATCCGCAAGAACGCCGACGATATCGTGATGCTCGAGGAGGACAAGATCAAGGGCGCCGAGGTCATCGTCGTTTGCTACGGCATCACCTCGCGTGTTTCCCAGGCGGCCATCGCGGGCGCCCGCAAGAAGGGCATCAAGGTCGGCTGTGTCCGGATGCTCACCATCTGGCCTTTCCCCGAGAACCGGATCCGTACGCTGGCCAAGAAGGTCAAGGCCTTCGTGGTGCCTGAGATCAACTACGGACAGGTCAGTCTCGAGGTCGAACGCTGTGCCGGCGGCAAGGCGGACACGGTGCTGGTGCCGCACATGGGCGGCAGCGTGCACGATCCGAGGGTTATCCAGAAGGCGATCGAGGAGGCGGCGCGATGAGCACGACCAAGACGGGTAAAAAGAGCGCGACTGCGAAAAAGAAGACAGCCGCCACGAAAGCGCCGAAGAAATCCGCCAAGAAAACGGCCGGGAAGGCGGTGACCAGCGTACCCGAGCCGCCCGAACACCCGCAGGCGCATCTGCTACGGGTCGATCGGTTCCCGCACATCTGGTGCGCCACCTGCGGTATCGGCACCGTGGTGAAGTGTTTCATCGACGCGGTGGATCGGTCGCAGATTCCGTACGACGACCTGTGCGTCGTTTCGGGAATCGGCTGCACCGGTCGGGTGGCCGGCTACGTGAAGGTGGACTCGTACCACACGACGCACGGCCGGGCGATCCCCTTCGCCACCGGCCTGAAGCTGGCCAATCGCAAGCTCAAGGTCGTGGTGTTCAGCGGCGACGGCGATCTGGGCGCCATCGGCGGCAATCACATTATCCACGCGGCGCGGCGCAACATGGACATCACCGTGGTCTGTGTGAACAACTTCATCTACGGCATGACCGGCGGGCAGTGCGCGCCGACCACGCCGGAACCGGCAAACACCTCGACCACGCCCCACGGCGCCTACGAGCCGCCGTTCAACCTGCCGCACCTGATGGAAGCCTGCGGGGCCGTCTACGTGGCACGGTGGACGGCATTGCACGTGCGCCGGCTGACCAAGTCGCTGACCGAGGCGTTGCTAAAGCCGGGCTTCTCCTTCGTGGAAGCCGTGGCCCCGTGCTCGACCCTGTACGCGCGGCGCAACCGGCTCGGTTCGGGCTATGACCTGATGCGGTTCTATCACGACAACAGCGAGATCTGCCACGACGCCGATACGCGTGAACTGGACATCGCGTTCCAGAGCACCATCAAGGTGGGCAAGTTCGTGGACGTGGAACGTCCGACCTGGCACGAACTCAGTGATCGGCGTCACCACGCCGCGCTGGGCGAGAAATACTACCGCCACGAGGAGTTGGAGGCGGCCAGCAAGGAAGAGAAGAAAAATGCCTAGGCGTGAAATCAGGATCACCGGCTACGGCGGACAGGGCATAATCATGACGGGGTACATCTTCGGCAAGGCGGCGGCCATCTACGATGACCGGCACTCGACGATGACCCAGAGCTTCGGTCCCGAGGCCCGGGGCAGCGCGTGCGCGTCGGCGCTCATCGTGGACGACGCGTTCATCGCCTACCCCTACCTGCGCACGACCGACACGTTGATTGCCCTGTCGCGCGAGGGGTACGACAAGTACGTGCACGAGCTGGATCAGAAGAAAGGCGTCCTGATCTATGACCAGGACATGGTGCAGCCGGACAAGAAGAACAAGGCCAAGCTGTTCGGCATACCGGCGGCGCGTATCGCCGAGGAGCTGGGCAAGCGCATCGTGCAGAACATCGTGGTGGTGGGCTACGCGACGGCAGTCGCCAAGTTCGTCAGCAAGGAATCCGCGATGGCAGCCGTGAAGTCTTCCGTTCCGGAAGCGACCATCGAGTTGAACATGCAGGCGTTCGAGAGGGGTTATGAGTACTTCAAGAACTAGAGGGGTGCTGGTCATCGGCGGCGGCGTCACGGGTATCCAGACGAGTCTGGATCTCGCCAAGGCCGGGTTCCAGGTGCATCTGGTGGAGCGGACGTCGTCCATCGGCGGTCGTATGAGCCAGCTGGACAAGGTGTTCCCGACGCTCGACTGCTCGATCTGAATTCTCGGCCCCATGATGATGGATGCCGGTCGGCATCCCCTGATACAACTCCATACGCTCTCCGAAGTGGTCGAACTCAACGGCCAGGCCGGTAACTTCCGCGCGCGGGTCCGTCATGCCCCGCGCTACGTGGACGAGGACAAGTGCGTCGCCTGCGGTCTGTGCACCGATGCGTGTCCCGCAACCCGGCCCAATCCTTACGATGTGGGCTTGAAGGTCGCCAAGGCCATCGATCGGCCTTTTCCGCAAGCGGTGCCGGCGGCTTATCACATCGACCACGAGGCGTGCCTGAACGACGAGTTCATCGTCTGCGAACGCTGCGCGTTGGCCTGCGAGCCCGCTGCGATCAACTATGACGAACAGGAAGAAGTGGTCGAGCTGGCGGTCGGCAGCGTGGTCGTCGCCACCGGCTTCGACGAGCTGGATCCGCACGACCTGCTGGCCTTCGGCTACGGCCGGGCGGTCAACGTGATGACCGGTCTCGAGTTCGAACGGCTGCTCTGCGCCACCGGGCCCACCCAGGGCCACGTGGTGCGCCCGTCGGACCACAAGGTGCCGGAGAAGATCGTCTTCGTGCAGTGTGTCGGCTCGCGCGGCGAGGGCGGCCGGCCCTACTGCTCGCGCTACTGCTGCATGAACACGATCAAGGCCGCCAACATGGCCCTCGATCACGAGACGAGCATCACCGAGACGACCCTGCTGTACACCGACATGCGTGCCGCCGGACGCGGCTACGACGCCTTTGTCGACCGCTGCCAGCAACGTCCCGAGATCCGCCACGTCCACGGCCGGCCGGCCAAGATCCAGGAAGACCCGGAGAGCAACGACCTGACCCTGTGGGTGGAGGACTTCCGGACCGGGCGGCCCGAGCAACTGCAGGCCGACCTGGTGGTGATGTCCACGGCCGCCTTGCCGGCACGCGGCTCGCCGGAGCTGGCCGAACTGCTGGATGTGGAACTGGACGAGCAGGGATTCTACAAGCGGCGCGACGTGGAAAACGCGCCGGCGGAAACCTCTCGCGAAGGTGTCTACGTGGCGGGCAGCGCCGGCGCACCGGCCATCATCCCCGAGTGTGTTGCCCAGGGTTCCGGGGCCGCCATGGAATCGGCGGTCCACGTGCTCGAGCACCGGCAGGACGTCGAGATCAGGGAACACGTGGAACCGGTGGACATCAGCGGTCCGCCGCGGATCGGCGTGTTCGTGTGCCACTGCGGCGCCAACATCAGCGGTGTCGTCGACGTGAACCAGCTGGCTGCCGAATCCGCCGATCTGCCCGGCGTCGTCTACACCACCGACGAGCATTTCGCCTGCGCCGACATCTCCCAGCGCGCCATCGAGGACGCCATCCGCGAGCACAAGCTCACGCGGCTGGTGGTCGCCGCTTGCACGCCGCGCACCCACGAACCGGTGTTCCGCGAGGTGTTGGCGCGCACGGGCCTGAATCCTTTCCTGCTCGAGATGGTCAACATCCGCGATCAGTGCACCTGGGTGCACGCTCACGTGCCGGACGAAGCCCAGTTACGGGCGCGCGACCAGATCCGCATGGCGGTCGCCCGCGCCGCCCTGCTCGAACCGTTGACACCCACGAGTGTGGACGTGAACCACCGTGCGGTGGTCATCGGCGGCGGCCTGGCGGGCATGCGCGCAGCCATCGATCTCGATGCCCAGGGCTACGAGGTGGTCCTGCTCGAGAAGTCCGGCTCGCTCGGGGGACTGCTCGTCGAGCCCGGCCTGAATACCCTGTACGGGTCCGGTGCGCTGGGCGAGGAAAAGCTTTCCACGATGCAGAAACAGCTCGGGCAGTCCCGGGTCACGGTGCATCTGCGCACCGACATCGCCGCGGTGCATGGGTATATCGGGAATTTCCAGATCGAGCTCATGCCCACGGGCAAGGGTGGCCAGGAAGACCGGCTCGAGGCGGGCACGATCATCCTCGCCACCGGCTCGAAGGTCTTCGAACCTCTGGGCCGTTACGGTTACGGCCAGATGCAGAACGTGATCACCAACGCTCAGCTGGAGCGGCGCCTGGCCTTGCTCGAGGACAAGGAATTCGGCGACGGCGGCGCGCCGCCGCCGAGCGCGGTCTTCATCCAGTGCGTCGGCTCGCGCGGCGACTGCGAGGAGGGCAACCCCGGTTGCAGCCGGTATTGCTGTCCGACGACGGTGAAGCAGGCACTGGCCCTGGCCGAGCGCGGTATCCGCGTCACGGTTCTGTACAGCGACATGCGCTGCGTCTCGCCGGGCTCGGAGGAACTGTATCGCAAGGCGCGCGGCGCCGGTGTGCTGTTCATTCGCACGCCGGACGGCGCGGAACCCGAGGTCAATGGCACCCAGCGTCAGGCCAAGACGGTGGTCGCCGAGGACATGATGCTCGGTCGCAAGATCGAGGCGCCGGCCGATCTGATCGTGCTGGCGGTGGGCATGGTGCCCGACCGGGAGGAAGTCGAGCGTCTCAAGGAGATCCTCAAGGTGCCCGTGGGGCCGGACGGCTTCTTCATGGAGCGGCATCCGGAACTGGGACCGGTGGAGACGGTGGTCGATGGCGTGTTCATCTGCGGCTCGGCCGTCGGCGCCAAGGCCATCAGCGATTCCCTGAGCGAGGCGGCCGCCGCGGCCGGCAAGGCTGGCCAGATCCTGGCGCGCAACTCCCTCGAGCTCGAACCCACCGTGGCCGAGGTCGAGGCCATGCGCTGCCGCGGTTGCGGTACCTGCGTGAAGATCTGCGAATTCAACGCGCCTTCGTTGTACGAGGGCGAGCTGGGCGTTCAGGTGGCCGAGATCAACAAGGCGTCGTGCAAGGGCTGCGGCACCTGCGTGGCCTGGTGCCCGAGCGGTGCCATCACCGCCCGTCACTTCACCGACGGCCAGATCGACGTGATGATGGAGACCATGCTGCAGTGGGAGGCGGCGCTGTGAGTGCATCCAAAAAAAGTGCAGCCAAGAAAAGCGCGCCCTACGAACCGCGCATCGTGGTCTTCGCCTGCAACTGGTGCAGCTACGCCGGCGCCGACACCGCCGGCACCAGCCGCCTGCCCTATTCGCCCAAGTTCCGGGTGATCCGGACCATGTGCTCGGGTCGCGTGAACACCGCCCACGTGTTGAAGGCCTTCCAGCTGGGCGCCGACGGTGTGCTGATCTCCGGCTGCCACATCGGCGACTGCCACTACATCTTCGGCAATCACTGGGCGATCAAGCAGTTCGAGATCATCAAGGGGCTGCTGAAGACCCTGGGCCTGGAAGCGGGGCGGGTACGCCTGGAGTGGGTGTCCGCCGCCGAGGGGCCGCGCTGGGCGGCATTGATCGATGAATTCGTCGAGCAGATCCAGCAGCTGGGCCCGAGCCCGTTGCGCGCCGGCAAGTCCGACACGCAATTCGCTTCGGGCGAAATAGCCAGCGAGCCAGCCACATGCGTGCATTCCACCAGTGAAGAAGCGACGACTGAAACAGTGGCCGCGGAGGTGAACGACTGATGCCCGTCACGAATGGAACCAGCGCCCTGCGCTGTCTCGATTGCGGCAAGTGTACATCGGTGTGCCCGGTGGCACGCTACAACGGTATGCTCTCGCCGCGCCGGCTGGTACGCCAGCGCAGCATCGGCGGCAAGCCCGACAGCGGCGAGGGCCTGTGGAGCTGTCTGACCTGTCAGCTCTGCGACTCGCGCTGTCCGCAGGAAGTGGAAATCTCGGCGACCCTGCCCGGCTTGCGGCAACAGGCGCGTGAGCGGGGTGAGCAACCGCCCTTCACCCGCTGTGGCGCCATGGAATCCATCGCCGCCTTGCAGTCGCGGGGCGACCTGCAACAGGACCGGCTCAACTGGTTGCCGGATGACGTGCGCGTAGATCCGAGCAGCAAGACCCTGCTCTGGGTCGGCTGCGCACCCTACTTCGACACCTTCTACGCGGAGAACGGCGTGAAGACCGTCGACGCGGTCATCGGCACGATCCGTATCCTCAACGCGCTGGGTATCGAACCGGCGGTTCGCAACGACGAGCGCTGCTGCGGGCACGACGCGCTCTGGTCGGGTGACCAGGCGACTTTCGACAGCCTGCTCGCCAAGAACGACGCCATGCTCGCCGACGCCGCGCCCGAACTGATCGTGACCGCGTGTCCCGAATGCGCGTTGACCTTGCAGGACGAGTATCCCTCGCGCTGCGAGACGTCGATACCGTCCGTGAAACACATTGCCGAGATCGTGGCCGAGCAGGCAGGCCAGCTCATGCTGACCAGCAACGGAGACGACACACCCAGACGCGTCACATTCGAGGATCCCTGCCGGCTCGGCCGCCACCAGGGCAAGTACGACCAACCGCGCGAAGCGCTCGCCGCGGTGCCCGGTCTCGAACTCAAGGAAATGCGCCGCAGCAAGGGCATGGCCGCCTGCTGCGCCGGGAGCTGGCTGGTCTGCAACCAGGCCACCAAGCGTATCCAGACCGATCTGTTGAAGGACGCGGAAGCCACGGGCGGCGAGATGCTCGTGACCGCGTGCCCCAAGTGTTTGATTCATTTGAAGTGTGCCCAGTCCGGTGACGAGTCGGTGCCCGGGATTCCCATCGTGGATCTGGCCTCGGTCGTCGCCGGTGCGTTGGAAACCGAACACGTTTCGACAGCCAAGTGAATGTTGAAACAAGTAACCGAAAGGGGGTGAACCGAATGACAGAAGCCCTTCCTCGAATCGGGGTGTTCGTCTGCGATTGCGGTACGAACATCGCCGGCGCCGTGGATACCGGCGACGTCACCGAGTGGGCCAAGGAATTGCCCGGTGTGGTGGCGGTGATCCGGAACAAGTACACGTGCGCCGAGCCCGGCCAGGAGGAGATCAAACGCGCCATCGTCGAGCACAAGCTCGAGCGGGTGGTCGTTGCCTCCTGCACGCCGCGCATGCACGAGCCGACTTTCCGCGGTTGCGTCTGGGACGTGGGGATGAATCCCTACCTCATGGAGATGGCCAACCTGCGCGAGCACTGCTCGTGGGTGCATGGTGACGATCCCGAGGGTGCGACCCAGAAGTCCAAGGACCTGATCGCCAGCGCCGTGGCCCGCGCCGCGGAGCTGACGCCGCAGGACGAGATGGTCTTCCCGGTGACCAAGGCCGCCATGGTGGTCGGCGGCGGTGTGGCCGGTATCCAGGCAGCCATGGAACTGGCCAGTCAGGGACACAAGGTGTACCTGGTGGAGAAGGAGCCGAGCATCGGCGGGATCATGGCGCAGCTGGACAAGACGTACCCGACGATGGACTGCTCCATATGAATTCTGGGGCCCAAGATGATGGATGCCGGTCGGCATCCCAACATAAAGCTCTTGAGCTTCAGCGAAGTGGAAAACGTCTCGGGTTACGTGGGGAACTTCAAGGTCACGGTTCGCAAGAAGTCCCGCTACGTCGACGCCACCGTCTGCAATAGTTGCGGGGAGTGCGAGAAGGTATGCCCGGCCACGCATCCGGACGAGTTCCAGATGGGACTCGCCACGCGTCGGGCGGTCTATCTGCCGTTCCCCCAGGCGGTCCCTTCGGCTTACCTGATCGACATGGACACGTGTCTGGGTACCAATCCGATCGCCTGCGGCAAGTGCGCCGAGGTGTGCGAGAAGAACGCCATCGACTACGACATGCAGGACGAACTGGTCACCCTCGACATCGGCGCCATCGTTGTGGCGACCGGCATCGATGTCTACGATCCGACCGCTCTGGACGAGTACGGGTACACGCGTTACGAAAACGTCGTGACCAGCATGGAGTTCGAGCGTCTGATCTGCGCCGGTGGTCCCACGGGCGGTCATTTCGTCCGGCCGGGCGATCACAAGGTGCCCAAGAAGATCGGCTTCATCCAGTGCGTGGGTTCGCGCTCCTTGCGCGACGGCGCCGGGTACTGCAGCAACATCTGCTGCATGAACACGGTGAAGGACACGCTGCTGATCCGCGATCACTATCCTGATTCCGAGTGCTCGGTGTTCTACATCGACATCCGGGCCTTCGGGAAAGGGTTCGAGGAGCTGTACGACAAGAGCCGCGAGGCCGGCGTGAAGTACATTCGCGGTATCCCGGGCGAGATCATGGAGGATCCGGAAACGGGTAACCTGACCATGGTGGTCGAGAACACGACGACCCAGCAGATGGAAGAGCACGATTTCGACATGATCGTGCTGTCGGTGGGCGTGCGGCCGCGGGCGGATTCGGAATCGATCCGGCGGCTGCTGACCCTGTCGGTCACCTCCGAGGGTTTCCTCATGGAAGCGCACCCCAAGCTCATGCCGGTCGATGCGCCCACCAAGGGCGTGTACATCGCCGGCTGCGCCGAGGCGCCCAAGGATGTGAAGGATTCGGTCACCCAGGCCGGTGCAGCCGCGGCGCGTGCCGGCGCCCTGTTGACCGCCGGCAAGGTGAAGGTGGATTCCATCACCGCCGTCTGCGATCACGACCTGTGCAACGCCTGCGGGCTGTGCGTCGCCGTGTGCCCTTATGGCGCGATCACCGCGGACAAGGCGACCAAGACCAAGGCGAACGTTGTCGAGGCGGCGTGCGCGGGTTGCGGCAACTGCGGCGCCACCTGTCCCACCCAGGCCATCAGTATGCGTCACTTTACCGACACGCAGATCATGGCCCAGGTCGACTCGTTGCTGCTGGAAAAGCAGATGGAGAAGGTCATCGTCTTCGCCTGCAACTGGTGCAGCTATGCCGGCGGCGACACCGCTGGTATCGGTCGCATGCAATATCCGGCCAGCAACCGTTTGATCCGGACCATGTGCAGCGCGCGCGTGGACGAGGCCTTCGTGCTGCGGGCGTTCCGCAAGGGCGCGCCGGTGGTGCTGGTGTCGGGCTGCCACTTCAGCGATTGCCACTACATCGACGCCAACCGGCAGACCGTCAAGCGCGTGTACCGTCTGTGGAAGTACCTCGAAAAGCGCGGCATCCGCCCGGAGCGTCTGCAGCTCGAGTGGATCAGCGCCGCCGAGGGTACGAAATTCCAGAAGACCATGGGCGAGATGGAAGAACTGCGCAAGACCGTCACCGAGGAAGAGGTCAAGCACACGGTGGACGTGCTGACCAAGGAACACGAGAAGAAACTCGCGAAAGCGTTGAAGAAGGCTCAGAAGAAGGCGGCCGAGCGTGGAGAGTCTTTGGAAGTTTAAATGCATGCGTTGCGGGCACGACTACGAGGAGACGTACGACCCCAAGGGCGTGCTGACCGAGCGGTCATGTCCGAAGTGCCGGTCGAACAGTGTACGGCCGGTGGAGGATACGGCGGCGGCGAAGAACTAGCCGGCGTTTGCGTTGCGGGTCCGCCAGTTCGCGAAGAGCCGGCGGACCGCAGAGTTGCTGTTTCAATGCCCCGGGGCAACCGAGCTTTCATGTAGCGCCACGCCGGGAGCTGGGGTGGAATAGTACTGCCCTCCCGGCGCGATCCGGCACCGCCCGGTGCCGTGTCCGACGCACCTTGCGTGTAGCGAAAGGACGACCGGTCGTGAGTGACGAGGCCAAGCAGGACGAGCCGATCAAGATCGATCACGCCTTCCGGGAACAACTCGGTCTGGTGCTCGAAGGTGACGGCGTCAATTACTGCTACCAGTGCGGCGCCTGCGTCGGCGATTGCCCCACGGCGCGCTTCAGCGAGGATTTCAACCCGCGTAACATCATGCTGCAGGTGCTCTACGGCATGAAGAACGAACTGGTGCGCGAAGGCTCACCCGTCTGGATGTGCTCGAACTGCTTTACCTGTTTCGACCGCTGCCCGCAGGACGTCAAGCCCATCGAAGTCATCGTGGCTTTGAAGAACCTGATGGCCGAGGAAGGCATCGTGCCCAAGGGCGTGGACCGGCTGGTCGAGGGCATCTACAAGATGGGACGCAGCGCCATCGTCACCTCGGCCACGCACCGGCGGCGCGAGGAGCTGGGTCTGCCCCAGTTGCCGGAGCTGGATCTCGAACCGATACAGACCTTGCTGGACTTCGGCAGCGAAACCACGAACGCGGGTGGCGAGGAGGAATCGGCATGAGGTTCGCGTTCTTCCCCGGATGCATGATCCAGGTACGTTATCCCCAGATGGAAGCGGCTGTCCGCAAGACCGTACCCAAACTGGGTATCGAACTGGTGGACCTGCCCGAGCTGGGCTGCTGCCCGGATCCGGTGTTCTTCAAGTCACTGCGTAAGCTCGACTGGGTCGTCCTGGCGGCGCGCAACCTGGTGATCGCCGAACGCGAGGGTCTCGA
>CAYLIV010000028.1:0-51674 GCA_964384055.1 uncultured Fibrobacteraceae bacterium
ACGCGGATGTGATCATCGGCATAACCGTAGTACTCGACGAGCGTGCGGTAGATGAAGGCGCTGTCGTTCCAGTAGCGGATGTGGTTGTTGCCGGCGTTGGCGCCCCCGCTGATGATGAACGCCCAGGCCTGCCCGCGTGCCTTCGCCGGCTTGGGCAGTTCGCGCAGCCGCGCGCTGTAATCCTCCAGCATCCTCTCGGACACGCCGGGAGGCGGATTGTCACGGCCGTCGGTGATCTCGGTCAGGTCCCCTTGCAGGCGCGGCGGCACTTTCGCGTCGTAGCGCTGCACATCGCCGGATTCCGCGTCGACGAAGAAGTACCAGCAGGGGTGCTCCCAGTTCGCGCCGGGGTAACGATCGACAAACACGAACCAGCCACGATCGGGCGTCACGTAGACGTCGCTCTTCCAGGTGGAGACCGTCTCGCCGGCGGGCAGCAGCCGCGGGTAGACATAGAGACGAATCCCCTCGAGCGAACCGCCCAGCTGCGTCTCGGTAACGATGGCCACGGCCTGATCGCTGCTCGTGGCGGCCGGCTGGGCCACGGCGGAAACCGCCAGCAGACCGAGTACCAAAAGACCGAGGATTATGGATCGTGGGTTGAAAATCGCGCGCATTGGATGTCTCCCCCCTCATGAGTGACGCCAGCAGCGCCGAACAGCCCGGCGCACAGGTGAGCCGGGGCCAGTTCGGGACTCGCAGATTTGCAGGAATGAGTATAACACTTCGCGCGGGGGCGGCGATACACCTTGTTCGGGCGAGTCCATTCATCGCGGCCGACGGTCGGCGACGAGCCGGTTCCCGCTACCAGGCCGGCCAGCGATCAGGCGGTGCAACTCCTGCTGGTGGATTTCGACCTGCCGGGTTCTTTCGTGGGCGCGGAAACACTGTCCCTCCGCGGCACCCGGGTTGCCATCGGTAGATTCGGCGCCCCTGGCAAATCATTCCGGCGCCGGGTAGTTTCCCTCTTCCCGCCATACCCGCAACATCAGCTCGTAGCGCTCGAGGGGCAATCCCGTGTAGATGCAGTTACTCGTCCCGAAAACGTAGCCGCCGCCGGGCATGCCGTGGCGCAGGGCGTAGCGGCACGACTCGACGACCTCGTCGTCCGTGCCCGTCTGCAGCAGGGCGCAGTTGACGTTGCCGATCAGGCAGACCCGATCGCCGACCTGCTGTTTCAGCTGCGCGATATCCACGCCGCCGAGCGGGTCGAGACTGTGCAGCGCGTGCGGCCCGGCGTCGACGAGCGCATCGAGGATGGGTTTAATGTCGCCGTCTGTGTGTTTTATGACGTAGAAGCCCAGATCCCGGTAGCCGGCCACGAGCTGGGCCAGGTAGGGCGTGACGAACTCGTCGAACATGGCCGGCGAAAGGAAAGGACCATCGTTGAAGCAGTAATCCGAACAGAGGCAGAAACCGTCCACCGTAGCCCAGTCGCCGATGCCGACGGCGCGCTCGAGGGCCTCGTCGACCAGTTTCTGGGCGTGATCCTTCATCTCCTGCGGCCGGTCGGCCAGATCGCAGACGAAGGACATCATGTCCTGGCCTGTAGGTAGCGAGTAGGTCGTGTCGCCGTGCAGGGTGATCAGATACTCCAGGCCGGAGAGCTCGCGGACGTGATCCAGGGAACGCCGCACGTCTTCCGGTTGCCAGCCGCGCGGCACGTGGAAGAGCATACCCGACTGTTCGAAACGCCGCGCCACCGCCACGTGCAGGTCGGCCACATCGCGCCGGTGCAGGTCGCGCTCGGCCGCGGTCATCTGGCGCCACTGGTCGAAACAGCGTTGCGACGGATGCACCCGGCCGAAGGCTTCCATGGTCAGGAAGAACTCGAGTTCGAAATGGGGCACGCGACCCGTGAAGGGCCGGCGCTCCAGGGCGGCAATGAAGCGTTCGCGTGCTCGCATGGTGCTTTCCGTTTGCTCCGACACCTACAACGACTCGACGAACTCTTCCCAGGGTGTCGCCGCCATGGTCTCGGTGATCGAGTGACCCACCGACCGGATGATCATCGAGGCTCGTTCCACGTCCTTGGGATCGTCGGCTTCGATGATATCCAGCACGTCGAAGCGACCCAGCGTGGCGTAACTCGCGACCCAGGTCACGCCGGGACATTCAGCCTTGATCGTCTCCGAGACCGCACTGGCAAGCTGCTTGAAATTATACGGATTGGCAAAAGAATCAGGTGCGACGCGGCTCAGAATCACGTAGGTCCCCATGCTCTACCTCCTCGATGGACTGTGGCCAGTCGGACGCAAAATACTGTACCATACCGAAGTGCTGACTGCCAGTCGGCGACCACCGTAGTGCTTCTATTTCATGACGGGGATGCCTTGTGAAACGCACCGGACCACGCATCATCGCCCATCGCGGCGCCTCGGCCGAGGCGCCCGAGAACACCCTCGAGGCCTTTGCCCTGGCCTGCGCTCTCGGTGCTGACGGCGTGGAGCTGGACATTCACGAAACACGCGATGGCGGTTTCGTGGTCCACCACGACCCCGATCTGCCGCAGGGGCGGATCCGGGAGCTGGATCTGTCGGCGATTCGTGGCCGGCCGGCCAAGGTCGGTGGCGAGGTACCGGCGTTGACGGACGCGCTGGCCTTACTTGCCGAGCGTGGTCCCGGAACGCACGTTTTCGTGGAGATCAAGTCCATGCGCGCCGAGGCGCGGTCGGCGGATACGCTACGGCGCACCATCGCTCCGTGGCGCCAGGCGCTGCGCCTGGAGTTGCAGTCGTTTTCGAGCCAACTGCTGCAACTCGTGGTCGCCGGCGCGGATGGGTACGCCACCGGTCTGATCGCCCGCGCGCCGGGCCGGGCACCGGTTTCGACGCTCGAATCGATCGGTGCCGCGGCGCTGTCGCTGCACCACGGCGCCGTCACAGCCGATCTGGTCGCCCGGTTGCATGATTCCGGGAAGCTCCTCTATGCCTGGACCGTGAACGACAGCGAACGCGCGTCCGCGCTCGCGGCCAACGGCGTCGATGCGGTGATCACCGACACGCCCAGGACGATCATATCGGGGTGAAAATGCCGGGTGCCCCATCACCCCGTCGCGCGGTACCCCGACCGCCACTCCTTCAGCGCGGGAAATCGCGTAACGTCAAATATTTCAATGTATAGAAAAAGAATACCCATTACATCTCCATGCTTTCGTGACATTTTACTGCTATCATTATGCCCTGAAATCGTGTGCTGATCCGGGGGCCACCCCGGTTTCTTTACAGCGTCGTGGACGACACGCCTTCAACCACAAAGGAAACCCATGCGTTTAGTCAAGCTGTTCCTTCCCTGTGCGATCCTCCTGCTGGCTGGCTCGGTACTCGCCGGCGAGCTTTCTCCCAAGCTCGAACTGATGCTCGCGGAAAAGCAGAACGACGACCCGATCACGGTGCTCGTCGTCATGCACGAGCGTGTCGATATCCTGGCGCTCGATCAGAGCCTGCACGACCAGCGGGTGGATCTGGCCGACCGCCATGTCACGGTCATCGAAACGCTGAAGGCGGCAGCCCGCTCGGCGCAGGCCGATCTGACGACCAGCCTCGAGGCGCGTCGCGGCACGGACGTGGTCTCCTTCACGCCGCACTGGCTGGTCAACGGCGTGATCGTGACCGGCAGCGAAGCCGCCATCCGCGAGATCGCGGCCCGCGAGGATGTGGAAATCGTCGAACCGAATCTGGTTCCCGAAGTCATCGAACCGGCGCGACGCTACGAGGCCGATAGTGCCGACCGTGGCATCGGCATCACGCCCGGCGTGGTGAGCATCGGCGCAAGGCGTGTATGGGACGAGCTGGGTATCCGCGGCGAGGGCGCCTTGATCGGCGGCCTGGACACGGGCGTTGACGGCGACCATCCGGCGTTCGCCGATCGCTGGCGCGGCAACCACGCTCCCTGGCAGGAGTGCTGGCTGGACGTCGTCGGCAGCGTCTCGACCTTCCCCAACGACCAGCACTTCTGGTCCCACGGTACGCACTGCATGGGCACCATGTGCGGGGTCGCCGACGACGACACTATCGGCGTCGCCCCGGCGGCCGAGTGGATCGCGGCCAACGCCATCGACCAGGGCGCCGGCGGCGGTTTCGACATCGATATCGTTACCTGTTTCGAGTGGTTCGCCGATCCCGATGGCGATCCGCAGACCATGGAAGACGTGCCGGACGTGGTGCAGAACTCGTGGGGCGTGCACGAGGGCTTCGGCTACCCGGATTGCGACAGCCGCTGGTGGGACGTCATCGACGGTTGCGAAGCCGCCGGTCCGGTGGTGGTCTTTGCCGCCGGCAACGAGGGCCCGGGCAGCCAGACGCTGCGCTCGCCCGGCGATCGCGCCACCACCATCTACAACATGTTCACAGTTGGGGCGACCAACCACACCTACCCCTACAACATCGCCAGCTTTTCCAGCCGCGGCCCCGCGGGCCCCAACTGCGGCCCCGAGGAGAACCGGGTCAAGCCCGAAGTCTCCGCGCCCGGCGTCAGCATCTACAGCGCCGACAACGGTGGCGGCTACCAGTACATGGACGGCACCTCGATGGCCTGCCCCCACGTCTGCGGTGTGGTAGCGCTCATGCGCTCGGCCAACCCCAACCTCGATGTGATCACCATCAAGCAGGTCCTGATGGACACGTCTCTCGATCGGGGCACGCCTGGTGAGGACAATGTCTACGGTCACGGCTTCATCGACGCCTACGAGGCCGTTTTCGCCGTGATGGGCGGCTTCGGCACCGTGGAAGGCACCGTGACCGACCGGGCCACGGGCCTGCCGATCCCCGATGCCTACATCTTCGTCGAGAACTCCAACCAGTCGACCTACAGCGAGAGCGACGGTAGCTTCAGCGTCTTCGCCCCCGCCGGCGCACAGGTCATCAGTGCGGCGGTTTTCGGCTACGAAAATTTCTCGCAGGATGTCGAGGTACCGGAAGATGGGGTGGCGAACCTGCTGGTGCGCATGACCGCGCTGCCCCAGGCCACCGTCAGCGGCACTGTCTTCCTGCCCGACGGAACGCCCGCGAGCGAGGCGACGATCATCGTGCAGGACGCGCCGGTCGCCACCGTCATCGCCGATCCCGCCGGCGACTATTCGGTATCCCTGCCCGCCGGCAGTGATTACATCCTGAACGCTTCCGCGGGCAGCGAAGGCGTGCTGACCGTGAACGTACCGTTCCTGGCCGACCTGGAACTGGATCTGCACCTCGGATCGACGTTGGCCGAGGGCTACGAGACCGGCGACCTGACCGGTATGGACTGGATTGTAGGCGGATACTCCGACTGGTACGTCCAGAGCAGCGAAGTCCACACCGGTGACTACGCCGCCCGCTCGGGCGTCATTCCCGGTTCGACCTTCACCCAGATGCAGACCTACGTCGACTGCGGTGACGGCGGCGACATCACGTTCTGGCACAAGACCTCGTCGCAGGCCAACGGCGACTACCTGCGCTTCTACATCGGCAACACGCAGGTCGGTTCGTGGTCCGGCGAGACCGAATGGACGCAGTCGTCGTTCCCGACCGGATCGGGTACCGTGAGCTTCCGCTGGCGATACCAGACCGACGCCTCGGGCTCCGCGGGCCAGGACTGCGCGTGGGTCGACGACATCGTCTTCCCCGGCGGCGGCTCGACCGAACCGCTGATCGTGGCGGCGCCCACGATCGTGGCCGTCGAGATGGCAACACCGGGCCAGATCATCGCCCCGGGCTACCTGTTCAACCAGGGTGGCGGGAACCTGAACTGGTCGCTGAGCGAGTCGGCTTCGTGGCTGAACATCTCGCCGACGAGCGGTGTCGTGGCGCCCGGCGAATACGTCGCGCTGAACTTCGACTTCAACGCCTTCGGCTTGCCGGACGGCACCCATCAGGCCACCGTGACGATCAACTCCGACGATCCGGCTAATCCGACCATCAACGTGCTGGCGCGTCTGGTGCTCGGCGAGGGCTCGGTGGCAGTCGGCGACCAGACGCCGGCCGCCTTCGCGCTGCTGGGCGCGGTTCCCAACCCCTTCAACCCCATGACCACGGTCCGCTTCAGCCTGCCGGAGAGCCGGCACGCCGTGCTCGCAGTGTACGATGTTCGCGGACAGCTGGTGCGCACCCTCGTCGACGGCGTGTCTGCCGCGGGTGTGAACGAGGTACGCTGGGACGGCCTGGACCACGCCGGCCGCGCCATGGCCTCGGGCACCTATTTCGCGCGCCTGAAGTCGGGCGATCAGATCGGTGTGATGCCGTTGACGCTGGTCAGGTAACTACAGCCATAGCAAGAACATCGACCAGCAAACGCCGGTGCCCTGCGGGGCACCGGCGTTGTTCTTCCGGCGCGTACGCCGAATCATCAATGGACGATTGTGATGCGCTGCACCTGCTGCATCCGGCCGGAGCTGACCCGGACCAGGTACACACCGGCGGGCACGTTTCCCGGGAGGCTCAGCTCGTGCCGGCCACCGGCTGGGATACGATCGCCGAGCACCGTGATCCGGCGTCCAGCCAGCGTCAGCAGCTCCGCGCGACCGTCGGGCAGGTCAGCAGGCAGCAGAATCTGTACGCGACTGCCGGCGCGCAGGGGATTGCCGGCGCTGAACCAGTTGGTCGCGCCGGCGGGCTCTGCCGTGTCGTCACCCGCTGAATCGTTGAATCCGTCGCCACCAACACTCGTCGTGGTCGGCACCAGCGCAAAATCGGCCACGGTCCAGGCCCCGGCGTCTACCTGTACGGTCCGCACCTGATTCTCGTAGTCGCGGCGGCTCACCCGCACGGTGTAGGTGCCGGTCTCGGTCAGGCGGTGGTACTGACCGAAGCGTGCCTCGGTCAGGCGCGGACCCACGCCGTCGCCATGCATCTCGTCGAGCTGCACCTCGGCCACCAGGGGTTGATCGGTGAAGGCGTCGACGACTCGACCGGCGATGCCGGGTCCGGTCAGCGCACGCTCGAGCAGGTACTGGCTGCCGCGCGCCACCCGGGTGGCGATGGTGTCCACCGTCGCGCCGTTCCACCAGCAGTGATCGCCGATCTCCATCAGGAAGGTCAGGATTCCGGTTTGCCCGTACACCCAGCATTGTTCCTTGGGCAGGGTGTCGTAGGCGTACAGGGTGCTGTAATGCGCTCCGGTCTCGGTACGCGTGTCGTCCGCCCACTGCTCGGCGATATCGCGCGCCACCGGCTCGTCGGGACTGAAGCCGCCGCCGTGCGTGCTGAGCCAGGGCCAGAAGATGAAGTTGGACCAGGCGATGGTCACCGGCGAATGGTAATCGACCACGATGACCGGTCGTTCGGCCTGGATGAAGTCCCGCAGCGCCCGCACCTCGGCTTCGGACCAGGGCCAGGGACCCTTGTATTTCTGCGACCACGGCTGACTGTCGCTGCACTCGTTCCAGTTCCAGTCCCAGTTGCGATTGGTGTCGACGCCGTCGTCAGGGAAATCCACCTCGTCGTCGTCGTCGTTGTCGCGCAGCGTCTTGCGCCAGTCGGCCCAGCTCGGTGCGCCGCTGAACACGTAGCGGTGACCGTCCACGTTCACCACCGGCAGGTACCACAGCTCCAGACCGTCCACGCGGGCGGTCAGCTGGGGATCCACGCCGTAGCCGGTCAACAAGGTCTCGATGGTGCGCATGATCGCCCCGGTGCCGTTGCACTCGTTGGCGTGCTGGGCGGCGTGAAAGAAAAGACGCGGTTCCGGTTCGGAAACGGCGGCGTTGTCCGAGATCCGAACCAGGGGAATGGGTTCACCCTCGCCGCTCGGCCCGAGGGTCGTCTGATGGAAGATGTCCGGATACGCGGTCTGCCAGCTGTCGAACTGAACGAGGATATCGTCCAGCCGCCAGTAGCGGGGATCGGGTTCCTCGGCGGTTGCGGGTATCGACTGCGTCTGAAGTATCGACGCCACCGTCAGCAGCATCACGACGCGCAGGTAGCTGGGCATATGCCTGTTGTCCTTTCCGGTGTTGGAGAGCATCAAGTATAGCACACGCCGAGGCGCCCTTGACAGGACGACGCGATGCCATGGGATGGCAGGATCGGGACGGCGGCAGTTGTTCCGGAACACCACGGCCGCGCGGGCAACCGGAACGGTCGGACAGGACGTTCAGGACGTTACTTGATGAGAATCATCGACTGGATGGCCTGCTGTCGTTCATTGTCGAGCCGACAGAAATAGGCGCCCGAACTCACGGGCACGCCGGCATCGTTCCGGGCGTCCCAGCTCAGCGTGTGGGTACCCGCCGCGGTGACCTGCGCATCCACCAGCGTGGCGACGAGACGGCCTGCCGCGTCGTAGATACGCAGGCTGACGGGTTCGCGCTCGGCCAGGGTGAACGAGATCGTGGTCGCGGCGTTGAAGGGATTGGGGCAGCTTGGCGCGAGTGCGAAGCGCAACGAAGCAGCGGACGCGATCGCGGGACCGAACCAGTCGGCGTCGTCAACGCCGTCGGCGCCGCCGGTCCGTTGCAGCCAGTACGACACCCGGTGGGTCGGCGCCTCCCGGTCCAGGAACTCGTAGCGTCCGTTGCCGAGCACGGGCGCATCGGAAATCCTGACGCGCCCACCCGACACCGTCTCCCGCCACACCGTGAAGGTCGCTCTGCCGGCATCGGCGGCGACTTCCCAGCGCAGCATCACCGCCGTGCCATGGCGCCGGGCGACGAAAGAGGCGAGAAAGACCGGCTGCGGATGATCGTCCAGCAGCAGGCGATAGACGCCGGTGCCGCTGCCGGCATACACCAGCGGAGAGAATTGCGGATTGATGGCCAGATCGTACACCGGCAACGCCTGCAGGCCGTAACCGACGAACTCCCAGGTCTGGGCAGCGTCACGGCTCAGAAAAACCATGCCGTTTCGGTTACCGACCCAGACGAAGCCCGGCTCGTTCGGGTCCAGCTCGAAATCCAGCAGCGCACCGTGGCCACCGGACTGCCAGCTGGTCCCGCCGTCTTCACTCCGGTAGAAACCCGTATCCTTCATGATGTAGACCAGGTCGGCGTTGTCGGGCGCGACGGCGATCTTGCGTATCGTGGTGCCGCCGGCGGCCACGTACGCCGAGAAATCCTGCCAGGTGTCGCCGCCATCCACGCTCTTGAAGAAGGCCGGGTGCACGACGAGATCATATTCGCAGCTCCCGCCGGCATAGCGGATATCGGGATTCGTCCCGCTGACGGCCACGTCGTTCAGGCGACCGACGTCGCAGGCGGTCGTGGGCATCTCGGTGACGGCCCAGTTGGGATTCACCGCCGAGAAGGTGGCCACGGCCATCGCATCGCCGCGCTGGTCCATGCAGTAGCCGGCCGCATGCAGGGTCGCCAGAACACCGGGATCGAAGACAATGCTGTTGGCAACGAAGTAGTCGTTGGTCTCGTCGCCGGTGATCAACCTCTCCCAGATGGCCCCGCCATCTTCGCTCATGTAGAGCGAGAAAGCGCCTCACCCACCCGAGTACAGATAGATCAGGTCGGGATTCACCGGATCGATGACCAGCTCGGTCGGATCGCCACAGTCGTCGTACTCGGGCAGGGTCAGCCAGGTATCGCCGCCGTCGAGACTCTTGTGCAGTCCACCGTTCGCGATGGCGGCCATGATGGTGTCGGGTGCCGAAGGCGCGATGGCAAGCAGATACGCTTGCCGGGCGAAAAAGCCGCTGTTGCTCGGCGACCAGGCAGATCCGCTCGACTCGGATCTGAGGACACCATGCTGGCTGGCGGCGAGCAGTCTTGTGGGCTGGTCCGGATCGATGACCAGGTCGTGAATCTCGTGACCGCGGACGCCGCTGGTATGACCGATCCAGCTCGCGCCGCCGTCCGCGCTCCGGTACACCACCTCGTAGCCGCCTACGTACACCGTTTGCGGATCGTTGGGATCGACTGCGATACAGTAGCCCGTTTCCTCCTGGCGCAGCATCCAGGTCAGGCCGCCGTCATCGCTCGTGAAAATGCCGTCGTCGGTCAAGCAGAAGAGCTTGTCCGGTGCCAGCGGATCGATGGCGATGTCGTAGGCCTTGTTGCCGATCAGACCCGTGGTCAACATGTCCCACGTCGAGCCGCCGTTCTCGCTCCTGGCGAAGGCGGGATAGTTCTCACCGGCCATCTTGTAGGTCCCGGCGACATACACGGTTTCCGGCACGTGGGGATGGAGACACACGGCCCGGAGCTCGCCCAGATCGAGTTCGGGCGGGACGATCTCGCTCGACCAGTGGGCGCCGCCGTCGCTGCTCTTGAAAACGGCCATCTTGAAGTGGCCGTCCACGAGAGATCCCACGCCATAGACGATATCGGCGTTGTCGGGGTGGACCACGATGTCATGTAGACTCGTGTGCCGGAAATAGTTGAGCCGCGCCTCGCTCCAGGTTACGCCGGCATCGACGCTCTTGTGGACGTAGAGGCCGCCGCCGACATACAGCACCGACGCGTTCGACGGGTCGCCGGTGATCGCTTCGCCGTTGCTGTCGATGACGCCGACGACCGCCCAGTCGTCCCCCCCTTGTTCGGACCGGTGGATCCGCGTCATCATGTCGTTGCCGGGCAGGAGATAGACGGTGGCCGGATCGTCCGCCGCCAGCGAGAGCCCCATCACCTCGCCGCCGAGCGGTCCGAGCGCTTCCCAGGTGGATTTGGCATCCGGTGAAGAACCGGCTCGCCGGGTGGTTTCGGCAACCGTCGCCGCCACGGCGTCGGCGAAACCCTGACCCAGCAACGCGATGGCGAGGCAGGTGATGGCGGCGTACCGAAGCTTCGTTCCAGACATGGTCGGATGGCGAAAGGCGGGCATGGGACACTCCCTCTTCGAAAAGCGAGTGCCGGCAGCCTAGCAAAATCCACCAGGTGAAACAAGCTATTCAGAATGTCGCTCAGGATGCATCGTTCGGTGCCGGCGCGCCCTGTCAGAACTCAAAATACGCCGCCGTAGTAATTCATTCCTGAACAACGCGGGCTAGAAGACCGCCCGCAGCCACCCCTCCACCAGGGGACAGACCCGATTGCACCAGAGTCTGGTAACCGCGGCCGCCACGCCAAAGGCGAGTCCGGCGACCAGGGTCGCCTGCAGCAGCGTCTTGCCCATCCGCGGCTTGCCCACTCGTGGTGTTCCCTTGCGGACGATCCAGGCGAAGAGAAAGGCGCCGATCAACGGCGGCGGCAACGCGCTCCACTCGTGTTTCCAGACGGCGCGCACCGTGAGCGTCAGCAGCATGACCTCGATCGTCGTCACGTACACCACGGCCGTCGTAGCCTGTCGACGCAGCAGGACCAGGGTCGTGAAGACGAAAGCGGGTAGCGTGCGCGTGAAGAAGCGGGTGCGGTCCAGCAAGCCTCGTCCCAGGCCGCCCAGGGAACGTCGCAGCATGCCCCAGAACAACAGATAGGCCTGCGCGGAGTATTCGCCGAGCACGTTGTGGGGAATCGCGCCGTCCGCTCCGGTCACCGTCTGGCTTCCCAGGCCCATCGCCGTGAAGTCCCGCCAGGTGTCGGCGGCGGACATGGGCTGCAGATCCTCCCGCGCCATGGCGGCGGCGTCCTTGCGGATGGCGTGGTCGTCCGACTCCGAGGTGGTCTGGCGATCGCCGCGCTCGAGCCCCCACTTGATTTCCTGGAAATGCAGGTCCTCGTAGACGCTGGCGACATCCTGCAGGAACGCGTCCATCTGGGTGGCGACGATGTACTTCTCGCGGAAATACCGTTCGCACGGCGCCAACGGCGGCGTGAAACCCGCGTTCTCGGCAGTCGGTCGCCAGCTCCGTCGGAAATTCAGCCAGGCCTGATTGAGCTCTTCGAGGCAGGCAGTGGGCGCATGGGGAAAGGCTGTTTGCAGGGCAGTCGGATCGAAGTGGTGATCGAGCTGCCTTTGCCGGCGGCCGATGCGGTCGAACGCCGGTTTGTCGAGGAACGACGCCACTACCTCGGCGATACCATCGAGCCGACCCCAGAGGATATCGTTCGAGCGCCAGTCCTGCCGCAGGAAAGCCGCGAAGTGCGCGAGCATGTCGCCGGTGAGCTTGTCCTCGCCGGTGACCCGGCCGGCCAGGCCCTCGGTCGCGTCGAAGGGGCTGATGCGTGCGAATCGAACCTCGTCGAGTTCGTAGACGCCGCCGGTGAATACCTGTGGGTACAGGTGACCGTCGAGTCGGCTGTAGTCGGCGAAGAGGTCGTCGCTGTCGCCATCGGCGTCTTCGCGTATCGTACCGTTCCGGTTCGCGTTCAACGGCGGCGCCAGGTCCACGATGGCGTCGAGCACCAGGGCCAGATAGTCGAGTACCGTCAGCGGCTCCCGCGATCGTCCGTCGCTGTCGCTGTCCGCTGCGTCGGCACCGGGCGTTTGCACGGGCGTTATCTGCCGGATGGCCTCGCCGGCAGCCAGAACGACATCGGTCAGAACGCGCGGCGGCAACAGTTTCAACGTCGGTTCGCGCGCAGCCTCGTCCGACGGCAAGAGCTCGAACAGATCCCGCAAAGCGCTACGCAGCGGCTCGTTCGTGTCGCGCAGTCGCCGCCGCAGATCCCGGAAACAGTCGTCTGGCCGATGGGGATGCTGCTTGCTATCCGCAGACTCGGACTCGTCTGGCTGCCGGTCACTGGGCGGGAACGGAACCTCCTGATACAGGGCTTGCCAGTGCGCCGCGTCGGCCGCCAGGAAATCGCTGAAAACCGTCAGTACGCGTTCGGCATACTCGGGTGTTTCCAGGATGGAACCGCTCACCTCGTCGACCAGCCGGCGACGCAGACGCAACAGCATCACCCGCACGATCTTGAGTGCCTTGACGACACGGCCCACCGCCAGCACCGGCGTCCAGTCGACCTCCGAACCCTCTGCCGCTTCTGCGTTGCGTTCGTGGCGTTCGTGGAGCGCCTCGTAGAATTCGTACAGAAAGTGGAAGGCGCGGCGGATCTGAAAGGCAACGTCGAAGCATTCGATGTTGACCGCGTCGTCGCCCAGACGTCGTCGCAACGCTCCCATCAGATGGCCGTACAGCCGCTGCCGCTCTTCGCCCACCACGTAATCGCCGGCGGTCGGCGTGTTGTCCGACTCCAGGACCAGGGAGATCGCCAGCGCGTGACGCCTGATCATGTCGTAATGCGGCGCCGGGTCGCTGGGACAGCGGACCTTCTCGGCCGGCAGCCCCGGGGTCAACGCCGGCTTCTGCTGGAGCGCTTTCTTGAGTTCCTTGATCCACCGCACGCGAGCGTTGTAGTTGATCAGACGATCCAGGTCGCCGCCGATGCTTTCGTGGGCGGGGATGGAGACCACGGACGACAGCACGACACCCAGCGGCGATACGTCCTGCGGCCGGCGCTTGTCGAATTTTTCCGGCGAGGGTTCGACGAAGAACAATCGCCGGTCGACGGGACAGCTGGGCATCCGGTGGAAGATGGCGTCCAGGGCCGGACCGAAGGGTTTGTTGTCCAGCAGGCCACCGTCGATGAATCTGCGCTGCCGCTTGCTGCGCGGATAGCCGAAATCGCGCAGCGCCTCGGCCACCTCGCTCCGGTGCCGCTCGAGCTGGTCCAGTTCGAAGGGCGGAAAGGCCGAGGGAAAGGTGGAGGTGATCCGCGAAATCGAGGCCAGGATGCTGGCCTGTTTCGCGACGTCGGCCTGTCGTTTGGATACCCAGCAGCCGAGTGCCTTGCGATCGGGCCGGTGCTTGAGCCGGAAGACGGTGCGGTGTTCCTTGTCCTCGATCCGGGCGCCGAGGGAATCCTCGAAGACCCGGATCTCGCCATCCAGATCCGTGCCGGTGATGAACACGTCGATCTCGCCGGGGCTCTGGTACCCCACGTCCTCGCGCGTACAGAGTTTCTCGAATGCCCGCGTCAGTTGCTCCTGGTAGTAGCCTTCGCCGTCGAGAAGGGAGTCGAACTCGAGGGCGCCGGTCGGCTTGCGCAGCAGGCGGCCGAGGTCCCCCTGCCGACGCCACAACCGGGAGGCGGCGCTGAAATCGGCGCCCGATTCCAGTGCGGCGGCCAGCATCAGCCCGTTGATGCCGCCGGCCGAGGTGCCGGCGATCACGTCGACCGTCACGTTGGCGTCGAGCAGATCGCTCAGCAATCCGAACGGACCCTGGCCGCGTACGAAATCGAAAAAGGTACGGGCGACCCCGTTTTCGTAGATGGCCAACGACACTCCGCCGTAGAGAACCAGGGCGATACGCGCTTCTCGGGAACGTGGTTTCTGATGCGGCATGGCATAGCCTCCAGCTAATACGACGCCCGATTCCGTTATCTGAATGGCATAAGGTGCGGGTCGGGAAACCGGACAGAAGACATGTGATCCGGAAGGATCGATTCTGACAGGCGACAGGCGGCCCATCAACTTATTTCGTTGTGCCGGTGAAGCTTGGCCCTCGACACACCGCCGGTCTGGGATTATGCTCCGCTCTTTCCTGGCGCAAGCGGCGTGAGGGCGGTGCGGTGCTGATAGTCGTCGAATACCTGCGAGAATACCTGCGCGACAACCGTCGGCCGCGTCTCCACTTGGCGCTGGCGGTACTGTTGGCCACGGCCTTTGCCTACAACTACCTCACCGGCTTCAAGCAGACGATACTGGACAGCTTCTGGGGAAGCTGGCTGTATTTTCCCGTCTACCTGCTTTTCTTCGCCGTGCCCTACCTGGGCACGCTCCTGCTGACGGTTGCCGGCACCGAAGAGGCGCAGCGGCTGCGCAGCGGCCGCTTCTGGCTGGTCTGCAGCGCGATGTTGCTGGCGCTGGCGCTCAATCGCTGGGCACTACGTTTGCCGCCGGTACTGACCGAGATGGCGTCGGTGGACCGGTCCGCCGTGTATTTCTGGCAGCGCTGCCTGGTCAGCCTGCTGCGCGCCCTGACTCTCGTCGGAGCGGCTGCCGTTTTCCGGTTGTTGTGGGAACGCGAGCGGTCGGATCTCTACGGCCTGCGCTGGCAGAATTTCCACTGGCGGCCGTACCTGCTGCTGCTGGCGGTCATGGTGCCGCCCATCACGTGGGCGTCGTTCCAGCCGGCTTTTCTGCACACCTACCCCATATACCGGCCTGGCCTGCTCGAGCAGGCGCGAGGACTGCCGATCGGTCTGACCTACGGTTTTCACGAGCTGTGCTACGCGTTGCAGTTCGTGGGCGTAGAGGTGTTCTTCCGTGGCTTTCTGGTGCTTGGCATGGTCCGCTATCTCGGACGCGCAACCCTGTTGCCCATGGTCGTGCTTTACGCGTTCTGGCATTTCGGGAAGCCGTTTCCCGAGGCGCTGGGATCAGTGTTCGGGGCCTATATCCTGGGCATCATCGCCTTGCGCAGCGGCAGCATAAACGGCGGCATAATCATCCACATGGGCGTGGCCCTGCTGATGAACCTGGCCGCCTTCATCCAGCTTCAATTTCGGTGATTCGTGGTTCGACCGCCGGTGGGCGCCCGTCGTTACTTCACCAGCGAGAGCTTGCCCGAACTGACCGTCACGCCGTCGACACGAATGCCGTACACGTAGGTACCCGTGGGCAGCGGTTCGCCGCTCGAGCCAACACCGTGCCAGGTGACCGACTGGCGTCCCAGGTCACCGGACGCCGGCGCCGACTCCCAGATGACGCGTCCGCGCAGGTCGTGGATCTGCACCTGGTACTCGCAGGCGCGAGCCAGCGAGAACTGGATTTCCGTCACGGGGTTGAAGGGATTGGGCCGCGCACCGTGATCGGTCAGGATCATGGCCGGTGACGCGGGATTCACACTGACCTCGTCGGTCCAGTACTCCTCGATCTCGTCCACGTTGATATGCCCGAAGGGGCCGGTCTCGGCGTCCTCGATCACGAGATAGACCTCACGGCCGACGTAGTTGTCGAGTGCCCAGGTACGCCAGGTCATCGTTTCGTGGTCGTTACCGGTTTCCGAGAAGATGATCGTGTCCGCCTCGGCATCCATCATGGCGATGTAGCAGGTCTCGGGATAGTTGCCACCACCGACGAGCATCTTCATCCGGTTGCCCGTGATGATGAAATCGCGGCTGGTGAGGGTGCCGAGGGCGCCGTCGCCCTGCTGGGTGCCCGGTGGTGTCGTCACGCCGGAGAGCGGTCCCTGGTATGCCTCCCGGCTGCCATACCAGCCGTAGCCGACCAGCCCACACGAATCTTCGCCGCGTACGGCCGGATTGTCGCCAAAGGTGGGATTGTAGAAGGTGGCGAAACCGTAATACGTATCCCAGTCCTTCAGCAGCGGATGCGGGCGAACGAGCTGGGGCGCGCATTGCGCTTCGTCGAAACTCAAGGTATCGAAGCGTACGATGTACACGAAATCATCGGCGCCCGGATACATGATCGGCGCCAGACGCGAAAAGATATCCACACCTTCATCGAATTCGTTGATCTCGGGGGCGATTCCCCAGTCGATGATCGTGCGCTCGGCGATGGTCCAGTCGTCCATATCGGCCGCGCAGACATGGCTGATGCCGGGCACATCGTACTCGCCGAAGAGCAGATGATGCCATTCGCCACGTACGAGGTACTGGCAACTTTCCATCACGTGCTCGGGTACGTCGCCGTCGTTGACGAAGAACACGTCGCGTTCGCGCCATTCGATCAGATCCGTCGACTGGGCGTGATGGATCACCCCTATCCGGTACGGCGGCTCCGGGTCGCGCAACGCCGCGGTGGAGAGCATGTTCCACACGCCGTAGGTGTTGTAGATGAAGGGATCCCGAAAATCACTCCAGGCGACGTCAGGGCTCCAGGCGTAGATCTCGGTATTCGGTTCGAACACCGGATTGTGCTCTGCCTTCGTCCAGGTGTAGAGATCGTCGGAAAAGGCCAGGCAAGGTCGCTGGACGATATCCATGTCGACACCCGTGTAGGCCATGACCCAGCGTTGGTTGTCCTCGTCCCAGAACACGTCGGGCGCCCACATCGCTTCTTCGTCGTAAGCCTGCGGCCCCACGGTCAAGGCCGGCCCCACGATGGTCCAGTGCGCCAGATCCGGCGACGTGGCGTGCCATATCGTGTCGGCCGAACTGACATACGGCGTGACGTCGGGCAAGGTGTGATAGAAGGCGTGGTACGTCGTGTCGGGACGTACCAGATTGAAGTCCCAGATCTGCTGCGTCGGATGTACCAGGTACCTCTGCTCGAAGTCGATCTTGACAAAACCGCTCGCGCAAGGAACGGCGATGAAAGCACTTATCGCCAACGTCAGCAAGGTCAGATACCAGGGCCAGCGTCGTGGAGAAACAGGCGAAAATGCGTAATTCCGGTGATAGCGAACCAAGATAGCCTCCTGCATTCCGTTGTCTGCCGGGTGGTTCATAATTGCTATACAATTTTATCATTTTACACCCTGTGAGGTCAATCATTCGGTGATTTTCGGAGGGTTTTTCTCGATGTTTTTTTGGTGTGAATTTTTGAGATTTCACCTCGCGGTGACGCGTCGTCGCCCGTTGTACCCCATGGTGGCTCAGAAGGTCCTCAGCACCGAAACAGCCAGTAGCAGCACCACGAGCGCCCCCGGCCCCAGACGACGGTACCAGCGGTCGAACGGCAGCGTGCAGAGCAGGTAGCCGAGGAAAAACAGCACGAACGGTTCGTAGTATTTCTGGTAGGTCCGGAAATTCGCCATGTTGGCTACGATCCAGAAGAGGAAGCAGACCACCAGCAGCGCCTCGCCGTTGCGAACCAAGTGGCGGCAGGCGATACACAGCGAGAACACGCCCAGGGGAAACCACAACCAGTACACGAGCGCCGTGCCGCCCACGTTGGGCAGGGCGGCCGCGACCCGCCACAGGACACCGCCACGTTGCCATTTCAGGTCGGTCCCGTAGTACGCGTTGGAAACGGGAAAAAGCAGCAAGTACACGGCGCACAGACCGAGCACACCCGCCAGCACCCACCACAACCGCCGCCGGTCGGCCAGCAACGACCCGGCCGATCCCCAGAAGAAAACACCGTACACGCCAAACAACGAGGCGACGTAAACCGGTACCTCCCAGTTCATCGTCTTGTCGAGGTGGTAAGCGAAAGCCGGCGGCACGAAACCGCGCCAGACCAGAAACAAGGCGCCGAGACTGACCAGCGGCACGAGCGCGGGCAGCAACAGGCCGGCGATTCCCGCCGCTGAACGCTCCGCGCGATGCGACCGCAGGGTAAACACCGCCGCCATCAGGTAGGCGCCGATCAGCCAGGCATGGGTCTGGCGGGTGAGGGCGGCGGCCGCGGCAAAAAGTGCGGCGAGCCAGCGGTTGCCCATGGTGAGCGGCCTCGGCAGCAGAAAGAACAGCGACAGCAGCAAGCAGGTGAAAGCCGCATTGTCGGTCGAGAGTCTGACGGCGGAGCCGATGAAATAGGCCGAAGCCAGGATCAGCAAGGAGAAATACAACGAAGTGCCCGTCCCGTTCACGCCGGCCGCAGCGCATTTGCGCCGCAGCAGACCGAAGGCGATCAACAGACCCGTCAAGCTGATGAGCGCGGTGACGAAACGCAGCTGGATCAGGCCATCGCCGACCAGGAAAGCCGCCAGCATCAGCAGCAAATGGTACAGCGGTGTCGTCGCCGACTTGTAGGTCACCAGATCGAGCGTGGGGAAAGCCTGCACGAAACCCAGGACCGTCGGATAGTGAAATACCCGTTCGTCGACCACCTCGGGCGTGGCGATCCGCGAACTGAAGATGCACGGTATGGCAATGCCCAGAAAGGCGATCACCAGAACACACCAGGGTGCAGCGCTGCGTCGGCTCGGTTTCGACATGCGCCGAGCATAACGCCGATGGTTGCTCGTGCCAAACACAATGCGTCGGGGTGCTCCGTCGCGGTAGCTGATTGGTGCCCGTGCGCCGCGAAAACCATCCCCGAGCACGACGGGGACATTCCGCAGCCGAACCCTACCTTCGGCGCAAATGCGGCGTGCCCCCCGGGGGGCATCGTGCTCTTTCGTGCCCCGATCCGACGAATCCGTACGTCCCGGCGACTGCAACGAATCCGATAACATTCCAGACTGGCACCCAGGATCGAATTATGCGAAGATCGGCTCCGCGGGCGGTCCTGCCGCCGCGAATTCGCTCGTCCCGTTACCGGAAGCACCGCTCCTGGAAACACGGTGTGTTCGACATACATCGACCGAAGGAGGAGAGCACATGATCGTCGGCGTAATCGGATCTGGATCCATTGGACCCGACCTCGCGTACGGGTTCATCTCCGCGCTTGCCAAGTCCGGGGGTGGCACGGTCTACCTCATGGACATCAAGCAGGAGGCCCTCGATGCTGGCATGGAGCGGATCGGGGGATATATCAAGAAGGGGCTGGATCGCGGCAAGCTCAGCCCGAAAATCGCCAAGATTGCCGGCGAGGGTATCGTACCGACGACCGACCTCGCCGATCTTGCCGATTGCGAGTATGTGCTCGAAGCCGCCACCGAGGACCTGACCGTGAAGAAGGCGATCCTCAAGAGCCTCGAGGCCGTGGTCAATCCCGATTGCCTGATCGGTTTCGCCACCTCGGGACTGCCGCGGGCGCAGATCGCGGACGAGGTCAAGCACCCCGAGCGCTGCTTCGTCAACCATCCCTTCTTCCCGGCCTGGCGCTCCGCGCCCATCGAGGTGGTGCTCTCGGGCGACGACACCTACGGCAAGCGGATGATCGCCACCCTGGAGAAGCTCGGCAAGGTGCCCATCGAGGTGGGCGACGTGGCCTGCTTCGCCGCCGACGACGTCTTCTGCAACTACTGCGCCGAGGCCGCGCGTATCTTCGTCGAGGGCGTGGCCACACCGGCGCAGGTGGACGCCATCGTCAACAACGCCATCGGCGGCGGCGGTCCCTTCAATGTCATGGACCTGACGCGCGGCAACCTGCTGAACGTGCACTGTCTCGAGCTGATGCGCGACTGTCCTACCGGCAGCGAGTGGTTCGATCCACCTGCCATCTTCAGCGAGCAGGCCAACACGCCGTGGCACGACCGCAAGAACCCGGGCGATCCGGTCCACGACGAGGCCCTGGCCAACGAGGTGGTCGACCGCATCCTCGCGGTGCTCATCGCGCGGACCTACTTCGTGGTCGACAACGAGATCTGCCACCCGCGCGAGATGAACTGGATGACGCGCAACGCCCTGGGCTTCAGCATGGGGCTGCTCGATCTGGCCGAGGTGCTCGGCGCGGACAAGGTTCACGAGATCTGCACCAAGTACGCCGCCGCCCACCCCGGTTTCGAGGTGCCCGACAGTATCCTGCGCAAGGAGCTGGCGGTCTTCTACCGGAACATCGCCGTGGAGCGCGATGGCGAGATCGCGGTGATCGCCATCCGCCGGCCCGAGGTGATGAACGCGCTGAACGAGCAGACCATCGAAGAGCTGAAGACCGAGTTCGCCTGTCTGGCCGACGACGACGAGATCAAGGGTATCGTGCTGACCAGCTTCGACGGCTCCCTGGCCGGCGCCGACATCATGGAACTGGCTGCGCTCAAGACGCCTGCCGACGCCGAGGCCAAGTGCCGACACGGGCAGACCATCCTGGACCAGATCGCGGCCATGCCGAAACCGGTTGTCGCCGCGGTGAACGGGCCGGTGCTGGGCGGCGGCTCGGAGCTGTCCATGGCCTGCCACGCGCGAGTCGTGGGGCCGGCCCTGATGCTCGGTCAACCCGAGGTGAACCTGGGCATCATTCCGGGTTACGGCGGAACGCAGCGCCTGCCGCGGTTGATCGGTCTCGAACGCGGCATCGACCTGCTGCGGACCGGCCGGCCGGTATTCGCCAAGCACGCCTGCGAGTGGGGCTGGGCCACCGGCGAGCCCACCGAGAACATGGTCGGCGCGGCCAAGAAGTTGATCCGGCGACACCTGAGCGGCGAGGGCGAGCTGGTGCCGGTCGATCCGGCGCCGCTGACGGTACCGGCGGAGCTGCCGGCACTCGACCTCGGCCACCATTCGCTGGCCATCGACGCGCTACTGGTGGAGGTGATCCGCAACGGTCTGGGCAAACCGCTGAACGAGGGTCTGCAGGTTGAGGCAGCCGGGTTCGCCCGCTGTAAGGAGACCGTCGACTACAGCATCGGGATGACCAATTTCATCATGAACGGCCCCCGGGTTCCGGCGGTCTTCATGCACGAATAGAGGGGGCTGGTTATGGCTAACGATTCGATAGTTCTGCTCGACGGTGGGCGCCGCACACCGCGCGCCGATATTCTGGTAAACAACAAGGCGCCGGGACTATTTTCGCGCTTCACGACCACGCAGCTGGGCGGCCTGGCCATCAAGGCCACCCTGGCGAATACGCCGGTGGACCGGAAGCTCATCGGCCACGTGGTGATGGGCATGGCTACCCACAGCCATCGCGATTCCATCTACGCCGCCCAGGGTATGGCCTGGCGGGGCGGCCTCGACGATGATGTGCCGGCGCTCACGGTCGCCCGCATCTGCGGCAGCGGCGCCGAAGCGATCGCCGTGGGCGCCGAGATGATCCTGGCCGGCGTGCGTCACGACAAGCAGCGTCCATTTCTGGTCGTCGGCGGCGGCGAGAGCATGCAGTACCCGTTCATCCTCTACAACTGGCGCGGCCGTAAGGTGGGTCAGGCGGTCCAGAAATACGGACCGATCGATCCCAAGGCCTTGCCGCCGGGCGCGCACCTGCAGGATTCGCTGTTGATGGGGCTGTACGATCCGGCCGCCGGCATGGCCATGGCCAACACCGCCGAGGAACTGGGTCGTCGCTACGAGATCACCCGTCTGCAGGCCGACGAGTTCGGCTACCGTTCGCACATGAACGCCAAGCAGGCCCGTGACGCCGGCTGGTTCGACGAGGAAATCGAAGCGGTGATGGTGCAGACCGACGGCGCTTGCGAACCCATCGAGGTCAAGTACGACACGCACATCATGGACAAGGTGACCATGCCCAAGATGGCGAGGCTCTACCCCGCCTTCGAGCCCGGCGGGATCATCACGGCCGGCAACGCGAGCGCGGTGGTCGACGGTGCGGCGGCCATGGTGATCTGCAAGGAAAGCTGTGCCGCGGAACACAAACTGCAACCGCTGGCGCGGATTGCCGGCATGGGTGTTGCCGGTTGTGATCCGCGCATCATGGGCTGGGGCCCGGTGCCGGCGACCCGCATCGCACTCGAGAACGCGGGCCTGACCGGCGGCGACATCGATCATGTGGAACTGAACGAAGCCTTCGCGCCGCAGGCGCTGGCCTGCATCCGTGACTTCGCGGACATGGGCATCGATCCGGAGAAGGTCAACCCCATGGGCAACGCCATCGCCATGGGCCACCCGCTGGGCGCCACCGGAGCGGTGCTCACCTTGACCTGCGCGTACGCACTGCGTCGGACCAGGAAGCGTTACGGTCTGGTGACCATGTGTATCGGCGGCGGCCAGGGCATCGCGCTGATTCTCGAATCGCTGTAAGCGGTACGCGGCCGGGAGTCGGCAGCCGGGGAGCAGACAACGCAGGAGAAAGAAGACCGTCATGAAGACGACATTCAAGTGCCCCCATTGTCAGGGTGTGATCAATCCACGCGAGTACCTCATCCTGATCATCGAATACAAGTCGAAGCGAGGGCTGATCCTGCTCAGTCCCAATCCGGGCGACTACCATTCGATCTGGGACGAGTCGTTCGATCAGCACGTCGTACGCGGTGAACCGGTGGATTTCTATTGCCCCATCTGTGATGCCGGTTTGCAATCGCCGGCGTCGGACAAACTCGTCGAGCTGGACATGATCACGCCGGGAGAAAAGGACGGCAAGGCGCTGTTCAGCCGCATCCTGGGCGAGCACGCGACATTCGTGCTCGATGGCGATCAGATCATTCCTTACGGCCGCGACGCCAATCGGTTCGAAAACCTGAACTTCTCGGAGGGGGACTCCTGGTGGTAACCCGCCTGGCGGCGACCCGCCAGGATTCTAGCGCCAGTCCCCCTCGGCGACGATGCCGCCCCAGAGAATCGGATGCAACCGGTTCAGTCGCCGCCGCACGTCGCGTAAGCGATCCAGCTGGGCATGCCGGACCGCGTCGACGGTCGAACTGCCGGCGAGCCGGCGGCGGTAGATCTGTTCCATCAGGCCGCGCATGCTGTTGTCCTCGATCCTCCACAACGCCATCAGTACGGTTCGGGCGCCCGCCAGTTCGAAGGCGCGGCGCAGTCCGTAGAGGCCTTCGCCGAAGACGAGATCGCCGAGTCCACTACCGCAGGCACTGAGCACCACCCAGTCGAGGTCGCGAAGATCCAGGCTCGCGACTTCCTGTGCCGTGAGTATGCCGTCCTCCACACCGGGTGACGCGCCCAGGATCAGACCGGCATTGAGCAAGGGATCGACGAGCCGGCCCATGGAGGCTGTCGTACCGCCGAGGGCCGAATCGCAAAAGAATCCGTGCGTCGCCAGATGTACCATGCGCCGACCGGTGATATGCGCCTTGACCGCTTCCTCGGTACCTGCTGGGCCTAATAGCTGGGTGGTGCTCTCTCCCGTTGCTTCGGTGAAGAGCCTGGCCACCGCGTTCGATTCGAGTTCGGCGCCGGGCAACGGCGTGGACACCTCGTACGCCTCGTCGCACAGAACCGGCAGCGGACCGATCTCGGCGTTCGCGCCACCGTCCGTCGTTATGGTTACCGGCCGCGGCGTGATTGTCGGATTGCCGACAGCAAGCAAGCCGGCACCGCATGGCGAAGTCCGTGCCGGCCGTAGCAGATCCTCGGCCGACGACAGCAGGTGGATCTTGTTCCGTTCGATGACCAGTTCCCCGCTCGGGCAGATCAGGCTGTTGAAGTCGACCAGGGACAGCCAGGACATGGGCACGATGAAGACCATGGGTGCGTCGGCGTCCGGAACTTCGTCGCCGCCGTCGGCTCCGGCGGTAGCGCTCGCGCCCGTACCATCGCCCGGCAGGGGACGAAGGACCGGTGCCAGGAGCTGATCGTAAGCCCGACGAGCAACGAGGCGGTACTGGGCCTCTTCCCGTGCCGACGGCCGGCGGCGCTGGTCCAGCGAGTCGATGGCTCGCCGATAGGCGAAAATCGTCGAATCCACCGCTGTCGTGCTCGCCAGGTCAATGTACTCGAGATCCCAGCGATGCGTGCTCTCGCGCCGTAGACGGTAGGCGGCATATCGCAGTCGGCGGTTCGGCCTGTTCTCCGTGGGGAACGAGCGACAACGCACATAATGAACGAGCATCTCGCCTGGTTCTAGCACACTCGCGAGCTGCTCGGCAGGAATACCGTCGTCCAGCCGTTTCGCCTGCGTCGCCTGACGCACCTCCTCGCTCATGGCCGCGAGCACCCGCTCGGCGTCTTCCATGTTCTGGCAGGCGCTGGCGACCGCGGCCCGGTGCGCCGGCGGGCTGTCACCCGGACCCTTAACGAAGAGATCAGCTACCTGCTGTCTCGCCTTCAGGTAGTTCCAGCGGGCCTGCTCCACGTCCGCAACGTCGAGCACGAGCGCCAGATTCCGCTGGCGTTCCACGAGTCGGTCGAGCACCAGACCGTGTACCCTGGCCACCAGGGCGAACACGCGCTGGAAGGCGGCTTCCGGCAGGGAAGGATGCTCGGTGATGGTGAACAACAGATTCTCGACCGCGACCTTCGGCCGTACGGTGAAATTGAGATGCTCCCGGGTCGAGAATACCTTGGAAAGGTCTTCGCTCAGCATCAGCTCCGTCTCGACGACGCGCATCGCGTGGCCCACCGTCTCGTCCCACCGGCCCAGCGCCGCCGCGACGCTCGCCTGCTTGCTCAGCAGGAAACCCAGTTCCCGCTGATCCCGCTCATCGATGTGTTCGTGGAGCTGGATCGCCCGGGCAAAATAGCTGTGCGCCTGCGCGTAGTGATGCTCGGCGTTGTACGACTCGCCCAGACCCTTGAAACACTTGCTGAGAAACGGATGCTCGTTCCCGTGGTGCCGCTGCAAGGTGGGAAGCACCCGCTCGAGAACCTCGATCGCCTCGGCATGACGTCCCAGATAGCGCAGGATCAGGCCCCGGTGTCGCTGTTCCATCGCTACCTGATAGCTCGCGGGTCCGTAGGTGGCGGTCGCGATCGCTATACCGTGCTCCACGTCGGCAAGTCCGCGTTCCAGCAGGCTCTTGTTCGCATGGCACATGCCGCGCCGGCAATAGTAACGGATCAGATCCGGGTGCTGCAGGCCCTCGCTACGCTCGACGATCTCGATGGCGCGGCTGTACAGTTTCGCCGCTGTCAGCTGGTCGCCGAACCGCCGCTCGGTTTGCGCCAGACCCGCAAGCGATGCTGCGGTACGACGGTGATCCGGCCCATGAATCCGCTCCATGATCATGGCCGCGCGGCGGAACAGACGCGTTGCTTCGGCTTGCCAACCCAGTTCGAAGAGGACCTCGGCGAGTTCCAGGGTCAGGTCACCGGTCTGCGGACTCCACTCGCCGTTGATCGCCAGTGACGCGTCGAAACAGGGGCGCAGTGCGCGCTCCGCAGCGGTATAGTCGCCCAGATCAATCAGGCTGCGCGCCTGCCCTATGGTAGCGTCGATGGTTATGCGGTGAACGGAACCGAGCAGGCGTTGGCTGGTGTCGGCACACTGCCGGTAGCACGCTTCCGCCGCGGCGAAATCGCCGCTCACACTGTGGTGGGCAGCTCTACCAAGCTGCGCGAGCAGCGAATCCGTTCGCGCTTGTTCTACCGATTCCACCCGGTCGGTTGCAGCCGCAGGCGCCGCGCCATGTAAAACAACGATGGCGGAGATGGCGAAGATGATGAGCTGCCTGCTCGGGAGACACATCGTCCTGGGAGTCTATTGCGACTTGTGGTTTGGTTCAAGAAGGATGCACGTATGCCGTAACGCCGTCGCCCGCTGGCCGTATCGCGAAACAAACGAGAGAATTGTATTTTCGTGACCCGTGGCCCATGCCAGAATACGGTTTGTCGTGCATGTCGGCCAGGCTAGCGAGCCGCAGAAACATGCGTAGTCACGTACTGAAAGGAACAGTCATGGCGCGCGATGATGACAGCCAGCTGGTGGAGTTCCTGCTCCAGGCCAACCGTTTGAAGACCACGCCCCGCACCGGCTGGGCCATGCGCGGCGTGCCGGCGCCCGAGAGCGTGGCGGATCACAGCCACGGGGTCGCCCAGATCGCGCTGCTGCTGAGCGAGCCGATGGCTGCGTCGCGTGAGCAGCCGCAGGGAAAGCCGCTGGACCGACAGAAGCTGCTCGCCATGGCGATACTGCACGACCTGGTCGAGAGTGTGACGGGCGATCTGTCGCTGGGCGCATCACGCCATCTGCCGGCGGGCGCCAAGGCGCGGGGCGAACAGAGTGCGCTGGCGGAATTGCTGGCCGGCGCCCCGTTTGCCGATCGCTGGTCACAGCTGTGCCGTGAGTTCGAGGAGCAGCAGAGTCCCGAGGCCAGGCTGGTGCGCGACGCCGATCGGCTCGATCTGCTCACCCAGGCGCTCGTCTACGAGCGAACGACGGGCAACCGCGATCTTCACGATTTCTGGCACTTCGCTCCGCCCGATTCGTTCAGTCACGAGCTGAGCCGTGAGCTCGCCACGCAGTTGCACGAACGGCATAAAAAAATGGGCTAGCCCGGAATGAACGGGCTAGCCCCGAGGGCAACGCGACCGGATCGAGACGACCGGGCGCCCTAGCGCCGGATCCCCACCAGATCCAGCATGAATGCGTAGGCCAGTGCCGTCTCCCGGTAGCGCCGGAAACGTCCTGACTGGCCGCCGTGTCCCGCCTCCATGTTCGTCTTGAGCAACAGCAGGTTGTCGTCGGTCTTGAGGGTCCGCAGCTTCGCTACCCACTTGGCCGGCTCCCAGTACTGGACCTGCGAGTCGTGCAGGCCCGCCGTCATCAGCATGTTGGGATAGTCCTGGGCGGTGACCTGGTCGTACGGCGAGTAGGACAGCATGTAGTCGTAGTACTGCTTGTCGTTCGGATCGCCCCACTCGTCGTACTCGCCCGTGGTCAGGGGAATGGTATCGTCGAGCATGGTGGTCACCACATCGACGAAGGCCACATCGGAGATCACGCCCTTGAACAGCTCGGGCGCCAGGTTCAACACCGCGCCCGTCAACAGGCCGCCGGCACTGCCGCCCTCGGCGAAGAGCCGCTCGCTGCTCGTGTAACCCTCGTCGATCAGATACTGCGCGCAATCGACGAAATCGGTGAAGGTGTTCTTCTTGTTCAACAGCTTGCCGTCCTCGTACCATTGCCGGCCCATCTCCTGCCCGCCGCGCACATGGGCGATGGCATAGGCGAAGCCGCGCTCGAGCAGGCTCAGCCGCGCGCCGCTGAACCGCGCGGACATGCTCGCACCGTATGATCCATAGGCGTAGAGCAGCAAAGGACGGCTGCCGTCCCGGGGGAAATCCTGGGGATAGACGATGGAGATCGGTACCTGCACGCCGTCGCGCGCCGGCGCGTAGAGGCGATCGGTGCGGTAGTCGGCCGGATCGAAATCGCCGAGCACCTCGTCCTGCTTCATCAGCGTCTTCTGCCGCGTGTTCATGTCGTAATCGTAGGTCGACCGCGGCGTGGTCAGCGAGGTATAGCCGTAACGCAGTACCGTCGTATCGAAATCCCGATTGGTGCTGATGTAGGCCAGGTAGGTTGGTTCGCCGAAATCGATATAGTGTTCGGCGTCGCCGTTCCAGGGAATGATCCGTAACCGGTTCAATCCCTCGTGACGCTCGGTCAACACGAGATGATCCCGGAACACCTCGTACGCCACCAGGAAAACGTCGTCGCGATGGGGAACGATCTCCCGCCAGTTCGCCTGCGACGTGTCGGTTACCGGGGTTTCCATCAGGCGGAAATTCTTCGCGCCCCAGTTGGTGCGGATATAGAAACGCCCCGCATAGTGCGCCACCGAGTATTCGTGATCTTTCTGGCGCGGCAAGACGACCGTGAACTCGCCCGTTGGGTCGCCGGCATCGAGATAACGGTATTCCTTGCTGAGTGTCTGCGAGCAGCCGATCATCAGGTATTGTCGAGACTGGGTCTTGTAGACATAGCAGGCGAAGGTGTCGTCGGATTCCTCGTAGACCAGGACATCGTCCTTCACGTCGGTACCCAGAGTGTGCCGGTAGATCTGGTACGGGCGCAGCGTTTCGGGATCCTGCCGGGTGTAGAAGACGGTCCGGTTGTCGTTGGCCCAGGCGAGGCCCGGTGTGACGCTCGGTATCTCGTCCGGTAACATCTGGCCGGTCTCGAGATCCTTGAAGCGGATCGTGTAGAAGCGACGGCCGACTCTGTCGACGCCGAAGGCGATGAGGTTCTTGTCCGAGCTCACGCGCATACCGCGCACGCTGAGGAAACCGTCTCCCTCGACCAGATCGTTCACGTCGAGCAGTATCTCCTCGGGGGCGTCGAGCGAACCGGCCTTCCGGCAGTAGATCGCGTACTCCTTACCTTCCTCGTAACGCGTGTAACGATAGTGACCGTCTTCCAGGTAAGGCACCGTCTCGTCGTTCTTCTTGATGCGCCCCTTTATCTCCTCGAACAGGGTATCTTGAAGCCGGCGGGTGTGCTTCATGGTTTTCTCGAGGTATTCGTTCTCGGCTTCGAGATAGGCGATCACCTCGGGATTCTCTCGCTCCCGTAGCCAGTAATAGTTGTCGGTCCGCACGTCACCGTGCTTCTCGAGCTGATGCGGCACAACCTTGGCGACCGGCGGCTCGGGCGGCGAACATCCGATCACTCCCAGACTCAGTCCCAGACCTACTCCCAACAGAACGGCAAGACTCAGACAACGCATTGGCCAATGTCCTTTCGTACGTCGAAGACAACCTCCCCGGCTCGTGCCGGTACGCCTTCAATTATACTCAAGAAGCTGTATTTGGGTAGCCTACGGTGATACAATATCAGGGTTGCATGTAAATTGCTATATATCACGATTTTGTAACAATTTAGAGCCGAACCGCCGCAGTTCTCGTCTTTGACCGTCCGGGGCGATATGGTATAATGATATCATGATCGTCTCTTCAGAACGGCCAGGTGACGCGTACCGCAGCCCGGAAACGTCGCCACGCGGCTACACCGACCCCTGAGGAAGGCATCGTCATGCGTTGTTTCACCGAACACTATCCGTCTATCTTGCCGTTGATCGTCGTGCTCGTGGGCTTGGCGGCAACCGCCGGCGCCCAGTGGGATCCACTCCACGAGGCGTACTCGGGCGCCGACGGCGTGCCCATGTCGCTGTTCTGCCGCCCCGACGGCGGCGGCAACGGCTTCGACGAATGTTACGTATTCGGTCAGGGCCACCCCGACTACGACGCCACGATCACGCTCATCCTGTACAACTGGTACTACGATCCCATTCCGGACTACCCCGCCGAGGACATGTGGCTCGAGACCGAGCAGGGCGGCATGGTCGCCTGCGCGGGCGGCACCATCGCCGATGGCGACACGGACGTAAACGGCATGACCACCTTCAGCCAGCCACTGCGTGTCGGTGGGCAAAGCAACTACCCCGAAGAGCGCATGATCGTCATGGTCAGCGGCGCGCCGATCTTGCATCCGGGCTTCGAAATCTATGTCAACAGTCCCGACCTCGACGGTGACCTGGTCGTCGACCTGGTGGACGCGATCCTGTTCGCCCAGGATTACTTCGCACAGAACAGCGCCTACCGGTCCGACTTCTGGTGGGATGGGTATCTGAACCTGTCCGATCTCGTACTCATGGCCCAGGGATACGGCACGAGCTGTCTACCCGATTGAGCGAAGTGAAGCTGCTGCCTGGTGAGAATGGCCGGGGGTTACAGCACGACCGGTCCCTGACGCGCCGTCGGACTGGTGACGCGGCGACTGCCCTGTGGTAGTCTCGGTACCCGGAACGCCGACACGCAACTAGTGGCCCGCACCGGTGTGCCCGTCGCGGGCCGCCCGATTGTTTTCCGAAGACTGTCATGAAGATACCGATTCTCACGGAAAAGCTGATCGCGCCGCAGCTGCCCGCCTCGTACCTGCCGCGGTCGCGCCTGGACGCCGCCTGGCGATCGTGGTCGGACAAGCGTCTCGTTCTGGTCATGGCGGGGGCCGGTTTTGGCAAGACCTCGTTCCTGGCGGCCAACGCCACCGACGGCGAACGTGCGAGCATCTGGTACGGTCTCGACGAACTCGACGTCGAGCTGGTCACCTTCTGCGCCCATCTGCTGCAGGCGGTCGGCGGCGAAGAGTCCGCCGGAGAGATCTGCGCGGCGCCGGCGACCGACGATTTCGCCAACGAGGTCCTGGCCGCGCTCGTCGCCGTGCTGCGCCGACGGTCCGGCGGTTCGGTCATCATCCTGGACGATGTGCAGCACGTCGTCGCTTCGTCGTCGGTGATCCACTTCATCGAACGGTTGATCCGTTACCTTCCCGAGGGCAACACGCTGATCCTGTCGTCGCGCGAACCGGTGGGCGTCGCCACCATGAAGTTGCGCTCCCTGGGCACGGTGGCCACGATCACGGCGGCCGACCTCGCCTTCACAGCCGACGAAGTGGCGGTCCTCTTTCAGCTGCACTTTCCCGGCATCGAGCTGTCGGATCGCTTGCAGCACAAGATCGCCAAGCGCACCGAAGGCTGGGCGGCCGGCATCGAGATCCTGTTCCAGGTGCTTCCGAACGCCTCCGCCGCGCAGATCGACCGAACGCTCGAACAACTCCAGGCGGCCGGATCCGGATGGTTCACCTACTTCGCGGAAGAGGTCGTACGCCAGCTCGACGAGCCGACCCGCGATTTTCTGCATCGTTCATCGGTGTTGCCGCGGCTCGAACCCGAGCTGTGCGACGCGGTCATGAACCGCGACGACAGCCGGTCCGTGCTGACGGAATTACGCCGACGAAACCTCTTTATCTACGGATCGGACGAGCAGGCTTCCACCTATCGGTATCATCACCTGTTCCGGGACTTCCTGCGCTATCAGCTCGAACAGACCGCCGGCCTGAAGGAGGTGCGGCGGCTGCAGCAACGAGCAGCCGTCGCCCTGCGCGACGCCGAGGCCTGGGCCGAGGCGATCGTCGCCTTCGCCGAGTGCGGCGATCACGAGGCGACGCTTTCACTGGTCGCCAGGGCTAGCGAGGAACTCCTGGCCACGGGCCGCTACGAACTGATCCGCAAGGCGGTGACCGTCGTCCCCGACCGCCTGCTGGCCCGGCAGCCGGCCGCACGCCTGTTGCTCGCACGTGTCGCCGAGGTGCAGGGACGCTGGCAGGAGGCCGAGGAAATCTACCTGAAGATCCTGCGCTCCCGCAGGGCGGGTTTGCCGCGCACAGAACTGATGGCCAACATCGCCCGGTTGAAATTACGCCGCGGCGAATACGGCGCCAGCGCGAAACTCTGTCAACGCGCTCTCGATCAACCGGGGCGGATGAGCACGCGAATACGCGGCGACATCCTGGACATGCTCGGCGTCTGCGCCTGCGAGCTGGGCCGACTGGACGAAGGTGAGCGCTATCTCAAGAAGGCCATCTCGATCTTTCGTCGCGTTGGCAACGTGGAGAGCGAGAGCGACACCTTTTATCTGCTGCCGGGGAACATCCACTACCGGCGGGGCGAGTTCCAGAAGGCCAAGGAAGCGGCGCGCCGCGCGCTGGTCGTGTTCCGACGCCAGAACAACCGCCGTCGCATATGTCACTGTCTGGGCGTGCTGGCCTTCGTCACGGCCGATGCCGCCGAGCAGCAGGAAGCACGGGAACTGGCCGACGAATGCCTGCGCATGGCCGAACGGCTCGAATACCGGGTGATGGAAGGATACGGTCACCTGGCCCTCGGCCGCTGTGCTCTGCTGGCAGCGGATCTGGAGCGCGCACGCGACCATTTCCAGACTGCCCGGCTGCTCGGTGAACGGGTGGGCGAGACCGGCTTGCGCACTTTTCCCTTGCTCGGGCTGGCCGAGGTCGCGCTGGCCGCCGGCAGGCGGGCACAAGCGCGTGAGCACGCCGAGAGCGCCCTTGCGGTCTCGCGACAGATCGCCAGCGTCTATCAGGAAGCGCAGAGCTACCTGCTGCTGGGCGGTCTGGCCTCGAACAGGTCGGCGGCGTCGCGCTGGTGGAATCGCGCCGAACGCATCATTCGGCGCGTGGGCATGAAATACGACCTGCACCGCTTGTTGCTGTTCCGGCTTGCCGCCGGCAATCTTCCGCCGCCGAAAGCCGCTGTCGCCGTGCGGGAACTCGTGACCGGCTGCGCAACCGAAAACCACGATTTTCTCCTGTTGACTGTCGCGCCGGAACTGGCGGCGCGTGTTCTACCCGAAGCACTGCGCCTGGGGATCGAGAACAGCTACGTGGAACAGTTGCTGTTGCAGCTCGGGCCGGCGGCAATACCGCACCTGGAAGCGCTGGCCGGCGAAGGGGACGCGACGCTGCAACAGCGCAGCGTGCAGTTGCTGTCCCGGATCGGCGGCGATCAGGCCCGAACGGTTCTCGCCGGTCTGGCCGATGAACATTCGACGGCGGGACGCGCCGCGCTGGCGGCCGCCGCCGAGCTCGGACACACGCCGGCCGTTCCACTGCGCATCAGTGCGCTGGGGCCGTTGCTGGTGGAAGTCGGAAACCACGAACTGACACTGGACAGGTGGCGATCGGCGCGGGCGCTGCGTTTGTTTCAGTTCCTGATCATCCACCGTTTCCGCTGGTTGCCGCGTGACGTGATCCTCGAGTCACTCTGGCCGGATGCGGAACCGCGCAAGGGCGTCAACAATCTGCGCCAGACCATTCATGTGTTGCGCAAGACCCTCGAGCCGGGACACGACACGGCGCGCCAGTCCGCCTACGTACGTTACCGCAACGAAGCCTGCCGCCTGGTACCCGGCGAATCGTATTACTTCGACGTGGAGACCTTCGAAGATACCCTGAGCCGCGCCGACGTGGCCTGGAACACCGAGGGCAAGAACGCCGCCGAGACTCACTTGCTCGCCGCTGTCGATCTGTATCGCGGCGATTTTCTGGTCGAGAGCCCCTACGAGGAATTCGCCGCCATCGAACGCGAGCAGTTGCGTGACCGACTGCTGCGCGCCATGGGGCGCCTGTTGACGCTGTACGCCGAGAACGACCGGTGGGCCAAGCTGGTGCCCTTGTGCCGTCGCGCCTTGACGCTCGATCGGTACCACGAGGAATTCTACTGGCACCTGGTGCATGCGCAGTTCGAGCAAGGCCACCGCCACGAAGCGCTGGCCGACTACCACCAGTACGAGGAGATGATGACCGGAGAGATGGATCTGCTGCCGTCTGCCCGTATGAAAGCGCTGGCCGACAAGGTGGTCGCGATGGGACGCTGATCCGGGCGGGAGCGATCCCGGCGGTCAGTCGGCCGCTTCGGTCTCCGCTGCCTCCCTGGCGGCGCCGCCACCGGTGTCGTTGTCGGCCGAGAGTGGACTCGAGGCTCCACGCAGATGCGCGGCGACATTCATGCCGTCGAAGAACGTCAACAGCTCACCCGCCGACGAGAAGACGATCTCCTCGCCCGAACTCACATGTCTGACCCTACCCTTGCACGAGTCGGACGGATCACCGACAAACGTCACGACGAAGGTATTCTTGCCCATCGTTCCTCGTTTCCGCGGCCTCGACGAGCCGCTCCTGGTGGATCGCCATCTCTTGTCGGCGCGAGGAAAGATTAGCCAGGTGAAATTACGCAGAGATTACGCGGCGCTCGGCAGAGGAGAATACGCCGAGCGCCCGAGCGTTGTCAGCGCCGACGATCAGCGCCGCCGCACCACATACATCAGCCGCACCCAGACCTTGGGCTGGCTGGGATAATCGGTGTACATGGTCAACATGCCGGCGTTCCGGGCACGGTTCTGCCTCTGTTCGTCAGCGTCCGCCAGCACGGGCGTGCCCTCGACGATCACCGATGATTTCCAATTTTCATCGCCATTGATCACGGTGGTGGTGAAACCCTCCAGATCGATCTCGGCACCGGTGATGGTGAAGGACATTTCCTTGTCGATGGCGGCGACGACGATTTCATCGCTGACCTGCTCACCCTCGACGACGGCCCCCAGGCTCACGAAATCGCGTTCCGGGCGCAGGTCGCCGAGTATCTTCGCCCGGACCGAGATGGGCACGTACTCGGCTCCCGGCACGTTGGGCATCACCTTGATGAGTTCGCGGTAATCACCAGGCAGAAGATCCGGCTGGTTGCTCACGGTCATCACCGACTTCTGGGCATCGCCATCGGCCCCGTTCTCGATATCGACCTGCAGAACTTCCTTGTTGTACTCGATGGCCGCCATCATCAGCTCGTCCACATCGTCGGTAGAGAATTCGACCGTGTCGGACCAGATCTCACCGACGGCTATCGCCTGGTTGGTGATGATCTTCTTCTTCGGTATGACGTAGACGGGCACGTGTACCTTGGCCGCCACGAACACACCATAGTCCGGAGTTTCCGGATCGTTGGACAGGATCCTGATCTTCTTCTCGACCTCTCCGGAGTACCGCTTGCTGCTGAATTCGATGGTCAAGGGTGTCGATTCGCCCGGTGCCAACACACTCGTCGCCAGCTTGGCGACGGTACAGCCGCAGGTGGGTTTGACATTCGATATATTCAGCTGTTCGGTACCGATATTCTTGATGACGATCACGTTCGACCGGGTTTCGTGTTGCTCCATTGTGCCCAGATGGATTCGCTGCGGATCGACACTGATCGCGGGACCGGTCCGCTCGACGCTCACCTTGTTTTCCGCGTCGGCCGCTTCTGCGACAGTGTCCGTGCCCGGTTCTCCCTGCTGGCAGCCGGCCAGTACGACCAGGACCATGATACCGATCAAGCGATAGGCGAATGATCTGAACACGAGTGTCTCCTCCTCGTAAGCTGACGCGCCGATGTGACCAACCTGGAGCGGACGGGACTTCACATCTGATATACGAACCGGCCTGAAATACTGGTCTCCAGGGGTATCGACCGTGAACAATACTACCTGAAGGGAGTTCCCGCCACCGGGCGGGCCGCCGGCAGCGGCGGCCGCTATCCGGTAGGCAAGGATACACCTCCGGTCGCCGACAGACAAGATCTTGCGCTTTCGGCCGGTATGGGTTAGATGATGAGAGGTCACAGATGATCCGCAGTGGTCCCGTAGTGTATCGCGTTGGGCGAATCCAGCCTGGCGGGAAGACAGTACCGAATCACGAGTCTTCCCTCGACCCCCGACAAGGAGAATCGATAACCATGAAGATGTCGCTGACCGTTTTTTGTATCCTGATGCTCGCGTTGACGCTCGCGGCGTGCGATTCGGGTAAGTCCGGCGGTGGCGACACGCCCGCCGTCACCGAGTTGACGACCTTCGAGCAGAAGTCGAGCTATGCGGTCGGGCTGGATATCGCGGGTTCACTGGCGCGTTTTCAGTTCGTGATGGACGAAACGGCGCTGCTCGACGGACTCAGTGACGCCCTCGCCGGCAATCTCTCCGAGCTTACGTCCGAGCAACAGCAGGAAATAATCGACGAAGTCCAGACCAGAATGCGCGCGCGCATGAGCGGCGGCGCCGAACCCGACACCCTCGATCGTGATTCGTGTTACGCCCTGGGCGCGGATCTGCATTCCGCCTACATCGACCGCATACCCATGCCGATCGACGGCGCGGCGCTGCTGCAGGGTGTTCGCGACGCTTTCGCCGGCGGCGACAGCTTGCTCAGCACGGAGGAATCGACGACCGTGATGAACGATTTCCGTCAGCAGGCCATGGCGGCGCAACAGGCGGAGATGACAGCCGCGGGGGAACGGAACAAAGCCGAAGGCGATGCTTTCCTGGCCGAGAACAAGACCAAGGAAGGCGTGATCACCACCGAGAGCGGCCTGCAGTACAAGGTGCTCGTCGAGGGCGACGGCCCGTCACCGGGCGCCACCGACAAGGTCGAGGTTCACTACGAGGGCACCCTGATCGACGGCACCGAATTCGACAGCTCGTACCAGCGTGGCGAGACTGTCACCTTTCCACTCAATGGTGTCATCAGCGGCTGGACCGAGGGGCTGCAGCTCATGAAAGTCGGCGCCAAGTACGAATTCTACATTGCGGGCGAACTGGCCTACGGCGAACGTGGTCGCGCCCCGAATATCGAGCCCAATGCCACCTTGATCTTCGTGGTGGAGTTGATCGGTATCGACTGAGTTCACCGGCAGCGGTACATCGAGATCGGGATCGGGGATCGCCAGGGTCCACGATCACGATCTCGGATCGCTGTCGGCGCCGCGACTATCACGGCGCCCTATTGAATCGCCCACAGATCGCTACTTCGTGGTTTGTTGAACAGCATACCCATGCCAGACATCCGGTAGATATACAACTCACGAGATTCAATCGCGCTGGAGACGGAATCGTACGCGGATCAGATCATCGTGGTCGCTGAAGGTTCCGGCGATGATACCGCCGGCGCGGCGTGCAACGCCGGCCAAAGGGGACAGCATCGGAACTCCTCGCGTCGAGGAGTTGACATCACGGTCGCTCGTAGACTGCCTTGGTGTCGTCACTTAACCGATATGCCAAACTCTGCAAACGGTTCAACATATGGTTCGAGGAGTACCTGTTACTCAAAAACGATGTCCTGTATTACTTCCTCAGATCTACAAGCGAATCACTGCAATTCTCGCTTCACGTCAATCCGCCTGGTGTGTCACCGCTCCACGGGAAGTGAGCGCGGGCGACGATCCCGCCCGCGCTCGTGCCTCTCCTCTCGCCACAAAGTAGCGATACGGACATCTACTACCGGTATTCCGTCTTGAGGGAGCCCCAGCTCGCCTTCTCGGTTGCCGTGTAGCACACGACTTCATCACAGGCCAAGCCCATGTAGAAAGTGCCGTTGGCATCCGCACAGTCACCCTCGGTCAACATGACACAGTTGCCGCTGGGCAGACAGCAGGCCCACTGGATCTCACCCGAACAGGTGATGTTGTATAGACGACGATGGAATTCCATCGTGTCCGCGTCACCGCCGATGGCGTTGAGCTGACCGCAGAGATCGGACGTGGCGTTACTGTCGCCGATGCCCACGATACACGGGATGTCGGTACCGTTGCTGACGATGTACGGCCCCGGCGCCGCGGTATCCTCGGGATAGGCCAGCGGCACGCCGAAGGCCGGATCCCAGGTCGAGGTGTACGCATAGTGCACGTGATCCAGTCCGTCGGTCAACGGATCCGGGTCGCCCAGCGGACCATTGATGTGGCCGCAGCCCGAGTCATAGGCACCGGGCACGAAGACGATGGGATTGCCGATCGACGCCAGCAGATCCTCCATCACGTCCTGGCCGGGATAGAAACCGTCCCACTCACCGATCATGACGACGCGGTGACTGCCGACGCCCAGCCAGCTGTTGAGCCGGACCTTCTCATCGGGTGTGAAGTAGTCGGCGGCATCGTACATGCCGGGCATGGAGATGAAGATCAGGCCGTAGCTGTCCAGCACCGGCAGTATGGCCGAGCCGTCGGAGTCGAAGGTCGCTCCCTCGGCCTCGAGCAGTGCTTGAAGATCAGCGTGACCATCACCGTCGAAACCGTTATGGCCCCAGAACCACAAAACGTCTCCGGCCAGCGCGGGAGCGGCGATCGTCAAGATCGCAAAGATGGTTAGTAAAAACTTCTTGTTCATGACGTTTACCTCCCCTGCCATTCCATGATCTCGACAGTAGCGAGATCGATTTCCACTGTTGCTCGGCCTGCTTCGAAGAACTCAGCCAGCCGCTTACCGTTAACCTCGACCCAGAAACCGCCGTTGTACTCGAGCTCGACATTGGCGACACCGTGCTCGTCGGTGACCGCGGTCTGCATATCCGCAGACTGGTACAACGTGATCTCGGCTTCGGCAACCGCTGTGCCGTTGTCGAGTACTGTGATCTGAATATCCGTGGCGGCCATTGCCGTCGTGCTCGCGCACAGTAGCAGGCCCATCACGGTCAGAACTAATTTCCCTTGTTTCATACGAAACCCCCTGTCGAATCGTTATCCGGTTACTTCTCCGCAGCAGATCCGGCTGGAATGAGCGGGTCGTGCCGGGTATCGAATACGTGATGCCGGCGGGCGGCAAGATCGATTCGATAGAATACTCCTGCGGACCTTGTTCATCGCCGAAGCGAAGACGTAGTTATATCAGACTATTTTAGTCCTGTAAAGGGTTATTATTGGAAAGTATTTGATTGCAGACAGATACAGATTTCTTTATCAGCGAAGCAGGATCAGCCTTGCCGTCGACGGCTGGTTATTGCTGGTGAGCCGGCAGGTGTAGGCGCCGCTGGCCAGCGATCGGTTACCGTCGTCCGTGCCGTCCCAGGGGATGACGTGCCGGCCCGCGGGCAGGACACCGTCGGCCAGCAGTGTCCGCACCAGACGGCCGGCGACATCGTAGATGCGAAGCGCGACACGCTGGCTACTGTCGAGACGAAAGTGGATCGACGTACGCGGGTTAAAGGGGTTCGGGTAGCAACCGAGCTGGGCCGCCGTCGACGGTGTCGGTCCGGGAACGGCTGTCGTTCCCGGATTGGGCAGTCCGGGTGTCGGCCAGGTGAAGAAAACCCAGGGCAGCCCACCGTCGAACAGACGTCCCTCGCTTACGTCCGTGGTCTGGGGTCCGAAGGTGTAACCGTCGATCAGGTCGTAGCCCGTGGCGGCCAGGCCACAGATGCCGATCTGTTCACCGGCTGCGCTCAACTTGAACGAGGTGTGGAGCGAACCATCCTCCTCGTCGTCGTCGCACCAGATCAGCAAACGGTCGCCGGCGGCGATATTCACGACGGGGAACGCCCATTTGCCGGGCGTCGCCAGGTCGTCGGTCAAGAACAATCCGTCGAGACAGAGCGCTTCGGTCGTTGCATTGTAGATCTCCACCCAGTCCTCGTATTGCCCGGTCTCGTCGGCGATCTCACTGTTGTTGCTGGCCATGAATTCGTTGATCTTCAGCCCTTGCCAGTCCGAGGTCCAGCCCATCTCCACCCAGTCGTGGACGACTTCTTCCCCGCCACCGCTCACATGCGAGAGACGATAGTGGTTGACCAACCCGGCGGCCGGCGCCGGATCGAAATACTCGTAGTCCGTCGGCAGACCGGTCGTGCCTTGCCCGCGTAGACTGTCCTCGGTGAGGTAGGTGGCGATTTCCGTGAACGTGGCCTCACCCTCGCTGCGGCGGTACACGATGAATCCCTGATTCCCCGCCTCGACTTCGGTGCGCCAGCGCAACTGGACCTGTGCGCCGGCCGTCGCAACTTCGAAGCGGCTCAGTTCCACATCTGCGCGATGGTCGGCCATAAAATCGGCGAGCTGGGCCACCACGATCGGATGGCGCGCACTGAGCCACTGCTGGTCCTCGGCGATGGCGCTGAGATAGGTATTGACGTTCCAGCCCAGCCGTTCGACGTGCCAGGTCATCTCCGCCAGCGGCCCGGCCGCCAGCGCGTCCAGGCGGGCCGCCAGAGCGCCGGGGTCGAGCACCCCGCTCAGCAGTTGTTCGGCACGGGTGGCGAACAGCGTCCGGAACTCGGCATTCTGCAGCAGACGGTTGAACATGGTGGTGTAGCGCTGTGCATCCGGGGTATAGAGCGGGATGGTGAACACCGGCGGCCGGAAGGTAAAATATTCCTGCTCGTCGGCCGCCGAGAAGAACCGGAAGTGGTTGGCCTCGAGGTTGTCCGCCACCATGGTCAGATCCTCGTCCCACATGATGAACCGCCACTTCAGATCGCTGGGCTTCAACAGCGCGAGGTTCGGCGAGAAGCCGTTGTCCCCCGTCGCCAAGAAGATATTGATCAACAGCCAGTCGACGTAGGACTGCAGATCGATCTGCCGATCCACTTCCTGGAAGAACGTGTGGGAGGCGTAGTCGTGCGGCTCGCCTATCCAGTCCAGCAGATTCCACCATTCGTAATCCTGGCCGTGCAATTCCTCGCCGTCTTTGATCAGGGTGTAGCCGGCGTCGTCCAGGTCGTGGGTGTATTCGACGTATTCCTCGTCAATCCGTTCACGAATGGCTGCAACGCCCCAGTACTCTCCGTTCAAATAACTCACCGCATACGCATATCGGCTGCCCAGGTGGCCCAGCTCCTGGTAGATGCTCTGGGCGAAGATGTCGTTGAGCAGACGGCTCGGCCAGCGGCCGGTGCGCAGGAGCAGACGCCGGAATCCGTAGGGCTCGCTACCGAAGAAATCGTGATCGATGTACTCCGGCTCGCCGTGGTGATCGAAGTACAGCCGGAGGGACTTCTGCTTGTAGTACCGGCTGTTGAGGCCGTTGATCCGTACACCGCTGTCGTGCGAGGCGATCAAGCTGCCGTCGGCGGCGTAGAAGTCGACGAGCGCCGGCCGTTCCCACTCCGGCCCGTACTGGAGGAAATTGTCGTGATTGCCCCAGACGTAGATGCCGAGGTCCGGATCCCAGAGATTCGCCGGCTCGGTGGTGATGGCCACGACCGGCAGGTTGTGGTTGGCCGGATCGAACGGATACACCGACTCCGGAAAGACCGTCACCTCGATGATCTGATGACTGGCGTCCTCGAAGACGAAGGTCCGCGGCTCGGTCTCGTCCCAGGGGAAGACATACTGGTATTCGGTGGGACTGATCTGGATCAGCGGCGACTTCGGGTCGACCGGGAAGACGGGATTGTTTGCCGACATGGCGGTGATGACGCTGCCTTCAACGATCTCCGGATCCGGCTCCTGGCCATCGCTGACCTGCCGGTGCGAGTAACTCACCTCGATGACCGTCTCGTCCGCGACAGCGAAACCGGCCGCCAGCGGCGTCAGCAACAGGACGGCAACCGCCAGCAGCGCGGCTGGATAGAGTTTCATAAAAAACATCGTCAAATCCCCACCGAGCCTACCGGACCAGGATGATCTTTCGCGTCTGCGTGAAGTTACCGGCGTCGAGCCGGTAAAAATAAACACCCGAAGCCAGCGGATTGCCGTCGTCGTCGCGGCGATCCCAGGTCACCGTGTGCGCTCCCGGCGCCACCGGATCGGCTACCAGCTGCCGCACGCGCCGACCGCGCAGGTCGAACATCTCCAGACTGACGACTGTCGACTGTGAACCGGGCACGAAGAAGCCGATGGTCGACACGCCCGCGGTCGGATTGGGATACGCCGGATAGAGCGCGAAGCGCGACGCCACGCCTTCCGGATCGTCTACCGCCAGTCCCGCGTCGTTGGGCCCGCCGGGGGTTGGATTCTCCATGGCGAACCAGGTTTCGCCGCCGTCCGGGAAGCGACCCGTCGAGACATCGGCGACCTGGACGCCGAAAATGTAACTGTCGATGGTGGGCACACCAAGATGCGCCGGTCCGTGCAGGCCGATGGCCTCGCCGCTACCGCTGAGCCTGAAGTTGGCGTGCAGTCCCGGATCCAGGGTGTCATTGTCGCACCAGACCAGCAGGAATCCGCCGGCCGGAATGATCGTCCCCTCGGGAAACGGCCAGCGTGTCGGGTCACCCAGATCGTCGGTCAGGAAATACCCCGTCAGATCGACGTCTTCCCCGGCTGGATTGTACAGCTCGATCCAATCGTCGAAGTGGCCCTGCGGATCCTGGTTCGTCGAACTGTTGATGGCCAGGAACTCGTTGATGAACAGTTCCGCTTCGGGCGCGAACTGGACGTTGGGCGCCTCGGGCGTCGGCGGCATGGACTGGAACGGCCACCAGCCGTCCACATACACGCCGTGCGCGATGTCCGCCTCCTGAGCGGCGTAGGTCAACGAGTCGACAGCCGTCGTCAGATCATCCGTCGCGTAGAGCATCAACGACCCGCCCCCCGGCGGCAGCGTGAAGTCGAGATGATACGTTCCCTGTCCCGGCTGCCCGTCGGCCCAGAACAGGGCGAAATCACGCGGCGCGATGGTCACCGCCGGCAACACGTCGTCCAGCGGATCGCCGGTGCCGTCGGTCAGGCTGTAGTCCGACAGCAGGACGGGATCGTCCGTCCAGTTGTACAGCTCGATATAGCTGTCGTACTCGAGAGCGTCGTCGGCGATCACCGAATCGTTGACCACCAGCACCTCGTTGATGAACAGGCCGTTGACGCCGGACAGGAACGGCGCGATGGCCGAACTCAGGTAATCGATCCGCTGACCGCGGAAGTTCTTCGTCAGATCGAGATGGCTGGGAAACAGGAACTCGTGATCGAAGCGCAGTTTCCAGAAGTCCCGGTCCACGTCCGGCGTGACCACGGCCGCCAGGCTGTCGGTCAACGCCTCGAACCTCGTCTGATCGAAGGTATGGGCCATGATCTCCTGCAGCCGGTCGCAGTAGCGGCGCTGGAATTTCGGGACCTGGAGCACGCGGTCGAACAGGCGATTCCAGCCGTTCGCCGATTGCTCGCCCTGCGTACCGAGATTGATGGGATAGTTCGTGGTCCAGTGGTGGAACGAGGCATCGAGGTCCCAGGGGATGAATTCCCAGACATCGGTTTGCAGGTGGTGATAGAGATAGTAGTTCTGCCAGAAGAAATCGTCGTCGCCGAAGAAGATGCGCATGGCGTAGTAATCGATCAAACCGTCCACGTCGAGCTGGGGAAAGAGCACATCGTCGAGTTCGGACAGGGGCGTGAGGTTCACCGCGTCGATGAAGGCGATCAGGTCGTCGTAGGTCGACCCGCTGTTGGTCTTCTTCTCGTAGTAGAACGGAATCTGGCTCGGGTCCATGAGCTGGAGCGACGCCTTGCACTTGTAGAGATTACCGACCTGCGTGATACCGCGCTTCTGCAGGAAGACGTTGTCGACCGGTTCGATCTCGGTGAAGATGCCCCGGTACTCGTCGTTGACCAGCAGGTTGGATTTTGCCGTATCGGAAGACTTGCAGCGCACGTCCTTGAAGCAGGCGAACGATGCCGCCGACACGATCATGGTGAAATCCTGATAGTCGGCGTTGATGTTCAGACGATCCTTGCCGTCGAGTTCGTCCAGACCGTAGAAGCGGACCTTCCACGATTTCTTGCTGCTGATGATACGCGACAGGGCGCCGCGGTAGCGGACGCCCACGTTGTCCCAGTGCATCAGGCCCAGATCGAGCGCCCCGGAATAGTAGTAGTCGGCGGTATAGTTGGTCTGCAGCGCGAGCAGGCTGTCCGGATCGACGGTGATCTCGTACATGGGCAGGGTCGACGTCGCCGGATCGAGGGCGGTGCCGCTGGCGACCGGAACGTAGGTGCCCTCGCGGCCGAACAGGTCGGTCGCCGTGATCCGGTAGTAGTAGGTCGTGCCGACGACGGCCGTGTGATCGACCCAATACGGGGCCAGGTCCTCCCGGGTGGCAATGACGGAAAACGGACCCTCCGGCGCCTCGGCGCGGTATACGTTCACCTGTTGCACCTCGTCTGCGTCCGGCAGCGACCAGGTCAGCAGAACGGCGTTGTAGGTGTCGGTGGCCATGAGGTTCCAGATCGGATCGGGCGGCGACCCGTCATCGGTAACATCTTCCACCGAGATCGCGGCGAGCATCGCATAGTTGTTGCCCTCTGCGAGGGCGACGTCGAGCACACCGTCGGACACCGTGGCCAGGTAGCGGACGCCGAAGGCGTAGAACATGCGCGCTCGTTGCCAGATGTCGAAGGCGGGCACCTGGGTCTCGCCCTCGATGGAGATGCTGAATTCCCGCATCCCGGGGCCGTGGTACTCCCACTCGTTGAAGTACAGCGTGACGACGTAGTCACCGTTGGGCACGTCGAACTGGTAGCCGATGTTTCCCCAGCGATACCAGTCGCAGATGTAGACCGGCTGGTAGGGACCACCGCTGTTGGACTGGCTGATCTTGGGCCGCTGCACGCTGCCCGGCAGGTAGCCGGCGTTCTGCGTGCCGGGATAGGAGATGTCGGCCGCAAATATCCGCCCGTCGTTGGAGCACCCTCCCCCGCCGCAATCGAAATTGACCTCGTATGCCAGGGCGCAGCAAGCGTGCACCAGGCACAGAACAACTATGTAGAAAGACGTGTGTCGCATGATTCGCTTCTTTGGTTCTGGAACAATCCTGCAAAAAAGAGGCTTAATTATACCAGTTTTTCCGGGTGCCGGTCAAACCGTTGGCGGAGCTAACCGAAACAATCCGGTTTCTGACGGAAAAATGAGGCAAAAACTTACAACTTATGTTATCTCGGGGATTACCGATGAATTGAGCCAGGCTCCTGGAACCGGAGTTTTTCGCCTAAGCCGTTTCGTGACAGGTCGCTAACGAACCGAAGCAGCGGTACGCGACGGTAGGCGGCAACAAACGGATTCCCGCCACGATTTCCGGTGGCGTGGCGGTCCGAGAAAGCGCAACACAGCAAAGGATTCTCGAGGTGCGTGTCCTCTACGTGTCAACCAACTTCACTGCGCTGTCGCACACCTTTATCACCAGGGAAATCAACCAGTTGCGCAAGGCGGGCACCGACGTCGATCTGCTGTCTCTGCGCCTGCCCGACACCTCGAGCGCGACGCACCCGGAGTGCGACCTGTCCGGGTGCCGCTTCATGTACCCATCGCCACCGCTGGCCGTGCTGGCCGGTATCTTTCGCGTGCTGACGCACATGCCGATCCGGTTCCTGAAAGCACTGCGCGTCGCCTGGCGCTCCCGCGAGGATTCCCCGGCGCAGAAACTCAAACTCAGCTACCAGCTGCTGGTGTGCTGTCGTTTCGTCCCCTGGATCCAGGAGCGGCGGGTCGAACATATCCACTCCCATTTCGCCGGATCGCCCACGTCCTTCGCCATGTTTCTCGCCTGTCTGACCGGATTGCCGTTCACCTTCACCGACCACGGCGCGGGGCTGTTCCACGAACGGATCGCGGTGGACACGAAATTCCGGCGCACGAGCGGCATCTCGGCAATCTCCCGCTTCAACGTGGGCTTCTACAAACGAATCGTCGAGACCGTCCCGCCGGTGAAGATTGTCCACTGCGGGCTCGACCTGAACGATTTCCAGTACCGGCCGCGAGGCGCCTGCGGCAACCCGCTCAAGATTCTCGCCGTGAGCCGACTGGTACCCAAGAAGGGTTTTACCTACCTGCTCGACGCACTGGCGATGCTCGATCGCCGGGGCGTGGCGTGGCAGGGCCGCGTGGTCGGCGAAGGTCCGCTGCTCGACGAGCTGCGCGCCCAGGCGGCCGCACTCGGTCTATCGCAACTGGAATTCACCGGCGCGAAGCAGCAGGTGGAGATCCGCGAGATGATGGTGGACGCCGATGTCTTCGTCCTGCCGTGCGTGATCGCACCCGACGGCGACATGGACGGGATTCCCGTCACCCTGATGGAAGCCATGGCCTGCGGCTGCCCGGTCGTCACCACCTCGGTATCGGGGAATCCGGAGCTGGTCATCGACGACCGTTCGGGAATCCTGCTCGAACCCGAAGACGCCGACGGCCTGGCCGACGCCATTGCCCGACTCGCCGAAAATGCCGAACTGAGCGGTCGGCTTTCGGCCGGTGGTCACGACCATGTGGTGCGGGAGTTCAACATCGTCGAATCGGCACGACGCCTGGTCGAGTTCTGGCAGGAAATACAGAAGCGACATCTGAGACAGAAAGCCTGATCATGCCCGTATTCTATTTTCGTAACGACGACGTCAACATCCTGGACCGGGAACTGCAGGCGGTCACCGCGCGCTGCGTGGACGAGGGCGTACCCATCACCCACACGGTCGAGCCGGCCAACGTGAGCGACGAGACCGTCGACTGGTTGCTACAACAGAAGGCGCACGATCCGCGGCTGATCGAGATTACCCAGCACGGCTACGACCACGTGGAGCGGGACGTGGGCGAGTTCGGCGGCAAGCGCTCGCACGAAGATCAGTTCGCCGATCTGTCGCGGGGGCGGCAGATGCTCGTCGAGCGCTTCGGCGCTGGTTTCTTCCCCTGCCTGAACTTCCCGTTCGGTCCCTACAACCGTTCTTCCATGCGCGCGGCGGACGACCTGGGATTCCGGGTCATCTGCTCCCACTACAACTGCCGGCTGTCGCGCCGGGTGATGTACGGTGTCGGCCACCTGCTGGGCCTCGGGCAGATACTCGGCAAACACATATCGTACCATCTCGATTTCTATCCGCGCACCGGCATGTTCTGCGTGGACATGGCCGTGTCCTTCATCGCCCGCTATATCGGGCCGCACGGCAGCGTGACCTGCGATTTCCACCCGCTCGAGGTGATGGAGCGCAACATCCGCAAATTCATCCCGTTCACGCCGGTCATCGGTGTGCTGCTGCACCACCGTTACCACCACACCGAACAGTCGCTGGATCTGATCACGGACACGATCCGCACCATCAAGACGATCCCGGACGCCGAGTTTCTGAATATCGAGGAGATCTACAATCGGTACTGTCCGGTAGACGGCAAGGTACCCGCCGGCAAAGGATTCCGAGATGCCTGACCGCGAGCCGGTCGTCTGCTTCGGTTGTTACGACTACTGGAACAGCAATCCCGGTAGTCCGATCCAGCTGATGAACGCCATCGGCCAGCGCGGGCATCCCGTGCTGTGGATCAATTCCATCGGGATGAACCTGCCGCGACTACGGCGTAGCGGACTGGGCAGACGCATACTGATGCGCCTGCGGAGCTGGGCTCGCTGGTTGCGTCCCGCCCGGCCCGGTTTCCACGTACTGGCGCCCATCGTCCTGCCGCTGTTCGGCAATCCTGTGATTGAAAGACTGAACGACCGATGGCTGGTTTTTCAGATCCGACTGGCCTACCGGATCCTCGGTTTCCGGCGGCCGCTGAATCTGGTCTGCATGCCGTCGTTCGCCGGCGCCGTCGCCCGCCTGCCGCGCTCGAGGCTGATCTACTACTACACCGACAAGTACGACGCCTACCGGGACATCAAGGACCGGGATGCGATCCGAGCACGCGACCAGGCCCTCTTCGCCGACGCCGATCTGGTGCTCTGCGCGTCGCAGAAGATCCATGCCGGCCTGCGGGACAAGCGGCCCGGTGTGCACTACCTGCCCCACGCGGTCGACGCCGAGCGGTTTCGCCGCGTGCTGGAAGCGGATACGACCATCCCACCCGACCTGGCGGACATCCCGAGCCCGCGGATCGGTTATTTCGGCTCGTTGACCGATTCGAACGACATCGAGACCATCCGTTACTGCGCCCAGTCCGATCCGACGCTGCAGTTCGTGCTGATCGGCCGGGTACTGAGCGACTTCTCCGCCATCAGCGAACTGCCCAACGTGCATCTGCTGGGCTTCAAATCCCCGGAGCAGATCCCGCTTTACGGCAAGTACTTCGATGTGGCATTCATGAACTGGAAGCTGACCGAGTGGATCCGCCACTGCAGCCCGGTCAAGACCAAGGAGTACCTGGCACTGGGTCTACCGGTGGTCTCGGTGCCCATCGAGGAACTGGTCGAACGATTTGCCGACGTGGTGGAACTGGCCGAATCCGGGCCGGATTTCCTGGCGGCGATCCACCGGGCGCTGGCCAGCGACAGTCCGGAGCGGCGCCGCGAACGGATCGAACGGGTCCGCGACGAGTCGTGGTCCGGTCGGGTGGAGGAAATCTTCGCCCTGCTCAACGAGGATCGTCGGGACGAGGGTCGTCATGACATTTGAAGTGCCACCGCCGCTGCGCGCGTTCGGCATCCGGCTGATGGAATTCGCCCGCCGGACCGACGCCGTATCCTTGCTGCCCGAGCTGCTCGCCTCGCAGTGGTGGGAGCTGTCGCGGCTGGAGCAGCTCCAGCAGGAGAAACTCGGCTCGCTGGGCCGCTTCTGCTGGGACGAGGTTCCGTTCTATCGCGAGCTTTTCGGCGATTGCGGTCTGGCGCCGCAACAGGCGCTGACCGACGCTGCCTTGCAGCGCCTTCCCGTACTGGACAAGGACGTCATTCGCGGCGCCGGCTCGCGTCTCTACTCGCGCTCATGGCGCCGCTGGCAGCCGCGCCGCAAGAGCACCTCGGGCTCCACGGGCCGGCCGCTGAATTACTATCTCGACCGTCCGTCCCACACCTACCAGTGGGCGCACCTGTGGCGCGGCTGGCAGCAGGTCGGCTACCGGCCGGGCGATCTGTACGCCACCCTGTCGGGCGGCTCGCTCGTACCGGAGAAGGTGGATCTCAAGCAGAAGATCTATCTCGCCCTGAGCGGCGCGTTGCATCTGCCGAGCTACCACCTGACGCCGTCGATCATGTCGGGATACGTCGATCTGCTGCAGCGCAGGTCGGTGCCGTTTCTGTATGGATACCCTTCGAGCCTCGAGCTCTTTTCACGCTACGTGCTCGATGAATGGCAGCCGCTGCCTCTGCAGGCGGTGTTCACCACGAGCGAGGGGCTGTCCGACCGCGCTCGCGAGACCATCGAACAGGCCTTCGCCTGTGCAGTCTTCGACACCTACGGTTGCAACGACGGCGGTCTGTACAGCTTCGAGTGCGACCGGCACGATGGGTTCCACGTGGGCATGGAGAGCGTGCTGGTGGAGATCGTCGACGACGAGGGCCGGCGGCTACCCGACGGCAGCGTCGGCAACATCGTGACGACCAATCTCGAGATCCGGGCCATGCCCCTGCTCCGCTATCGGACCGGGGACGTGGGCGCGCTCGAGCGCACGCCGTGCGCCTGCGGGCGCGGCCTGCAACGCATCGTCAGCCTGCAGGGACGCGAGCGTGATTTCGTTCTCACTCCCGCCGGCCGCAAGGTCCACGGCGCCTTCTTCAACCACTTCGATCCCTTCTACACCGCCGACTGGCTGGAGCGCTTCCAGGTCTATCAGCCGGACCGGCAAACGTTGATCCTGCGCCTGCAGGTCCAGCGGGATCCGAACGAAGCGGAGCGCCAGATCGTGCTCGACGCCCTGGAACGCGGCCTCGGCACCATGGATTTCCGCCTGGAATTCGTCGATGAGATGGTGCTGACCCGCACCGGGAAATTCCGGGTGATCATCTCCGACGTGGCCTGACCGGGACGTGGCTACCGGGCGCCAGCCGGGACCGGCGCCAGCCGCTGCTCAACGCAGCAACACCATCCGCTGCGTCACGTGAATCCCGTCTCCGGTGAGCAAGGCGAAGTACACGCCGTCGGGCACCGCCCGGCCGAGCCGGTCGGTTCCGTCCCAGTTCACGGCAAAATCGCCGACTGCGCCGGCACCACGGACCAGGGTCGTCACGCGTCGGCCGAGCACATCGTATATCGTCAGCTCGACGGCCGTCTGCCGCGGCAACGCATAGTGGATGGTCGTGCGCGGATTGAAGGGATTTGGCCAGACGGCGAGCGTTGCGCCGGCCGCCGGCGCGTCGGGAGCCGCGGTGATGTCCTCGACCTCGAGTTCGACCTGCTGCAGCACCGGGCCGAGCCGTTCGTCGCTGCTCTCGAGCCGTACGCGATACTGGAAGCAGCTGTGTCCGTGATGTACCGGCGAAATGGCCGTCCCCGAACTCAGATACCAGCTGGCGGCCGTGCCGTCAGGGCCGACGAACGTGGCCGACGGCAGGGCGGTCTCATCGGCGGCGGAGCGCAACTGGAACTTGACCGCCGTCTCGGTTCCCGGCGTCAGCGCCTCCCAGCTCAGCGCTCCCCAGGCGACGGGCAAGGCGAAACAGTGCGCTGCGGAGTCGAGCGTCCCCCCGGGAGGCACGGCGCTCACGTAGACCTCACCGTCGGGATAGCTGCCCGCGTATAGCCGCCCGTGAAACATCTGCAGGGATTCGAAAACGCGTCCGGTGTTGTCCTCGATCCAGGTCCACGACCAGTTCTGCGCGTCCTCGGTGATGGCGATGGCCTGGTTGCCCCCCACGTACAGCCGATCGTGGAACACCGCCATGGCCCGCGCCACGTAGTCGGGCGAGCCGACCGGTATGTCGTATCCCGTAAATGATACGCCGTCGAAAACATTGATGGCGTGGGGCAACAGACAGTACAGCTGGTCGCGATACACCGTGAAGCCGGCGTGTGTGTCCACCACGTAGCCGAGGATGTCGTGCTCGACGACCGACTGGTCCGGCTTGAGTTCGAAGAGCACGAATTCTTCCGGCTCTTCGAAGTCGGACTGGACGAAGATCGAGCCGCCGAACTCGGTCGCCGCGTAGAGGCGGCGATGCAGCACGTTGGGCGGATAGAGATCGACGGCGAACTCCTCGGTCCAGGTATCGCCCATGTCCGCCGAGGAATAGAGCACTCCGCGGTTGTCGCCCAGGCCCAGTCCGGAGGTCACCCAGAGCTTGTCGTCACGGAAGCAGATATCGAACACGTGCGCCGCCGAAGGAACTGTCTCCTTGCGTACCCAGCCCGAGCCGTCGTTGTAGTAGATATTCCCGAAGTGGTGACTAGGAGCCTGGGAGTCGACGCCCGGGCTGAAGAGGATGTCGTCGTGCACCTTGAGCACAGCGATGCCCTGTTCCCACACCGCGTAATCGAAATCGCAGCTGTCGTTCGCGTAGTCATAGACGAGTATCTCGCCGCCGTTGGTCATCATGGGCGGGTTGTCGCCCGCGCCGAGGTAGAGCTGATCCCGCCAGACGGCCATCGCCCAGACACCGTCGTAATCAGTGGCGTCGAAGGCGGGTATGAACCGGATCGTATTGGCCAGCAGAACCAGTTCGCCCGGTGTCGAATCGGCGTCGATCGAGTCGATTGCCGTCCAGTGCTCGTCAGACCAGTCCGTATCGGTCCAGGTGGCGGCGGCGGCGGGTGTGTCGCCGATGCACACGACACCCACGAAGCCACCCACGAAGAGCAGCACGGTTGTAGAAAGAAGCAGGCACACCTTCTTGGCGAAGGCTTCCTGCGCGGGCACGGTCGTGAACACGAGAATCCCCCTGCTTGAGCCGGTTAGTTGTGCCTATTATACCACAATGATAACGGCGGCGGCCGGACAATTCGTTTGCGTTGCCGCGATGGGGGTCGGATCGGTCGCCGGCTAAGAACGCGTCCCACGGGCCGTAGCCCGTGGGATTTGTCCGTTCAATACCTGGAATCAGTCGTCCCCGCGTAGCAAGCGCTCCGCCTCGTCCACGCTGATCTCGCCCGCCTGCAAGCGCGCCAGAACGTCACCCGGATCTTGCGGATCGATCTTGCCCTCGAGCTGGCGGAACATCTTCTCAACCCGTTGCCGGGCGGTCGGATAGGAAACGCCCAGTTCCCTTTGTACCTGCTTGAGATTGCCGCGGGCGGCCAGAAAGAGGTCCAGCACCCGGCGCGACTCGCCTTCGAGCGCGCAGACTGGACAGCTCTCGAAGTTGCCGTTGACCTCGGCCGCGCACGACGGGCATTCGAGCTTGACCACCCGCAGGCGACCACTGCAGGAAGGGCAGCGCCGTGGCGTCTGTCGGTTATTCATCGCCGGCCCTCCTGATCTCGATATTGCCGCCCATGGTCTTGATCTTCAACGACGCCGTGGGCTGCCCTTCGCCCAGGCAGACCTGCACCTTCTGCCGGCCCAGGTTGACGCCCTTCTTGACCTCGCCCAGCGTGTCCTCGACGACGATCGAACCGCCGATGGTCACGGCCTCGACATCAGTGGTGGGCGTACCGGCCAGTACCGCCACCTGCACGTCACCACCCATGGTCTTCAGTTCCGTCGGTTCGCGGGAATCGGGACCGAGCGTGAGCTTGATCTGGCCGCCGAGAGCTTTGGCATAACAACGGTGTACCGGACCACCGAGTACCATGTCGCCGCCCATCGACTTCAGCCGCACCGGACACTCGACACGACCGAGCGCCAGATCGCCGTTGAGCGTATAGGCGAAGAGCTCGGATACCGTATGCGGCACGAGCACCTTGATGGGTCCGCCCGCCCAGCGAATCACCGGACCGGAGCTACTGCGCAGTACGCGGAGGTTGCGGGCCTCGTCCGCCTCGAGTCGGCAGATATCGCCGGAAATCGACTCGACCGTCAGGTCGCCCGTACCGGGACCACCGTCCTTGTCGCAGCGAATGTAGAGACGCGTGCCCGCATCAATGGGAAA
>CAYLIV010000029.1:0-47552 GCA_964384055.1 uncultured Fibrobacteraceae bacterium
CGAACCGTCGCGCTGGGCGGTATTGCGTTTATTCCCATAGCCGAGTGAGTTTTTCACGCACGCGATCGATCGCTCCGGGTGCCGCGCGAAATACACGTTCGACGCCAGGGTCGCGCGTGCTCCCCGCATCCGTTTCCCATCACGGGTGAGGCGAAATTTCACAGGTGACGACGCGTTTCAGCGGTCGATAGACCATGAAACGCAACGAGATCATGACAGTGCATTCGTGTAATCACTAATATTACAACACTATACGCGATTCCGTCATTGTCTGGCGCAGGAAATGCAACAACCCCGGCAACGCTGTGGCCATCAACAACGGGAGACGGATATGCGATACCGGAACCATACCGCAAGCGCGGTGTTGCTCGCGGTCGGTCTGCTGATCACGACTGCGACGACCGGCGCGCACGCCGAGACCATCATGGGCGAGACCAATCTGCAAACGAGCGGCGAGTTCAGAACCGGCCTGGGCGCGGCGCCGGTACAAACCCTGTTCGAGCTCTTCACGGATCTGACGACCACCGCGCTCTTGCTGGGATCGATCGAGGCGTCCACCGATTCGAAACACCCCGCGGCGTTTGTCGAGTACGTCCGACCCATGGGCGAACGGTCGCGCCTGATCGCTCACTTCAACATCACGAGCTACGAGAAGACGTACATCTACACGAATTCGGGCGAAGAGGCCGCCCGGATCAACGACGACTTCTACACCTTCATGCTGGGCGCCAAGCACCATTACCTGCGCACGGGCTCGTTCGCCCTCTACCTGGACGCCATGGCGGGCTTCTCGATGCTGCATTCCACGTCGGACAACGACGAGCTGGAAACCGACGGCAGCTTCCTGCTCGCGTTCCAGGTCACTCCCCTGGGCATGCGGATCGGTCGCACCGTGGCGATCGATCTGGCGCTGGGGCTGGGTTACAAGGGGCTGCTGACCTTCGGCGTGGGCTACGAGTTCTAGACAACGAGCGCGCCGGACACACGCTACGGTTTTCGTTTCAGGTACGCAGCGAGCAATGCCCGGTAGTCGATCTTGTCCACAGACAACCGGGGCATGGTGGCCGTCTCGAGAATCGCGTCGGGCCGCAGCAGTTTGGGCAGCCGGGAGGCGAGAAAGACCTCCAGCTCGGCGGGATCGAGGGGCGTTTCGGGATCGGCCGTGACGAAGAGCACCGGCCGCCGATCCCACTGCCGATCGGGAACGGCCACGACCGCACACTCCGCCACCGCCGGGAAACCCGCCGCCGCCGACTCGATCTCTTCGGGATAGATGTTCTCGCCGCCCGAGATGAACATGCGGTCACGCCGGCCGACCACATGAAGGCACCGGTCACCGTCGAGGAATCCGAGATCGCCGGTGTGGAACCAGCCGCCCGGGGCGGCGGTCGTCTCGGCGTCCGCATCCAGGTATCGCTTGAACACCGTCTCGCCGCGAACGACGATCTCGCCGACACGATCCGCATCGACCGGCGACCCATCGTCAGTGACGATCTTCACCTCCACGTGGCGCAGCGCTCGACCCACCGAGTCGCGTCGATCGAGCGCACGCGCTGCAAGGTCGTCCGGCGCGCGCGTACAGATCTGCGAGGCGGTCTCGGTCATGCCGTACGTCGGAAGAACCGGCACCGACAGGCGCGCGCAATCGTCGAACAGGGCGGAGCTCGCGGGTCCGCCACCCAGCAGAACGGCTTTCAACGTCGGCGGGGCGGGCGCGTCGCCGCGCTGGGCGAGCAATGCCCGCAACATCGTGGGGACGCAGGAGAGCACCGTCGATTCGCCGTGCGCCAGCAACCGATCGGCGATCACCGGCTCGAATCCGTCCCGGACGTAGGCCGGGCACCCGGCCAGGGCCGTCCGCAGCAGCACGGCCACGCCACCGACGTGATAGAACGGCAGGCAAGCGAGCCAGCAATCGTGTGTGTGCAACGGGAGATTCTCGTTGGCGGCCACGGCGTTGTAGTAGAGGTTGCCGAGGGTCAGCACGACACCCTTGGGCGTTCCTGAGCTGCCGGACGTGAAGAAGATGGCGGCTGGCTGGTCGAGGGGAAGAGCGGGAACGTCGGTTGTGCCTGAGGTCAAACCGGTACCGGCGGCCTGTCCCGCCGACGGTGCCGCACGCGCAACATCCTGCCCGAGCAGCAGATAGCTGGAACCTTGATCCCGCGCAAAATCCTGGTACTTCTGGTCGACACTGAGCAGCGTGGCGCGGGCACGCTGGAGGCACGTCCGCCAGCGCGCGGCGTCCAGTCGGCAGCTGAGCGGAACCAGTACCGCGCCCACGCGCAGGACGGCGAAGAACAGCGCGGCGAAGTCGGGCGAATTGGCGGCCAGGACCGCCATCCGGTCGCCGGGCTGCGCGCCGGTGTCGCGCAGGCGGCCTTCCCATTGCCGGACCAGCGCGTCGTAGTCCCGCCAGTCCATGGCGCCACCCTCGAACTTCAGCGCCGTCGCCGCAGGAACACGCTGTGCGTTGCGTCCGACCGGGCAGACAATGGTGCGGGGGGACCGCGCTCTCTCGGAGGTCATCGCTTCCCCACCAGCGCGATGCGCTCGACCCACGGATGAGCCCGATCGAAGGTCACGCCGAGCCCGGGTGCCTCGGGCACGCGCATGACGCCGTCGAACACGTCCAGCACTTCCAGGAGCAGGCTCGTCTCCAGGTAGCGCAACGTGTCCAGACCGCACGGCCCGCAGCCGACGCCGGCCGCGAGTTGCAGGCAGGTGGCCACCCCGATACCCGATTCGAAAGTGGACGAGACCAGCACCTTCTTGCCCGCCGCCGCCGCCCGGCGGCCCAGTTCGCCGAACGCGGAGGGACCGCCGATCAGGGTCGGTTTGAGCATCACCGCCACGACGGCGTCGTTGTGGAGCAAGGTCCGCCAGCGCTGCGGATTCAGCACCGATTCATCCAGTGCGAACCCGATACCGGTCCGGACGTGCAGGTCAGACAGCCAGAAGATCTCGCTGCGCGCGAGCGGTTCCTCGATGAATTCGATCCGATCGTGCGGTACGCCCTGCAGCGCCGTCTTCGCCTGTTCGTATTTCCAGGCGCCGTTGGCGTCGAGACGCAGCGACGTATCAGCGGGAAGATGGTCCAGTACGCGCTCGATCGTCCGGCGGTCGTCCTCTGGCGACGCCGCACCGACCTTCAGTTTGAAAGTCCGAAAACCCGATCCGTGGAGCACCGAGATCTGCTCCACGACCACGTCCGCGTCGCCGGCGAGCACGGCATTGACCGGCACCTCCGGTGGAACGTCGAGACCGATCCAGCGCGCCAGCGACTGATTGGATCGGCGTGCCAGCAGATCGGCCAGCGCGGTCTCCAGGCCGCATACCGTAGAGGGCGGACATTGACGACCTTTCGCGAGCTGCGCGAGCCAGCTTGTCAGGTCCCGATAACCGTCCGGTATCGTCGCGCCGACGATGTGCCCGCCGAGCTCATAGGCGGCGTCACCGGCTTCGATCAGCGTCTCCCGGCTGAATCCGGGTAACGGCGCGATCTCGCCGAATCCGCAAACGCCATCGGTCGACATGACCGTGACCACGATCCCGCGACGCCGCGCCAGCACGCCCCACGCCGTCGTGACGGGACAGGTAAAGGGGATCGCGTATTCGGTCAGTTCGAGCGAAACGATCTTCATGACAACCAGCCGATGGTGAAGAACACACCGAACAGGATCATCAGGCGCCCCGTCTCGGCCAGCGCGCCGTTCAGTACCGGCCCCGAGCTTTCGCGCAGGACCTTGCGCATCGTGGGCACGGCGGGCACCAGGATCAGAAGAGTCAGCGCGGCCAGCGGGTGGCCGCCGCCAAGGCCAAGCAGCGCCGGCAGGAGCGCCGCCCCGACCAGGAGAAAAATATACTCGCCCCGGGCGAAGCGCCGCCCCAGGCGTACGGCGAGGGTTCGCTTGCCCGTGCGCGCATCGGTGTCCAGGTCCCGCAGGTTGTTGACCGCCAGGATCGCCGTCGAGAGCATACCGGGCGGCAGACCAGCGATCAGAACGACGGCGTTGATGTCCAGGGTGACGACGTAGTAGGTACCGCCGACAGCCATCGGACCGAAGAACAGCAGGACGAACACGTCGCCGAGCCCCAGGTACCCGAGGGGACGCGGACCGGCCGTGTAAAAGATGCCGCACAGGATGGAGGCCACGCCGATCACCACCACCGGCAGCCCGCCGCGCATCACCAGATAGCTGCCGACCAGCACCGCCAGCAGAAAGACCAGCGCCGTCGCCACCTTCATCTGGCGCGGCGTGACCAGCCCTGCCTGCGTCACGCGCAACGGACCGATGCGTTCTTCGTCGTCCACGTCCTTGAGAAAATCGCACAGGTCGTTGGCGAAGTTGGTGCCGATCTGGATCAGGAGCGCGCCGACCAGGGCGACGGCGAAGGAGGGCACGTGGAAGACGCCCGTGTCGAAGGCGAGCGCACCGCCGATGAACACGGGCACCAGGCCGGCGGGCAGCGTCTTGGGTCGGGAAGCCAGCAGCCAGACGGTGAGTTTGCCTGGGTTCTCGTTTGTCGTCATGGTCGTGATCCGTCACCCGTGAAGAAACACCTCGCCGATCCTGGGCAGCCAGTAGATCGAACGACGCGTGCCACAACACAGTTCGACCGGCGAGGCGAGGAGCATCATGCCACAGGGCGACCAGCTATGCCAGCGGGAAACGCGCTCCGGCACCCGTTTCGCCGACAAGGCGCGGAGCGCGCCGGCTCGTTTATCCCTGCACCGGCTCGTCCAGGTTATGCTACAGTGCGGGTTGCAAAGCCACCCGCCCCGAGGAGCAAGCCCTGTGAAACGAGTAGCCAAGCTGTTCATCCGCGCAGGCGATCAATACGTCTTTTCCTACAAACGCGCACCGGGCAAGAGCAAGGACAACCGGCTCGAGCTGCTGGGTGGTCACGTCGAGCAAGGCGAGGAGCCCTTCGAGGCATTGCTCCGCGAGGCCGAGGAGGAAGAGATCACCGGTCGTCTATACCGGGAAGTGTACGAGCAGCGTCCGGTGTACGAGGAAGTCATCCTCAGGCACGAGGGATCCGCAGAGATGCAGTGCATTTTTCGTATCGAGATCGGTACTGACACGGTCGCGAAACTCGTGGTTGATCCGGAAGAGAGCTACGGCCTGGAGCTGATACCCGTCGCGCGTTTCGATTCGGATACGGATCTGGCGGCGATGCGCGACGAGTTCACGCCCAAGAGCCTGGCGATATTCAGGGGTTTGGGACGGAAGGTGTGATGGTTTCGCTTCGCCCTTCTTGACCGGTGATCTTCGCGATCGGTGCCCCCCGGGGAGGCATGCAGTGCGGGACTCCGCTGTCGAAACCTCACCCCGGCACCAGCGCACCGCCCAAAGGACGCAACACCAATCACGGATGCCGCTCGAACTTCGCGAAGTCGGGCTTACGTTTCTCCATGAATGCGTTGCGGCCTTCTTGCCCTTCCTCGGTCATGTAGAACAGCAGCGTGGCATTGCCGGCGAGTTCCTGCAGGCCGGCCTGGCCGTCGCAATCGGCATTCATGGCAGACTTCAGGCAGCGCAGGGCCATGGGGCTGTTGGCCAGCATCTCGCGGCACCACTGCACCGTTTCCGCTGCGAGTCGCTCGTAGGGCACCACGCAGTTCACGAGACCCATCTCCAGCGCTTGCCGGGCATCGTACTGGCGGCACAGAAACCAGATCTCGCGCGCCTTCTTCTGGCCGACGATGCGGGCCATGTAGCTCGCGCCGTAACCGCCGTCGAAGGAGCCGACCTTGGGGCCGGTCTGGCCGAACACGGCGTTGTCGGCGGCGATGGTCAGGTCGCACATCAGGTGCAACACGTGGCCGCCGCCGATGGCGTAACCGGCCACCGCGGCAACCACCGGCTTGGGCAGGGTGCGGATCAGACGTTGCAGATCGAGGACGTTGAGGCGCTCGACACCGTCGGCGTCGGCGTAGCCGGCGTCGCCGCGAATGGACTGATCGCCGCCGGAACAGAAGGCCTTCTCGCCCTCGCCAGTCAGGATCACGACCCCGATCTCCTTGTCTTCCCTGGCGTCGCTGAAGGCGGCGATCATCTCGTCCACCGTGCGCGGGCGAAAGGCATTGCGAACCTCGGGCCGGTTGATGGTGATCCTGGCCATGCCCTCGGCCTTCTCGTAACGGATATCGGTGAACTCGCGTGCTATCGTCCAGTCGATCGTGCTCATTGTTTTCGCTCCCCGGGGCCGTGTCGTTTTGCCTATCGTCTCGACCATCGTCTTGGCTATCCGATCGCTTCCGCGAGAAACCCGTTCAGGGCGCGGTTCAGCGCCGCCGGGTTCTCCAGGTGTACGTTGTGACCGGCGCCGGCGACCACCTGCAGCCGCGGTCGCGCCAGTGTTTCCGTCATCGTCGTGTTGATACGGACGAATTTATCATCCAGCTCGCCGCAGACAAGGAGAACCGGTATCGCCAGCTCGCCCAGGCGTGACCAGAGCGACGGCATGACGCCGGTGCCGGCGTTTTCGAGGGATAGGGCCAGTCCGTCGGGCTGGTTCCGGCGGCGTCGTTGTTTCAGCAGCGCCAGACGATCGGGATTCCGGTGCAACGAGGCAAACAGCGGCATCGCGTACCAGGCGTCGACGAACTGCCCGAGGTCCTGCCGGCGCACGCGCGCCGCCCGCTCACGATCCTCGGCGGCGCGGGCTGCACGCTCGCGAGCGGAAGCGAGTCCGGGCGAGGCGCTCTCCAGCACGAGACCCGTTATCCGCCGCGGATACTCCAGGGCCGTGTAGAGCGCGATCCGACCACCCAGGGAATAGCCGACCAGCGTTGCGGTCTCGATCTGTAGCCGGTCCAGGATGGCCACGACCGAGCGGGCGGTCCGGGCGAAGGTGTAGTCGTCGGGTTCGGTCGTCGTCGATTCGCCGTGGCCAGGTAGATCGGGAGCGATACAGCAACGCGTCTCGGCCGCCTGGTCGATGATCTCGCGCCAGTCCTCGCCACGGCCCAGGAAACCATGCAAGAAGACGAGCGCTTGCTTGTCGGTCCGACCAGTGGTGGAAAAGGAGAGCTGCATGGCTGCCCGCTCGATCGCCAGGGGTGGTCACGCGCGGTCGGTCGCACGGCGATCGAGCGCCTGCGCCACTAGTGTGCGGACCGTCTCGTGTTCGGCGAGATTCCGCGCCCGGTCGGTGCGGACCTCGATGATCGCGCTGCCTGGTGCGGCAAACGCCCGGGCCGCCGCGTCCCGGAGTTGCGCCGGCGTCTCGGGCGAGAAATGCTCGAGACCGAACGCGCGCACGACCGTGCTGAATTCCAGACCGTGCGCGGCGCTGAAACAGCGTTCGAAATGTTCGGTACGGCGGGCTATCGGCAGGAAGGAGAAGATGCCGCCGCCGTCGTTGTTCAGCAGCACTGCCGTCACCGGCACCGTGGCGTCGCGCAGCAGAAGCAGCGAATTCAGGTCGTGCAGAAAGGCCAGGTCGCCCAGCACCAGCACCGTACGCCGGCCCAGGCCTTCGGCGAAACCCAGCGCCGAGGCGATGGTGCCGTCGATGCCGCTGGCGCCGCGATTGACACCCACCCGGACCATGTGGTCCAGGATCACGCCGCAGGCCTCGGCGTCGCGTACCGGCATGCTGTTGCCGAGAAAGAGCCCCGTGTCGGGCGGCAACAGCGGAAGCACCTGGTAGAGGACCGACTGCTCGTTGGCCAGCCCGGCGGCCGACAATGCCTCGGCCAGCACATCGGCGCACAGCCGGTCCGCGCGCCGGTATGCCGGCAGCAGTTGCGATCCGGATCCGCTGGCTGCGATCGGTTGCGTGTCGTGCCGCGATGCAATCCGCTCGCCGATGCGCGCACAGAATTCTCCCGGCGCCATCTCCACCCGTAGACCGACCACGTGCCCCGGGTCTTGCCGCCGCGGGGTGCGATCGACCACGATGTAGCGCGCGCCGGCCGTTTCCACGAACTGCTGCAACGACCTGGAAACCAGCGGACCGCCCAGATGCAGAATCAGGTCCGGCCGGTGCTCCCGGGCGAACGGCTCGTGCTTCAGGAAATACTCGTGGTGGGTGACGACCGGACGCTTGTCGTGCGGGCCAAAACGCAGGCCGGACCCGATGTCGGTCAATAGCGGCATGCCCAGCCGGGACGCCAGATCGATGATGGTCAGGTCGTCGCGCGCGCCATCGAGCCGGCCGGCAATCATCACGCCACGTCGCGACGCGGCCAGCCAGGATTCGACGGTCGCCAGTTCCGCGTCCGCGATGGTCTGGATCGGATCGGCGTATCGCGTAACCGGCTCCGTCGCCGCCCGCCACGCGTCGAGCGACGCCAGCACCTCGGGCGTGACGGCACTGCCCGCGCCACCGGGTTCGGGCGCCAGCGGCTCGGCGAACTGGCAGTTGAGCTGCACCGGGCCCGCCGGCTGTCGCCGTGCGCGGTAGACGAGCTGGTCCACCGTCGTGAGCACCGACCGCACGGGAATCGTGGCACTGGGCGCGGGCAGGTCGAAGAAGTACTGCTGGTACGATCCCAGCAGGTGAACCTGGTCGATGGTCTGGTTCGCGCCGGTATCGCGTAGCTGGACCGGGCGGTCGGCCGACAGGATGATCAGCGGCACACTCGACAGCGAGGCCTCGACCACGGCCGGCAGGTAGTTGGCCACCGCCGTGCCCGAGGTGCACACGAGCACCGCCGGCTCGCCGGTGGCTTTCGCGTAACCGAGCGCCAAAAACGCCGCCGCCCGCTCGTCGATGAGCAGCCGGGTCTGCACCCCTTCATTTTCAGCGGCCGTGACCACGAGCGGCGAATTCCGTGATCCGGGCGAGAGGTAGAATCGACTGACGCCGCAACGCGTGAGTTCCTCGACGATACAGTGGGCCCACAGGTAATTGATATTCGTGTATTCGATGTTGGCGCTATTCTTATTTGTTTCGGCCACGGGTTCATGCTCCGTCATGCTTGCAGTCCCGATTTCGTCGACCCAGCGAGGGTTTCCAGAAACGGCCGGATCTTCGCCTCCAGCTCGCGCCATTCCTGCCGGGCCTGCGACCCGGGCACGATGCCGGCGCCGGCAAACAGCGATACGCGCTGACCGGCGAAAACGGCGGAGCGGATGGCGACCGCCAGCTCGGCGAACTCCCTGCCGATCAGGCCGACCACGCCGGTGTACCAACCTCGCGCGTAGGACTCCTCGTGCCTGATCGTGGCCAGCGCCGCACCGGGCGCCGTACCGCAGACCGCAGGCGTCGGATGCAGGCGGGACACCACATCGAACAGGTTGCGATCGGGCGCCAGTTCGCCGCTGAACTGCGCGGCGATGTGCGAAACGTTGCTCAGCCGCAGGAGCGAGCGCTGCACCGGCGTATCCACCCGTCGGCAAAGGGTCGCGAGTTGACGCACGATGAACTGCCGCACGAACTCGTGTTCCCGCCGGTTCTTCTCGCACGCGAGCAGCGAATCGCCTGCGGTACCGGCATCCGGAGCCGAGTTATCGCGCAGTGCCGTGCCGGCAACGGCTTCGGTCTCGAGGCGTCCACGGTCCAGCCGGAAAAGTCGCTCCGGCGAAACACCGAGGAACACCGATCCGGGCACCGTCTCGACCAGGAAGCCGAAGCAGTTCGGGTTGCTTCCGGTCAACGACCGCAAGCAGGCGACCGGATCGATCGTTTGCTCGAGCAACAGATCGCTCCGGCGGGTCAGGACGATCTTGTCCAGATCGCCGGCGCCGATGGAAGTCAGGGCCCGATCCACCTGCTCGCGCCACGAGTCGGGATCGGGAAGATCGGTGCGTGACCGGATTCCCGCCGGCCGGAAATCACCGACTTCGGCGATCCGCAGATCCAGTCCCGCCAGTAGCTGTTCGAAACGCGCGTGGACAACGTCGAGTGTCGTGTCGCGCTTGACCGGCACGGCGCAGGTCACGGTGCAGGCATCGTCGCGCCGAACCAGCAACACCTCGGGTACGGCAAAGCTCAGCACGGGAAAATTCGACCACACGCTATCCAGCGGCGCCTCGGGATCGAAGGCCTGGCCGCCCAGGAACCAGAGTTCGTCGTCGGCCGCCGCCTGCTGGATCTCGGCTATCTGCCGGTAGGCATCGGCGACCGCACCGGGCTCCGTGGACACGACCGTGACCGCGGCGCCCGAGCCGGCCAGTTCGAGCCGTCCGTCACGCGCCTGCCAGTAGTAACGATGGTTGCGCGGCTGGTTCTGCAGCCAGGCGAGCGGACTCGTCGCGGGTACCCGGATCGACAAGGTGAGGGGTAGAACGTGCAGACGACCGGTGTGCAGACGCAAGCTGGCCCGATCATCGCGCAGGCGCTGCTGTAGCGCGGCCAGGCGCCTGTCGAGCCGCGGCGCGGCATCGCGGATGGCCGTGGTGAAGATCATTTCCCGTTCGGAGGCCATCGGGTTATTACGACCTTCCGTGGCTGGCCCGGATACCCTGCGGCGACCGGATCTGCTGTGTGGTCTCACTCGTGTGTAGTACCGGGGCCCGCGTGCTTTCGAGTCGACGGATCTCGCGTAGCTGGGCGAGCAGTCCCGCGAATCGGTCGAAGGCCAGCGCCTGTCGCGAGTCGGACAGCGCCGCTGCCGGATCGGGATGGATCTCCACCATGAGTCCGTCGGCGCCGGCCGCCGCTGCCGCCAGGGCCAGCGGCGCCACCAGTTCGCTGTCGCCCGCGGCATGGGAAGGGTCGACAACCACCGGCAAGCCGGACTGCTTCTTGACCAGCGGGATCGCCGCGATATCGAGGGTGTTGCGGGTGCTCGGTTCGAAGGTGCGGATCCCCCGTTCGCACATGATGATCCGGTCGTTACCGCCCCGGCTGATGTACTCGGCTGCCTGGAGCCATTCGTCGATGGTGGCGGCCATGCCCCGCTTCAACAGTACCGGCTTGTCGATGGCGCCCAGCGCCGTCAGCAAGGTGTAATTGAACATGCCCCGCGAACCGACCTGGACGATATCGGCGAACTCGCAGACCACGTCGAGCTGGCAGCGGTCCATGGCCTCGGTGACGATCTTCAAGCCGGCCGGACGCGCGTGCTCGGCGAGAATCCGCAATCCCTTCGCACCCAGTCCCTGAAAAGACTCGGGCGAGGTCCGCGGTTTGAAGGCGCCGCCCCGTACGAAGCGAACCTTCTGTTCCTGCAGACAGGCGACGACGGCAGCAACCTGCTCCTCCGATTCCACCGAACAGGGGCCGGCGATCATCGCCAGGGAGCCGGCAGCCTGAAATTCGGCGAACACGTCGTGGCTGTTGGTACTCGCGGTGTTCTCGGCATCGTCTGCGGCTTGGGCTTCCGGGCGGCGTTCGTCATAGACCGCCTGCAAACGCCGGCCGAGTTCGGCATCCAGATGGCCGAACACCCGGATGACGCAGCGTTCGTTTTCCATCATTTCGAAATCGACATCGGCGCTATTCATGATGTCCAGAAAACGCACCCTGGCAGGATCTGTTTTCTCGAAGTTGAAGATCATGCGTCGCTCCTCGATCCCGGTTTGGTGCCCAGGTAGATCGTCGCGATTCCGCAGGTCAGCGGAATCATCTTTAGCTGATCGAAACCCGCCTCGCCAAGCATCTTGCCGAACTGTTCACCGTACGGAAATCCTTCCACCGTACGGTTCAGGTACCGGTACGCGCGCCGGTCGCCACTGATCAATGCGCCCACCCAGGGCAGGACCCACCGGAAGTAAGCCAGGTAGACCGCACGGACCAGTGCGTTGGCGGGCAGGGAAAATTCCAGAATCGCCACGGTGCCGCCCGGCCTGAGCACGCGCAGGAATTCCCCGAGACAGCGCCGCGGCTCGGGCATGTTGCGGATGCCGAAGGCGATGGTCGCGCAATCGACCGAGCCGCTCGCCACCGGTAACGCCATGCCGTCGCCCTTGCTCAGACCGGCTCGGTCGGACAGCTGCTGCCGGGCGATCTTCGCCGCACCGATACGCATCATCCGGTCCGCCAGATCGACACCGAGCGCGAAACGGGTGCCGGTATTGCGGCGCACCACCGCCAGCAGCTGATCGCAGGTACCGCAGGCCAGATCGAGCACCACCTCATGGCGGGTCTGCTGCAGGAGCCTGGCCACGCACCCGCGCCACCGGATGTCCAGCCCCAGCGAGAGCAGGTGGTTCAACAGGTCGTAGCGCGGCGAGATGCGATCGAAAAGCGCCGGCGAATCGGCCTTGGCCGGGATGTCTCCGGCGGGCCTGGCTTCGGCGCGGCTGCTCTCGGCTCTGTTGTCCACGGTCTCGGTTCGCGTCATTGCCTGCCCGTCCGGTGTGGCGGTAAACACCAAAAGTAGAGCCAGGTTGGGTGTTGGGCAAGTCCTGTGGTAGGCGAATCCAGTGGTAGGCCCGTTGCTCGAGAGGGGTTACTTGACCAGAATCCCGCGTGTGATCTGCGAAACACCCCGTGCGCTCTCCAGGCGGAAAACGTAGACACCGCTGGCGAGGGGCGATCCGTGGGAGTCGGTGGCGTTCCAGGGCACTGACTTTACGCCCGCCGCCGTCCAGCGTTGCCAGATCGTGTCCACGTACCGGCCACGCGGGTCGAAGACGTCGATCCGCGCCGGGCCTGCCTGCGGCAACGCGAAGACCACGCTGGTGCCGGGATTGAAGGGATTGGGATGAAGCCGCAGGGAAGCGACAGCCGGCGGCACGTGGTCGGTCGTCACCATATCGGGATCGTGCACCTGAATGGTCGCCGGCGGCAGGGTCACGTCTTCGATCAGGTTGGCCTGCGGATCGTAGAGCGTCACCTCCACCGCGTGCAAGGTCACTGTCCCGTAGCGTGTGGCCTGGAAGGTCCAGCGGAACAGCTCGCCCGGTCCGGTGGCCCAGCAATCGGATCCAATGGCGACCGCGGCGCCGTGCCAGCGGTCCCAGCCGGCGCTCTCGTATTCTTCCCAGACGTAGCAGTCCAACCCATCGAAGAGCGCGCCCTGCTCGCCGTCCAGCCCGGTGGCGTAGTTGGCCGTGTAACGCACCACCACGTCGATGGTGCGCAGATCGATGGGCTCATCGATCCAGATGGAGACGGTGGTGACGTCGTCGATGGTGACAGTGGTGTCCTGGGGGGTGAAACGGAGCGCCACCGCGGCGGACGCCGGCGTGGCGGCCAACATGACAGCAAGTAGCAGCAAAACGGCGGCGAGGACAGCTGTTTTCACGTGTGCTCCGGTTCTGGAAACGTCAATAACACTATAATTCTAACAAAAATCTGAGTATTAGTCGATTCAAATGGGGGAATGCCTCCGCACTTCCCCGCGGCGATGCGTACGGTTTGGCGTGAAAAGCGTTGCCCCGGGGCAACAGCTGCTGTCGACCCCGGGGCAGATTAACACCGGCGAAGGTTCCCGTCGACGCGCCAGGCGGCAAACGCCGACCGCCAATTACTTCATCAACATCATCCGGCGCGTCGCCTGCAGCGGGCCGGCGTCGATCTTGTACAGGTACATGCCCGACGAGACCAGCTGGCCCCGATCGTCGCGCCCGTGCCAGGTGACCGTGTGCGAGCCCGCGGGCATCTCGCCGTCGACCAGGGTGGCCACGCGACGGCCGCGCACGTCGAACACGCCCAGGGTGACCCGCTGCGTCTCGGGCAGGTCGAACAGGATGCTGGTGCTCGGGTTGAACGGATTCGGATAGTTGTGGCCGAGGAAATAGACCGTCGGCAGGGGCACCGCGGTCAACGAATCGAGCTGGAACTCGAGCGCCTCGTTTTCCACACCGCGCGCTGCCACCGTGATCGCGCCCGGCTCCGCAGCCTCGGACAGGTTGATCCGGAACAGCTCGCCCTCACCGGCGAAGATGGTCTTGTCGCCCATGATGCTCAGGTTCACGTCCAGGCCGTTGGCCGCGATGTTGGCCAGGAAGAAGGGCATATCCTGCTCCTGCAACAGTTCGCCACCGTCCAGATCGACGCTCACGTTCGCGGGCAGGTTGCCGGTCAGGTGCACGGCCTTCAGGGTGGCGCAGGGCTCGGCCAGCGCCAGTGCCCAGACGTTCTCCTCGATCTGCTGCCAGCTGAGCATGGGGATCTGGGTGCCGGGATGCGGCCCGGAATCGTCCTTGGCCGGAGCGACCACGCTGTAGTTCAGCGCGAAGATCATCATGTCCTCGAAGTCGATGATATCGTCGGTGTCCGGTATGCCGGTGCCGCTGTGGTCGTCGGTGGGTCCCACGTCGACCTCGTTGTCCCAGTTGCCGTCGCCGTCGCTTTCGCCGAAGGCGGCGCCCATCTCCGAGACGTCGGCCGTGTTCACGTAACCGTCGTAGGTCGCGTCCACATCGGCGAGCCAGTAGCAGGTGGCCAGATCGCTGGCCGCGGCCGGTGCGCTGTACAGACCGGCGTTGTCCACGCCGAAGATCTCGTAGTAGTAGATGCCGCGGGTGGTCAGGCCGGTGTCGGTGAAGGTCCCGGTTCCGGGTGCGACGGTACCGGCCAGCGCCCACTCGCCGCTGGCGTCGGCGGCGGCGCGGTCGGCCGGGCGGGTGGGAATGGTGCTGCCGCCGTCGTCGTCGTACTCGGGATAGACCGAGACGCCGGAGCCGTTATGCCACAGGCCGCGCCAGATCTCGACGCTGACCACATCGGCGCCGCCGGGATCGGTCCAGGTCACCGTGGTCTCCTCGTAGCCCGCGGCGGCCGACAGATCGGCTGCGGCGGTCGGCGCCGTCGTATCGACTGTCGTGGAGGCGTCGGCCACGCCGGGTGCCGCTTCCACGTTGCCCGCATTATCGGTGGCAATGGTATAGAAATCGTAAGCGCCGTCACTGGGGGCGGTGAAGCTGATGGGGGTGGTCGGGAAGGTCCCCGCGAACTGAACGTAGCCGCCGCCATCGAGCTGGTAGTACAGCTCGACGTAGTTCACGCCAGCCGTGGCGTCGCTGCTCGTGAAGGCGACGTCGAAGGTCAGGCTGGTCTGGTAGGCCGGCTGCGCGTCGGCGCTCGAGGTGGGATCGACATCGTCCTGGGTCGAGGAGACGTAGGTGGCCCAGTCCGACTGGTTGTCAAGGGCGTCACGGGTCTTGACCCGATAGTAGTAGATCTGCGTATCGAGCAGGCCTGTGAACTCGTGGCTCGTGCCGGCGATCCAGCCGGAGTCGACCAAATCGGTGGTGAAACCCGAGTCGGTGGCGCGCTCGGCGTTATATTCCGTGGCGCCGGTGCCCGACTCGTCGGACCAGTCGATGGTATTGGTGAGGCCGGCGGTGTACGCGGGCTCTGCGGTGATCGTCGGAATGGTCGGTGCGGTACAGTCGACATCCACCGTGCCGTCGGCGAGGACCACGTCGGCGATGTCTTCGTTCAGCAGGTCGCGCAAGGTGGCGCTCTGGATGTCCGCCGTGGCGGTCTCGGTGGAAGCGCCGTGGAAGGTGACGCTGAACAGGTCGGCCGCGACGGTCAGACCGGCCGTCGGACCGAGGATGGCCGAGTTGACGCTGTAGACGCCGCCGCCCTCATCGATGATCTCGAAGGTATTGGCGTCGCCTACGACCGTGTCGAAGGCCGAACCTTCCGTGATGTCAGTCTCGTCGAAGGTGAGCCCCGAGGTGCAGGTGATATAGATCGAATACCCGCGCATGGCCGGCGTGCCGCCATCGGGGGTGAAATCCACATCCAGGGTTACCGACTGGCTACAATTGATAGGACCGCTCGAGGCAGGATCGATCGACACGGTCGGTCCCGCAATCGCCACGCCGGCCAGGATCACTGTCCCGAGCAAGCAGGCGATGCTGAAAAAGAATCGTTTTCCACTCATCGTTGTCGTCCCCCTCTGGATTTCACGAGCTACATACTGGGGCCACAAATGCCTGGCCACGCATGGGACAACCAGGCAGACACGGATACCGAGATTGTTCATCAGTCCTTCTGTAATCACAATCCTTGGGCAGTATATCACAAAATGGTGGCATCTTGCACAAACAGTTTGATTTTTTGCTTAGTTTTCCCGCCGGAACACGGCAATAGTAGTTCTGCCGTCGCTTTTCAGCGTCGTTGCGAGAGTTGATAACTCGGCATGCCGGCTAGTTCGCGCTAGAAGCGGGTCCGGATACTGCCCCAGGCCGTTGGCGCGACCGCCACGATATCCTGGATGAGCTGGACCACTTCCTGTGCCATGCAGGTCGCGTGCGGTACCGCGTCCAGTCCACCGTCCAAAACGGTTATGGACACGAAACAGCAGGCTTCCCAGAACTGGAAGGTGACCATGCCGAACGCTTCCCGGAAACGGGCGTCGCCGGTACCGGTCCAGTCGGGGACCGGGTCGCCGGTGCCACTTTCCGCGTCGTTGTACAGGGCCTCGGCATTCTCGACCGTACCCTGATTGTAGATCTGGAGTTCCAGGGTGGTCGGTGTACCCTCGACGTCGCCCGCATAGTCCTGAAAAGCGCCGGCGATGAAACCGTAGTCGATGAAGAGTTGTGCGCCGCCGTTGATGATGGCCTGCAGCTCCGCGAGATTGGTGGCCGTTTCGGCGGCGCCGTCGCGTGCCCAGCCGGTACACGCCTCGTCCACCGGCAATGCGTTCAGTGGATCGATATCGGGACAGGCGGCGTATATCGGCGAGGCGCCGACCAGGAGCAACGGCAGGGCGACGAGAAGGCGGAGTATCCCGTCACCTATCTTCTTCTGGGTATTCTTTCTAGGCATGGATCACCTACCTGATCAGGAATCGTGAACATCGATCGCGAAGCGACAGCATCTCGGGCTGCGCCCGACAATTCTAGCAGGCTCGCCGGCAAAGTACAAGCCGTCGCCACGAATCCGATACTGTGTTTCGAGGGTGGCGACGGCCCGGATGTGTCTTGCCGTCAGGCGAAACGTGACGGAATGTGGCGCTCGTGAACGGCCGTTCGACCGCCCGAGGCTACACCCTGTGGCCGGGTCGACGGGGTTGGCAGGATCGGCAGGATTGGCAGCGCCGGCGGGACACCGTACTCGCCGCCGTCGTTTTTCGATCCAGCGGTTTTTCGGACCCGGTATATCGTGTATACTTCGCCAATCCGAGCCACGGGAATGGATCCGGAAACGCTCTGTGAACCGATGCTCGCGATCGAAATCCGGATGGCACGTCGTACCGGTCGTACGTCGTACCAGCCGTTGTTTCTTCCCTGAGGTCAGACCATGCCCGCAAACGCCGTCACCCTCTCGTTTCTGGTCGGCAGCCAGCAAGAGCATCGGACCCTCGACGAGGGTGTCCACCGGATCGGTCGCGCCGATACCAACGACATCGTGGTACCGGCGGCATCGATCTCGCGTGAACACGCCGAGTTGACCATCGAGGCGCAGGGGATCACGATCCGCGATCTGGGCAGCGCCAACGGCACCTGGGTCAACGAGCGTCGGGTTGACGAAAACGTATCGATTTCACCCGGCGACACGCTGCGTCTGGCCGAGGTGAGCATACAGCTCGGATCGGTGTCGGGCACCTCGCCGGCGCTACGCGATGACGACCGGCCCATCCTGACCAGCAGCGAGTTCACCTGGCACGACACCAGACGCGTGCAGGAGGGCGACCGTGCCCTGCACTCGCGATTGCTGCGGGTTCTGGCCGAGGCCGGTGATCTGTTGACCACGACGCGCCAGCCGGAAGACCTGCTCGAACCGATCCTGGACCTGGTGGACCGGGCTTTCGCGCCCGAACGCAGCATCCTGCTACTGATAGAAGACGCAGATGAAACGCCCGCGGTCAGGGCATCCCGCGTCCGCGGACCGCGCGCCGACGACGAGCTGGTGCTGAGCCGGACCATGGTCGACCAGGTGATCCGTGAGCGCGATTCCTTTCTGACCCAGGACGCCCTGTTCGACGATCGTTTCGCCGGCAGCGAGAGTATCGTCCAGCAAGGGACGCGATCGGCCATGGCCGCCCCCCTGTTCGACAACGAGAAGGTCATCGGTGTGCTCTACGCCGACAGCACTGACCCGCAAACCCACTATTCCCGCGATGAGATGCTCGCCTTCGTCCCCATGGCCAACGTGTTCGCCGTCGCCATCACCCGGGCGCGCTACCTGGCGCTGGAAGAGGAGAAGCGTCGTCTCGACCTGGAACTCTCCACCGCACGCCAGATCATGGCGCGGCTGTTGCCGACGGAACTCGCCGCCTGTCCGGGTTACGAATTCCGGGCCCATCAGGAGGCGTGCTACGAGGTTGGCGGCGATCTCTACGACGTGTTTCCGGTAACCGGCGAGCGGCTGGCGGTGCTCCTCGGAGACGTGGCCGGCAAGGGGCTCGGCGCAGCCTTGCTGGTATCCGGCATCATGCCCGCGGTCAAGCTCCTGTGCGAGTACGAAACAGATCCGGTGCGGCTGGTCAGTCGTCTGAACAGCCTCGTCTTCGCCTCGACCGACACCACACGCTTCGCAACACTGTTTTTCGGCCTGCTGGATCCGGCGACCGGCACCCTCGACTACGTCAATGCCGGTCACAATCCGCCCCTGCTGGTACAGCCCGACGGTACCATAGAGGCGATTGCGAGCACCGGCCTGCCCGTGGGTATGCTGGAGGAATTCGCGTATCAGGCCGGTTCGATCGTTCTGCCCGACGGGGCGTTGCTGGCCCTGTACAGCGACGGCGTCTCCGAGGCCTTCAATGCCGATGAAGAGGAATACGGGGAAGCGCGGCTCGAGGATTTTCTGATACGAAAGCACCCCGCCAACGCTGACGAGGTGCTCCACGGTCTACGTGAGGATCTACGCGAATTCGTCCGTGATACGCCGCAAGCCGACGATATCACGGTCCTGCTCGTGGCTCGCCGTTAGGGCGCAGTCCGCACGGGCCGGAGGCCGGCGACGTGACTGGCCTGGCCCGGCAAGAAATACGACCGGCTGGCGGACCGGCAGAAGCGGGCGCCGGCGCCCCAGTACCCGCCCCGGATCACCCGGTTGTCTCCCAGCTCGCCGTCGACGACAGGATCTTCTTCCGGTAGTTCCTCGTAATCACTGCGGTACGCGTCCCAGCACCATTCCCACAGATTGCCGTGCATGTCCCACAGGCCCCAGTCGTTACTGTCGAGCTGACCGACTTCACGGGTCGATCCACCGGCGTTTCCACAGTACCAGCCGATCGCGTTCAGGACCGCGTCGTCGCAGCCGATGTCATCGATGTCGCCCGACGCGAAGGCCGATCCCCTGCCGGCTCGGCACGCGCGTTCCCACTCCGCCTCGGTGGGCAAACGGTAGCCGTCCGCAAGCCGGTCCCAGGTCACGTCGCCGTCCGGACCGTCGATCGTGTAGACAGGTGTCAAGCCCTCCGCGTCCGAAAGCGCGTTGCAGAAGGCCACGGCGTCGTCCCAGCTCAGGTCGTCTTTCGGCCACAGCGAGGTTTCCGATCCGTCTCCCATGATCTCGTCCCACCAGGCCAGGGTGACCTCGGTAGTGGCGATATAGAAGCCGCGCGTCAGCGTGACCAGGTGCCGTGCCTCGTCGTCGCCGCGACCGTCTTCGCCTTCGGCACTGCCCATGAAGAAGGTGGCTGGATCGACGAGCACGAATTCCGGATCGAGCTGCGTGTAGTTCGCGCTGAAGGTCAGAATATCATCGGCGGCCAGGGTCAGGGTTTCCGGCGCCGGTGTTGCCCAGCCGGAAACGTCGCCCCAGGTTACCGTGTATTCTCCCGCGGGGAGTCCGGCCAAGACCTGGTCGCCAACGCCGCTCTCGCTGTAGGTCTCGCTATAGGTGTAGGTCCCGGTAAACGTCAACACCGCGTCGGCCACCAGGTCCAGAGACTCGTCCTCCGGGCTTGCCCAGCCGGGCACCGATCCCCAGCTGATCGTATACAGTCCAGGCGCCATGTCATCCAGGGTCGTGGTGCCGTAACCGGCTGCCGCGTAGCTGTCGGGACCGGTCATCGACCAGGGTGCTTCGAGCGCACTCGGCGCCGGCGCGACCACCACGGAATTGGGATCGGTGGCAATCAGGATATCGTCGGCCGTCTCCGCGCCGTCTCCCGCCAGGAGCATGAAGGGACCGCTACCTGTGCTGTCGATCGTCCACGGAGCGTTGATGGTGTCGGGAGCGGGATCCAGCACGATAGCGCTGGTACCGGGCGCCAGGTACACGCCGTTGAAGGCACGAGCCGCACCGGCAGTCAGACTCAGCGTCTCGGGCGAGGGCGTGGTCCAGCCGGAAATGTCGCCCCAGGTCACGTCATAGTCTCCGGGATCCAGATCGGTCAGCGTCTGGCTCCCGGTGCCACTTGCACTGTAGCCGTCCGGACCGTCGAGCGTCCAGGGTGCGGTCAGCGCGTGCGGCGGGTTCGGGTTGATCAGGATGGTGCCGGCATCGGTCCAGGCGTAAGAACCGATGAAGCTGATCGTCTCCCCGGAGGCCAGGGTCTGGGTTTCGGCGGGAGGCGTCGTCCTCGAGGGGGCGTCACCCCAGGCCACCGTATAGTCCCCCGGCACGAGGTCGGTTATCGTCTGGTCGCCGTTGCCGCCTTCGCTATAGCCATCGGGACCGGTAAGCGTCCAGGGAAGCTCGAGGATATCGGGACTCGTATCGATCTCGATGGCCCCGGTTCCCGGCGCCAGATAGAGTCCGGTGAAGGTCACCGTCTCGCCGGCGGTCAATGTCAGGGTCTCCGACGCGGGCTTCGTCCAGTCGGAAACGTCGCCCCAGGTCAATGTGTACTGTCCGGGCGTGAGACCGTCGACGACCTGATCGCCGACGCCTGTCTCGTTACCGCCGCCGGGGAGGCCGAGCGTCCAGGGAGCGTCGATACCATCCGGCGACGGATTGATTGCGACCGCACCGGTCTCGCTCCCCGGGCACAAACAATCATCGCTGCTACAGCCGGAGAAAAGGAACAGGGTTGCCGCTGCCAGCGCCGCCAGCTGGTAACACCTCGGGTTCTGAAGCATGATCGTCCTCCCGTTACATGATCTCGCGCTTGTGCGATCGTATCGTATATTCCGACCCGCGGTCGGTTCTGCTCGTTTCCACTGTGCCGCCGTTTCGCTCGACGCGGCCACTCTGCATCAGCTCTGCACTATCGGTACTACAGGTCCGACCGGGCAGGTCGGAAGCCGATCAGGCTGCCTTCCGGGTGATAGCCCAGCCGGCTGGCCGAGCGACACGTCTTCGCGAAGTCGGCCCAGCTGCCGCCGCGGACGACGCGGTAGGCGCCGGTCGTCGGGCCGACGGGATCCTCCAGCTGATTGGAGTAGCCTGCATACCAGTCGTTGCACCACTCGTTGACGTTGCCGTGCATGTCGTACAGTCCCCAGTTGTTGGGGGCCTTCCGGGCCACGGGGCTGGTCCAGCCCGGGTCGTTGCCGCAATACCAGCCGATCTGATCCAGCGTGGCGTTGAATTCACACCTGGTTCGCACGGGCGACAGCCCCCCGTTCGCAAATGCGGTCGTCGTGCCGGACCGGCACGCCAGCTCCCACTCCGCCTCGGTCGGCAGACGGTACCCGACAGCCGTATAGGGCGAGTGGTTGTTGCACAGCCACGTGTCGTGATCGTAGGCTCGCGGCAGCTCCTCCTGCAGGCTGAGCCAATCGCAATAGGCCACGGCGCCGAACCAGGTCACTTCCTTAACCGGGTGCGTCCCTTTCCCGGCCTCCACGGTGAACACGACACCGCTGAAGGAAATCTCGCAGTCCGAGTCCGCCATGTTCAGCAGCACCTCGGTCGAGCCGTCCAGTGCATCGAGCAGACTATTGCCGCTCACCGTGCAGTGATCGTTGTCGTACGCCCATTGAGCCAGCTCCGCGTATTGCTGGTTGGTGACCTCGGTACTGAATATGTAGTACGGCGTCGACAGCAGCACCGGATGTTCGACCTCCTCGTCGCCACGGCCGGCTTCGTTGTCCGGGCTGCCCATGACGAAAACGTCGAGGGGGGTAACGAGTTCGAACGTGGACATCGCGGTGTCCGGAATGTAGGTGCCGTTGAAGGTCAGCGTTTCGCCGGCAACCAGCGTCTTCGTCTCGGCAGGCGGCGTGATCCAGCCGGGCACGTCGCCCCAGTTCAGCGTGTAATCCCCGTCGGCGAGTTCGCTGACCGTCTGGTCGCCGGAACCCGCCGTGGCACCGCCGTCGGCACTGGCGAGCAGCCAGGAAGCGGAGATCGTATCGGGTGCGGGATTGACCATGACGGATCCGGTATCCTCTTGCGGGCACGAACAGTCGTCACTGCTGCAACCGGAGCAAAGCAACAGAGCTGCAGCCGCCAGTGCCGCCAGCTGGAAACACCTTGTAATCCGAAGCATCCTGATCCTCCCGTTCTGTGAACTCGTGCCTGTGCGATGATATCCTGTTATCCGGCCGGGGCCGGTTCGTTTCCCTGCGTGACTCTACAAAGCCGACCTCACGGGGCGGAAGCCGAGATAGTCGAATCCGTTGCCCGGCTGGAGGAAGTATCGGTTCGCGGACCGACAATACTGTGAGCCGTGGCCCCAGAAGCCGCCACGGATCACCCGATCCTGGCCGGGCGCACCGTCCGCGACGGGATCTTCCTGCGGCAGGCTCTCGTAATCGCTGCTGTAGCCGTCCCAGCACCACTCCGACAGATTGCCGTGCAGGTCATAGAGGCCCCAGGCGTTGGGGGACAGCTGGCCCACGCCGTGGAAAACGTCACCTGCGTTTCCGCAGTACCAGCCGACCTCGTCCAGCGCGGGATCGCCGCAACCGGTTACCGTGATTGCGCCGTTCGTGAAGCCGGTCGTGCTCTCGGCGCGGCACGCGAATTCCCATTCCGCTTCGGTGGGTAGACGGTAACCGTCTGCCTCGCGGTCCCAGGTCACGTCGCCGTCCGGACCGTCGATCGTGTAGGCCGGTGTCAAACCTTCAGCTTCGGACAGCGCGTTGCAGAAATCCACCGCCGCATCCCAGCTCACGTAGTTCTTCGGCAACCGGGACGTTTCGGAGCCATCGCCCATCACCTCGTCCCACCAGGCGAGGGTCACCTCGGTGGCGGACATGTAGAAGGCTTGCGTCACCGTTACCGTGTGCTGGGTTTCATCCTCGTCGCGACCGCGTTCCGCTTCGGGGCTGCCCATCTCGAATATTCCGGGGGCGATCAGGACAAACCCGGTTGCGCCCGAATCCTCACCATAGATGCCGCTGAAGGTTGCCGTCTCGCCGGCCCGTACCGTCATAACGTCGGGCAGCGGCGCAACCCAGCCGGAAACCTCGCCCCAGGTCAGCGTGTAGTCCCCCGGCTCAAGGCCGCGTACCGTCTGATCGCCGGTACCGCTCTCGCTGAAGCCGGCGGAACTGCTGAGGGTCCACGGAGCAGAGACGCTGTCGGGGCCGGAATTGATGACGGCCGAACCCGTATCGGCTCCCGGGCACACACAACTGTTTTCGGAACAGCCGGAGCACAGGAACAGGGCCGCCGCTGCCAGTGCCGCCAACTGGAAACACCTTGGGTTCTGAAGCATCATGGTCCTCCCGTTTCGCGATCTCACGCCCGTGTGAGGCAAACGCATATGCCGACCTGGAGTCGGTTCATCGAAGTGGTGCCAACTGTTTATTCGGGCTGGCCGCGCCATCTACCCGTCACTGTCCGGTCTGATACGATGCCGTCGCGGCGGTTGTGTGGGTAGCTGCCGAGCCGGTTGGGTAGGCCGGCGTCCGGGCGTTGTTGCTGTAGTGGTGGTCATCGAAGTTCTGACGGGCGCCAGCTCGACCTCATGATCCGGATCATCAAACGTCGGATCCTTGCCGTCAACGTGGTTCAGTCGAGCGTCTCGCCCACCGTGAAAATCGCCTCAAACCGCCTACTTCATCCCATCAACCAGCCAAGGGACACATACTAGCACCGGCGAATATCCGGGGTCAAGCGACCAGCGCTTTCGCGGTCCGCCGCCAAATGCCCTGATTAAGATCTTTAACCGCACCGGCGCTGTCAATGTTCACCTCGCCGCCGCGTGTCTTTTCTGCGAGCGAAAGGTCAAGATTTCGTACCGGTTGGCGTCTGATATACGCGGGGATCACGAATCGCAACCGCTCACCTGATCGTGGATTCCGCGGCACATTGCGCCGCCGCCAGCACGTCCCGGACCGGTACGCCCGCCTGTCGCGCGAGCTCGGCGCAGACGTCGAATTCCGGTACCGCGCGCAACACTTGCTCACCGAGCATGGCGACCTTTACCGGCACCGGTCCCCAGGCCGTATCGACGGTCTCCATGCGCCGTTGCAGCGTGTGCTTGTCCACGGGATAGGACCGGCAGCCGAGGGTCGTGGTCTCGCGGAAAAGCACCTGAATCGTCGCGGCCAGCGTGTCGGGCGCCGCAATCACCGAGATCAGGTGTCCGGGTCGTCCCTTTTTCATGACCAGGGGCGTGATGTAGGCATCCAGTGCGCCGGCGGCAAGCAGACTCTCGATCACGGTCGGCAAGATCCGTGGATCCAGATCGTCCACGTTGCACTCGACGACCAGATTCGCTTCCGACCGGGGAGCGTCCGTGGTGTGTGACGCCGGCCCCGCGAAGACTCGCAGCACATTGGGCAGACCCGGGTACTCCCGCGTACCGCCGCCGATACCCACCGCTTCCACCGTCATCGCCGGCAACGCGTCGAAGCGGTCGGCAAGAGCCACGGCCAGCGCGGCGCCGGTGGGCGTGACGGTTTCGCCATCGATGCCCGCATCGTAGACGGGCACGCCCGGCAACAGCGCCGCCACCGCGGGTGCCGGCAAAGGCAGGGTGCCGTGGGCGCATTCCACGGTGCCTCGGCCCATGGGCAGGGGTGAACAGATGAGCTGGTCGACGCCGAGCGCGTCGAGAGCCAGGCACACGCCGACCACATCGATCAGCGCGTCCACCGCACCGACCTCATGGAAGTGCACGTGGTCGGCGGCCTCGCCGTGGACGGCGCCCTCCGCCCCGGCCAGCGCCTCGAACACCGCGCGGGCATTGGTGCGGACGGCGACAGGCAGGTCCGCTGCATCGAGTATCGCGATGATGTCCTGCAGATTCCGGTGGTGCGGATGGACATCGCGATCGAAGTGCACGACCAGGCGGCGCGCGGCGAAACCGCCCGGCCGTCCGGTACTCCATTCGAGGGAGACATCGGCGAATCCGAGCCGGTCGGGCAGCGAGTCGACGAGTTCCTGGCAACCGGCGGCCTCGACCAGCGCGCAAAGCAGCATGTCACCGGCGATACCGCCGACACAGTTCAGATACGCAATCCGGGTACTCATCGGCTGTCCTCGGCTTTCTGCTGGATCGGGTTGCTCGAGTCCGTCGGCGCCGCCGGGTCGGTGCGAGCGATGCGATGCACGAGCGTCGCGGCGCCGAAACCGTTGTCGATGTTCACCACGCCGATCCCTCCCGCGCACGAGTTGAGCATGCCCAGCAGTGCCGCCAGGCCGCCGAAGCTGGCGCCGTAACCCACCGAGGTCGGCACGGCGATCACCGGTTGCTGCACCAGGCCGGCGACCACCGACGGCAACGCGCCTTCCATGCCGGCCACCACCACGAGCGCCCGCACCTGCCGCAGCCGCTCCAGTACGCCGAACAGACGGTGGATCCCCGCGACACCCACGTCCACGATACGATCCACCGGATGTCCGAAATGCTCCAGCACGGTCGCGGCTTCCTCGGCCACGGGTTGATCCGAGGTTCCGGCCGACACGACCGCCACCGGTTGATGGCGTGGGCGGTCCTTGCGGGTTACCCGCAGCAGTCTGCCGATCGCATTGTGCTGCAGCCGCGGAAACTGTTTCAGCAAGCGCTGCGCGACTTCCTCGTCGACCCGCGTGACGAGCACCGATTCGTGGTGTACGAGCGACCTGTCGATCAGCGTGGCGATCTGCTCCTCGGTCTTGCCCGGCCCGAAGATCACCTCGGCCATCCCGGTCCGCCGCTGCCGGTCGGTGTCGAGGCGAGCGAAGCCGAGATCATCGACGCCGTTGTCCGGCCTGAACGCCGCCTGCAGCTTCGCGAGCGCGGTCTTCACGTCCAGTTCGCCGCCGGCCAGCGATTCGAGCAACCGGTGGATATCTTTGTCGTTCACGTCGTCACTCCTGATGGATCGTTTGCTGTATCGTCCGTCGTCCCCGACTGGTTGTCGAAAGTGCCGGACGTATAGCCGGCCAGATCGAGGGTGATCCGGGCCCAGCCGAGTTCCTTGAGTCGGGTGTCGATGGCCGGCCGCTCGCGCAGGATCAGCGGGAAATCGTCCGGATCCAGCTCGAGCCGGGCGGTATCGCCGTGATCGCGCACCCTGACCTGCGCCAGGCCCAGTCCGTGCAGAAACTGCTCCGCCCGATCGAGCCGCTCGAGGGCCTCGACCGTGACCGGGGTGTCATAGGGGAAGCGCGTCATCAGGCAGGCCGACGACGGCCGGTCGGCGACCGGCAATCCGAGCCGGGCGGCGAGCTGACGGACCTGTTTCTTACCGAGCCCGAGTTCGACCAGGGGGCTGCAAACGCCAAGTTCCGCAAGCGCCTGCAGGCCGGGCCGGTAATCGCCCAGATCGTCGGCGTTGGTCGCTTCGATCAAGGTGCCGCTGTCGGTCCGGCGCGCCCAGTCGAGCATCTGGGTGAACAGCGCGTGCTTGCAGTGATAGCAGCGGTCGGTGGCGTTGTTGCGCACCGGGTCCAGGGCCAGCATATCGACGTGGAGCGTTTCCTGACGAAACGTGGCGGTCGCCGCGCCGAGCGTCTCGAGCACCGCGGCCGCAGCCTTCCGGTCAGCCGTGGGGTGCGCCACCGATTCCACTGTCAACGCCGTCACCTTGCCCGGAACGGCGCGAACGGCGGCGGCCAGAAGCGTCGAGGAATCGACGCCGCCGGAAAAGGCGACAACCACCTTTTCCAGTCGACGAATGTTGTCCAGCAGCTTTTCGAGCAGCAAGTCTGTTTCGTGCAACGTCTTTGTCTCCGTTCAACCGGTATGGTGCGTGGTAGACCGTTGAACGTACGCTATTGAGGGTTGTTCTGTCCAGTATCGCGGATGTCAGCCCGCAGGACGCATCCGGACCGGAGATTGTTGCGGGATAGCCGGGCGCGGCGTGAACGGCGGCGAGTCCTGCGGGAGCCGCCCGGTACGGCGCTCACCCGCTAGAACCCGAGCAGGATCAACGATCCGCACAGCACCAGGGTCGCACCCGCCAGCGAATGCATGTGCCGCTCCAGCCAGTTGAGCCGGAGGTTGCGGAGGCCGAAGGTCAGCGCCATGACCATGACGAGCATCGTGCCGATCGTCGTCAGACCAAATGCCACGACAACCAGGATCAGCAACGATACGCTGCTGGTGGCGGCGGGAAACATGAGCTGGGGAATCAAGACCTCGCAAGGCCCGAAGATGAACACGGTGAACAGCACCCAGGGCGTCATGGCCACGTATCGATCGAGCTGCGATCTGGGCGACCGGGGCGATCCGGACGCGGCGGCGTCTTCGACACTATCGTGAACGTGGACATGTTGCCGCTCGTGATCGTGCTCGTGATCATGAACATTGCCGTCGAGATGGACGTGCAGATGACGGTGCCGCCGTCCCCGCGCCGCCCGGCGCAGACCCCAGATCCCGTACAGGATACCGAAGACGATCATCAACCAGGCCGCCACCTCGCCCCGCACCGCCTCGACAAGCTCGAGCCGTGCAATGGCGATTCCCACCGTAACCCCTAGTATGCCGAGCACGACCGATCCCAGGACGTGCCCCAGCCCGCACAGCGCGGTGACGACCAGCGTGCGGACCGGCGACCACTGCCGGGCGCGGGACATGGCCACAAAGGGTAGATAGTGGTCGGGCCCCGCCAGTGTGTGCACGAAGCCGGTGACGATGGCGAGAGATGTAAGTGCTTGCCAGTGTTCCATCATGGTCGCAACACGATAACACACGCGGAAGTTCCGAGCCAGCGCCTTCGTCGATCCAGCAGGCTGTTGATAGATCCCGGACCGAGCAAGGTGCGACTCGCCGGTCGTCAGAACGACAAGACTTTCCGGATCAGAAACACGATGGCGACCAGAACCACCGATCCCAGGATTCGCTGCATGGTCCTGGCGCTGTATTTCACCGATCCCAGAAACGAGCCCAGCGTACCGCCGACCAGCACGGCGACGAGCAGGGGGATCAGTTCCAGCAGTTCGATCGCGTTGTACTGCAATCGCGCCACGAGGCCGGACAGGGAATTGAGCCAGATGAAGATCGCCCCGCAGGCGGCGGCCTGCTTCTCGGTGCCCAGGCCCAGTATGATGATCAGGGGAACCAGGTAGATGCCGCCGCCGATACCGACGATGCCGGAGATCAGCCCGAGAATCGATCCTGCCGCCAACGAAACGGCGATCTTGCCCGCCCGGCCGATCCGCAGGCTGAAGGCCGTGTTGCGCCAGATGTATATACGCACCGCCACGAACAACAGCGAAGCCAGCAACATCCAGTAGAATACCTGCCTGGGGATGTGGAGCGACCCGCCCACGTACGACATGGGGATCGACGCGGCCAGAAACGGCGCCAGCAGCCTGAATCGCACATGTCGGTTGCGGATGAAGTTATAGCTGCCCACCGACGTGACGACCAGGTTCAGCAGCAGCGTGGTCATGGGAATGGCCAGCGTGCTGACGCCGAACAGGGCCATCAGGGCGGTATACGAGGATCCACCGCCGAGCCCCACCGACGAGTAGACGAACGACACGACCAGAAACAATCCCGTCAGGATGTAGAGTGTGGTCGGTGTTATTTCCACGAGCGTGATCTCCCGGTTCGGTCCGACAGGCGGCGAGGATACTACAAGATCGGCGGACCACAAAGCCGTTCGTGGCGCAGACCGCGGTCGGCGCGAACGAAAGTGGGCTGCACGAAAAAAGGGGGAGGCGAAAGCCTCCCCCAGTGTGCGAAGCGAAGCGTTTGACTAGAAGAGGTTGATCTCTTCGAACGCTTCCTGCTCGTTACCACTCGTGTCCATGAAGCCTTCAACCATGAACCGGTCGCCGGACGCATCGGTCGTCGCCGGGATGGTCAAGGTGAAGGTTCCGGTCGTTTCCGAGGTGAACTCGAAGGACACGGCGCTCTCGGGCAGCGTGTAGCCGGCGTCGCCGCCGTCCTCGACGATGGTGACCGACGGCTCGGTGTCTTCGTCGAGCGGCTCATTGGTACATTCCACGTTGATCGTGACCGTAACCGGATCGCCGGTGCCGTTGTTGGCAGAGTCGACCTGGTTGATGATGTTGATCGTCGGCGGGAATTCATCCGTGATCGCAACGTTACCGGACATGGGACCAGTGCCACCCATGTTGTAGGCGACGATCTGGAAGGTCACTTCGACACCGTCGGCCAGCGGGTCGTCACCGAACACATCGTCCGGCAGGAAGGCGCTACCCATCGTGCCCGCGAAGTCGCCGACCAGCACGAAGTCGGACTTGGTCGCGTCGTTCATCGCGAAGATGCCGTAACCCATGGCACCGTCAACCTCATCCCATTCGAACGGGAAGGTGTCTTCGTCGAAGTCGAAGACGGCGTCCGGATCCTGCAGCGCGAAGCCCGTCACGGCGCCAGGCGCGGGAATGCTCAGCGCAGTCTCGAAGTCGATGTCGTCTGACGTACAGTCACCCGCGTAGGCCGAGCAGGCATCCCACCAGACATTGTATTCCTCACCCGCAGTCAGACCGCCGGTGGGAGTCAGGGTAACCGTGTTGCCGCTGAGCGACACGTCGACCCAGACGACATAACCCCCGTCGAGGGTCAGACCGAACATGGTGCCCATGTTGTCCAGATCCGGCGGCATGTTGAAGGTCAGCTCGATGGGGCTCGCGGGATCGAAGTTGTCGAAGACGCCATCGGCGCTCTCGAGGTTCGACGACAGGAACTCGATTCCGCCTACGGTCCCGAACCCGGGCATGATGTCGTAGTTGACACCATCGGTGGTCCAGACGTCGATGTCCAAGTCGTACCAGGTACCCGGCAACAGCACGGGAATCGGATCGAGAGTGACCATCGTGTTGGTCGGGTCGTTCCAGGTCACGTCGCAAGGTACCTGGTTCGGACCGTTCCAGAGCGTGACCTCGGAGTGATCGGCATCCATGGGCAGCGAGAACTCGATCTCGACGTTCCCGTCCACCGGGAAGGGATCGAAGGAGAAGTTGTTCTCCAGGATGATCGCGTCGATGCCCGCCCGATCGACCAGGAGGGGATCGGCGAACACGTCGGCGCCGGGCACCAGGTTCGCGTTGACGTTGTCGCCACCGTAGTTGTTGGTGCCGTCATTGAACGGCAGCGAACGGAGGTTGACGTTCGGCGTGGCGGGCAGATCGGCAAAGGCGTAGTTACCGTCGACGTCGGTGACCGCCGTGATCTCGTCGCCGGCAATGTTCCAGGCCGCGAAATCCGCGATGACCGTGACACCCTCGGCGGGCGCCGCGTTGTCCGGATCGATCTGCTTGAACACCTGGCCGGACAGGCCGGCGTTCATCGGGAACAGGTCGATGTCCTCGGCGATGCTCATGTGGAAGTCCTGCGAATGCGGGATGGCTTCCTGGTCGATGTCATCCAGCGTCGGGACGTCGACGTCGAAATGCGTGACCGCGTAGTTGCCCTGCTTGGTCGTGACCGGATGCTCGAAAGAGACGATGTAGACACCGGAAACGAGATTGGCGAGCGCATAGTAACCCTGGTCGTTGGTCGTCGTGGAAACGATGCCACCGTTGACCGATGTCCAGACCCTGACGCCGCTCAGCCGCGCATTGTCGGTCCCGTCGGTTACGATACCATGCACCGTGGCGATCACACGGCCGTCGCTGTAGTTCTCCGCGTTGACGTTGGTCACGTCGTCAGAGCAGCCGGCCAGAAACAAGATCGGCACCAACACAATCATAGTCGCAACGAGTTTCTTCATTGTTTTGTCCTCCAGTGGAAAACCCAGATTTACACGGCGAACTGTGCCGTAGAGCACTCCATCAAACAGACTGAATCTGAAGACTCCTTTCAGCAGTTTAAGCCAGCCCAATTTCGCACTCAGTCACACTCACTCACTCAATGCTCGAGGTTAAGGCGAGATTCACTTCTTTTCCCAAACTCCTCCGCAAACGACAAACGGCAGCTCAAAACAATACGGCTTTCCTCACAAGCGAGTCGCATGTGCAAAAAACCGTTGATCCGAACCACTCACTGTCATTGCGGGAAAAAGACTAGCTCAGTCCACAGCACGTGTCTAGCTCGATTTCAAAAAATATCGACGATCACTTTCGGTATATCCAGGGGCATTTACAGGATTCCGCGGACCGTTAATGAAGGGCTGTCGGCGCGGGATTGCCGGCTGCGCGACACCACTCGTAGATCATTCAGGTTGCAGGATTTAGGGACGAAAAGAAGAAGGAGGTCGACAGCCCGTACCGCGGGTGGACACGCGCGGAGCACCCTCGAGGGTGGCGAAAAAGGTATACACGTTCTCGGGCCTGGCTCCCGGCCCGAATTCGCACTGGGCAATGAAGCCGCCGTCACGAAACAAGGTGCTGCGCATTCGCTCGGCGACCGCGGCGGTTTCACGGCGGGAGGCGTGGGGTAGAATCTGCTGACGATCGAGCTCGCCCCAGAAGGTGATCCGGCCGGCGAAGCGGCCGACCTCGTCCAGTCCCACGCAGAATATCTGCGAGTTCAACGCGTCGAGACCGAGCTCGATCAGATCGGGCAGAATGTCCAGGATGTAGCCGTCCGAATGCATGAACAGGTACTTGCCGGCGCCGTGGGCGATCTCGATGTAGTCCCGATACAGCGGCTTGAACAGCTCACGCCACGTGTCCGGCGCGATCAGCAGCGAATGCTGGCTGCCCCAGTCGTCCATGATCGACAGGGCGTCGACGTCGGTGCGAGCCCAGAGCGAGAGTTCCTCGCAGTAAAACGTGTGCATTCGATCGATCAGCTCGAGCAACTCGGGCGGACGATCGACCAGGTCCATCAACAGGTTGGCCGTACCGCGCAGAAACTGCAGGCGTTCGAACGGACGCGGGCAGCGACCCATCATCACGAAACGGTCGGTGGCGCGGCAGAACGCGTTGGCCTTGGCGATATCGAGCGAGAGTTTCTCGCGCGGTATGTGCACCTTGTCGAGATCGCCCCAGTCGTTCAGCAGCGGCTGCTTCACGTCGCCGATGATGCCCGATTGCAGATTTTCGAATGTACAGCCCCAGTCGTCGCGGTAGGTCCCGACGGCGTAGGGATCGCCTGTGCACGGCGGTTCGCTCGCGTAGTAGCCCGGACAACCGATGAAGTCGTCGGGAAAACGTTCCTGCAGCTGCGCGACGGCCTCGGGATGGTGCTGGCCGGCCCAGGGCAACAGCCAGAGATTGCGGGGAATGCGCGGTGGCGAGGCGAAGTCCAGCGTCCGCTTGACGATCTCACGGGAGGTGAGGGATCGCGAAGTTGCGGGCGCGGATACGGAAGCTGGATCCGGCGGCAATTCCGGCGGTGAGGTGCGGGCCGGCCCCGACGCCGATTCGTACGTCGCTGCCGGCGCGGATCCGACGCCGACGATCGGCATATCCGCCACGAAAGCCCGGGCCAGGCGCACCGCCAGCGTACCCTTGGCGGCGTAAGCATCGGCGCCGATCTCGGCGGCAAAGGCCGCGGTTGCCGGCGCGCCGCCGATCAGGACCTTCACCGTGTCGCGCAGGCCCGCCGCCTGGAGCGCCGCCATGGTCGCGCCCATGACCGGCAGGGTCGTCGTCAACAACGCCGACAGGCCGACGATCCGGGCGCCGCGGTCGCGAACGGCGGCGCAGAACGCTTCGGGCGCTACGTCGTAGCCGAGATCGATCACCTCGAAGCCGCCGCCCTCGAGCATGGCCGCGACGATGTTCTTGCCGATGTCGTGTTGATCGCCGGCCACCGTGCCGATGACCACGGTGCCCAGCGGTTGCACACCGCCGGTCGTCAGGCGCGGCCTGATCAGGGCGAGAGCGGCTTTCATGGCGCGGGCGGCCACCAGCAGGTCGGGCAAGAAGAAAAGGCCGTCTTCGAAACGACGGCCGACCTCGTCCATGGCGGGAATCAAGGCGGTGGTGAGCAGGGATTCGGGACCGACGCCGCCGGTCAGGGCGGCGTCGGTCAAGGTCTCGGCACTGCGGTGGTCGCCGTGTAGAACGGCGTGGAGCAGGTCGGGTTCGTTCACGTCTGGTCTTTCACGACATCACGTGTGCGGCACAATGGGCGACATGGCAAGGGCCACTGCATACCACATGGTGTGCGCGACGATGTCTGGACGACATTGCCGCACGGCCGCCTATCTGATCAACCACGCCTTGCCGCTCCGTTCCTGCTCGCCGCTGCGCAGGCGCAGCAGATACACACCGCTGCCCAGATTCTGGCCCGCGTCGTTCCTGCCGTCCCAGAACACGTTCTGCTCGCCGGCTGCCCGGTGCTCGTCCACCAGCGTGCGCACGCGACGGCCGGAGGCATCGAAAATATCGATTCGCACCGGGCCCGCGCTCGGCAGGCGGAAGCTGATGTTCGACCGCGAGGAGAAGGGATTGGGACTGCTGTTGACGACAAGCCTGTCGCGCACCGTTGGCATCGGCGCGCTCGTGTCCTCGAGCATGAGGTCGATGGCGTCGTCGAGCTTGGGCCGCGGCCCGATCTCCTTGTGCGGATCCTGGTGTGGGATGGCCGTTTCGTTCAGCAGGGTACGCATGGCGATAGGGTCGAGCACCGCGCCGAGTTCGTCCAGGGCGATACCTTGCAGACACATGACACAGCCGACGACCATGGGCGACGCACCGGAAGTGCCGCCGAAGCCGGACGTGTAACGTTCCTGCAGCGAGCCGCCATCGTGCAGATCGCCGTAACCGGTGGTGACGATCGAGGAACCCCAGGCGTGGACGTCCATACGGGAGCCGTAGTTGGTGAACCACTCGGCTTCGAGTCCATTGGGCGTGCCGGCGCCGACCATGATGGCGCCCGAGTCGCGGACCATACGATCGAACACGAAGTTCCACGACGGGTCGTCGAGATTCTGGCTACCGTTGGCGCCGGCCTCCACACAGATGACGCCCAGGCTCCAGCTGCTGGTCCAGATCACATCGTAGTTAACCTGCAACCACTCCATGGGCGTGGCATCCCGGCCCGGCGGATACATCTGCAGTTCGATCAACCAGACGTCGCCCGGATCGAGATGGTCGACAGCTTCCTGGAAGTAATGCGGCACGTCGGGCCACTCGTCGACGGTGATCGCCACCACGCCGAACTGGATGTCCGGCGCGAAACCGCTCACGCCGAAGCCGTTGTGCTGGCCCAGGACTTCACCCACGACCGCGGTGCCGTGAGGCTCGTACGACATATCCTGCGTCGCGCCGCCGATGTAGAAAACGTCGGTCGTGAAATCCTCGTGGTCCTCGGTCCAGGCGAGTTCCACGTCGATGAACTTCATGCCGGCGCCCTTACCACCTGGCCGCGCCCAGGCAGCCGGCGCTTCGAGTCCGGTCGGCGAGGTGTACAGGTAGCCTTGCTGCGCGCTGAAGTCGGGCGTGCGGTCCTTTGTCTCGGACGCCGTATTCGTGCCGACCGTGCGGATCACCGCCGGCTCGACCATGGGCGCCGGGTGCGCGATCTCCACGGCCGGCAAGGTATTCAGGGCATTGACCAGCCTCGCCACCTCGGCGCGCCCGCCGGCCACCCGGATGTTGAACCAGAGCGACAGGTCGGGACCGGTGACGCCGGCCCGAGCCTCACCGACCTGTTTCCAGCGGCGAGCCCGCTGGCGGTCGGTCGTGAAGGTCGGTTTGATGTGTTCGATCGTCGACCGGTCGAGTTCAAGGTTGACCGGCGACAGATCCAGCCCGCTGTCGTCGCTGAATCGGTCGCTCACGATAACCACGTCCGATCCCTCGACGAACTTCACGTGTATCCAGGCCGGATCGAAACGTTCGAGACCGGCGGCATCCCACGACATCACCGGACTGACCGGCCGTGTCGATGTATCCAGGGCCAGCGCCGCGACGGGGGCCAGGAGCAGAAAAACAGAGAAGAAAACCAGCGCACGCTTCATGATAAGCCTCCGTGTTGTGCCAGGTGGGAATGGGCGATCCCCGTGGGTTCATGGACAATTGGCTCTACGGAATTATACCAGATATGGCGAAATAATACTGCGAGAAACACCCCAGACTCGTATCCGGGCACCGGCGGATCACGGTCGCGCCCTGTCGAGGCATCCGGCAACCGGTTAGTTGCCGCGGCGAGTCATAGCCGGCCGAGATACTGCTCATGCCGCAAACGATGACACGATGAACACAGTGTCCGCAGGTTTTCGGGACGGTGACTGCCGCCTTTGCTGCGCGGTGTGAGATGGTGGACTTCGAGGAAGTGCGTGCTCCGGCAACCCGGCGCCTGGCATCGGTGGCGGTCGCGGGCGAGGACCGCGCGCCGGACAGCGGGTGGGATGGTACTTCGATTGCGTTTGCCGGGCTCTTTGAGCTGTGTGTCACACTGTGCGCGTTCACGTTCCGCCCGACTGATCGGTCGTTCGCCGCGGCTGGTCTGAATCGTTGCCTGTTCACAGTCAGGACATTGGTGTACGTGGATCTGAAAGCGGGGACCGGTTTCCGCGACGCGTGACCCCCGGGGAGTACACTCCTCACGTACGGGATCCCCGCGCTCGTCCCCCCGGGGGGCACTTTCATCTGCTCCCCCGCGTTCCCCGACCAGACGCGCCATCGCCTCGAGCAATAGCTCGACTTTCGCCGCACCGGCAGGAACGCCACCCTGCTTGTACAGCCGCTCCCACAGCGCTTCGTAACGAGCAAACTGCTCCGGTAACATCTCCAGGCTCACGCGAACCGGGATCTCGGCAAGTTGTGCCTCCGAACACGACGCCGCGCCACTCGCATCATTCGCCGACTCCGGCGCCAACAGATCTTGTTGCGCCGGATCAACTCTACGCTTCGCTTTCGCCCGCAAGCGAACCGTCGCCACCTTCTTTTCCAGCTCACGCCGGGAGTACGACGTCGCGGCATCCACCCACGCCGCCTCATTTTTCGGCGTTGCCACCTTGATGATTTCACGCGCTTTCGTATAGCCCACTTTCCCACTCGCAACCGAATCACGCACGGCCGGCAACTCCTCGAGCTTTTTCGACAGCCGGATGAAATCCCCCGTCTTCGATCGCGAGAACTTCAACTCCACCGTCGCATACTGATTGATCGATGAATAGCCGAGCTTCCGATACAGCTTCCGCCGGAGAATCTCCCCGAACCAGAGCACGGCGTTATGTTCCGCCTGCTCGATGGTATGGACAGCCTGCTTCAATGCAGCATCGACTTGATGGGCAGATTGATTGCTTCTGAACACCGCGAGGTTGAGCGCAGAAATCGCCATTTTGCATCCTTTCAAAAGGGCGCCTTCGGGAGAGAAATAGAGATATGGGAGGAGGCTTGTAATATACACAAACCCACGAGAAAATGCAAGCGAAAATAATAAACAATATTGATTATATTGCTTTAATATAAAAGTGTATGTTATTGATGCAACTATATCATTTAATACCGAGAATCACACTCCTCCTATCGCAACATCTCCCCCGGCCGCAGCGCGGGAGTGCCTGTACCGCAACCGAAGACCGTTGTGTCGCTACGGCTTGCCTCCCGGCCGTCAGATTGTTTCCGGCTTTACAGAACCAGGGCATTCGGTTAGGCTGTCGAGCAACATCACGCCTGGACATCCGTAAAAACACTCGCCCGTTTTTGCTCCATCCGGAAAGGCATTTGGATGCCTGTCGCTCGCAAGGAATTCCTGGCCAGACTGCGCCAGCTCTCGCTACGAGATCTGGACGCCGACCGACGCGAAGTGTTGATCGGCGAATTGCTCGCTGAGCCGGCTTTTGCCGGTGGCAGGACGCTGGTCCAGCACGTCCGCGCCAGGCTCTACGGCGGCGAGTTCGGCCGCTGGCTCGAGAGTGAGCTGGAAACGATCGGCAAGAAAGCCCTCGTCGACCTCGTCCTGTGGTCGTCCATGGCCGGTGACGAGGACGAGTGGGGCAAGGTCGCCGGGTATTTCAATCATCGAATCCAGGTGTACGGTCGCAAGGTACGTGAAGACACCGACCAATCCTCGGCCGCGCCGTACGACCGCGACGTGATCGGCAATGACGAGATCCAGGAAGTCGACAACCTGGTCGCTCAGCTCTTTCGGGCGCTGGGCGACGATGGGACCGATGTCGATCGGCTGTTGCGCCGGTAGTACCGGGCGGAACGCGAGAAACCGGCGAAGCGGTGGAACGAAAGATCGGTCGTAAGCAAAGGCCAGATAGATCGCCGCCAACCGTTCGACTTTGTGAGCCAAGGGGCCCGCCGATAGCGGGCCCCTTTTGTGCTTTCACCAGGATAATTCCGTCATCGATATTACGAGACGGCACGATCGTTCAATCGCGCCGGCACTAGCGCCACATCGACTTCAGCTCGCTCCAGCTCGCCTCTTCCGTTGCGGTCGGGCCACAGACGTAGGCGAATATGTTGTTCCAGAACACGCGGTTGTCTCCGGCGTCGATCTGGCCGTTGTCGAAGGTATTGATCTCGGCGAGCGCAACCACCAGGCCGCTGTCGGGACCCAGGTCATCGCACTCGATGACGACGCACGCACTGTGGCCGCCAGGGAAATCCAGGATGCTCGAACCGTACGGGCCGGGGCTGGACATACTGCCGTAGTAGCCGGCCGAGTTGTTCGAACCGTCCACCGTGGTAACGTCGCCATATGGTCCCTGCATGATCGGATGTGTGGCGACGAGCGTGAGCACCGTCTCCGGAGGATCGCCGTTGACGGGCGGATACTCGATACCGAATCGGCCACCGACAGCGACGTTGTTTTCACGGAAATGGTTGTTGTTCTCACCCAGGAAGTAGAGGTTACCGCCGGCCATGACGAAATCCTCGACCACGTCCATCTGCGCCGCGCTCAGGGCGGCGCTAGACGTCACGACGCCGATGATGAGCGCCTGGACATTGTCCAGATCGCCAGGATTGAGGCTGTTGATCGGTACGAGGGTGTGGCCCTGCGCGATGATATCAGCCCGGCCACTGGAAATGTTGCCGCCGTCCATGGTCTGGTAATGCGCGATCAGCGCGTCGGTGGTGTAACCGATGGTCATCGTGGTGCGCGGAGCGCCGCCCTGCGGCGAGTCGGTCTGCTTACCGTAAGTGGTTTGTAGACCGGTGCCCGGATCGACGGCCAGGGCGAACGTCGTCCCCAGGCAAACAAAAAGGGCGAGCATTACGATCGAAACGCGTTTCATAACCGACCTCCCGATGTTGAATCGAACAGCTAGACACAAAAAACGAAGCGGATAGCGAAATCCGCGAGTCGCCTGCGTGGCACAAGATCGATTCTAGGCTGTCGGATACTCGTGATGTGTTCCCGTGCGACTGCAAATACACGACTCGCAGGTCCAGGGAATGATGTCGATCGAGATGTATTTTCCCCCTCGCGGCCATTGTCCACGTTGCCCGGATCTGTCAATACCTCAAAACCCGGCACAGGCCGCCCCGCCAAGGAACCGCTGCCTTCCCACCGGAACCCGTGTTACAGTATTTTCGTACTGGCGTTTTCGTCATAAGTGCGGTGTTCCGGGGAGTTCGGCTGTGCAAAGGCGCCTGTTCATCATCTTCCTGCTGTTCTCGGTCGTGCCGGCGGTGGCGTTTCTCCTGCTCAACTGGCACATGGGCCAGCAGTACCTGGATCTGCTGGAGAGTCCCGGATTCCAGCAGTCCGTCGACAGTTCGCTGTACCTGGCCCGTGACCATCTTGCCGGCCGGCTTACCGCGGTCCACGACGAGGCGGCGGCGGTAGCGGCCGCCGTCGATCGCCAACACGATACGTGGCCTGAAACAGCGGAGGGTGTGGGGTACCGGTTCACCGACGCCGATGGCCGGCAGAAGATCGTCGGCGCGCTGGCCGCACCGGTGTTCGACGAGCTGGCCGAGCGCCACCCGCGGCAGCGCACATCGCCCGCGCGAATCACCACCACCAGCGGCGACTGGCTGGTCGCGAGTCCCTCCCACAGCGATGGCTGGATCCTGTTCGTGCGTCCGTTCCCGCCGGAGACGGCGGCCCGGCTCGACGCCGTGACCGAGGCCAGCAAGATGTTCAGTCAGTTCGATCTGTACTACAGCGATCTGATGCGCCAGAGCATGCTGATCACCTTGCTGGTCATCGGCGTGATCGTGGTGGGCGCATCGTTGTACCTGTCGCGCCGCGTCGCTCGCCGGATCGCCGGGCCGGTCAAGGCCCTCGCCGCCGGCGCCGATCAGGTGGCCCGTGGAAATCTCGATCACCGGATTGAAACGACGGCACCGCACGAGCTGGGCGAGCTGATCACTGCCTTCAACCGCATGACCGGCGATCTGCAGACAAACAAGCAGAACCTGGTACGCGCTGAACGCATTGCCGCCTGGCAGGGTATCGCCCGGCGGCTGGCCCACGAGATCAAGAATCCGCTGACGCCCATCACGCTGGCCATGCACCGCATCGAGAAGCGTGCCGACGATCCCGCGGTGACCGATGCGGTGGCGACGGTGCTCGAGGAAGCGGAGAACCTCAAGCGGCTCGCCGACGAGTTTTCTCTCTACGCGCGCCTGCCCGAGCCGCAGAGGGAGGCGGTGGATCTCGAGGCGCTGATCCGGGGCGTGGTCGAGCTGTACGTGGATCCCGCGCGAGTGAACGTCGACTGGCGGGAAATGCCGGAATGGTCGACTCGGCGCCGAGGGATCGAGGTTCGTGGCGACCCGGGACAGTTGCGCCAGGTACTGGCCAACCTGGTCAAGAACGCGTTGCAGGCCATGTCTGGAAAGGGCCGGTTGATCCTCGAAACCAACCTGACCGACGGGATGTTCATGCTGACCGTGACCGATGATGGTCCCGGGCTACCGGCGGATCCCGAACGGATATTCGAACCGTATTTCACGACCCGCGACACCGGCACCGGTTTGGGTCTGGCCATCGCCCGCAAGATCGTCCAGGATCACGGCGGTACGCTGACCGCGACGCCGGCCGATGGTGGCGGCGCTACCTTCGCGCTCTCGCTGCCGGTCGTCGCCACGAGCGGGGAGCAGGCCGAAACGAGCAAGGAGCAACCGTGAAAACACCTGCCTGGCGCGTCCTCGTCGTCGATGACGAGCCGAACATCCGCAAGCTGCTCGGCGGCGTCCTCGGCGACGAGGGTTACGAGGTGGTCGCCGCCGCCGATGGCGCCGAGGCCGAGGAACGGCTGACCGAGGGCGGCCTGGACCTGGTCCTGCTCGATGTGCAGTTGCCGGACACCGACGGCCTGACCCTGTTGCGCCAGTGGCGGGAGCAGGAGCTCGCGGTGCCGGTGATCATGATGAGCGGCCACGGCACCATCCGCACCGCCGTCGAGGCCACGCGACTGGGTGCGCTGGATTTCATCGAAAAGCCGATCCAGGCCGAGCGGCTGCTGCTCTCCCTGGCTAACGCCTTGCGTCTGGAACAGCTGCGCAGCGAGAACATCTCGCTGCGGCAAGGTCTCGACCCATCGGCGGAGATGATCGGCCGGTGCGCGGGTATCGAAGCGCTGCGCGACCAGATCGCCCGCACCGCCCCGACCGAGGCGCGGGTGCTGATCACCGGCGAGAACGGCACGGGCAAGGAACTGGTCGCCCGCGCGCTGCACACCGGCAGCCGGCGCCGGAACCGGTCGCTGATCACCGTCAACTGCGCGGCGATTCCCTCGGAGCTGCTCGAGAGCGAGCTGTTCGGCCACGAGCGCGGCGCCTTCACCGGCGCGGTGGCCAGGCGTCGCGGCAAGTTCGAGCTGGCCCAGCGCGGTACCCTGTTGCTCGACGAGATCGGCGATATGAATCCGACCACCCAGGCCAAGCTGCTGCGCGTGCTCGAGGAAGAGGAGATGGAACGTGTGGGCGGCGAGAAGACCATCCGGCTCGACGTCCGCGTGTTCGCCTCCACCAATCAAAACCTCGACCGGCTGCTCGATACCGGGCAGTTTCGTGAAGATCTATACCACCGGCTGAAGGTGGTCCCGATGCACGTGTTGCCGCTCCGGGAACGCGGCGGCGACATCGCCGTGCTCGCCGAACACTATCTCGATCACTATTGCCGAGTCGGCGGCCGGCCGGCCCGGAAACTGTCGGGCGACGCGATCACGGCGCTATGCGAGTACCGCTGGCCCGGCAACGTGCGCGAGCTGCGCAATCTCATGGAGCGCCTCGTGATCATGACCGACACGCCGGCCATCGACGCCGCACAGGTGGCGCAGTTGCTGGCGCCCCCGAGAGCAGCGGCGGTCGACGCGCTGTTTCGCGAGTTCTCGACCCTGGCGGATAAACTCGCCGCCTGCGAACGAGCCGTCATCGAGGACGCTCTGAACGAGGCCAATGGCAACATGGCCGCTGCTGCCCGCCAGCTCGGTCTCGATCGCGCCAACCTGCACCGGAAGTTGAAGCGCCTCGGTTTGCGTGAATGAGCCGCCCTGCGCGATCGAACCGGCCGACCGTGACGATCGTGCCGGCGTTGTGAACGGCACAACGAAGGGTTGTTCGAGAGACGACGGGCGCTGGCGGCGTCCAGAGGCCTGGATCTGATCCACAGAAAAACGAAAAAAGGTATGTCATTACACGACAACATGATACAGAGACAGCACATTCAGGAGCCGCAAAACGTCAGGCAGGCACGCCGTTTGCCGTTTGTGGGCAACAGGGCGAGAAACCGGCACCGGTCCCCGGCCCGTACTACTTGTGCCTCGCCGCCCCCTGACGTGCGGAGGAATACCGAGATGACATGTCACACGAACAGCTCCCTGATCCGCAGCCTGGTCGCCTGCGTGCTGCTGGCTGCCGCGTACCTGGTGCCGCTCCCGGCGGACGACTGCCTGGCTGCGTACGTCGCCGGCGCCACGACGTCGCCGGCCGCTTCGGCGGCACCGTCCAGCGAAGCGGCCACGGTCAGCGTCTCGACCGACGACACTGACGACGACAAGAGCTACGATTTCGAATCGCCGCGCATCCGCGTGCGCAAGGGCATCGGCAAGATCCGTTTTCGCTACCGCGACGACGGCTTCGAGCAGGTCAGCATCCAGGGCAGCTTCAACGACTGGCAACCGGAATCGATGCAGCTCGACGCCGCCGGCGAGATCTGGAGCTTCGTGGTCGATCTCGATCCTGGACGCTACCGGTATCAGTATCTCGTGCGCGACGAAGGCGGCGAATGGACGGCCATCGATCCCAACAACTCCCACGCGACACGGGATTCCCGGCACGGCTGGGTGAGCAAGTTCCGGGTGAGCACGAAAAAAAGCGACCGCCGCTCGCGCCGTCACCGTGACCGATCGGTCGGCAGCCACATCGCCCGCAACGAACTCGACCGGCTGTACGGTGATGACGGCGGCGCCTCGTACGACCGCGTCGATGGATTGGCGATCCATGCCGTGCCCGAGGATATCGGCCATAGCCGCTTCGAGCCGTCGCTCGCCGCTCGCGTCAAGTACGGCTTCAAGAGCAAGGAATGGAGCCTGTCCGGAACCATGGCGCAACCGCTCCTCAGAAACGGCCGCCTGTTGCTGATGTTCTCGGTGTACTCCGAAACCGCGTACACCGACCAGACCGGTGTCGGCGACGTGGAAAACTCGCTGGCGGCGGCTTTCTTCAAAGAAGATTTCCGCGACTACTACTGGCGGGAAGGACTCACCAGCAGCATCATCTACCGTCCGAATCGCGACCTGCGCCTGCAGGCGGGATTCCATTCCGCAGACTACACGTCGCTGACCAACCATGCCACCTGGTCGCTGGCGAGCGGATCGTTCCTGCCCAATCCCGCCATCCATCGCGGCAACCTGCGCAGCCTGTTCGCCCGCGGGCGTTGGGGCGACGCGGACAACCACCTCGACCTGCACTACGAGAAGAGCGGCGAGGGCGCAGGCGGCGGCGAATTCGATTTCGAGCAACTGACCGCACAGGTGCGTTCGCGGGTCTGGCTGGGGCCGGACAAGCACTTCGATTTCCGGATCAAGGCCGGCAGCACCCTGTCGGGATGGCTGCCCAACCAGCGACGCTACCTCGTCGGCGGACTGGGCACCGTGCGCGGCTACCGCTATCAGACGCTGCTGATCCCGGACCCCGGCGATCCTGCAGACGCCGATCCGCCGATTCACGGCGGCCAGAAGATGCTGATCGCCAACGCGGAGTACACGCTGCACACGGACTGGGACTTCGACTTGATCCTGTTCGCCGACACCGGTATGGCCTGGGCAGACCGCGACGCGGAGTTCAACACCGGCGACTTGCACAGCAGCGCCGGTATCGGATTCCAGATCGACGACGACGATGACGGGCTGCGCGTGGACGTGATCCAGACCCTCGACGAAAGCGGCCGCGACACCCTGTGCCAGCTCCGCCTCAGGAGGATGTTTTGAACGCGGCAGCGCGATCGGTAGATTAAGAGGACGGCACAGATCGAGCCGTGCCGGGTACCAACGGCCTGAACGTATACCGAAAGTGGACTATCGGCCCATGGGCCACCGGAATCGACACTGGCGAAGTAGATTGCGCCGGTTCGCGAGCCAGTGGCCGGTCCTTGCGGGACCGGTCTGGCTCGCGTGCTGTCTTGGCTGCGTTTACTGTCTTGGCTGTCCCGGCGTTGTGCTGGCCGATGACGACGCCCGGCACGAGGGCGACCGTCCCGCGCGGCTCCGAGTCGGCGCGCCGCGGCACCACGAGGGCCGCGTGTACCTGGATTGCGAGCTGACCGGGATGATCAGCGGCGAGGTGCTCGATGCCCTGCAGTCCGGTTTGCCCGCCACCGTGATCTTCGAGTGGCAACTGTGGTGGGACCGCGACGGTTGGTGGGACAAGCGCGTGGACACGGGCGCGACCTTCTACCGGATCTACTACGACGTTCTCCAGACCCGCTACGATGTTTTCGATCACCGCGGCCGTCTGTTGCTCTCCGCCGAAACGCCCGCCGCCGTGGAAGCCTGTTTCCGCCAGCAACCCGGACTCGAGCTACGGGAATTTCCGCCCGTGCTCGCCGACCGTCTGTACTACATCGACCTGGTTGCACGGATCGAACCGCTGGACGAGGAGGAGATCCGCGATCTCGAGGACTGGCTGCGCGGCGACGAGGACGGTCGCAACAGTCTGGACCTGGTGAGCACGCTGTCGAATCAGGTGTTCGGCTGGCTCAAGGGCGTCGTTGTGCCCGGCGGCACCTCGGTCCGGGCGCGGACGGCGGCGTTTCAGGGGTGGGAGTGACTCTGGACCGCACCTTGCAACACCCAGTACCGACAATCAATCGTAGCTCACCCGCTCGCCGACATCGCCAGCTCGTTCAGCGTATCCTGGAAACGCCGCAGGGTGTTGATGTACCGCGAAAAATACGTGCGCGCGATATTGGTCATGACGTTCACGCTGACGGTCGTGTTCTCGGCGAGCAGCAAACGGAACGGCTCGACCTCCACGGCGAGGATCTCGCTTTTACCGGTGCACTTGGCAGTGGTCGTGAAGTGATCGAAGCCCAGCAGGGGCGCCAGACCGAAGATCTCGTTCTGCTCGATGCGGCCGACGACGAGTCGCGACTTCCCGCTGGTTGCCGTCAGCAGCAGATCCAACTGTCCATTGAGCATGACATAGAAATGCGTACCGGTCCTGCCGTGCCGGAAAACGACGTCATCCTCTTCGTACACCAGCGTTCGCGAAAAATCGCTGATGCGTGCGATCTCCTCGAAGCTGAACGAGCGGAACAGTTCATGCCCCTTGATCATGGTCGATACGGTCATGGTCATCTCCTCCTTTTCCGGATTCGTACGATACCGGAGCATGAACTCGATGCTGGGCCATATTGATCTTCAAAGGTGGCGGATCTGGCGTCGGGCGGCAGTATCGCTCAGGCGGTACATCAGATGAGGTTATGTCATCGACAGTATAGCGACGGCGCCGGTTTTTCGCATTCCGGGCGCAATTTCGGCGACGGCGTGGTGAACATCGTGGAAATTTTGCTGTTCATGCAATGCTAGGTCGGGGCAGCCCATGTGTAAGGTGATGCAGCATCAGGCTTTCGCTGCCCGGGAATTCCCGCCGGGCGTCAGATCGGGCGTCGGGCCAGTAGCCGGATCGGTCGGCGTGGCGGTCGGCGATCCGGCGCTCGCGACCAATCCGGCGGTGGTGACCGCCCGTTTTTCGAGGGCCAGCAGCACCATGTCCACGAGTTGATCCAGCGCGAACTGGTCGGTGTTGATCACGAGATCGTACTGGGACGCGTCGTCGATTCCGGCGTGAAAGAGTTCCTCGACGAAGTGAGCGCGACTACCGTCCGACTCCTGGATCCGCAGCCGCGCGTCCTCGCGGCTCAGATTGTGACTGGCCATCACGGCCGCGACCCTGGTTTCGGGCGCCGCCACCAGACGCAGCCGCAGTGAGCACACGTCCGACAGGATGAAATTACCGCCCCGGCCGAGGATCACCACACCGCCGAGCGCCGCCAGCGTACGGACGGCGCGGCACAGGGCGACGTGAAACTCGTCGCGCATGAAGATGCGGTGGTTCAGGACACCCTTGATCCAGAGGTCGATACGCGACTGCATCTGCTCGTCGAGCTGGGCGACGACCTGGCGTTCGAGGTTTTTGTGGCCGGCGACGAAATCGATGATGTCCTGCCCGTGCACCTGTAGATCAAGACGAGCGGCCAGGGTCTCGGCCAGCAAGCGTCCACCGCTACCGAGCCGGCGGGAAATGGTGATGATCGGGCGCGGTTCGATTTCCTTGGCGCGCTGATCGTCGCCGAGCAGCTCCCGGTACCGATTCCACTGGTTGATCTGGCGCTGGATGAGTTTTTCGATGAGAGGAACACTCATGGCGACCTCCTTTGCTGTGGACCGGCAGCCGGGGAGGACGTCTATCGATCCACAGAGTGAATCCGTTTGTTCAGCACAAGATAGGGATTATCACGATAACCGGCCACGGCGACCGGCGGCGATGCGATAGACCCGGAGACCGCGATACGCTTCAGCGTCGGCCAGAAAAGCGAGGTACGCCTCGAGATCTTCGATGTGGCAGGCCGCCTCGGGCACCTACTTCTATCGTGTCCATACTGACGATCACAGTGAAACGCGCAAGATGGTGATGCTGAAGTAACGCCCTGTTCATCTATTCAGACGATCGAAAAACACGACCTGTGCCTCCTGTTTATTCGTCCGCCTTGATAACTGTGATAAGCCACACCTCTACAAGGGCGGCGGGGCCGAGTACGGAGGAGAAACCCCGCCTCCACCGGGAAACGGGGTTCCGATTCAGGGGTGTAACAGCCCGTCAGCCTACCGCCGGCCACCGCCGCTAACGAACAAGCGTCATCCTCCGCGTCTCGCAATACCCCCCAGCCTCCAGTCGGTAGAAGTACGTTCCTGACGGCATCGCTCGACCTTGCGAGTCGCGGCCAGTCCAGGTAGCCGAGTGAGTACCCGCAGCTACCGTTTCCCCATCTACCAAGACATCCACCAGGTGGCCAGCGATATCGTAGATCCGCAAGCTGACTGCTGCAGGCCCAGGTACCTCATAGCGGATGACCGTCGACGGGTTGAATGGATTCGGCTGGTTCTGGAACAGAAGTCGAACCGTGGGGACCTCGGCCACATCCTCCGGACTCTCGACGCCCGTCGCATCCACCAACGCCACCAGGACATTGTCGAAAAAGGCCAGGGCCGGTCCGTTCTCCGCCACACCTACCCCGACAGTCCCGGTCGGAATCGGATTCAAGACGTCGTGATAGAAGAAAACCAGGTTTTCGATCCCATCCGGACCAGAAACATACGCGGACAGTTCGTCACCGAGAACGACGAAGTGCATCTGCGTCCACTCGCCGGGGATGAACTCGAAGGGGAATTCGAGGAGAAACTCCCGACCCGATGGGGTGAATTTCCACAACTGACCTACGGCGGCACCCAGACGCACGACATAGGAACGTGTGAAGTCGGTATGTCGCAGGTAGAAGTCGACGAATCCGGTCGGGGGCCAGATCTCGCTCGCTGCCCGAACATCCACCCAGAAGTGAAAGTCCTCGAACGCCAGATCAGGGCCGACGACCTGGCTCATGGCCCAGCTTTCGAGCCCGGTGGCGCTCCCCTGGTACGCTCCCGTGACGACTGACATCTCGCCGTCACCGGCCGTCTCAGCCAGCCAACCCTCGTCATTCTGATCGCTGAAGTTGTCGTAGAACAGGACATCCGGAATTGTGAAACATCCCACGCCCTTGGCGCCGATATCGGTGCCGCCCTCGCCGGCTCCCTGGCACTCGGATGTTTCGTAGAGCCGGAGGTCGTTGTGGGCCATATCACAGTACTGCGGAGGACACGAGATGTCGAAAACCGAGGGCGTGCAGCCAATGTAGTCGCCACCCGTGTTATTCCAGACATCGCAATAGCTCGTTACGATGCTGGAGAGACCATCGGCGAAGAGACCACCGCCCTGCATGCTGTTCGCTATGATGCTGTTGACCAGTACCAGCTCGCCACCTGAAAAGGAGTAGGCTCCGCCTCCTGCCGGGGCGTCGTTGCCTTCGATTGTGGTGTGGTACATGACCGGGTCGGCGGCTTCGCAGTCGACTCCGCCGCCACGCTCGGTGGCGGTGTGGCCAGCGACAATTGGATTTCCCCAGTGACGACAATTAGATTTCCCCACTT
>CAYLIV010000030.1:0-25986 GCA_964384055.1 uncultured Fibrobacteraceae bacterium
TCGCGAGGGTGGCCGCACCGTCGGCGCCGGCGTCGTGGCCAAGATACACGAGTAGCTCGAGTAGGCAGTCTCCGTCCGCTGGCGCAGGACGCTCCTGTCGCCGTCGAGCGGAAACGACAGTACATCCGGGTCGAACCGGGTAGATCCCGAAAGGGACAAGCGACAGGTGAGCAGGCGTCGGGCGACACGCCGCAATCGAGATCGAACTCGGCTGCAGCACCGACCGGCCGGCGAAGCTGGAGTAGCCTTCGCAAAGGAGAAAGCGTGGCTCGTCAGAAGATTAAAATCAGGTTGAGGGCGTACGAACCCGCGGTGCTCGACAAGTCCGCCGAGGTCATTGTCTCCACCGCGCTGAAAACCGGTGCCCTGGTGCGGGGGCCGATCCCCCTGCCAACCAAGAAGACCATCTATACGGTTCTGCGTTCACCGCACGTCGACAAGAAGTCGCGGGAGCAGTTCGAGATGAGGATCCACAAGCGGTTGATCGAGATCGAGAACTCGACGCCGCAGACCACCGAATTCCTCAAGAAGCTGACCCTCCCGGCCAGTGTGGATGTGGAGATCAAGGTCTGACCCCGGACCCTGGACGGGAGCAAGGGAGCACGATGATGATCGGACTGATAGGCAAGAAACTCGGAATGACCCGGCAATTCGCCGAAGACGGTCGGAGCACTCCGGTAACGATTATCGAAGCGGGACCCTGTGTCGTGACGCAGGTCAAGAGCGCTTCGGACAAGAACGGCTACCATGCCGTGCAACTGGGTTTCGGGAAGAAGAAGCCCAAGAACACGCCGCTGCCCATGCAGGGCCATTTCCGCAAGGCCGGCAGCGAACCGCTGCGGGTCGTTCGCGAGTTCCGGCTCGACGCGGAAACGCAGCTGCAGCTCGGCGATCTGGTCGACGTGAGCGTCTTCGCCGAAGCGGAGAAGGTCGACGTGACCGGTACCACCAAGGGTCGCGGCTTCTCGGGTAACATCAAACGGCACAACCACCACCGGGGACCGGCCGGACACGGAAGCAAGAATGTCCGCGCCATGGGGTCCATCGGTCACCATACCTTTCCCGGCCGCGTGGTGCCCGGCAAGAAGCTGCCCGGGCAGTACGGCAACAAGCGGGAAACCAAGAAGAACCTGACCGTGGTGGCGATCGACCAGGAGCGCAATCTCCTGCTGGTCAAGGGGAGCGTTCCGGGTCACCGGAACGGGATCGTGTTTATTCGACCCAGCCGCTAGGCACGACCGACGGTCCGGCGGGACCGACGGCGGCGAAGCACAACGCTGGAAAGTAACGAGGTTAGCAATGGCAACGGCAAAATTGTACAGCGGGACCGGAGAGGCGAAAGGGACAGTTGATCTGCCCTCGAGCCTGTTCGAACAACCCGTGCACAAGCAGGCCCTGTATGAAGCCGTGCGGTGCTACCTGGCCAACCAACGCCAGGGTACCCACGACACCAAGACCCGGGCCGAGGTCAAGTGCTCGAACGCCAAGCTGTATCGCCAGAAGGGCACCGGCCGGGCGCGCGCGGGCAGTGGCGCGAGTCCGACTCGCATCGGCGGCGGTGTCGCGTTTGGACCGCACCCGCGGGACTACAGTTACCGGCTGCCGCGCAAGGTCAAGCGCGCGGCCCTGAAGTCGGCGCTGAGCGATCGGGCGGCGGCCGAGCGCGTGAAGGTGATCGAGGACATCAAACTCGATGAGCCCAAGACCGCGACGATGGTCAAGACCGTCGCCGCCATGGAGCCGGCGGGACGGCACACCCTGTTCGTTCTGGACCGCGAAGCCGACGCGCTCTTCAAGTCCCTGCGGAACATCAAGGGTCTGCGGGTGCTGCGCAGCCACGAACTCAACGCCTACACGATTCTCTGGGCCGACGAGCTGATCTTCACCCAGAGTGCGCTGAGCGGCGCCGAGGAGGTGTTCGGATCATGAAGGACCTGAGCAAGGTGATCCAGCGTCCCCTGATCACGGAACAGGGAACGATCATGCGCGACGAGAACAACAAGTATCTGTTCCAGGTCGCGCCCGACGCCAACAAGCACGAGATCCGGCAGGCTGTGGAGCACTACTTCGGCGTCAAGGTGACCGACGTCCACACCATGAATTACAAGGGCAAGACCAAGCGGATGGGTCGGTTCGAGGGCAGACGCTCGGCGTGGAAGAAAGCCGTTGTCACCCTGGCCGCGGACGAGAGCATCGATCTCTTCGACATCGTCTAGGAGAGGATAGCCATGGCGATCAGAAAACTCAAACCAGTCACGCCTACGCAGCGCTTCCGGACCGTCGCTGATTTCGCTGAGATCACGCGCTCGGAACCGGAGAAGTCGTTGCTCGAGCCCTTGACCAAGTCGGGCGGGCGCAATAATAACGGCCGGATCACGGTCCGTCATCGCGGCGGCGGCCACAAGCGTCGCTATCGTCGCATCGATTTCAAGCGGAACAAGCCCGGTGTGCCGGCCAAGGTCGCGACCATCGAGTACGATCCCAACCGCAGCGCTCGTATCGCCCTGCTGCACTATCTCGACGGCGACAAGCGCTACATCATCTGGCCCAAGGGTCTGCAGGTCGGCGAGCAGGTGGTGTCGGGTCCGGACGCGCCGTTCAACGTGGGCAACGCGCTGCCGCTCAACGCGATCCCTCTGGGGACGCTGGTGCACAACGTCGAGCTCAACATCGGCAAGGGCGGCCAGATGGTCCGCAGCGCCGGTTCCTACGCCCAGGTGATGGCGAAGGAAGGCAACCGGGTCACCCTGCGCCTGCCCAGCGGCGAGGTGCGGATGGTCCACAAGAACTGCTACGCGACCATCGGCGAGGTCGGTAACTCCGAGCACGAGAACATCGTCTCGGGCAAGGCCGGCCGTACGCGGTGGCTGGGCCGGCGGCCCAAGGTGCGTGGTGTGGCCATGAACCCCGTCGATCACCCCCACGGTGGCGGCGAGGGTCGTACGTCCGGCGGTCGTCATCCCTGTTCGCCCTGGGGCATGCCGACCAAGGGCTTCAAGACGCGTAGGAAACAGCCGTCGGACGCCTTTATCGTGCGGCGACGCAAGCGCAAGCGGAAGTAGCGGCGAAACCGAAGAGCGGGTGTCGGAACGACCGGCACGGCCAGTAACTTTGTCTGGAGGATTGACCAGCAATGGCGCGATCGATCAAAAAGGGACCTTTCGTGGAAAAGTCCCTCATGAACAGGATCGAGGATATGAACAGCAAGAGCGAGAAACGGGTTCTGAAGACCTGGTCTCGTCGCTCGACCATTGTTCCGGAATTTCTGGGCCATACCATTGCCGTGCACAACGGCAAGCAGTTCATCCCGGTGTACGTTCAGGAAAACATGGTGGGCCACAAGCTGGGTGAGTTCGCGCCGACGCGCACTTACCGCGGTCACACCAGCAAGTCCGGGAAGAAGAGTTAGGCCCCAGTTTGGAGGTACGCGAGATGGAGGCACGCGCAGTGTCCCGCCACGTCCGGATATCGCCGCGCAAGGCCAGGATCGTTGCCGATCTGGTCCGGGGCAAGAGCATAGAACAGGCCATGGGCATTCTGGCTCTGACCCCGAAGAAGGCGTCGCCGATCTTGCGGAAGGTCATCCTTTCCGCGACGGCCAATGTCCGGCACAACACCGACGACGGGTACGAGATGAAGGATTCCGATCTGTTCATCAAGGAACTCCTGATTGAAAACGGCCCCACCATGAAGCGTATCCGTCCGCGGGCGCAGGGGCGGGCTTACCGCATCAACAAGCGGATGAGCCACATCAAGGTCACGGTCAGCTCGTTCTAGGAGCTCGACGACCTGGAATCGCCCTGCCACGGCGGCAGCGGCTGGTTCAGAACAGCTTGCGCTGAAGCCGTAACCCGGCGCGCAGGCAAAGGAAGGAAGGCCCATGGGTCAGAAGACACATCCGATCGGATTCCGGCTGGGAATCGTCAAGGACTGGAACTCGACCTGGTTCACCGACAAGCACTACGCTGACTGGTTGAACGAAGACCTGCTGTTGCGCAAGTACGTGATGGCCCGGGTCGGGAGCGCCGGTGTGGCTTCGGTCAAGATCAAACGTTTCCGCGAGAAGGTGAACATCATCGTCGCCACCAGTCGCCCCGGTGTGGTGATCGGGCGCAAGGGCGCCAAGGCCGACCAGCTGCGCGCCGAGCTGCAGAAGATGATCGGCAAGAACGTCAAGCTGGACGTGGAAGAGGTCAAGAAACCCGAGCTGAGCGCGCCGCTGGTGGCCGAGCACGTCGCCGTGCAGCTGGCCAACCGCGTGTCGTTCCGCCGGGCCATGAAGAAGGCCATCGCCACGGCCATGCGCATGGGCGCCAAGGGGATCAAGATCCGTTGCGCCGGACGTCTGGGCGGAGCCGAGATGGCGCGCGTCGAGACCTATCACGACGGCAGCGTGCCCCTGCACACCCTGCGCGCCGACATCGATTACGGTGTGGCCACGGGGCGTTCCCAGTACGGCGCCATCGGCGTCAAGGTCTGGATCTGCAAGGGCGAGATCTTCCCGCAGGAGTTCAAGGAGCAGCTGCGGGACCAGGTTCATAAAGAGCGTGGCTAGGAGAGGACACAAATCATGTTGATGCCGAAGCGCACGAAGCACAGGAAGATGATGAAGGGTCGCCGGCGTGGTATCGCCAGGCGCGGCTCCAAGATCTCTTTCGGCGACTACGGGCTGCAGGCCATCGAGTGCGGCTGGATGAAGAGCCGTCAGATCGAGGCCGCGCGTGTCGCGATCACCCGACGGATGAAGCGTGTGGGCAAGGTGTGGATCCGCGTCTTCCCGGACAAGCCCATCACCTTGAAGCCCGCCGAAACCCGTATGGGCAAGGGCAAGGGTGCGCCGGAGTACTGGGTCGCCGTCGTCAAGCCCGGCCGGATCCTGTTCGAGATAAACGGGGTGTCACCCGAATTGGCCAAGACCGCGCTGCGCCTCGGGGCTGCCAAGTTGCCCTTCCGGACGCGTGTCGTCAGCCGCCAGGGAGAGTAGGAAATGAGGAAAGCCCACGACTTGAGAGATCTGCCTCTCGAGGAACTCGAAAGCCTCGAGCGGGACAAGGCGGAAGACCTGATGCAGCTGCGCATCAAGGTCAGGATGCGCCAGGTCGACAACCCGCTGCAACTGCGTGAGGCACGGCGGGAAATAGCGGTCATCAAAACGGTGATCGCGGAGAAGAAGGCTCAAGCTAACTGAACCGGTCTGGTCTCCAGCGGCCCGCGCCGGCGGAGGCAAGGAGCAAGGAATGATGGCCAACGAAGAAAGAAACCTGAGGGCGGTCCGGATCGGCCAGGTCGTGTCCGACAAGATGGACAAGACTGTGGTCGTCAAGGTGAATCGGCGGTTCCCGCACCCCCTGTACAAGCGGATCATCACTCGCTCGGCGAAGCTTGTCGCGCATGATGCCGCCAACGAATGCAATGTCGGCGACGTGGTGAAGCTCATGGCTACCCGGCCGCTCTCCAAGACCAAGCGCTGGCGGGTCGCGGAGATCCTGGAACGGGCCAAGTAACCCGCAGCATCGGGCCGGAGAAGCAGGCCGGAGGAATTGAGAAATGATTCAGGAATACACACGCTTGAACATCGCGGATAACTCCGGTGCCAAAGTGGCCCAGTGCATCCGCATCCTGGGCGGTACGCGACGGCGGTATGCCCGGGTCGGCGACATCATCGTCGCCTCGGTCAAGTCGGCCATTCCCAACGGGAACGTCAAGAAGGGCCAGGTCGTGAAGTGCGTCGTCGTCCGGACCAAGAAGGAGATCGGTCGCAAGGACGGCAGCTACATCCGCTTCAGCGAGAACGCAGCGGTCATTCTCGGCGAGGACGGCAAGGAGCCCGTCGGGACGCGTATCTTCGGCCCGGTCGCCAGAGAGCTGCGCGAGAAGAAGTTCATGAAGATCGTTTCCCTCGCGCCGGAGGTCCTGTAATGCGAATCCGCAAGAAAGACAAGGTCCGGGTCATTGCCGGCAACGATCGCGGTAAAGAAGGTGAAGTCCTGAAGGTCTTCCCCGATACGGGCAAGATCATCGTGGAAAAGGTCAATCTGATCAAGCGTCACACGCGTGCGAGCCGGACGAGTCCTCAGGGTGGGATCGTGGAGAAGGAAGGACCGATCGACGTGTCCAACGTGATGCTGGTCTGTCCGAACACGGGCAAGCCGACCCGGATCGGCAAGGAGCTGCTGTCCGACGGCAGCCGAGCCCGAGTCAGTAAACGTAGCGGCGAGATGCTCAACGACTAGCGCCTGGTGGCGGGAGGAAGATCGATGGCGAAGAAGATGCCCCGGTTGCGGGAGATTTACCTCGAGGAGGTGAGTCCGGCTCTGCAGGAGAAGTTCCAGTACAAGAGCCCCATGCAGATCCCGAAGCCGAATAAGGTCGTGTTGAACATCGGGTTGGGCCGGGCGCCCCAGAACCCGAAGACCCTCGAGGCGGCGATGAGCGAGCTGGAGGTCATCACCGGTCAGAAGCCGGTCAAGACCAAGGCCAAGAAGTCCATCTCGAACTTCAAGCTCCGCGCCGGCATGGACATCGGTGCGCGGGTCACCCTGCGCAGCGAGCGGATGTGGGAGTTCCTGGACCGTTTCCTCAACTTCAGCCTGCCCCGGCTGCGCGACTTCCGTGGCGTGCCGACCCGTTTGAGCGGCAGGGGCGATTACACGTTGGGGATCAAGGACCAGTTGATCTTCCCGGAGATAGATTACGACAAGGTCGACGAGATGCGCGGAATGAACGTGACCATCGTGACTTCCGCACGGAATGACGAAGAAGCACGTGAAATGTTACGCCTCTTGGGAATGCCCTTCCGGCGTTCGTAGGGGAGGAGATGTTTTGGCCAGGAAATCATTGATCGCGAAGGCCAATCGGCCGCCCAGGTTCAAGGTGCGAGGCTACAACCGCTGCCGCCGTTGTGGCCGACCGCGGGGCTACATCCGGAAGTTCGGCCTGTGCCGTATCTGTTTCCGTGAACTCGCCCTGAACGGGGACGTCCCCGGCGTTACGAAGTCGAGCTGGTAGAACGCACGAGGAGCAAGAGAATGAGCATGACCGATCCCATCGCGGATATGCTGACCCGGATTCGTAACGCCACACAGGCGGAACACCGGAAGGTCGATATCCCCGCCTCCAACCTGAAACGGTCGGTGGCCAGTCTGCTGGAGAAGCAGGGGTACATAAAGAAGTTCGAGGATCTTCAAGAACAGGTCCCCGGCACCCTGCGTCTCTATTTGAAATACTGCGAGCGGGATGGCAAGCAGATCGGCGTGATCGAAGGTATTCGCCGTGTCAGCCGCCCGGGTTGCCGGGTTTTCGCCGGCAAGGAAAACATCCCCAAGGTGTGCGGCGGGTACGGTATCGCCATCCTGTCCACCAACGAGGGAATCTTGACGGGGCACGAATGCCGGATGCGTGGCATCGGCGGTGAAGTGCTCTGCGAAGTCTGGTAGACACCGGACACAAGCGGAGGAATGAAATGTCGCGCATAGGAAAAACGCCGATTCCCATCCCGTCCGGAGTCACGGTCAAGATCGAGGACGATCTGTCCGTGGTGAAAGGACCCAAGGGAGAGCTGAAGCAGCACATCCCTTCGGGCCTGGGTTTCGAGGAGAAAGACAGCGTGCTGACCATCACGCGCCCCGACGACACCAAGCCCATGCGGGCCCGCCACGGACTGGTGCGAGCGTTGATCGCCAACCAGGTCACCGGCGTTACCGAGGGCTTCAGCAAGGTGCTGGAGATCGAGGGCGTCGGTTACCGCGCCAAGGTGAAGGGCAAGGTGCTGGATCTGCAGCTGCAGTTCAGCCACCCGGTCGAGTATCCGATTCCCGACGGCATCACCATCAACTGCCCGAAGCCAACCACGATCGAAGTGGCCGGTATCGACAAGCAGCAGGTGGGCCAGGTCGCCGCGGAGATCCGGGCGTACCGCAAGCCGGAGCCTTACAAGGGCAAGGGCATCCGGTATGTCGACGAGTACATAGTCAGGAAGGCCGGCAAGACTGCGGGCTAGCGGGTTGCCGACGGGCCGTCGCGTTTCGACCGCCGGGTCGAACACGGTTTGCGGCGGCAGGTTGACGAGTTTGCCGGCACGAGATCGCCGGCACGGGAGGTCACCGGGAAATGAGTGATATGAATAGAAAGCGGCACCTGGCCAGGAAGAAGCGCAAGGTACGGGTGCGCAAGAAGATCTCCGGGACCGCGTTGTGTCCGCGGCTGGCGGTGTACCGCAGCAATCGGTACATCTACGCCCAGATCATCGACGACGAGCAGGGACAGACCCTGGCCTACGTCGATGTCAAGAAGGCACCCGCGGCGGAGATCCCCGAGGGAATCGACGGCAAGTGCGCCACCGCCTACACGGTCGGGCGCGCGATCGCCGAGCTGGCCAAGGAAAAGGAAATTTCCCGGATAGTCTTCGACCGCAGCGGCTATCTGTACCACGGACGTATCGCCGCTCTGGCCCAGGGGGCCCGGGACGGAGGGCTGGAGTTCTAGCGTTTTCGGACGTGTGTCCAGAACCACGACAGGAGCAGGTTTCTGATGGCGGATTTTGCAAACAATCAAAAAGCAGGTGGACCTCCTCGCAGCGGTGGCCCCGGACAGCGTCCGGGTGGCTTTGGCGGTGGCCCGGGACGTGGTGGCCCCGGCGGGCGTGGGCCCGGACGTGGCGGCCCCGGTGGACCCGGCGGACGCGGTCCCGGACGAGGTGGCCCCGGTGGGCGCGGCCCGGGACGAGGCGGCCCCGGCCGGCGCGGCCAGGACCGTGACCAGGGCGACGGCCTCAACGAGAACGTGATCAATATCAACCGCGTGGCCAAGGTGGTCAAAGGTGGACGCCGATTCAGCTTCAGCGCCATCGTGACCGTCGGCGACGGCAAGGGCAAGGTTGGCGTTGCCATGGGCAAGGCCAACGAGATCGCCGACGCCATCCGCAAGGCCAGCGAAGGCGCCCGCGCGGCGCAGTTCGCGGTGCCCATGGTCGGCGACACGATACCCTTCAAGGTTATCGGCCGCTTCGGCGCGGCCCGGGTCCTGTTGAAGCCCGCGGCGCCCGGTACCGGTGTCATCGCCGCCGGCGGCGTACGTGCCATTCTCGAGGTGGCGGGCATACGCAACATCCTGACCAAGCAGCTCGGTTCGCGGAATCCCAACAACGTCGTCAAGGCGACGATCGAGGGTCTGAAGCAGCTGCGCTCGGTCGAGGAAGTGGCCGCCAAGCGCGGCATCTCGGTGCCCGAGGTGCTGGGTCTGCCCAAGCCGACCGGCAAATCCAAGTCGGCTGACGGCGAGGGCGGCAGAGATAAGGCGACGGTCGACGCGGATGCCGCGGCGGCCGTGAGCGAAACGAAGACTGAAGCGGCGGAGACGGCCGCGGCGGCAACAGCAGGTACGGTTGATACGCCCGCGCCCGCCGACACTGCCCAGCCGGCCGACAAGACGCCGGCCGCCGAGACCCCCGAGAACGCCGGCGAGGAGACCAGTAGCGATGAGTGATGCCAAGTTGAAGATCACGCAGGTCCGTAGTGTGATCGGTCGGCCGGCCAAGCACCGGCGGATCATCGAAGCCCTCGGCTTCAAGCGCAATCAGACGACCGTTCTACATGACGACAATCCCGCGATCCGGGGCATGGTGTTCAAGGTCCGCCACCTCGTGAACGTGGAAGAGGTGAAGTGAGCATGTTGAAGTTGAACAACATCGGCGCTCCCAAGGGCGCCAACCGCGAAAAGAAGCGGCGCGGCCGTGGTCCGGGCTCGGGCACGGGCAAGACCGGTGGGCGTGGCCACAAGGGCCAGAAGGCCCGTTCCGGTGGCGGCATCCCGCCCTGGTTCGAGGGTGGACAGATGCCTCTGAACCGTCGGCTGCCCAAGCGCGGTTTCACGAATATCTTCAAGCAGGTCTTTCAGCTGGTCAACCTGGAACAGCTGGACGGCCGCTTCGAAGCCGGAAGCAAGGTCGACGCGTCGGCCATGGCGCAGGCGGGTCTGATCAAGTATCCCGATCGCCCGGTCAAGTTACTGGGGCGCGGGAAAGTGGAGAAATCGTTCCAGATCGAAGTCACCAAAGCCAGCAAGGCGGCTGTCGCCGCCGTTGAAGCGGCTGGCGGTAGTGTTACCGTCAGCAGCTGATCGCTCGTGTTCGTGGTGAACTCTCAGGGAAAGGAAGCTCTGCTTTGAATATTACCGGCAGCTACCGTAGCATGTTCAAGATTCCCGAGCTCAAGCGGCGACTCTTGTTCACGGCCTTTATTCTGGTGATCTACCGGCTCGGCGGTCACATTCCCAGTCCGGGAATCGACCGCGTCGCGCTGTCGAACATCTTTGCGCAGCAGCAGGGAACCCTCGTCGGACTGTACGACATGTTCTCCGGGGGCAACCTGAGCAACGCGACGATCTTCGCGCTGGGCATCATGCCCTACATCAGCGCCTCGATCATCTTTCAGCTTCTCCAGGCGGTGGTGCCGTACTTCGAGAAGCTGGCCAAGGAAGGCGATGAGGGGCGCAAGAAGATCACCCAGTACACGCGGTACGGCACCGTGTTGCTGGCGCTGGTGCAGTCGTTCGGTATGGCCTTCACCCTGGAGCGTCTGGGCGTGGTCGCCTACGGCGGCATCGGATTCCGGCTGATGACCATGCTGACCTTGACCACCGGCACCATCTTCGTGATGTGGCTCGGTGAACAGATAACCGAACGAGGTATCGGCAACGGCATATCGCTGGTCATCTTCATCGGTATCGTGGCCCGCTATCCGAGCCAGATGATCAATACGGGCGTACAGCTGGCGAGCGGTGAGATGCACTGGGCGAAGGGTATTGTCATCGGCGTGTTCATGCTCGTGGTGATCGCGGGCATCATCGCCATCACGCAGGGGCAGCGCAAGATTCCGGTCCAGTACGCCAAGAAGATCGTCGGCAGGCGCGTTTACGGCGGCGCCAACACGCACATTCCGCTGAAGGTCAACACCGCGGGCGTGATCCCGATCATCTTCGCCCAGTCGATCATCATGGCGCCGGCCTCGCTGGCGGTCATGCCCATGTTCGCCGACAGCGGCTTCATTCTGGCGCTGGGCAACCTGTTCCGTCCGCCGCATCCGGTGTACGTGGTTTCGTACTCGGTGTTGATCGTACTGTTCGCCTATTTCTACACCGCGGTCATCCTGAACCCGGTGGATCTGGCGGACAACATGAAGAAGAACAGCGGCTTCATTCCCGGTGTCAGGCCGGGCAAGAAGACCGCGGAATATATCGACCGGGTGCTGACGCGGGTCACCCTGCCCGGTGCGGTCTTTCTGGCCATCATCGCCATCATGCCGGACATGATGATACAGATCTTCCAGGTGCCCTTCTACTTCGGAGGTACCGGGCTGCTGATTGTCATCGGTGTCGGGTTGGATACCTTGCAGCAGATCGAGTCGCATCTGGTGATGCGCCACTACGACGGTTTCATGACCAAGGGTCGCCTGCGGGCGAGGAGGTAGCAACGATGAACGTGATCATCATGGGCCCTCCGGGGTGCGGCAAGGGCACGCAGGCCAACGGCATCGTCGCGAGCCAGCAGGTCGTGCACATCTCCACCGGCGACATGCTGCGCGCCGCGGTCAAGAGCGGCTCGGAGCTGGGCCGGAAGGTCGATGCGGTGATGCAGGCCGGCGACCTGGTGACCGACGAGCTGATGATGGACATCATTCGCGAGCGACTGCAGCAGGACGACGCCCGGAGCGGCTGGCTGCTCGACGGCTTCCCGCGCACGGTGCCCCAGGCCGAGGGCCTGATCAAGCTCCTGCAGGAGATCGACCAGAAGGTGGGTGCGGTAGTTTCCCTGGAAGTGCCGGACGAGGAGATCGTCAACCGCCTGAGCGGCCGGCTTTCCTGCCTCGATTGCGGACACACCACGAGTCGGGACAAGGTCGACAGCGACGCCTGCCCGGCCTGTGAGCAGGGCAAGCTTATTCAGCGCGCCGACGACAGCGAGGAGACGGTGAGGAACCGGTTGAACGTCTACCGGACCAAGACCTATCCCGCCGCCGCCACCCTGGGTGAGAGCTACCCCTTGCTGCGGGTGGATGGTCTGGGGACTCCCGACGACGTGAAGCAGAGGATAGCGAGTGTCTTGGCGTAAGCTGGACATCAAGCTGAAGTCGGCGGCCGAGATAGACAGGATGCAGGAGAGCGCGGACGTCCTCGTCGAGGTCTTCCGCGAGGTCAAACGGCTCGTCCGGCCCGGCGCCGTCACCGCGGAGATCGACACCGCGGTCGAATCCTTGATCCGGGAGGCGGGTTGTATCCCGTCCTTCAAGGGGTACAACGGATTCCCGGCCTCGGCGTGTATCTCGATGAACGAGGAAGTCGTTCACGGGATACCCGGCCCGCGGGCGCTGGCCGAGGGCGAGATCGTCGGCATCGATATCGGGCTGATCAAGGACGGCTGGCATGCCGACAGCGCCGAGACCTTTGCGGTGGGCGAGATCAGCACCGAGGCCCGCCGGCTGATGAACGTGACGCAGGAGTGTCTCGAACGGGCGATCGCCCAGGTAGAGGCCGGCCGGCGACTTTCGGTGATCGGTGTCGCAGTGGAGGGTCTGGCGCGCGAGAACGGCTTTTCGGTGGTCGAATCGCTGGTCGGACACGGCATCGGCAGGGATCTGCACGAGGATCCGCAAGTACCGAATTACCGGTGCTTCACCACGCCCGATCCCGTGATGGAAGAGGGCCTGGTGATCGCCATCGAACCGATGATAAATGCCGGTACCAAGCGGGTGGTCACCGGCAAGGACCAGTGGACCGTTCGCACCGCGGACCGAAGCTTGTCCGCGCACTTCGAGCACACCGTGGCGGTGACCGCCGGGGGCGCTCGGGTGCTGACACGGCGTTAACCCGAAAACCCGGCCGGAGGAGACAGTACTGATGGCGAAGGAAGAGGGAATCAGCGTCGAAGGAACCGTTGTCGAGGCCCTGCCGAACGCCATGTTCCGGGTCGAGCTCGACAGCAACAAGCACGTGGTCCTCGCCCACGTTTCCGGCAAGATGCGCATGCACTTCATCCGCATCCTGCCGGGAGACAAGGTAACGGTGGAATTGTCTCCCTACGATCTGACTCGGGGACGGATCACGTACCGTTACAAGTGACGCCGGGTCGTGTGACCCGCTGAGGAGGCAGCATGAAGGTTCGCTCATCGATCAAGAAGATGTGCCCGAAATGCAAGATCATCCGGCGCAAGGGCGTCGTGAGGGTGATTTGCATCAAGCGCCGGCATAACCAGCGTCAGGGCTAGTTGTAGGGGAGCCGCAGGCCAAGGCGGCGCGTAAGCGTGGTTTGGCGGCACCAGGACAGGACGAAAGGAGCCATGGTGGCCAGAATCGCCGGTGTGGACATTCCCAACGAGAAGCGGATCGCGACGTCGCTGACCTATATCTTCGGTATAGGTCCGCACCGGGCGTCGGCGATTTGCGGGAAGGCCAGTGTCGATCCGGAAACGAAGACCCGGGACCTGACCGAGGATCAGACACGTACGATCATCGGGATCATCGACAAGGACTATCAGGTCGAAGGTACGCTGCGTACCGAGATCAGTCTCAACGTCCAGCGTCTGATGGACATCGGATGTTATCGGGGCCTGAGGCACCGGCGCAAGCTGCCGTGCCGCGGTCAGAATACCAAAAACAACGCCCGCACCCGCAAGGGTCCGCGTGCGCGGCCGGGTGCGAAGAAGAAGTAGCTGCGTATCATTTCGTCGCAGCAGACGTAGTTCAGGAGGTTTCCAGTGGCGACTGCCAAGGACAAGCGGGGCAAGGCGCGTAAGTCCAAGAAAAAGAAGCTGGACTCGCTTGGTGTAGCCCACATCAAGTCCAGTTTCAACAATACCATCATCACGATGACGGACATGCAGGGCAACGTCATTACCTGGTCTTCCGGCGGACACCAGGGACGCTACAAGGGCAGTCGCAAGTCGACCGCCTTTGCCGCCCAGCTCGCCGCCCGTTTCTGCGCTCAAGAAGTGCTCAGCGCCGGCATGCGCAAGATCGAGGTCTGGATCAAGGGCCCGGGCTCCGGCCGCGAAGCTGCTATCCGCAGCCTGAAGGCCGAGGGGCTCGAGGTCGCCCGGATCCGCGACTGTACGAAGATTCCGCACAATGGGTGTCGGCCCAAGAAGCGCCGTCGCCTGTAGCACACGATCGCACCCCGCGCTTGAGACGCGGGGCTGCGTCAGGAGGTTTTGTTAATGGCCAGGTACACCAAGGCAAAGTGCAAGCTTTGTCGGCGTGAGGGGATGAAGCTGTTTCTCAAGGGCGAACGCTGCTATACCAGCAACTGTGCTGTCGATCGTCGGCCTTACGGGCCGGGCATGCACGGGCGTCGCCGCGGGCGTAAACCCTCGGACTACAAACTTCAGCTTCGTGAGAAGCAGAAAGTCCGTGCGATCTACGGCGTGCTGGAGCGTCAGTTCCGACTGTATTTCGCCGAGGCGACTCGGCGAACCGGCGCGACCGGTGAGAACCTCTTCAATCTCCTGGAGAAACGCCTCGACAGCGTAGTCTACCGGCTGGGCTTCGCTCCGTCGCGGGCTGCCGCCCGTCAGCTCGTGCGCCACAAGCACGTGCTGGTCAACGGCGCGGTCTGTGACATACCAAGCCGGCAGATCAGGATCGACCAGTCAGTTGCGATTGCTGCCAAGAGCCACAGCATGCCCATGATCGTCGGCGCAATCAAGGACAACGCCAAGCGGGACCGCCTCCCGTTTGTCGACGCGGACGAGAAGAAGCTCGAAGGTCGCTTGCTGGCTGAACCGCAGCTCAGCGATCTGCCCATCCCGATTCAGGAGAACCTGATCGTGGAGCTCTACTCGAAGGTCTAAGTTGGGTTTTGAGCAGAAGAAGGGATGGCACCACACATGAAGTGGGTAAACATGATGATGCCCGAGGGCGTCAACATCCTGTCGCAAATAGAACATTTCACCGAGGTGGAGATCGCGCCGCTGGAGCGGGGATTCGGTCACACGCTGGGTAACGCGCTCCGGCGCACCCTGCTGTCGTCGATCCATGGCCACGCGATCACCGCCGTGCAGATCGACGGCGTCAAGCACGAGATGAGCACCTTGCCGTTCGTGCTCGAGGACGTCACCGACATCGTGCTGAACCTCAAGCAGGTCGTGTTCGGCCTGACCGATGTGCCGGCCCACTGGGCGACCATCGAGTGCAACAAGGTCGGAACCGTGACCGCGGGCATGATCAACGGGCATCCTGAGCTCGAGATCTGCAATCCCGATCACGAGATCTGCACCATCACCGAGGCGGGCACCTTCGAGGCGAAGATCTACATCGACATGGGACGCGGTTATGTCGATCGCGAGCTGCACGACGTGCCGGACGAGGTGCTGAGCGTCATCCGCATGGATGCCAACTTCTCGCCGGTGCGCACCGTGGCGTACCGGGTCGAGGACACACGTGTCGGTCAGCGGACCGATTATGACAAGCTGGTGCTGGGCGTGACCACCAACGGCGCCGTGAAACCCGAAGACGCCATCGGCTTCTCGGCCAAGATCCTGAAGGATCAGCTGCAGAACTTCATCAACTTCGACGAGGCTCCCATCGATGCCCAGGAAGAGGAGATCGATGAGGAGAAGGAGCGCCTGGTGGAGTTGCTGTCGCGTAACGTCGAGGAGCTGGAGCTGTCCGTGCGGTCGGCTAACTGCCTGAAATCAGGCAACATCCAGACGCTTTTCGATCTGGTGACCAAGACCGAGCAGGAGATGCTCAAGTTCCGCAACTTCGGTCGCAAGAGCTTGAACGAGATCCAGGAGATTCTCGAAGGCATGGAGCTGAGCTTCGGCATGAGCTTCGAGACGGAGATCGCCGAGCGCATCCGCGAGAAGCACGCGGAGTAAGAAACGAGTAAGAAAGCGGGTAATATCCGGCCCAAGCGGCGTGAACCGTACGGTGGGCCGGCGGAAGACCGCGAACCGGCAGGACGGGTCTCGAGACGGACCGGTCGTCGGATAATCTGAGAAGGATGGAATGCAATGCGTCACAACGTGCGCGGCCGTAAACTGAATCGCACTCCGAGTCATCGGAAGATGCTGTACCGGAACCTGGTGACCGCCCTGTTCCGGCACGAGCGCATCCAGACCACGGTGCCCAAGGCCAAGGAAGCCCGGAGTCTGGCCGAGCGTTTGATCACCTACGCCAAGGCCGGCGATCTGAACTCGCGGCGACAGGCGGCCAAGAAGCTCAACGATCCGGCGGTGCTGCAGAAGCTGTTCGCGGAAATCGGTCCGCGTTACACCGACCGTCCCGGTGGCTACACGCGCATCCTGCGCCTGAGCGGCAACCGGCGCGGCGACAACGCCGAGGTCGCCATCCTGGAGCTGGTCGACAACACGGCCAAACCGGTGCGCTCGGACAGCGCCAAGCGCAAGAAGGCCCGCCGCATCCTCAAGCTGGAGGAGAAGGCCGAGGCCAAGGCCGCCCTCGCAGAGACTGCGACCGACGCTGCCGAGGAAGTCGCGGCCAAGGCCGAAGACGTGGTCGAGGACGCGGAAGTCGAAGAGTCGGACGCGGACGCTGAAGACGCCACCGACGAGGCAGACGACAACGCGGGCGACGAGAAAAAGGACTGAGCCCGACAACCATAACTGCGTGTAATATTGTGGGTTCCCGCTGTCGTGCCGGGAGCCCACATTTTTATGCCGTGGTGTCGAGGAACCTGAGCCAACCAAAATCCAGGTCGTCGATTGTCGGCTACGAACATCGGCGCATGCGCCACATCGATCATCAGACGGGCACGGTGACCCGGCTGTACAGCGACCGTCTGGTGTATCTCGGTGTTTCGTTCGGCACCTACGCCGGTTTGGTGCTGACGCCGATCACCTATGCGGCGGTGGTCTTCGCCCATGGATTTAGCTAGCGAGGCGGTCGGCAACCGGGCGCCGGAGCCGGACGCTGAAGGTGTATTCCTCCTCATCAACACGACGATACAACGTGCAGATCATGGATCGTTCAGGAGCAACTCGTGATCGAGCCGGCACACGGGCGAAACCTCCCCTCGAAGCTCTTTGCGGCTTTGGCCGTTCACTGCCCGCCGCATACGCCACGTCACGGCGAATTACCCTTGATCACCCGCCCGCCATCGCCTACTTTCAACAATCGCATTCGACGCCCGAACCCGCTTGAGATCCAGGCGAAATCTCGATCCGAGTGAAATCAAGATCCAGGTGAAATCCGAGAAAGAAGGCTGAGCCCCATGACGGAGCAAACTCGCTATAACGCCGGCATCACCGGCGTCGGCATGGACTTCCCCGAACGCTGCTTGACCAATGCCGACCTGGAGAAGATGGTCGACACGAGCGACGACTGGATCATCGAGCGGACGGGGATCAAGACCCGGCATATCGCTGAACCTGGAGTCGGCGCGTCGGTGCACGGCCTGGCCGCCGCGGTGCAGGCCATGGAGCATGCGCGGGTGAAGCCTGACGAGATCGACCTGATCATCGTGCCGACCGTGACGCCGGACACGATGTTCCCCGCCACGGCGTGTGTGATCCAGGAGAAACTCGGCTGTGTCAACGCCTGGGGTTACGACCTGAGCGCGGCCTGCAGCGGATTCATCTTCGCGCTGCAGGCGGCGCGGGCGCAGGTCGAGTGCGGCTTTGCCAAGAAGGTGCTCGTGATCGGCACCGAGATCATGTCCTCGATCATCGATTACAAGGACCGCAACACCTGCATCCTGTTCGGCGACGGAGCCGGCGCCGTGGTGGTCGAACCGGTCGATCCGGAAGCCGGCGGCATCATCGACGCCATCAACCATATCGACGGCAGCGGCGGCAAGTACCTGTACATGCCCGGCGGCGGCAGCAACCTTCCTCCCAGTCACGAGAGCATCGAGCAGGGGAAGCACTACGTCCACCAGGCGGGCCGCGAGGTCTTCAAGTTCGCGGTCAAGGGAATGGCCGGCATCACCATGGAAGTCCTCGAACGCAACGGCTTCACCGGCGAGGACGTGGGCTTGTTCGTGCCTCACCAGGCCAATATCCGTATTATTGAAGCAGCGCAACGTCGCGCGAAACTCCGCGACGACCAGGTCTGCGTGACCATCGACCGTTTCGGCAACACGACCTCGGCGAGCATCCCGTCGGCCCTGCGTGTGGCCTACGACGAGGGCGATCTCAAGCCGGGCGACCTGGTGGTCCTGTGTAGCTTCGGCGCCGGCTTCACCTGGGGTGCGATCCTGTTACGCTGGACAGCACAATAGCCGCTCGTTCGGCGAGTCGTACGCGTAAACGCTTGCGATAGCAGTTTTTTCACGGAGCAGGTATGATCGAGGTCGAATCCCTCTCGCGGCGCTTCGGCAACACCCTGGCCCTGGACCGGGTGTCGTTCTCGGTGGGAGAGGGCGAAATCGTCGGTTTTCTCGGGCCCAACGGCGCCGGCAAATCGACCGCCATGAAGATCTTGACCTGCAGCCTGGCGCCCTCGGCGGGTCACGCGCGCATAGCCGGCTTCGACATCACCACCGACGCCATCGCCGTTCGCCAGCAGGTGGGCTTCATGCCCGAGAACGTGCCGCTCTATCCCGACAACGGCGTTCATGAGCTGCTGCGTTTCGTGGCGGAATTGAAGGGTGTGCCGCGCGCCGAGCGGGAAGACCACCTGACGCGGATCGAGCGCCTGGCCGGCCTGAGCGAGGTACGTCATCGTCTGGTCGGCAACCTCTCGAAAGGTTTCCGCCAGCGCGTGGGGTTGGCGCAGGCGCTGGTGGGCGATCCGCCGGTCCTGATCCTCGACGAGCCCACGAGCGGCCTCGATCCCCACCAGATCGTGGAGATCCGCGAATTGATCCAGAGCTTCCAGGGCCAGAAGACCGTGCTGTTGAGCAGTCACATCCTCAGCGAGGTCAGCCGCACCTGCGAGCGGGTGTTGATCCTGGACCATGGACGCCTGGTTACCGAGGAGCGTCCCGATGTGCTGGCTGCGCAACCGGCGGCGAAACAGCGGGTGAAGCTGTCCTGGGACGGCGACCGCGGCGCGGTGACCGCGGCCCTGGCCGAGGTGGCCGGCGTGGACGAGGTGGTCGGCACCGAAGACGGCGCCGAGGTCGTGCTGGCCGGCAATCCCATCGAGATTCGCCCGCGGCTGGTCGAGTCGGTGGTCAACGCCGGCGGTAAGCTGCAGCACATGGAGGACCGGGAGCCGTCGCTGGAGGAACTGTTCCTGCGCCTGACGAGTTACGCGGACGAGAGCACGGACGAGAGTCCGCACGACTCCGCGCGCGAACGTACTGACCCGTCGCAGCCCCCCGGGGGGACATCGTGAGACAGCTTGCGGCCATCACTCGCCGCGAGGCCGGCGGCTTCTTTCACGGCGCCCTGGCCCCGGTGATCCTCGTGGGCTTTCTCGTACTGACCGGCTTGTTCTTCACCCTGTTCACCTTCAGCTACAGCGAACAGTCGCTGATCCAGCTCACCGACCCACGCGGCAGCACGTATCTGAATCTCTTCGAGGGTATCTTCCAGCCCTTGATCGCCGACATGACGATTTTTCTGCTCTTTCTGCTGCCCGCCGTCTCCATGCGCATGTTCAGCGAGGAATACCGTTCCGGGCGCTACGACCTGGTGATGAGCTATCCGGTTGCCGACCACCTCTGGGTACTCGGCAAGTGGCTTTCGGTACTGGTCGTGGCGACGGTACTGGTCGTCGCCTCGGGCGCCTACTTCGGTGTCGTGGCGTTGCTCGGGCCCCTCGAGCTGGGCGCGGTCTTCGCCGGCCTCTGTGGGCTGATCCTGATGGCCGGCGCGGTCGCTGCCTGGGGCATCTTCTTCTCGTCGCTGTCGCGCTACCAGGTGTTGAGCTACTTCCTGGCCTTCGCCTTCGTGCTCATACTGTACATGATCGGCTCCCTGGAACCCTTCGTGCCGGGCGGGCTCGGCCGCGTGGCGCGCGAGCTGTCACTGTCGGGGCACATCCTGCGGTTCAGCCGCGGCGTGGTGGACAGCCGTGATGTGGTCTACCTGCTGGGCGTGACCGTGCTGGGACTGCAGGCCGCGACCTCGGCGCTGGGCGGACGGCGCCTGAAGCTTGGCGGGCGCACGTTGCGCTGGGTGCCCTGGGGCCTGCTGCTGGCCGTCGTGGTGGTCGTCTACATCCTGGCTCTGAACAATCCGCTCAACTTCGATCTGACCGGCAACCAGCGCTACAGCCTGGCGCCGCAGACTTTACAGGTTCTCGATTCCCTGGGCGAGCGGGTTGCCGGTGACGAGGTGGGCCAGCAGCGCGATCCGGTCGATGTCCACGTGTTCGCCTTCTTCCAGCGCGTCGATCCGGCCCGCAAGCGCACCGAGGTGCTGCTCAACGCCTGCCGCGATCGCTCCCCGCGCTTCCACTTCCAGATGGTGGATCCGGAGCGCGAGCCCGGCCTGGTGGAGAAGTACGGCGTCAACATGGTGCGCACCGTGGTGGTGGAGGTGGGCGATCGCTATAGCTTGTTACTCGAGCCGGGCGAGAGCGCGCTGATCAATCTGGTCTACCGAATGGTCACCGGTACGCGGCCGGTGGTGTACCAGATAATCGGCCACGGCGAACATCTGCTGACCAGCGACGAGCGCGGCGGCTACGCCTTCTACAACTACCTGCTGGCCACCCAGGGCTACGACGTGCGCGCTCTCGTGCTGGCCGACGACGTGCACATTCCCGCCAACGGAGACATCGTGGTGATCGCCGGGCCGAAGGTGGATTATTCCCTCGCGGAGCTGGCGACGCTCGACGACTACATCCAGGGCGGCGGCAGTCTGCTCGTTTTGGTGGACAAGGGCACGCCGACGCGGCTGACCGAGTGGATCGCCCGACACAACGTCGCTCTGGGCAACGATGTGATCATCACCGCTCGCGGCGAACAGCGGCAGTTCGGCGTGGGGCCGCGGGCGCTGGTCGTCTTCGACGGCTACGGTCCGCATCCGGTAACCAAGGGCATGGCCGAGGCGGCGACCCTGTTTCCCATGACCCAGTCCCTCGCCCCGGTACGTCGCGCACCCGGCGAGGTCGCCGGCGACGTCATCCTCTACAGCAGCCGGCTGACCTGGTCGGAACAGGATCCGCTGACCCAGGTCACGGGCAACGCCACCTTCTCGCCCGCCGAGGATTTCGCCGGCCCGGTACCGTTCGGCGTGGCCCTGAAGGTGCCGCGCCACGGTGTCCCCGCCGGCCCCACCGAGATACCCGACTACCTGGCGGCACCCGAACGCGAGATCCCCGACGATCCCGCGCTGCGGACCCTGGCGGCCATGCAGGAGTCGTTCGCGCCCGAGCTGGCGCCTTCGATCTTTGCCGAAGACCAGTTCTCGCGCCTGGCGGTCATCGGCAATTCCGAGTTCGCCTCCAACGCGAACCTGAATCTCTACGGCAACCGTGACCTGCTGTTGAACATCTTCGGCTGGCTCGCCCAGGAGGACATCCTCATCGCTCTGCGCCAGCACGAACTGCTCAATCAACCGGTGGTCTTGAGCGAGACGCAGAAGGAGATCATCGGCTGGGGCTGCGTGCTGGGGTGGCCGTTGCTGGCTGGCAGTCTTGGTCTTGGTGTCGTTTTGCGGCAGCGACACCGACGCTGAGCCGGCGCGTCGAATCCTCGGGCTGTGTACTACCCGTCGCCGTGCTCCAATCGCCTGCGGCTCCAGTCCGCGCGGCGACGGGTAGTACACAGCCCGACGATTCGAGGGGACACCAGACGCGGGTGTTCGTGGAAAAAACGAGAGAAAGGTAAGAGCGTGCAGCCATCGCGGGCCACAAAAATATCGCCGAGTCTGATTGTGCTTCCTGTGTTGTTGCTGGTCGCTGTCGTCTGGCTGGTTCTCGACGGGAGGAATGGGGGCGGGTCCGGCGCCGGGGAGCTGCTGGTGCCGTTCGAGCCGGAGCTCGTCGATCGGGTTCGGGTGCGGCACGAGTCGAACGTGTACGACATCGTGCGCGAGGGCGAGCAGTGGTTGCTGCGCGGCACGGTGCACGACTGGGCGACCGCGCCCGTGGTGGAGGATCTGGTCCGCCGGATCTGTCGCTTGACCGGCAACGCCGAACTGGACGGCTCCGATCCCGACGACGCCGGCTACGGTTTCTCGCGACCCGAGGGCTTCTCGGTACTGGTCGGGACGCGCGAAGGGCGCGAGACCGAGATCCGGTTCGGTATCCTGAATCCGATCACCGAAAGTTTCTATGCCGCCGGTGCCGGGCGCGACGCGGTGTTCACGGTCGACCAGGAGGCACGCGCAACCTTTGCCGAGTTGCCCAACTCGGTGCGTCTGCACAGCTTGCTGCCGGCTTTCGACCGCTCGCTGGCCGATACCGTGTGGATCGAGCGGCGCGGCGTGAGCGAGACCCTGCTGCTGATACGCCACGCCGGACGCTGGTGGTTGCGGCAGCCGGCGGCGGGCGTCAGCCGGCTCGGAACCCGGGTCCGCGGCTACCACGCGTTGTATGACGATCGTCGCGAGACACGCGACGGCGCGACCTGGCTCCTGGCCGATCCGGCGCAGGTCAAGCGCATGCTCTTCGAGATCAGCGAGACCGGACTGGCCGGTTTCGGACCGCCCCGCCATGACGATCGCTACCTCGAACGGGTCGGCTTGCTGCCGCCGCTGCGACGCATCCGTTGCGCCCTGCGCGATGGCCGGACGCTGGCCATCGCCTTCGGTGACGTCCAGGACAATGAGCGTGCCGCCGCCCTGCGTCACGATCCGCCTTGCCTGGTGGAAGCCCAGGATTTTGCGCTGACCACCGCGCTCGTGCCCACTTCCGAGCTGGTACACACCGGCGCGTTTCCCTTCCTCATAGCCGATGCCGACTCGTTCCGGATCACCCACGAAGCGCAGCATCTGCTGTCCGGCCTGCGCGGTCTGGAACAGTGGATCGGTGTGCCGCGCGCAGGTGTACCCGAGAATCTGCTCGGCGAGACCATCGACAACATCACCGGAGACCTTGCCTCGGGTCTGACCACCCTGGACATCGAGGAAGTGCTGCCGCCGCCGAACACGCTACAGCCGCTGGTCCCCACGCAGCGCACGGTCTGGCACATCTGGTTCAGCGGTGCCGTGGGTACACGTGAAGTCGAGCTGCGCTTCGGCCGCTTGCCCGATGGCCGTGCCGCGGTCTACTACCCGCAGACAGGTGTACTGCTCCGCGTGGATGCGGGTATCCTCACGAGCTTCCGCTCGCTGTTCGTCAGCTTTGATTCCTGATCGTTGGCGGGTATCGATCGACGTCAGGTGGCGAGCGTGTTCACGGCGCGATCGTGACAGGTCGCATGAATTCAGGTACCATCACCAGCTGGAAGGTGGCCGGGTTCCAGTAGGGCGGCACGGTGGTCTCGATGTGGGCCACCCGTAGTGGGCTGCACTGTTCAGGCAGGTCCTCCAGCGACCGCGCGTACAGATCGCGCAGCAGCGCGAACGAAGGCATCGCTGTTTCGTCGACCGGCGCGGCCGCGGGTAGTTTCAGCTTGCGGGGATTGACGAAGGTTCCGTTGCGCTTGACCCGGTAGTCCAGGTGGGGGCCCGTTGCGTAACCGGTGGCGCCCACGTAACCGATGACCTGCCCCTGCTTCACCCGCGCACCCTTCTTGATCCCCTTGGCGTAGCGCGACAGGTGCAGATAGAAGCTCTCGTACTCGCGGTTGGTGTGCCGGATCTGCACGTAGCGCCCGTTGCCCGTCTTGCGGGTGGCTGCCACGACGACGCCATCGCCCGCCGCCCGGACCGGCGTGCCCACCGGCGCGGCGTAGTCCACACCGAGGTGCGGCATCCGGCGCTTGAGAATTGGATGCATGCGGCTGTAGCTGAAGTGGCTGCTGATGCGCGAATACTGCAACGGCGCCCGCATGAGCTGCTTCTGGAAGTTGGCGCCGTCGGGATCGAAGTAGCCGGGCCGGCCGTCGGGATCGACGAAGTGAAACGCGCGATGGGGCTGCGACCTGTTGACGCACTCGAGGGCCAGGATCGAGCCGGTGCGCACGAGCTCGCCGTTGCGCCAGATTTCCTCGTAGATGATCCGGAAGGAATCGCCCCGGCGCAGATCGCGGTTGAAATCGATTTCCCAGCCCAGCACGTCGTTCATCTTGGGCGCGAGCGAGAGCGGTGCGCCGGCGGCTTGCAGGCTCGCGTACAGGGAGTTCTCGATGACGCCGCTGACGCCGCAGACGCGGTGTTCAACAGGATAGGTGCCCTCCACCACCACGTACTCGTCGCCGCGGCGCACGAAATCGAGATAGGATTCGACGTCGAGATCGAAGCCGAAGCTGCGCACGCCCTTGTCCGCCGCCTGGACGATCCGGAAGCTGTCGCCGCGTTTGACCTTGCCCAGATTACGGTACGGCCGGCAGGCCTCGACCAGGCCAATGATGTCCGCATGGGGCGCGCCGAGCTGCTGCAGCGCTTCGTAGAACGCCTGCTTGCGGCCGATGGTGAAGGTCGCGGCCGTATCGCCGGCGCGCAGCGCGGCCGGATCGACGAGGGTAGCCCTGACGAAATCCTGCTGCTGCTCCTGGCGCTCCATGGCCAGCGGCGACGGTGGCGGCAGGTATTCGGCGGGGCCGCCGCTACCGTCGGCAACGGGCGCCGTTTCCTTGCCGGGCACCAAGCAGATTATTCCCGCCAGCAGGCACGAAAGGCAGACCGCCACGCTGGCACCGATCATCAGTTTTCGATAGGATGTACGCAGTAGCTCGCTCCTCGGCTGTAAAGACCGATCACGCCCTCAAATTAGCTATCAGGATGGCCCAGGAATCAAGAGTTTTTTACCTGCCGGCCACTCGGTACGATTCTGGCAAACGAATGTTCCGTCACGGATTCCCTGGAATCCACCTGATGATCCAGACCGGAGGTATTTTCGTGGGAAATAGCCGTTTTGCCTGTACGGCCATTCTCGTGCACCTGCTCGTGTGCTGTGTCTCGACCGGTGTGGCATCGGTCCATCTCTACGACGGTAGCGGCTTGAGCGGCCAGCGTTTCGCAACGTCGGTCACCGAGCTCGACGACCAGAATGGTGACGGCGCCTGGGAACTGCTTGTCGGCTCGCCCGAATACAGCGGTACCGGGGCCGACAACGGACGCGCCTATATCTGGTTCGGCGGAACAGACATAAACTTTAGTCCTGATTGGACTTATGACGGTGCCAATGGTGAGTGGTTCGGCTATGCCGTGGCTCGCATCGGCGACGTAAACAACGATACGGTAGACGATTACGCCATCGGAGCGCCGAAATCCGATGCCAACGGCCTGGACAGTGGCCGGGTCTACGTTTTTTACGGTGACGACCCGTTGCCATCCTCGCCGGACGTGACGCTCGACGGCCTGGCTTCCGGCGATCAGTTCGGTTTCGCCGTGTCGGCCGCCGGCGACCTCAACGGCGACGGTTTCGACGACCTGGTGGTCGGCGCGCCGTATGCCGATTCCAGCGGTATCGACGCGGGCGCCGCCTATGTTTTTTACGGCGGCGTCAGCGCACTTTCCACGTCCGCCGACCTGACCCTGGAAGGTGCGGTGGCCTACGATCTGTTCGGCTGGTCGGTCGGTGATGCCGGCAACTTCATGGGCGGTCCCGACTGCATCGTCGTCGGCGCGCCCGAGAACAACAGCGCCGGAATCGAAGCCGGCGCGGCCTATGTCTTCGAAGGCACGACCTCGCCGGATCCCGGCCCCGACACGGTCGCCGACCTGACGGTGACCAGCAGCGCCACCAGCCGCCCCTATGCCGGCTTCGGTTCGGCCGTATGCGGCGTGGGACGCTGGAGCAGCGACAGCTACGACGACGTCGCCATCGGCGCGCCCTACGACAACACCGGCGGTGCCGACGCCGGTCGGGTGGAGATCATCTACGGCGGCGACGATCCCGACGCCACCACCGACCGCTACGTGAACGGTCAGAACGCCGGCGACAACTTCGGCTGGATCCTGGCCGACGTGGGCGACGTGGCCGGCACCACGCGCGACGACGTGCTGATCGGCGCCCCCCTGTACTCGGCCG
>CAYLIV010000030.1:26086-35097 GCA_964384055.1 uncultured Fibrobacteraceae bacterium
GCGGTGAGTTGCGAGATCGTCACGGCCGAGGGCGTGCAACCCGGTGCGCTGGCCGACGACACCTACGGCTGGTCGGTCGCCTCGGCGGGCGACTTCGACGGCGACGGCGACGGCGACTACGCGGTCGGTGCTCCCGGCGGCAACATCCACGACAACACGCCGGCCGGCTACCTGCAGCTGTTCGACAGCTCGGCCATGGCCGTGTCGACGGCTGTGACCGGCTGGCGCATCGACTGGAACACCGATGGCGCCATCGAACTGACGCTGCACTTCGCCACGACGCCGGACACCGTCGTGTACCTCCGCCTCGAGCGCATCATCCAGGCCGCAGAGGCGCGCGTGCCGATCCGCGCCACGGTGCTGGCCGGACCGCCGGATCCGGTGACGACGCCGCTGCGCCGCGAGGGCCGCTCGCTGGTGCTGATCGACGGCGCGACCGAGATACTCACCGATATCGCGCCCGGCGCCACCTTGAGCTACGATCTGGAGCTGGTCCTGTCCAGCGGCGAGAAGATCGAGATGTTCGCACTGGCGGGACCGGCGCCGTTGCCGCAGGTGCTGGCGCCGGAACTGGCGCCCGCCTGGCCGAATCCCTTCAATCCCCGCACCAACGTGCGCTTCCGCGCGCCGGCTGGACAGACCGTCGCCTGTTACGTGTTCGACGTGCGCGGCCGCCGCCTGGCCACGTTGTTCGACGGCAGCGCCAGCGGCCGCTGGCAGATCGTGAGCTGGGACGGCAGCGCCGCCGGTCGCGCCCTGCCGGCCGGCAACTACCTGGTGCAGGTGATGACCGAGGAACGATCGATCACGCGGACGGTCACGTTGGCGAGGTAAACGGACTCAGGAATCGTCTTCCACCAGCTTCGCCAGCCGCTCCACCTCGGCCTGGATCAGCTCGTCGTCCAGCCGCGGGAAGAGGATCTCCGGTTTGCCCAGCACGCGTCCGACCGGCAGCGGTCGTGTGCCTTCCGCCCAGCCGCCCCGCCACAGGTCGCTCTCCAGGCCCAGCCACCGCCAGACCTTCTCCATGGCGAAGGGAATCACCGGCGCGAGCATGAGTACGAGCTGGCGAATGATCTGCAGGGACACGCCGAGAGTGTGGCCGCAGCGGGCCATGTCCGTCTTGCGGGTCTTGAAGGGGGCCGACTCGTCGAAGTAGCGGTTGCCGATCTGGCCGGCCAGGAACACCGCTTCCATGGCTGCCTTGACCTCGAACCTCTCCTGATGCGCGACATACTTCTCCAGGCACTGCGCCACGTCGGTGAGCGCCTTGCGGTCCAGGTCGGTCATGGCCACGTCCGAGTACTCGGGCACCTTGCCGTCGAAGTACTTGTGGGTGAAGGTCAGCACCCGGTTGATCAGGTTGCCGAAATTGTTGCCCAGCTCGTTGTTGTGACGCGCCTGGAAGCTATCCCAGGTGAAGTTCATGTCGCGGGTCTCGGGCAGGTTGCGCGCCAGGGTGTAGCGCAGCGAATCGGCCGTGAACTTTTCGAGGTATTCGGGCAGCCAGACAGCGAAACCGCGGCTCGTGGAAAGCTTGCGGCCCTCGAGATTCAGAAACTCGTTGGCCGGCACGTTGTCGGGCAGGATGTAGTCTTCCGAGTGCGCCATCAGCATCGCCGGGAACATCAACGCGTGGAAGACCACGTTGTCCTTGCCGATGAAATGCACCAGCCGCGTGGACTCGTCCTGCCACCAGGTGCGCCAGGCCTCGTCGTCGCCTCGACCGGTCGCCCACTCGCGCGTGGAGGAGATGTAGCCGACCGGCGCCTCGAACCAGACGTACAACGCCTTGCCCTCATGATCGTCCAGGGGCACGGGCACGCCCCATTGCAGGTCGCGTGTGACCGCGCGGTCGCCGAGTCCGTCCTGGAACCAGCTGCGGCAGTACTGCTTGACGTTGTCCTTCCACTCCGGGTGCGCGGCGATGAAGGCCTCGAGCTTTTCCTGCCACTGCCCGAGGGGCAGAAACCAGTGCGTCGTCGGCCGCAGCTCGGGCGTGTCGTTACAGGTGGCGCAATAGGGCTCGAGCAGATCGACCTGATCGAGGGCCGACCCGCACGCTTCGCACTGGTCGCCGCGGGCGCCCGGTTTGTCGCAGCGGGGGCAGGTGCCTTCCACGTAGCGGTCGGGCAGAAATCGATCGCACTTCCGACAGAAGAACTGCTCGGTCGTCCGCTCCGTCAGCAGACCCTGCCGATGCAGGTCGAGAAAGAACGCGCTGCTGGTCTCGGCGTGAATGGGCCGGCTGGTCTGGGAGAAGTTGTCGAAGGACATGCCGAAATCGCGAAACGACGTGCTGATCGATTCGTAGTTCCGGTCCACGAGCTGCTTGGGCGTCAGCCCGCTCTGCTCGGCCGTCTTGGTGATGGCCACGCCGTACTCGTCGGTCCCGCAGATGTACAGCACGTCCTCGCCCCGTACCCGCAGAAACCGCACGTAGATGTCCGCCGGCAGATACGCCCCCGCCAGATGCCCCAGATGAATATCCCCGTTGGCGTACGGCAACGCCGACGTGACCAGGGTGCGCTTGAACTTCTTCGACGGTGTACTCAAAGCTTCCTCCAACCGGTGGACGACTACTTGTGCGGCGCGTCGCCTCGCTGGTGTGTGCACCTGGCCGCCGTGCTCCATTCGCCTGCGGCTCGAGTCCGCGCGGCAGCCATGTGCACACACCAGCGAGGCGAGGGACCGTAAGCGAGTGCAACTGTCAATCGAGGCTGGAAAGAAGTTAAGTCATCGGTTCGGAAGGCGGCAAGGTCTCTTTGCCGTAGACGAAGCGTTCGAGCCAGGTGGTACAGTCCTGGCCGGTGACCGCGGCGACTGCGGCGATGAGGCGCGCGCGGGTGAGCGAGCCGTCGTCGCGGGTGGAGTAGAGGTAACGCAGGACGTCGTCGAGGGGGTGCGTGCGGCCGGTTTTCGTGGCGAGCCAGGTGTCCAGCCGTTCGCAGGCCAGGGAACCGCCGGCGTAGGCGAAACGAACCGTACCACCGTCGCCGAGCAGGTCGGCGGCCGCCTCGGCGATGGCTGTCTCGCCGAGCAATTCGTTGTCGTGGTAGTCCCGTCGGTACCGTTGCGTAAGCGAGCAGTCGGCTTCCGCTGGCGACCAGACTCCGGATTTCGCCAGTAGCCGCGCGGCATAGAGGGTCGTCGCGCCCTCGGTGAACCAGACCATGTCCGGATGTTCCTGCCGGATGGCTTCGCCCAGCCAGCCGTGGAACATCTCGTGGGCGATGATGCTCGCTCCGTGTTGCTTCAGGTTGGCGTAGCTCGTGTCCGGATCCATCAGCAGCAGGATCGAGCTGCCGGTGTGGACGCCGACGATATCGAAGCCGGATGCGGACCGGAGCCGGTTTTCGGCGAGTAGGCAGGTGATGGCCGGCTGCGGCACCGAGCCGAAGAAATCCACCTCGGCGGTGGCGATGCGGCGCGCCAGACGCATCACGTCCTGGTCGGCGAAGAGCCAGTCGACGTCGCTGGCCAGGCGGAAGCGACAGTCACCGAAGGTGGCCTCCGACAGGCGCAGGCCGCCGTGGGCGAAAAACGAATTGTAGAGATCGCGCAGATCGCGCGGCTGGAAAACCGTGCTGTCTTCGACGCTCGACCGTATCGGCCACGGCGCGAGCACCTCGCCGCGTGTGTTACCGGTGAAGGCGACACTGATGTCTCGCGCCAGTCCGCTGGCCGGAACGAGAAAGACGGCGAAGCCCGCCGCACGAAAGCCGCCGGCCGTTACCACGGACAGATGTCGGGTCAGGTCGCCGTCGAGGACGTCGGCGGTACGCAGATCGATCCGGTAGCGCAGCTCGACCGGATACGCACCATCCGGGTGGATCACCACGCGGCCGCTGCCCGCCTCGAAGCGGATGGGCCGGGCACCGTTGTGGTAACCGTCGGTCTGGCTGGCGCTCGCCACCGTGAAATTCGGCCCGCCGCTCGCTCCGTCCAGCACACTCGTCGGGAATTCGAGGGCCAGCGGATCGGCCACATCTCCGGCGACGGTCAACCGCACCTGGATCTCACCTCTGTCCGCGGCGGCCAGATCGATTTCGTAGGCCAGGGAAACCGGTTCCTGCTCGCGCGGCAGCGAGAAACCGACGGCCACGAGCATGGCCGCCGCCAGCACGACGATCCAGAGCTTCCGAATTGCCAACGGCGAACCGCTGTCCGCCTTCCGCGGCAAACGTGCACTCTGCGATACTTCCGGCACCCGGATTCCTTTCCTGCCCGGCACAAGCGTTCTCGTGCTGGTCCGGGCGGTCCCGTTGTTCCTCGTTGTGGCCTGCGACTGACCCTGGTCCTGGGGACTGCAACGGGTATGCCGGATTAACGGTCAACAAATCGATTATAACTTCATATATATATCGACGAATGCTGTGAGCGAGCGCCCATGGCCGGACCGATTACTGCAGCGCCGGATCCAGTCTACGCCGCGGTTTTTCCCTGACCGAAGCTTGACAAACGAACAATCCGGGCCATATTGTCTGTTAATAGGATTCGCAACAGCTAATCTTTGCCGGCTCCCAATGGTCGAGGTACTCCATGCTCAAGCTTGTCGCCTTCATCGTGATATACTTTCTTGTAGTACGCTTCGTGCTGCCGCGACTGGGCGTGCCCACCTGAGCTGCGGACGCCTGCTCGGTCGGTGACCGGAGCTCGAAGACAAACGCAACCACTGACGACCGCGATCCGGCGGACGGCCGGTAAATAGCCGACAATCGGTTCGGCGACGGTGACAAGACAGTGAGGAGGAGGATCACCCGTGCCCATATTCGAATTCACCTGCCGGAAGTGCGGGCATCGTTTCGAGGAAATCCTCTCCCATGCCGACGTGCAAGCCGGCACCCCAGTCTGCACCGCCTGCGGATCGAAGCGCACGCAACGCGAGATGTCGTCTTTCGCCATGGGTGGCGCCGGCACCGCAAGCGGCGAACTGCCCTGCGGCCAGCCGCCCGGTAGCTGCGGAGGCGGCGGCGGTTTCACCTGAGGCGTCTGATCAGGTCGGCCGTGCGCCGACTGGCCATCCTTCTCACCATCATCAGAGCCGTTGCAGTCGGCTCCGAGCCTCGTGAGGCGCGACGACGCCGAACATCGGTGGTCAAGCCTGGGCTACGGCGTAAATACCGAAACCCTGCTCAAGGTGGTGAACACGCAGCGTTCGGACGACTCACGTTGACGAGGGCCCGTTCCGCGGCTCCCCCGTCCTCACCTTCCCGAAGCGCTGCCCCAGATACAGCACGAACGCCCCCAGCACCAGACCCGCAAAAACATCCACCACATAATGGTATCGGCAATACACCGTGGAGCAGCACAGCAGCACGAACAACACCGTCATCCACCAGCGGTGCCGCGGGAACCACCGCCACGTATACCACCACGGAATCATGGTCGCGGCCACGTGGCTGGACGGAAACGCGGCGCCGAGGATGGCGCCGTTGGCGTGGATGTGTTCCATGATGCGAGTGAAGATCCAGCCGGGAACTTCGACCGGACCGGCGCGGAAATATTTGGGGCCCCAGACCGGAATCAGGGTGTACAGGGTGTAGCAGATCAGCATCGTGGCGCCCAGGTCGCGTACGAACGCGCGCAGGGCGGGCCAGCGCAGTTCGTCAGACAGGTCGCGGCTACGCAGCAGCAGGATCAACATCACCAGCGCCATGAAGTAATACGAGAAGTAGGCCGTTTCCATCAGTTCGTGGAACCAGGGCCAGGGCCAGGCGCGGGACCACAGGAGGCTGGGCTGGCAGCCGAAGATCAACTCCTCCAGACGGATCAAGGTCGGATCGAAAGAAGCCTCGAAATTGAAGAAGATCAGGCCGAGGTATTCCATTTCCTTGTAGAGCATGGGGAATAAGATCGGCAAGTAGATCTCGCCCAGCAGACGCGGCCAGAAGTAGCCGCTGCGGCGCAAGAGCGGCGGCAGAAACCACACCGCGACGGCCAGGACGCCGTGGACGAGAGCGTTGATCCACGGGGAAGGATACACCGACGGCCGCAGGATGGGATAGAAGGCGCTGATCACCAGATAGATCACCGTCCAGCGGTCGAGATTCGAACGATGGATGGCCAGGCGTGCCAGGATACGTTTCACTTCAGCCAACCGCTTTCGCGAAAAAACGCCAGGGTTTCCCGAAAACCGCGGCGCAGGTCGTAACGAGCGGCGAAGCCCGTTTCACAACGTAATTTTTCCCCGGAGCAGACCCAGCCCGGCGCGGTCATGTCCGCCAGGCGGTCGCTGTTGAGAATCACCGATCTGTCGGCCAGGCGGCGTCCGAGCAGTTTCGCCGCGATCTGCAGGGGACGGACCGGGACCGGGAAGGTGCGCACCCGGCGGCCGAGGGCGTGGCCCAGGGCGTCGGCGAGGTCCCGCCAGTCGTAGACGTGGCCATCGTCGACGAAGTACGGGCCGGTGGCCGCGTGGGTTTCCAGCAGCGCGACCGCGGCGGCGGCGGCGTCACGGCCGTCGACCAGCGACAGGCCGCTGATGTGCTTGCCCAGACGGGCCGTCCAGCCCAGACCGGCCAGCTTGAACAGGGGCAGAAATTCCGGGTCGCGAGGACCGTACAGGGCGGGGGGCCGCAGGATCACCGTGCGAAAAGGCCACGCGCGCCCACACACTTCCTGTTCGGCGGCGAGCTTGCTGCGCCCGTACGCGGTCAGCGGTCGGCAGGGCGAATCCTCGGTCACGGGATCGTCCGGCGTGCCGGGACCGGCGGCGGCCAGACTCGAGATGAAAAGGAAGGTCGTACACACGCCGGCCCGCTCGGTCGCCTCGAGCAGCGCCCGGGTGATCGCCACGTTGCCGTGAAAGTAGCGCGACTCGCTGGGCGCCGAGGTCACACCGGCACAGTGGACCACCACCGCGGCCTCGGCGACGAAACGGTCCGCGTGCGCGGGGACCGTCAGGTCGACCGTCATCGTCTCGATATCCTTGCCTTCGATCCAGCGCCGGTTGCTCGTGGCGCGTAGCGGGGCGCGTACCTGGTACCCGCTCGCGAGCAGCCGGTCCGCGATGTGACTGCCGAGAAAGCCGGTCGCCCCGGTCAGGGCCACGGTCGGGGCCGGATCCCTGCGGTCACGGCGCGTCATATCCTCCGCCATCATGCCAGTGACAGATCGTAAATGCGGTAGGTTTTGTACAGTTCGCAGCCATAACCCTTCAGGATCGTGTTGATGGCCCGGTTGTCCTCGAGGGTCCACGAGCACTCGGCGGCCGAGATGCCCTGGCTGAAGCCGTACTGCATGGTCTTGTACACCATGACCACGTCGACACCCTTGCGGCGGAACTCCGGCAGCACGCCCATCAGCAAGGTGCGGGCGTAGTTGATCCTGCGTTTGCCCAGCAGGAACTTCAGCCAGCCGAGGGGAAACAGCTTACCGCGACAGGGTTTGAGCGCCTGGTTGAAATCGGGGATGGTCATGCAGAAACCGATGGGCTGGCCCTGAGCCTCGGCGATCAGCAGGAAGTTCGCGTTGACCATGGACTTCATGTCCTTGGCGATGTAGGCGAACTCGGCGTCGTCCATGGGCACGAAGCCCCAGTTCTCGGCCCAGCAGGCGTTGTAGAGCTGGCGGACGATGTCGGCGTCCTCGTCGAACCGGTCCATGCGAAACGGGCGCACGCTGAAGGCTTCGGCGCCGAGCAGGCTGTCGATCAGACCCTGCACCTTGGGCGGAATCCGCTTGTTGGTCTCGATGCGCCAGGCGTACAGATCCTTGCACTTGGTCAGGCCGAACTCCTCGAGGTGCCGGATGTAGTAGCGCGGATTGTAGGGCATGCCGACGACCGGCTGACTGATCTCGCCGTCGTACAGCAGGCCGAAGAAGTCGTGATTGCTCGTGAAGCACGACGGCCCGCGCATGGTCTCGACACCGGCATCGCGCAGCCAGTCGCGCGCCGTCGTCAGCAGAGCGCGTGAGATGTCGAGGTCGTCTTCGGTCTCGAAAAAGCCGAAAAATCCCGTCTGCTCGTCGTGCGCCCGGTTGTGATATTCGTCGACGCAGGCGCCGATACGTCCGACCACTTCACCGTCACGGTTCGCGGTCCACAAGCAGGTCTTCGCGTGGGCGTGAAACGGATTCTTGGCGGGATCGAAAAAGTGCCGTTGCTCGCTCAGCAGCGGGAAGACGTAGCGTTCGTCGTTGGCGTAGATCCGATAGGGGAGGAGGAGAAAACGTTCGAGATCATCGCGCCCGCCGACCTTGGTCACCGACAGCGACATGGGACCTCCTTGTTGCTTCGGGCTACGAGATGATGCCCAGCTTGCGACCAACCTTTGCCATGATGTCCATGGCCTTGTGGATCTCGTCCTCGGTATGGGTCGCCATCAGGCTCAGGCGGATCAGCGCGTTGCCCGGCTCCACGGCGGGGCTGACGACGGGGTTGACGAACACGCCCTCGTCGCTCAGTTGCCGGCACATCTGAAAGGCCACCATGTCCTCGCCGACCACCGCCGGGATGATGGGCGTCTCCGACGGGCCGGTATCGAAACCGGCGGCGATCAGACGCTCACGCATGATCTCGTTGTTGTGCCAGAGGGCCTCGTGGCGCCAGTCTTCCTCGAGCATCACGTCGACCGCGGCGGAAACCGAGGCTACCGATGCGGGAGGCATGCTGGCGGAGAACATCAGCGCGCGGGCCACGTGTTTGATATAGTGAATCGTGTCCCGATCCGAGGCGATGAACCCGCCCACCGAAGCCAGCGACTTGCTGAAGGTGCCCATGACCAGGTGGATGTCATCGGTCAGGCCGAAATGGTTGCAGGTACCGCGACCGTTTTCGCCCAGCACGCCGATGCCGTGGGCATCGTCGACCATGACGATGGCGTCGTGCTTGGCCGCCAGCGCGACGATCTCCGGCAGCTTGGCGATATCGCCCTCCATGGAGAACACGCCGTCGACGACGATCAGCTTGTTGCTGTCCTTCTCCGCCTGCAGGACGTATTCCAGGCTCTCCATGTCGTTGTGCTTGAACTTGCGGGTGTTGCCGAAGGACAGCCGCGCTCCCTCGA
>CAYLIV010000030.1:35107-44539 GCA_964384055.1 uncultured Fibrobacteraceae bacterium
ATTGAACCCAAGAACGAAACCTATCGGCAGATATACAATCAGAAACAAGCGAGAAGATAGTATCCCAAAAATCGCACCGGGCAGTGGCAGCCCAACAAACTAGCGAAGGACAGCCGCGCTCCCTCGAAGATCGAGGCGTGGTCGGTACGATCCACGATGACCGTCTCGTTGCGTCCCACCAGTGTGGTGATGGCGCCCTGGTTGACCATGAAACCGGTGCTGAAGACCAGGGCCGCTTCCTTGCCGACGAGATCGGCGAGCTTGGTTTCCAGCTCGACGTGGATGTCGAGGGTTCCGTTCAAGAAACGGGAACCGGCGCAGCCGGTGCCGTACTTGTCGATGGCCTGGCGGGCGGCCTCCTTGACCTTCGGATGGTTCGTCAGCCCGAGATAGTTGTTGCTCCCGAGCATGATGATCTCTTTACCCTGGTAACGAACCGTGTTCTCCTGGGCCGATTCGATCACACGGAAATAGTTGTACAGGTCACGTTGCTGCAGGTCGCGAGCAGGCGTGAAGCTATGCACTTTGTCGAGCAAGCCCATCGTTTCCATCACTTTGCTATTTTTGCGTCCGTGGTTGATCGTATCGCTCCTTGGAATCCGGGGAACACGAAAGAGTAGCCATTCCCCACCACATACACAACAGATTTTCCGCGCGCGGGTCGGCGCCGGTCTTCGGCGCCGGTCTACGGCGCCGGCTCCTCTTCCAGGATCTCGGCCTCGAAAACGGAGAACGTCGTGCCGCTGCGCCAGGCGTCCGGCGGCAGGCCGGCCTTGCTGGCGAGCTGGGACAGGGTCGTTTCCAGATCCCACCCCTGCTGGGGCGCGACCTGGGGCAGGAAGACGGATTTCGCCGGTCCGTGTTGCATCACGATGCCGTGGCGGCCGATTTCGATGGCCTCGGGCCCGCTGACCGGTTGCAGCGGGGTCAGCGCCGAAACCTCGATGTGGATCTGCTCGAGTTCATCCGGCCCGACGGGCGGAAAGCGCGGATCCTGGAGTGCGGCACTGCGCCCGTTGTCCTGCACCGCTTCGATCAGCGGCCTGATGCCTTCGATGTACCCGATGCAGCCCCGTAACACACCGCTCTTGCTGAGGGTTACGAAGGCGCCGCGATCGGCCGTCAGCCGCGAACTCAGCGTGACGCCCTCGCGTGCCGCCAGATCTGTGGCCGTTGTCGGCGGGCGTTTTTCGACGGCGGCGGTCACGGCATCGCGGGCGAGCTTCAGCAGGAAATCCTTTTCCTGCGCCGTGAGAAGGTCGGTTTCGCCCGTGTCGCCGTCCGTCGCGTTTAGCAACAGGGCCGCGTAGCTGACCGAGAAGGTGTAATTCCGATCCCGATCGCCGCTGCGGCAGTAGTCGATGGTGCCGGTGGTCATACCCGGCGGTGGTTCGCCGCTGATGGCCAGGGCGGTCGCGTGCAGGCCGCACATGGTGATGCCGGTCCGCTGACCATAGTCGATCAATCCTTCCGGATCGTGTCGCAATACCAGGTCGATGGCCTCGCCGTCGAGCTTCTCCAGCCGGTCGGGAACGTCATCTGTGAAGGGGACGTACCCGTAATCGTGTCCGTAGTGGGTGAAATCGGTGGATACGACGAACAAACAGCGATCATTGCGCCAGGGCGCCAGGGCGGCGGCGGCTTCGCGCCGATCGTCGTCTGACAGGCGCGGCACCAGCAGCGGCACGACGCGCAGCGCTTCGCCGAAAACAACCTGCAGGAAGGGCAGTTGTATCTCCACCGCGTGTTCGAGGGCGTGCGCCTGGTCGTCGTAGGCGAAGGTGGAGCTCTGGGCGAGCCGGTCGTTGATCTCACCGTCGATGGCGACCCGACCCAGCGGAGTGGAAAAACCCGTACACGACGACAGGGCCACCTGAGCCAGGGCGGTTCGGTGGCTCGGCGACAGGACGAACACGGTGTCGTAGTCCAGACCGACCAGCAGGCCGTACAGCTTGCCGGCCGTTTGACCGCTGTACACGTAACCGGCATGGGGAACCACCGCCACGCGGGGGCGGCCGGTCGGAATCCCGGCGCTGTCCGCAGCGGCGAGGAACTCCTCGACGGTACTGCGCAGTCGCTCCGGCTCTCCCGGGTACCAGGATCCACTCAGGACTGGCGGACGGACGTTGGCCATGACACCGCTCCTCCGAACTGCTCCCTCGCCAGACACGGTCGGAACCCGTGTCGACGGCCCTGTCAGCTGTGGCGGCACGCCACAATTGGCTCCAGAGTAGCAAAATTTGTAGGTTTAGGTCCAGTCAATGCTTGCTTTTAGTCCGCGTAACTTGCATCCTGGCGCTGAAATCGGATCAGCGGGGAACCGTGTTCTCAGATATCATGTGGGGCGGACAGCATCGCGATCCCGTCACCGAAAAGGAGCACGAGGTGAAGATAAAACAGAAGGCCGAAGGCGACGTGATGGTCTTGCATCTGTCGGGAAAGATCATGGGCGGACCCGATCACGAGAAATTCCACACCGAGGTCAAGACGCTGATCAACGAAGGCTACGTCGACATGCTGCTCAACATGTCGAAGGTCAACTGGATCAACTCGACCGGTCTGGGCGTTCTGGTTTCCGCGTTCCACACGTTGAAGAAGAACGGCGGCCAGCTGAAGATATGCGAGGTCAGCGAGCGTATCGACAACATCCTCAATGTCACGCAGTTGAAGCTGGTCTTCGAGACCTTCGACAGCTGTGACGAGGCCCTGGGATCGTTCGGGCAAGACTGACGGCTGCGATGCCGGAAGGTATAGAAGAATCGGGATGTCGGCACGCAACATCCGTCTGCCGACGTGCTGAAAATATTCCGCCTGCAAATGTTGCCAATCTCCGCTCGACGACCGATTATTGGGTGAGAAGGAAAACAGGAGCATTCTGCTTCTGAATAGATGTTTACGCGGAGGAAACAACCGTGATCAAATCGAATAATCCGAATCCCGACGATATCCTGGCCGCGCTGCGCGAGGTCAAGGTTCCGGGTACCAACGTCGATGTCGTGTCCATCGACCTGATCGGCGAGATCACCGTCAACGGCAACGAGGTTCTCGTACCGGTGGTGCGTACGACGGAAAAACAGGAAACCATCGAAAAGGTGCAGGCGGCTGTCGCCGATCGGCTGGGCGAAATGCCCGGTATCGAGGTGCTGAGCGTGAAGATCGACGACCGCTCGTCCAAGAAGAAAGCGCCGACCGGGCCCCACGGCCAGTCGGCCGATCCGTACGAGAATCGCGAAAAGCTCGCCGGCGTGCAGAACGTGATTGCCGTGGCGAGCGCCAAGGGTGGCGTGGGCAAGTCGTCCGTGGCGGTGAACCTGGCGCTGGCCTTGCGGGACAGCGGCTACCGCGTCGGTATCCTCGACGCCGACATCTATGGTCCGTCGATACCGACGATGCTCGGCTGCACCGAGGCGCCGGACACCACCGACGACAAGCGGATCATTCCCGTGCGCAGCCACGGCCTGCAGATGGTCAGCATGGGGCTGATGCTGCCGCCGAACCAGCCCGTGATCTGGCGTGGTCCCATGGTTTTCTCGGCGGTGCGGCAGTTCATCAAGGGCGTGCAGTGGGAAGAGCTCGACTATCTCGTCGTGGATCTGCCCCCCGGGACCGGCGATGCCCAGCTCACCTTGATCCAGCAGGTGGAATTGACCGGCATCGTCATGGTCACCACGCCGCAGGAAGTGGCCCTGACCGATGTGCGGCGCGGCATCCAGATGTTCCGGCAGGTCGATGTACCGGTCATGGGCATCGTGGAGAATATGAGTTTCTTCGTCTGTCCGGACAACGGCAAGAAATACGATATCTTCGGCGCCGGCGGCGGGGCCAGGGTCGCCGAGCAGTTCTCGTTGCCGCTCCTGGGCGAGATTCCCATCGATCCGCAGATCAGACAGGGCGGCGACAGCGGTACACCGGCGGTGGAAACTGACGGTAGCTCGGTCCGCGCGGCGTTTCTGGACCTGGCGGCGAGGGTTGGCGAGCTGGCGCAGAAGCGAGGCTGATGCCGCGAGTGAAACAGCGCGAGACAGTTGCCGGATTCAACGGGCCGCTCAGCTGGCCGCCCACCTGGCCGGGGCTCAACGGACTCTGCCTGGTGCTGTCGGCAGTGACGGCCACCCTGTCCATCAGTGCCAACCAGATAGCCTTCGGCCTGGCCATCGCCACCTTTCTCGTGCTCTGGCTGCGCGGCCATGCTCCCGTCCACACCGGACTCGAGTGGCCCGCCGCGTTGATGATCGGCTGGGCGCTGCTGCTGGTCGCTTTTTCCACCGATACAACCCAGAGTATCGTCTATACTCGGCGCTGGCTGTTGCTGGCGCCCCTGTGGCTCATGGCCAGCGGCGCGAGGGACGACCGCCTGCGCGGCTGGATTCTCGGCGCGCTGGTCGCCGGGGTGACGGTCATCGTGCTGATCGGCTACGTCCAACTCGTGCGCGAAGGTCTGGGTTTCTATCACGAAAAATCCGGCATCCTCTACGGGCGCCTGCGCCTCGCCCAGGGGTACATGACCGCCGGCGGACTGGTGATGGAGACGTCGCTGGTCACGCTGGCCTTTCTGACGGTGCTGCGCAAACGGCGTGTGCGACTCTTGCTCGCCATCGCCCTGGTGCTGCAACTCGTGGCGCTCGTGCTGACCCTGACGCGCAGCAGCTGGCTCGGCTTCGCGGCCGGCGCGATGGTGATCCTGAGCCTGCGGCGGCCGCGCTGGCTGCCGGTATTCGTGCTGCTGCTCGCCGTGTCCATTCCCCTGCTGCCGCCGGTGGCCAAGCAGCGTCTGCGTTCCACCTTCGATCTTTTCGATGCCCACAATAACCAGCGCCTGATCATGTGGCGCACCGGCGTGCAGATGATCGGCGACGAGCCGGTGACCGGTTTCGGCGATGTGGACCTGCGCGAGATCTACGCGGGGTATCACCAGGATACGCCAGAAGGCGAGAAGGTCGAGCTCAGCGGGCATCTGCACAACAATCTACTGATGTTCGGCGTGCTATGGGGCGTACCCGGCCTGGTGCTGTGTGTCGCCTTTCTCGTGCTGTTGCTCCGGCGTCTGTGGCAACGCTGGGGCGAGGTGCGCGGCCGGCCGCCGAATGGGCCGGAGGCGGCCGCACGCGATTTCGACGTCGGGGAAAGCGCCCGGGACCCGGCGAATGGCCGGGATCCGGCGAGTGTCCAGGATCTGGCGAATGCCCAGGATCCGGCGCAAGCCTGCGACCTGGCGCACGTTCAGGCTCGGCACCAAGGCCCGGCTCGGCACCTGGCGCAGGGCTGGGTGCTTGCGGCGCTCGGCGTCTGGGTGGGCTTCTGTGTCGCCGGACTCTTCGAGTGGAATTTCGGCGACGCCGAGATCCTGACCCTGATGATGCTGGTATGCGGCATGGCACTGGCGCCTTCACGATCCCGCGCTTAAGATCCCACCCTTCCCGCGGTCCGCGGTCGTTGACCTGTCCTGTACTGTCCCGCGGTCCGTATTTGTTAGCCGTCCCTGTGCCGTTACGCGGTCCCGGTCGCTCGTTGCCTGGCGGATCCGCGCTCGTGCCACGACCGATGGCATGAGGAACACAATGTCCGTAGGTTTTCGGGCTGGTTGCCGCCACCTCGGTGGCGCGGCGTTATGTGGTGGATTTCGAGGAAGTGCGTGTTCTCGCAACCGGGCGCCTGGCAGCGATGGCGGTCGCGCGCGAGCACCTCTCGCCTGACGGCCGGTGGAATCGCTGACGAATTGCGCTGGCCCGGTTTCTGGATCTGCGCGTCACAAAGCGCACGTTCCAGTTCTGCCTGACTGATCGACCGCTCAACGCGGCTAGTCTGGATCGCTGCCTGTTCGCAGTCGGGACACCGGTGTACGTGGATCTGGAAATGGGGACTGGATGCTGGGCGCTGTGCGGCCGTATGTTTCGCGAATCGTTTCCTACCGACAGAAGTCTCGCCGAGTGCCCCCCGGGGGGTCCTTCCCTCTCTCGAGGGATCTTTGCGGCCCGTCCCCCGGGGGGCACCTGCCTGATACCACGCAGCACTTTCATCTCGCGTCGTGATCAGTCCAGCCATCGCCTCAAGCAGCAGTTCGACCTTCCCCTTACCTGCCGGCACACCACCCCGTTTGTAGAGCTGTTCCCAGAGCGCCTCGTAACGAGCGAACTGTTCCGGTGTCATTTCCAGACTCACGCGAACGGGAATTTCATCGAGTAGGTTGTCCGTACGCACGGCAGCGCCCGCGACACCGTCCCCTGATTCCGGGCTCAACAAATCACCCTGCGCCGGATCGACGTTACGCTTCACCCTCGCCCGCAGACGAACATCAGCCACTTTCTTCTCCAGCTCCCGCCGGGAGTGTGTCGTCGCCGTTTCCACCCACGCCGATTCCGTCGCCGGCGTCGCCACCTTGACGATTTCGCGGGCTTTCGTGTAACCGACCTTACCGCTGGCGACCGACTCCCGCACGGCTGGCAATTCCTCGAGCTTCGTGGCCAGTCGAATGAAGTCCCCCGTCTTCGAACGCGAGAACTTCAACTCCACCGCTGCATACTGGTTGATCGATGAGTAGCCGAGTTTTCGATAGAGCTTCCGCCTGAGAATCTCGCCGAACCAGAGCACGGCGTTGTGTTCGGCTTTCTCGAGGGTGTGAATGGCTTGCTTCAACGCCGCATCAACGCGACGGGTCGATTGGTTGGTCTTGAAGACAGCGAGAGAAAGCGCAGAAATCGCCATATCGAGTCCTTTCGAACAGGCTTCAACAGTAGAGAAATCGCAATATGGGAGGAGGTTGACAATATACACAAATCAGCGGAAAATCGCAAGCGAAAAACAATAAAATATCATGAATAATTATCGGTTATTTACTAGTAAATCAAAACGATACTATCGTATCATTATACGCAGACCACACACTCAATTCACCCTCCGGAGAGCCCCCCGAAATATCCTACAACGAACGATCCTCGATCAGGAACGGTCACAGCCGACCGAGTCCGGCGACCGTACGCCGGCAACACCAAACTCCCGGGAAAACGAAACGTCACACCCAGGCCGACCTGTGACCCTTCGATCACTCGGTGTAGCCAAGATCCTTCAGGCGTCGCCGCACCGTTTCGGACAGGTCGTCCCACGACGCGGCGGGTTCGCCGGAGCCCTTGCCGTTGCCGGCGCCCGAACCGTCCGGATCCGGTACGGCGCGCCGCCACGTCGCCAGGTGGTCGAGCAGTGCAGCGGCCTCGGCCGGTTGCGTCGCGCGCATGTCGTTCTGCTCCGCGGGATCCGTCGCCAGGTCGTACAGGCCAAGCGGCTGACCGGCACGGGTGGCGATCAACTTCCAGCGATCACGCCGTACCGCGACCAGATCAGGCCCGTAGGCAATGGCTTCCGAGAGGAGGAAGCGTTCGTGGGGGCGGGCCGCGGTTCCCTCGGCAATCGATTCCTCACCGACCAGCGATCGCCCCACCAACCCGTCCACCGTCGCCGCCGGCAACGGCAACGGATCGACGCCGAGCCAGTCGGCGACCGTCGGCGCCACGTCGCACAGCGACACCGGCTGCGCGAGTCGGACACCCGCCGGTACGCCGGGGCCGAGCGTGATCCAGGGAACGTGCAGCAGCTCCTGATAGTGGCTGTGGCCGTGACCGATGGCGCAGATCCGGCGCGGATCGTGGCCGGCGGCGCGTGCCTCGGCGAGGTGGTCGAGGAATTCCTCGCCGTGGTCGGAGAAGAACGAAACCACCGTGTTGCGATCCAGACCCCAGGCGGCGAGCCGGTCGTATGTCGTTCCGATGACCTGGTCGACGTACGCGATCGTGGCGTCGTAGAGGGCGAGCTTGATGGCGAGGGTCTGCCGCGCCGCCGCGCTCAGGGGCGGCGTCAGGTGGCCGAGATGGCCATCCGGCCGGCTGGCGTAGCCCCAGCACGCCAGCTCACGCAGCACCGCGGCGGCCGGCTCGACGCCGCGGCCGGCCAGCTCGTCGAGAAAGGGCGCCAGTTGTGCGGGCGGCGGCGTTGTCGGTTCGTGGGGATCGTTGAGCAGCACGAAGCAGAAGAACGGCCGGTCACCGTGGCGGCGGATCCAATCCAGCGCGGTACGGGCGAGATCACCTGCCGGCAGGTTGAGGTACAGGTGCTCGTCGAAGGACTCGGCCAGCCCGAAGGCGAAGAACTGGTTGGAATAGAAAGCCGCCGTGCGGTAGCCATGTCCGCGCAGATGGCGCGCCAGGGTGACGGCACCGGCGTCGAGTCGCGTTGGCGGCTGGCTGTCCATGTTGCGCGACGGGCCGCTCAGCAGCGCGCCGTGCAGACAGGGCATTACTCCGCACAGGGAACTGGTGAACGACGGCAGGGTCCAGGGTGCCGGCGCGGTCACGTCGTCGCAGCACGTACCCGCGGCGGCCAGCGCGTCGAGCCGGGGCGAGGTCGGACGCCGATAGCCCGCGAGACCGAGGTGGTCGCGGCGCAAGGTGTCCACCGCCAGCATCAGCAGGTTGGGGGGACCGCCGCGCCGGCTGTCGATCCGCGTCGGCCGCCACGGCCGGCGGCAGGCGGCGGCAAAACGTCGCCACTGAGCGCTCAGGCGTTTCTTACGCAACATTCCGGCGAAGGGGTCAAGCGGTTTATTCTGGTACACGTGCGCCTCGGCTCGTTGTCCCGTCGTTGGTTTCTTCCGGGCCTCTTTCTGGACACGGTGCGTCCCGGTAATTACTATCCGGTCATGAAGCTGCTCGACTATACACCAGCCAGCGGTCTTCTGCCGCGCCTGAAATGCACCGATTGGTCGTCGACCATCGAGCGACTCGTCGCGACCCTGGTCGATGTCGGCTCGGTGAGCGATGCAGCCGGCCTGGTGGCGGAAATCGAGGAGCGAGAACTCAAGGGCAGCACCGCCATCGGCGGCGGCCTGGCCATTCCCCATGCCCGCTTCGCCGCGGTGGATCGGGTACAGATCGTTTTCAGCACCCTGGCCCGGCCCATCGATATTCCCGCCGAAGACGATAAACCGGTGGATGTGGTCATCCTGCTCGTGGGCCCGCTCGGTGATCCCCGCCTGATCTTGCGGGTCCTCGCCCGCCTGGCGCGCCTGGTCAAAAGCGGCGATTTCGTCGAGGCGCTGCGGTCGGCCGCCGATCCCGACGCGATGCGTGCCGTCATCGCCCGCGCCGAGCAAAGCAATCGCTGAGCTCGGAGTCAAAATTTTCGACCTGGGCGATCCTCCTAATAACTTTTCGTACAGCGAGTTGTCGCGTGTGCGGCCGACGCCGGGTGTCAGGATCGTGTTCAAGTCTTGCTACCGGGTCCGGCCGGACGTATGCTTCGGAGTTCAGCCACTGAACGACTGCGGCTACCCGATGTCGACCAGCCAATCCGCCCTCTCGGAAAGGGAGTGTTTTTCGATGTCCAGTTCAACACGGAGATACCTGCCGATTGCCGCGCTGACGCTGGCGATCGGCCTGACGGTCG
>CAYLIV010000031.1:0-44487 GCA_964384055.1 uncultured Fibrobacteraceae bacterium
AGTCGTCGAAGACGTTCTGCTTCTTCTCCAGCATGCCCGCCTCGTGCCACTCGCGCCCGTACTCGCCGCCGCCACGCAGGTTGGCGATGGCGTACGCGCCGCCGGCCTCGAGCCAGACCACGATGCTGGTGGAGAAGCGGGGCGTCATGGAGATGTCGAAGCCGCCGTAGCCGGTCAGCAGGACCGGGTTGTCGCCGTCGAGTTCCATGTCCTTGCGGTGCACGATGAACATGGAAACCGGCGTGCCGTCCTTGGAGTCGTACCAGACCTGCTTGGCGGCCACGTTGTCCACGTCGATCTCCACGGGGAACTCGTGGTAGACCTCGAGCTCGTTCTTGTCGAAGTGGTACTTGAAGGTGGTCGAGGGATAGGTGTACGACGAGAAATAGACCCACACCTCGGGCTGGGTCCAGCGACCCGAAACACCGCCGGCGCCGATGGTCGGGAAGGGCAGGTCGCGCAGGTAGTTGCCCTCCAGGTCATAGATCTTCACCACGGTGTAGGCGTTGTGCTGGTAGTGGGCGTAGATGTGCCCGTTGATCGCCGCGACGTAGGACAGGGTGTCCTTCTCGTGCTCGGGAATGAACACCCGCCAGTGCTCGCGCTCCGGGTGGTCGACGTCGGTGATGTAGACCATGCGGCGCGGCGCCTCGTCGTCGGTGGTGAGCAGGATCTTGCCGTCGACGATGTCGATGTCGTACTCGGCCTTCATCTCGGGGACCAGGGGAATCAGGTCGCCGTCGGAGCCGGTCTTGCGGTAATAGAGCTCGTTGGAATTGAACAGGCCGCGATAGAAGACGGTCCACTTGCCGTCCTCGCTCAGCCAGACGTTGTGCCAGTACTCCTTGGTCTCGTCGTCCCAGAACACCTTCACGTCTTCGCTGGCCGGCGTGCCCAGCTTGTGGAACCAGGACGAGTGCCAGTACTCGTGCTCGCCCTCGGGCACGTCGCCCTCCACGGGCTTGCAGCTGTAGTAGAAGCCGCTGTTGTCCGGCAGCCAGGAGCTGACCGACTGCTTCCAGCCGCGCAGCTTGTCGGGCAGGATCTCGCCCGTCTCGGTGACCATCACCTGGATGATCGGATTCTCGTCGCCGCCGTGGGCGGTGCCGAAGGAGAGGTACTTCCCGTCACGGGACGCGTTCACACCGGCGAGGGTTTCGGTCTCGTCCCACTGGTTGGGATCGAGCACGACCTGCTTCTCGGCGCCCTCGTGGGCCATCGTGTTGTAGACCCACTTCTCGTCGTCCTTCTTCTTGGTCCAGACGAACATGCGCTCGCCGATCAGCACCTTGCGCGGCACGCCCTCGTCGTCGTAGCGCCAGAGTTCGTTCAGGCGCTTGACGATGAAGTCTTTTTGTGGGCACTGATCAATGATCGAGTGCGTGAAGGCTTCCTGCTTCTCGGTCCACTCGATGACGGCCTCGTCGTCGGCCGTTTCGAGCCAGGTGTAGTCGTCGGTGATCGCGGTGCCGTGGTAGTCGGTGGTGACGGGGTGTTTCTCGGTTGCGGGGTAGTCGTGGGCCTGGGCGGTGACGGGGGCGGTTGCCGCGAGGGCAAAGACCGCCAGAACCGCCAGCATCTTCGGAACGGTCGCATGCGGGAACGCCAGCTTCTTCATTGGGCACTCCTCTAGGGATTCACCTCTGCCTGAGGTGGTTGGATGTCGGGGAGGAAACGGATTTGTTGATGCCAATATAACGTATTGGCGGATGCGTGTCGTGGAAAATCGGGGTGTTTCGACGAGTTCACCTCCGCGCCGACCACCGAAAGTCACGCGGAGAACCAGGGATGCGAGCCGAACTGATTTCGCGGCACGGCTTCGCCGTGGGTCACGTACCACTCGACACCGCCTACAACCGAGGCGAGGTATTCTCTGAGCATGGGACGTAGACGCAACAGGTGGGGAAGCCACCGAATCGCTACCGGCATCTGCTGCAGAACGTGTGGGTAGACGACGATCCGGAGCGTGGCGGCGTCGGGCGAATCCGGTAGTATTCGCCACGACACGAATGAGGTCCCACCGCCGCGCCGGCCTATCTCGAGGTCGTAACCTACCCCATCGATCCACCGGCAGAAACGACGCTCGAAGATCCAGCCGTTGAGGTAGTGGATCGCATCCCGGGACGACTCACCCGGCCAGACATCGACGGGATTCCGGGCACAGAACGGGTGACACGATTCGAGATTGCCGGGCGAGGAAATCGTCTCCCACACCAGTTCCGCCGGTACGGGGATGCGTCTCTCGACGGCAACCGGCCATTTGAAGCCCGGCTGTGGATTATTGGTGCTGCGAGGCGAGTCGATCGACATACGCGTTTCCCAACCCTACGGGGTTGTCGTGGCGTGGCCCCGGGCCTGCCGAGCCGCGCAGTAACTGCTCACGTTTGGCACCGGCGACGACGCCGAGTTCCCGACCGTGCCGGCGTGGTTCTACCCCCCCGGGGGCACCGTCCCCATCATCCTCCCAGATCGAAGCCGGGCGGGAAATGGTGGTCTTCGATCTGCCGGGCCGCAGCCTTGGTGCCGAGTTCGGATAAAACGGGCATGTTCTCCGGCCGGTCGATGGCTTTCAGCCTGTCGACGGTGCTGTCGGGCATGTCCCGGCCGAGAATCTCTTTCAGCCATTTACTCTTGAATTGAACGTCGTAGCGCAGGTACTGAAGCAGCGGACGTTCCGCGAGAAGATCATCGCCGAGGTCTTGCATGGCCGCGTCGATGCTCCGCGCAGTCGGGCTGCTGGAAAGCCACTGCAGGATGGTCTCGACCGATTCGGCGCAGTCGTCCATCAGGGAAAGCAGCGAATTGATCGCGTGCTTGGCCGGCCACTTGCTCGCCGATTTTCCCGGTTGCGCGGAACCCGTACCCACCGAGACCAGGAGCAGCCTGTCCGGATCCAGTTGCCAGCCCGCGCCGAAACCCTTGACGGTGACGAGTTGCAGTGCGGCCAGCGCCGGATTGTTGTGCAGGCTGACGCCGCCGTCGACGAAGTGTCCATATGGTTGTTTTCCTCGCGGTAATATCTTGATGCGCTCGGGGGCGAAGAAGTACGGTGCAGCCGTGCTCGCGCGAACGACGGTCCGCAACAGGTAGTCCTCATTGGATATGAATTTGTCGCCTGGTCCGGCCGTGAAATACCGGTTCCCGGGATTGTTGGCCATGGGCCACACGCTGCCGGTGTCCAGGCGCTTGGCGACAACGAGCAACCCGGTCTGTAGCGAAAGGCTGCCCATCCTGTTTTCCTCGAACACGTCGGTCAGAAGCTCCTTCAAGCGCCTGGGGCTGTACCGGGGGCGTAGGAAACCCCAGCGTCTCCACGAACGCTTGAACACCGATCCCGCCAGGCGTTCGTAAAGGCTTCGCACCTCCTCCACCCGCATGCCCTTGGCCAGACAGGCGGCGATGATCGCGCCCGTCGACGTGCCGGCGATGAGATCGAAGTAGTGGCTCAAACGAAAGTCCGGGTCGTCACCATGACGTTGGCGGAGAAGTTCCTCCATGCGTTCGAGATAACCGAGCGACAGAATGCCGCGCACGCCGCCGCCGTCGAGGGCGAGGATGCGCTTGGGAGTGCCGTCGGCGGCCCAATGCTCGTCCCGCGACTTGATGCGGTAACTGTCGGTGTGTTCGAGAACTTCGACGTAGGTGCGCATGAACTCGTCATTCTCGATGGGATACACTTCGCCGCTCGTCGCGTGCACGACCCAGGCGTCGTAGGAATCGGTTCCCGCGCCTTCGACCTCGACGTGCCCGTCCTCGAGCACGGTATCGACCGTGAACGCGTCGCCGGGCTGGTAGGCACGAATCGTCTCCGTTTTCCGGTAGCGGTTGGGCCGCAGCGACGGCGACGGCTCGTAGGTAGCGGCGAAGACGTCGGCATCGCATCCGTACACATCCTGGATCGCCTCGCCGGACTCGGTCAGCGGCACGATCACCCAGCCGCCCTCGCGAACGGCCTGTTCACCCCAGGGTTTGGAGAAGCGAATCGGATCGTCGGAGCGGAAGGCGAGGACCTCGAGACGTTTGCGGTAGGTGCGGGCTCGAGTGTCGTCGAACTGGATATTCTTTTTCATGGTCGTTCACCGTTTGAATATGAATGGTTGTGAGCGCAATGCCCGCAACGTCACGCGGGCACGTGCGTGGTACCTACTCGGTAACTTTTTTGTGACGGTTCTCCCCTGATATCCGTCCATAGTAGCGAGCGTTGGTCAGACCGCCGTCGCGCGAGCAGCCAACAGGCTACCACAACCACGACCACATCGACGAGGTAAACACCGCGAGCAAAGTTGATACGTCGTGGCGTGATCTGATACAATGGCTTGAACAATCCAGGGTTACGCGCGATTCAATCCTTGTTCACCGCCGAACCCGAACACCGGAGGTGTTCCATGTCCTCCCGTCTCTCAGTCGCCATGGCGGCGTTGGCTGTTCCCGTGTCGGTCACGACGCTTCTCGTACTGCTCCTCGCCCCCACGGCAGGCCTCGGCTACTGGTCGCGCGACTTCGCGCCCATGGGCGTGTACGCAACTCCCGGCGCCGCCGAAGTGACGTCCATGACCGAGTGGAACGGTTACATGGTCGTCTCCGGTTACATCGAACAGGCCGGTCATGTGGACGCCGACTGGATCGCCGCCTGGAACGGCTCGTACTGGTCAACTTTCGACGGCGGTTTGACCGCGTCGTCCGAGCCGAACTTTATCTTCCCCTACGGCTCGTCGCTGCTCGTCGGCGGCCATCGGACCGACGGCATATCGAAGTGGGACGGCAATCAGTGGCTCGTGATGGAACGCGAGGGCGGACTGGGCGGCGAGGCGCTGTGTTGCTGCACGCACAACGGCGTCATCTACATCGGCGGCACGTTCATCACCGGTTTCACCACGCCGTGGTACACGCCCATGCTGTTCTGGGATATCGATATCGACGACTGGAACTACGTATCGATCGCCGGCTGGCGCTATGAGCACGACGACGCCTATTCGATCCACCCCTATTACGGCCGCATCTACATCGGCGGCTGGTTCATGAACGAGGTCATCGCCGATCCGGACGTCACGTACAACATCATGGGCTGGAGCAGCGAAGAGGGCGACGTCGCCTTCGGCGAAGGGGTCGACGGAGCAGTGTACAAGGTCGTGTCCGGCACCGCGGGCGTCTGGCTCGCCGGCGGATTCGCGGAATGCGACGGTACCACGTCAAAAGGACTGGTCTTCATGGGGACGGGCGGCACCTTCGGCGCGTGCGAATTGCCGGATGTCGATCGTGAATGCCTTGACATGATCAAGCACGGCGACACGAAGTACCTGATCGAGCGTACCGGGGACTACCCGTACGACTACAAGGTTCGCTCCTACACGTCCGGCAGCGGGTGGGGCACGCCATTGGGCGGCGTATTCGACGATCCGCTCGTGTGCCTCGCGGATGACCCCGCGGACATCTACGTCGGCGGCAGCGTGCGCAACGGCGTCGTGCGCTGGGACGACGACCAGTGGGTGCACCTGGGCGGCGGCATCGGCACCCGGAATCAGGGGAATTACTACATCCGGGCGCTGCAGGCCTGGAACGGCGGCATCGTCGCCGGCGGCAACTTCGACCTGCCCCGGATTTTGCGCGACGTGGGCATCTGCGAGAGCGTGGCTTTCTGGGACGGCGACGCCTGGCACCGGATGGGCAACAACGGGGTCGGCAGCGTGACCGTATCGGATATCGGCGTGTACGACGACGAACTCTACCTGGGGACGGAATCCGCCGGTGTCGCCGGCCGCTTCAGCCGCTGGGACACCGACGCCGAGGAATGGGAGCAGGTCGCCGACGTCAACGGCCAGATGCGCGCACTGTGCGTCCACGACGACAAGCTGATTCTCGGCGGCACCTTCACCCAGATCGACGGACAGGCGATCGATCGCATCGCGGCCTGGGACGGCGCGAACTTCACCCCGCTGGGCAGCGGCTGCGACAACACCGTCGCCGAATTGTTCTCGGACGGCCATTACCTCTACGCCGCGGGCAACTTCACCACTGCCGGCGGCGTGCCGGCCAACCGCATCGCCCGCTGGGATGGCGTGAACTGGGAAGCCCTGGGCGACGGCTTCGATGCCTACGTCTACGCCTTGACCATGTACGAGGGCGAGATCATCGCCGGCGGCAATTTCACCCACAGCGGCGCGGCCGAAATCAACCGCGTCGCCCGTTATGACGGCGCCGCCTGGCAACCGCTGGGCGACGGACTCACGAGCGGCGAGACCATGTATTACGGCGTGACCGCGCTGCGCGGCACCACCACCGACCTGTACGTCGGCGGCGAATTCGACACCGCGGGCGGCATCCCCGCCTCGGGCCTGGCGGTCTGGAACGGCGCGGTCTGGGACGAGTTCGAGGGCGGCGTGCACGAGGAAGGAACCAGCGTTCGTGTCTACGACCTGGAAGTCGTCGAGGGCGACCTGTGGGTCGCCGGCGATTTTCTCGAGGCCGGCACCCGTTCATCGTGCAACATCGCGCGCTGGGTCGACGGTTCGATCCAGAGCACCTTGCTGGAATCGTTCCAGCTCGAGCCCGGCGGATCGGCCGTTTCGGTGAGCTGGGTGCTGTCGGCCGATGTGGGCGTCGATGACCTGCGGCTGCGCGCCAACACCGATAACCGTGAGTGGGACGTGTCCATCGTGCTCGACGGCCGGACCTTCTCCGCGCGGGACGAGTCGCCCTGGCTGCGCGGAGTCGAGCAAGTCACCTACACGCTGTCGTACCGGCAGCCCGAAGGCTGGGACGTGCTGTTCTCCGAGCTGGTCGCGCTCACACCGCCGCAGGCGATGCGGCTGTACGAGGCGGTGCCCAATCCGTTCAATCCCACGACGCAGCTCGACTTCGAGCTGCCGCACCGGCAGCACGCGCGGCTGGAGGTTTACGATCTGACTGGTCGTCGCGTTGCGGTTCTGGCCGACGGTGTGTTTGAGCCCGGGCGATTGAGCCGTGTCTGGAATGGTCGAGATGGTGCCGGGCGTGAGGTTCCTTCGGGAACGTACCTGGTCCGGCTGTCGACCGAGGGCGGGGTGCGGGCGCAGAAGGTGTTGCTTGTGCGGTAAGCGTGGTATCATCTGTCGGAGGTCGAGGTACGCGGAACGATCGTACTCGACTGCCCCGAACCCGAGCAGCACGGTACGAATCAAGGAGCGCGAAATGTTTCGGTACAGAGTCGCCCCGCGCTTGCTGTTCTTCTTGATCGTCATGCTGCTGCCCGCCCTCTTCGTTACCTTGCCCGGCGGCCAAGCTCGGGGGCAGTGCATCCTCGCCAATCCCAGCTTCGAGCTGGGAGGATCGGGAGGTGCGACCTTCGGCGGCTGGAATCAGTTCGGCCATATCGGATCGACGACAATGGCAGTGCATGGCGCGGTCGCAGCGGTCGTGACCGGACCGGATCAGGGCGGCTGGGACGTATCGGGATACTGGCAGCGCCTCGATTCACAACCAGGCGAACGGTGGGAGGCGATGGTCTGGGTCGGCCACTCGTCGGCCAGTCCCCTGACCGGCGAGTCCGTGGCCATCGTGAACATCGAATGGCGCGACGCCGGCGATAAACTGATCAGCTACGAATCGCACGTCGTCGCGGATGCCGCCACCCCGACCGACGAGTATCAGCCGTTCGCCGTCGTGAGCGGACCGGCTCCCGCGGGTACGGTTGCGACCCACTTCCTGATCGCGGTGCTCCAGAGCCCTGACGATCCGCCGCCCGCTGTGTTCTACGATCAAGCCACCTTCTACAGCCTTCAATCGCCGACAATGGACGAGATGCAGTGGAACGACTTTCCCGGCGGTCGCAGCTTCGACTTCAGCGGGCGGAGCTGGCGCGTCAAGGGCCCGGGCTATTACGGACCCGGTCCCAATCTCTTCAGCGATACCGAGGACTGCGTCTGGGTGGACGACGACGGGCAGCTCCACCTGACAATCCGGAATATCGGCGGCTCATGGTACAGCACAGAAGTGACGCTCGAGGAGGCGCTCGGGTACGGCGACTACATCTTCACCACCCGGGGGCGGCTCGATCAACTCGACCCGCACGCCGTGCTCGGTCTTTTCATCTGGCAGTACGGGCCGTGCTGGGACGATGCCTACCTCTGGTGGAATCCGTACAACGAGATCGATGTGGAGTTCAGCCGCTGGGGGAATCCCGCCAGCGACATCGGCCAGTTCGTCGCCCAGCCGTGGGACTTTCCCGGCAATCGGGAACGGTTCGACGCGTCTTTCAGCGAGGGCGAACTCACGAGTCACGCCTTCCGCTGGCTCCACGATCGCGTCGAGTGGCGGTCGTGGCGCGGCGGCCCCACGGACGAGGCCCCGGAAAACCTGATCCACAGCTGGAGCTACGCGGGACCGCACATTCCGCGGCCGGAACAACCGCGAGTGCACATCAACCTGTGGCAGTTCGACGGCCCCCCGGCCTCGGAGCAGGAGGTCATCCTGAATGCCTTCACCTTCGTTCCCGAAGCGGTGACGGCGGTGACCGAGGAACCGTCGCCACGGCCACCCATCTATCGGACCGGCCGGCTCAGCGCCGCGGAACCCAATCCCTTCAATCCCGGAACCACGATCCGGTACTTCCTGGCGGAGGCCGGCCGCGCCGAGATCATCATCTACGATGTGGCGGGACGGCAGGTACGGGTTCTCGCGAACGGCCACCTTCAGGCGGGTGAACACGAGACGTTCTGGGATGGCTGTGCCGATTCCGGCGAGCAGGCAGCATCGGGCGTCTACCTGTATGTGCTGCGCGCTGACGATGTCGTCGAGACGAGAACGATGTCGCTGGTGAAGTGACGCCCGACTGCTCGGGATGGAATCGGACACCGTATCCCGCGCACGTGCATCACGCTGCTTGTGCTGGTAGACAATCGCTACTCGTACCGATAGTATTGCAGCAACCCGAGGCTGCGGACCGGGATCTGTCACGATCAGACACCTTGGAGAATAAACTGGATGAGGAATGACAACCTGACCTGGAAGGGCTTGCGCCGTTCGGATCCTGACCGCCCGCGACCGCTGGCCGATGCGGTGCTGCGGCTGATCTGGGAGGAGCGCCGCATTTCCCGGGCCGACATCGCGCGAATCGCCGGTCTTTCCCGCTCGACCGTTTCCGAGATCGTCAACGAGATTCTCCCGACCGGACTGGTAAGCGAGCTCGGCGAAGGCCCGTCTCGCGGCGGCCGCCGACCCATCGTGCTCGAGTTCCGCGACGACGTTTGCGTCATCCTCGGTGTCGAAATGGGCGGATCCCACGTGTCCGTGGCACTGACGGACTTGCGCGGCGAGGTCCTGGCGTGGGAAACGAGGGAACACCCCGTCCGCTCCGATCCGCCGGGAACCCGCGCGATCATCGCAGAAATGTGCCGGACGTGCCTCGAAGCGCCGGCGGCCGCCCAGCGGCCACTGGTCGGTATCGGCGTCGCAGTACCCAGCCCTGTGGATCCCGCCGACCGGGACCGACTCTCGACCGTCGTTCTTCCCGCCTGGGAAGAACGGCTCGGGCTGGATGACCTCAGCCAACAACACGGCGTGCCGTTGTTCGTGGACAACGACGCCAACCTGGGCGCTCTCGCCGAACACTGGTGGGGGTCGGGCCTGGACGCCGACAATATCGCCTACATCAAGGTGGCGACCGGCATCGGATCCGGGCACGTCATCAGCGGTGAAATCTACCGGGGAGCAACCGGTGTGGCCGGTGAGATAGGCCACATGGCCATCGACCCGCTCGGCGAACCGTGTATCTGTGGCCTGCGCGGCTGCCTGGTCACCCTTGCCGGTGGCCGAGCGCTCGAAGCTCGGACCACCGCATTGACCATTGATTATCCGGATAGCGAACTGACCGGCAAGAGCATCACCGTGCGCGATATCGAAAATGCCGCTCTGGCGGGCGATCCGCTCGCCTTGCAGGTGGTACACGAGGCGGCGGAACATCTGGGCACCGCCGTCGCCAGTCTGCTGAATCTGATGAATCCGGCCATGGTGGTTCTGGGTGGTGACCTCGCCCGGCTCGGCGAGCTTTTGCTCGATCCCCTCCGTGAGAGGGTCAGTAGCCGCACACTGGTCAGCTCGGTTTCCGCCGCGCGGATACTGGCCAGTGAACTCGGTCCACAGTCGGTCGCCGTCGGCGCCGCCACATTGGTCCTGAAGGCGGCACTCGAGGATTCCCGCCTCTTCCCTGCCGTCGCCGCCCCGCCCGATGCCCCGACCAAGAACCCGGCGTCATGAGCCGTGGAACGAGGTTTCCCGCGCGTCTCTGACGCGCTCGGAACGGACAAGGCTTGACAGATACCTTCAGTTCATACATACTTTGATCGGAACCCGTACAAAGTCTGCCTCGGACCTGTAAGGGGCGATCAAACCTGAACCTCTGGTTTCAACACGGAGGCGTGACGTGTATCCGGAATACAGAAATCGACGCAATCTCGTGGCGGCGCTGACGTTGCAGATCGTGGTTCTGCTGAGTCTGGGCGGCTGTAGTGATCGAGACCTGACCGGCCTCGAAGAGGCGACAGCCGATGCCGATCCCGTCGTCTTCGAAGACGGATTCGGCAACAGCCTGGACTACAGTGCTTTTCTGGACTCGTACTACGATGCCCTGTCGATAGACGAGACCGTGTCGTATTCGGGCACGGCCTCCCTCAAGGTCGCAATACCGGGAGGACAGTGGGCTGGCGGCGCTTTCTGGACCCACAGTCCCCGTGACCTGGGCGATTTCAACGCGCTGACGTTCTACGCCAGGTCGAGTTCGGTCCTGAACCTGGATGCCTGCGGTCTCGGCCTCGACGTCAACAGCTCGTCGGATTACCAGATCGATATGACGGACGTTCCCCTGAATGCCGACTGGAGCCAGGTTATCATCCCCATTCCACTCCCCGAACTGCTGGCCAATGAGGGCGGGATGTTCTGGTTCTCCGAAAGCGAGGCGGGCGGCTGGCCCGTCGACGTCTGGTTCGACGAGGTGATGTTCGTCGACATGCCGACCATCATCAATCCGCGACCGGTACTGGATTCGGACACGGTGGAAGCCCTGGTCGGCGAGGCCATACCCATCGAAGGCACCAGAACCACCTTCGCGGTCAATGGAGAAGATGTCGAAGTCGCACACACGCCGCTCTACTTCAAGTATTTTTCGTCGGACGAATCGGTGGTCGTGGCAGAAGACGGCTTGGTCACGGCGGTCGGCGGCGGGACCGCCATCGTCACGGCCAAGCTGGATACGGCGACCGTCGACGGTGCGGTGACCGTGAACGTCGTCGCGCCGCCTTCCACTCCGGCGCCCGCGCCGACGCTGGCGCCGGCCGATGTGATCTCGATCTTCAGCGACGCCTACACCGATATCACGGTCGATAGCTGGCTCGCCGAATGGTCGACCTCGAGCGGTGTGTACGACCAACAGATCGACGGCGACAACGTCAAGGCCTACACGGGCCTGGACACGCCGTACAAGTTCGCCAGCATCGATTTCCAGTCGAACCAGATCGACGCCACGGCCGCCGGGATGACACACTTCCACCTCGACGTGTGGGCCCGGACGGGAACACTGTTCTACCTCGAGCTCATCGATTTCGGTCCCAACGGCGTGTACGATGCCTTCGGCGACGATACGAAGAAGAAGCTGCTCTTCCACGCGCTGACCGATCCGCCGTTTGTCACCGGCGAGTGGTCGTCGCTGGACATTCCGCTGTCGACCTTCACGAACATGAACTTCAACAATGTGGCGCAGTTCAACATCCAGACCGGCGATGGCAGCACCGTCTACCTGGACAACGTCTACCTCCACCGATAGGCCGTCGTGTATTCGCACCAGAGCATCGAGGGACACGTTCGCGTATGCACGGCTTGAACCGATTCCGCAAAGGCGAGAGGCGGGTCGATCCCGATCGTCCGCGTCCGTTGGCCGCTGCCGTGCTGCGATTGATCTGGCAGGAACGCAGCATCTCGCGAGCCGACATCGCTCGACTCGCCGCCCTCTCCCGATCCACCGTCTCGGAAATTGTCGGCGAAATACTGCCCACGGGGCTGGTCGCCGAAATCGGCGTCGGGAAATCGAGCGGTGGTCGTCGTCCCATCGTCCTGGCCTTCCAGGACGACGCCTGCCTGGTCCTCGGCGTCGAGATGGGTGCGGCCCACGTGTGCGTCGCCCTTACCGACCTGCGGGGCCGGGTGCTGAACTGGGAGTGCCGCGGATATCCGGTGCGCGAAGATCCGCACGGGACCCGGGCGCTCATCGCGGCGCTGTGCGAGGTCTGTCTCGATCCGGCCGTCGTTCGCGGTCGCCCGCTCGTCGGGATCGGTGTTGCGGCTCCCTGTCCTGTCGATCCGGCGCAGGCAGCTCAGCTGTCGCCCGTCGTGCTGCCGGCCTGGAAGGGCACGCTCGGTCTGGAAGATCTTGGCGAGCGCTACGGCGTACCGGTTCTGGTCGACAACGACGCCAATCTCGGCGCTCTCGCCGAACACTGGTGGGGCGCCGGCCGGGGCGTCGAGGATTTCGCGTATATCAAGGTTGCCACCGGCGTCGGCTCGGGACACGTGATCGGAGGCGAGATCTATCGGGGCGCGACCGGCGTGGCGGGCGAGATCGGACATATCGCCATCGATCCCCACGGCAAGCCGTGTGTGTGCGGCTTACGCGGTTGCCTGGCCACCCTGGTCGGCGCGCAAGCTCTCGTGGCGCGCGCCGGCGAGTTGCTGCCAGCGCATCCCCGCAGTGCCCTGGCCGGCAGGGAGCTGACCATTGTCGCGATCGAAAAAGCGGCCCTGGCCGGCGACGCCCTGGCGCTCATGGTGGCGCGAGAAGCCGCGGAGCATCTGGGCACCGCCATCGCCGGTCTGCTCAACATCATGAATCCATCGCTGGTCATCATCGGCGGCGATCTGGCGGCCCTCGGCAGGATCCTCATCGAACCAGTGTGCGAGACGGTCCAGCAGCGTACGATCGTCAGCTCGGTGTCCGCGGCGGAGATCAGGACCAGCGAACTCGGTCCCCGGTCCGTGGCCGTGGGCGCGGCGACACTGGTACTCAAGACTGCACTGGCCGATCCTCGTTACTTCCCGACAATCAGAAGCGATTCGGCCGATTCGGCGAGGAGCGCAGGCGCATGACGCGGTTTCCATTCCCGGCCCTGGTCTGCTTGGCGATTCTTTTCACCGGTGGCTGCGGGGCCGAAACCACGGCTCCGGGCGAGGCGGGGCTCATCTGGCAGGACGAGTTCGACGGACCGGTCGACCAGTCGCCCGATCCGACCAAATGGAACTTCGACGTTGGCGGTCACGGTTGGGGCAACGCCCAGCTCGAGCACAATACGGCCCGACCGGACAATGTCTCACTCGACGGTGAAGGCCACTTGCGGATCGTCGCCCGGAGGGAAGCCTACGACGGTAACGCGTATACGTCCGGCCGTATCAAGACCGAAGGCAAGTTCGCCCAGGCTTACGGGCGCTTCGAGGCTCGGATCAAGTTACCGATAGGCCAGGGTATCTGGCCGGCGTTCTGGCTGCTGGGCGCGGATTTCGCTGACACCGGTTGGCCCGGCTGCGGCGAGATCGATATCATGGAATACCGTGGCCAGGCGCCGAATGTGGTCAACGGCGCGATGCACGGGCCGGGTTATTCCGGCGGCGCCGCCTTGCACGGCAGCTACGTCAAGCCGGGTCCCGGTTTCGACGAGGGGTTTCACGTGTTTGCCGTGGAATGGAATCGGACATCGATCACCTGGTACGTGGACGACCAGCCCTATATGACCAAGGAAGCCACTGACCTGCCCGCGGGATCGACCTGGGTCTTCAACCACCCGTTCTTCATCCTGCTGAACGTGGCGATCGGCGGGCACTATGTCGGACCACCCAACAGCACCACGGAATTCCCCCAGACCATGCTCGTCGACTGGGTTCGCGTTTACGGGGAATCTTGATCAAATAGAACGACCCGCCACCGGCAGGCCGAGATTTCGCTGGCGCCGTATGGCTGTGATACCCGATTCTCTCCTGTGTTCGGGAGGCACTCACGATGCAGGACGCGCACAGGATATCCTTCAGGGAAAAAGTAGGGTATGGTCTGGGCGATACCGCCTCCAACCTCTACTTCCAGATGTTCATCAATTTCCTGCTCTTCTTCTACACCGATGTGTTCGGAATTCCCGCGGCTGCAGCTGGCACGATGTTGATGCTCTCGCGCTTCTGGGATGCCGTGAACGACCCGATCATGGGTATCATCGCCGACCGGACCAGAACCCGCTGGGGAAAATTCCGCCCGTACCTCATCTGGATTTCGATTCCCATGGCCGTTGTCGGCGTGTTCATGTTCACCACTCCCGATTTGAGCGCGAACGGAAAGATCGCCTACGCCTATATCACCTACACACTGATGATGATGGCCTATACGGCAATCAATATTCCCTATTCGGCACTGATGGGTGTCCTATCGCCCAATACCCAAGAAAGAACCAGCGTATCGACCTATCGCTTCGTCCTGGCTTTTGTCGGCGCTTTCCTGGTCCAGGGTCTGACGCTGCCTCTGGTCCGATTCTTCGGCGGCGGTAGCCAGGCGAACGGTTTCCCGATCACCATGGCCCTGTACGGTGTGCTGGCGGCGATCCTTTTCTACGTGACCTTTGCCAGCACCCGGGAACGGGTACAGCCGACGGCGAATCGCCCTGCGTCGTTGAAGAACGACCTCAACGACCTCGCAGGGAATCGTCCGTGGATGATACTGCTGGTCATGAGTATCGCGTCCCTGGCCTACGGCATCATCCGCTCCGGATCGATCATGTATTTTTTTAAATATGTCGTCGGCAACGAGGATCAAGCGGCGCTGTTCATGATCACGGGTACGGTCGCCGTCATCGCGGGCGTGGCGTGCACCCAGGTACTCGCCCGCCGCTTCGGCAAGAAGCGCCTCTATATCTTCGTGATGGGCGCCTCCAGCATACTCACGGTTCTGTTCTACTTCGTCCCCAGAGATCAGATCGTGCTGGTTTTCGTGCTGAACATCGTCACCATGTTGGTCATGGCGCCCCAGGCGCCGCTGATCTGGGCCATGTACGCCGACACGGCCGACTACTCCGAGTGGAGGAACACGCGAAGGGCCACCGGACTCATCTTCTCGGCAGCGACATTCGCCCAGAAGTTCGGTATCGCTCTGGGCGGCGGCATGGCCGGCTGGCTGCTGGCGCTCTTCGGATTCGTGGCCAATGCGGAACAGACACCAGAGACCCTGCGAGGGATGCGGTTGATGATGAGTTTCATTCCGGCAGTGGGGTCGGTCACGGCGACCATCGCCGCGTTGTTCTACGAGCTGGACGACGGGACGATGCAGAAGATCGAACGTGATCTCGAGGCGAGAAAAGCCGAATAGGAACCGGCTGCCGGCTACAAGAAAACGGCCGGCCCGGATTCAACCGGGCCGGCCCTCGTTGATCTTCACCGTCCCTGCCTGGTTTACATCACGAGGTGCATGTACGTCCGGATCTCCCATTCATTGCCGTCTTCGAATTGCACACCCGTCACCTCCTCATCCTGGGAAGGATGGCGGTTCGAGTTCTCGTCAAGGGTTCGATAGGTGCCCCGGACACCGAGACGGGTCTCTGGCAATCCGAACCAGCGACGCTCGCCCAGCGATTTGGAAAGGTCGACCATGGCCTGCAGCGGGAAGGTCAGGTTCCAGTCGCGGTGATAGTCGTACACGCCCCAGTCGTTGATCTTCACGAAGGCTGCCAGAGCCAGGGACCCGTGGGTCAAGCGGGCGGCGGCGCCGTAGCGGTGGATGATGCGGTTGAGCGTCGAATTCCCGTCCGTGTCCAGTGCAGGGTAGTCCCAGCCGTTGGGCTCGAACATGCCGGCGTAGATGTTGGCCACCAGGCGCGTCCGCTGCCCCAGTTTGCCGGCGATTCGCGCATGAGCTTCCCATAGCTCGGCTCCCGGATGGGCTCCGGAGAAGGGGTAGGTCGTGAACCCGTCCTCGGCAATATAGATGCCCGCATCGCGAGTCGTCGGCATGTCCTTGTAGACGAAGCCCAGGCTGGCGGCCATACGTGCGGTTTCGCGTCGGTCGTTGTCCCAGGCGTAGAACCAGGTGGCCGGTTCGGGATCGTAGGTCAGTAACAGCTCGTATCCGGTCATCTCCCGGTTCTCGCGTACCGCGAACGGATCCGCCAGGAAGTTGCGCGGCCGGCCCGGAGCCGGCACGTCTCCCGGCACGGGTCCGACGATGGGTTTCTGCCAGAGGAAGTTGGGACCGATCTGCCAGCTGCCCCGGTTGTAGGTAAAACCGGAGATCACGTTCTTCTGGTTGCCCGAACCCGAATCCTTCAGCCGCCAACCGGTGAAGGTGATGACCTCGGTGGGGCCGGCGTCGGAGACCAGCCCCATGTAGGCGCCCTGGGCGTACCAGCGGAAGGAACCCTTCTCCACGGTCAGCTTGCCCTTGAAACCCCAGGCGTCTTCGTCCTTGATCTCGTCCTGCAAAACGCGATAGGTGGTGCCGGTCTTTTCGGCGATCTGGAAATCGTCGCCCACCTTGGTGCTGCCCGACCAGAGCGAACCGCCTTCGAGGGTCCAGGGTCCGCGGCTGGTGACCATCTGCAGCGATGCCTTGCGCGTTTCGGGCATGGGGATGGCGATGGACGTGTTGAGCGACGACTGGGGCGCGACGTCCTCGTGGAAGATGCCGGTCAAGGCGAAGGGTCCGACGCCGCGCTGGTATTTCAAGAAGACAGCCGGGTTGGCGCCCCACCAGAGCTGCGGCCCATAGGCCAGCTTCAAACCGCTCAAGGCCTTCTTCGCCGTGATCTCGAAACCGGATGGCGCCATACCGTTGTAGATGTCGATATTCTCGCCGTAGTAGGCGTTGCGATAGAGCCCGAAGAAGTCACCCTCGAAACCCCAGTGCAGATGACCGGTACGGTAAAAGCCATCCAGCTGGAACCATTTGTCGTCCCAGGTGACGGACCCCTGGTAGACCTTGACCCGTTCGAAACCCTCGTACGTGTAGCCTTCCCCGTCGGCCAGTACCGTCCGCTTGCGGCCGCGGTTCTCGTAGAAGATCTCGTCGATCGGATTCTCGGGGACGTTGCCCAGCAGGTTCACCGACAGTCGGCCGATCAGGTTCTCGCTGGGCTTGGCTTCGAAATCGGCGTAGAACGACTGTTTGCGGTCGAAACCCAGGAACGACGGATAGCCGCCGTCCGGTGTCGCCGTGGAGGGCGTGGTGATGTTCTCGCCGCCGGTGCTGTAGGTTTCGAATTCCATGCGCAAGCCGGCGACCCGCAGTTTTTCCTGCGTACCAGCCAGCATGGCGGCGCGGTCGCCCCTGGCCTGCAGCATGGAAGCCCCCGATCGCACCCGGGCGAAGTGCGTTCTGATGGTCGCCAGGTCGGTACCGGGCTCGTAAGGATCGAGCGTGAACGCTCTGGCCAGCGCGTAGTAGGCCGCCCGCGGATACACCTCGTAGTACCCGTGAGGATTCGGCGGACCCTTGGCGGTGATGCCCCACCATTCCTCGTTCATGTTGTTCTCGCCATCCACGTAGTCTTCCACGTAGGCGCCGTTGGGCCACGAGGCGTTGGTATCGTGGATGTCGAGGCGCTCCTCCTGCTTGTACTTCCACCAGCCGTCGCTCCACTGGAAGATCATGCCGCCGATGGCGTTACCGACGAGACCCTTGCCGTACGACCGCTCGTAGATCTCCTGCCACTGGGCGATCAGGTACTTCGCCTGCATGGCCTGGTCTTCGCTCATCTCCCGGGCGTTGAAGGCATCGGAACCGAACTCGGTATACACCAGCGGAATGTTCATCTTGGCCTGGACCACGTCGTTCATGTCTCGTACCGAGATTCCGCGGTACTGGTTGGTGCCGAAGATGTCCAGGTTCGCGCACTCATCCGCGATGATGTCGATGTACTGCACGTCGCCGTTGGCCATGCACACCGGTCGCTTGGCATCCAGCGTGTGTATCCCATCTATGATTTCGCCCATGAGCGAATAGAGGGGACGAGCGCGAGCCGTGTCCCGCTCTCCCTCGGGTAGATCTTCGATCTCGAAGGACGTCCAGGACAGACCGTAGTTGTTCTCGTTGCCCAGCAACCACATCAGCACGCCTGGCGTGTCTTCGAACTGCTTGACCAGGTCGAAGATCTCCTGCTTGACGGCCTCGCGCAGCCGTGGGCTCGAGTAATTCGTGTTGGGGAGCCAGACGCCGTCGAGGGTGTAGCCCCAGCGCGCCACGGGATGGTTGACCACGGTGTAGATGCCGTAGTGCCGCCAGATGTACTCGACCCAGCGCGGCGGGATTCCTGCGTACTGGCGGATGGCATTCACGCCCATGCCCTGCAGCAGCGGCATCTCGTCGGCCAGCACTGCCTCGATGAAATCGTCGGGTTTGCCCCAGAAATCGTAGGCGTAATTCTCGCCGATGGGCATGTAGCCCCAGTTCATACCGAAGACCATGAAGTCGCGGCCGTCGACCTGGAGCTTCTGGCCGGCGGCGTCCTTGACGACACTGACCTGTTCGACGGTCCCGGAACTGGCGGTAGCCGGCAATGCGAAACCCGAGGCGATGATCAGCAGCGATACGGCGACGCACAACCTCGCCAACGTTAGGCATCGGCTTAGGTTCTTTCGATTCGGATTCACGAGTTCCTCCTCGCGGGTGAAGTCAGTCTCCATCGGAGACGGCGTTGTTGGCTATGGTGTCCCGGTACCAGTAGGCGCTGTCCTTGGCGGTGCGTTCGAGCGTTTCGGGGTCGACCTGGTATAACCCGAAGCGTTTCGTGAAGCCGTAGCCCCATTCGAAGTTGTCCATCAGCGTCCACACGAAGTAGCCGCGTAAGGGCACGCCTGCGGCCACCGCCGCGCGCGCGGCCTTGAGGTGTTCGCGCACATAGCTGATCCGCTGGTCGTCGGCAATGCGTCCGTTGGCTACTGCCGGGTCGGCGAAGGCCGCTCCGTTTTCGGTGATGTAGATGCAGGGCGGTCCGTAATCGTCATGTACGCGTCGCAGGCTGTCGGTCAATCCCTGGGGAAAGACCTCCCAGCCCATCTCCGTCAGTTCTTCCTTCGGTGCCGCCGGAACGGAGACCGGTTTGCCATCCGCGTCCGCTTTCATGACGGCCCGGCTGTAGTAGTTGAGACCGAGATAGTCCATGGGTGCGGCGATGGCTTCCATGTCGCCGCTGCGCACGAACGGCAGCTCGCCCCCCGGCAAGTGGCCCCGGCGGATGCGATCTTCGACTGCGTCGGCCGGATAGGCGCCTTTGAACAGGGGATCGAAATACCAACGGTTGAAGAATCCGTCGAACCAGCGTGCGGCGTCGTGGTCGGCGTCGCTGTCGCTGGCCGGCCACGCCGGGCAGTGGATATGGACGATGCCCACCTGGGCTTCCCGGGCGTTGCCGCGGATCTCACTCGCGGCCCAGCCGTGGGACAGCAGCAAATGGTGAGCCGCCCGCAATCCAATTGCAGGATCTTCGTCGCCCGGGGCGTGGTGGCCGTCTTCATAGCCAAGGGTCGCGATACACCAGGGTTCGTTATGGGTGCACCAGTGGCGAACGCGATCGCCGAGGCGCTCACTGACGTGAGCCGCGTAGCGTACGAAAGCGCGCGCGGTTTCGCGCCGGCTCCAGCCGCCCTCCTCCTGAAGCGCCTGGGGCATGTCCCAGTGGTTCAAGGTCAAGAAGGGCTCGATGCCGGCCGCAAGCAGACCGTCGACCAGCTCGTCGTAGAAATCGAGTCCCCGGGGATTCACGGTGTGCCCGTCGGGCATGATGCGCGCCCACCCAGTGGAAAACCGATAGGCGCCGACACCCAGCCACTGCATGAGCTCGATGTCGCGCCGCCAGCGGTGAAAGTGGTCGCAGGCCACGGCCGGATTCGATCCGTCCTCGATTTTCCCCGGGACCGTGGCGAAGCGGTCCCAGATCGACTCGCCGCGCCCACCATCGTGCCTGCCGCCCTCGATCTGCTGGGCGCTGGTGGCAGTGCCCCAGACGAATCCTTCCGGAAAACTGTACTCTGCCATGGGTATCAGCTCCGGCTATCTTCGAGGTCTGCGGAGCTGAGACGGCAGCTCGCAGCGTGGTTTTCCATTTTACGGGTGATGTATCGCATCCCCATTTCCCATCAACAAAGGCTTTGTTCGGCCTCCGAACATAGTGCACGGACGAGGCGAATCTGTCAAGATACCTTTCTCTTTTTCTGCTTCAGTATTGTGCCGGCGAGGCACCACACCTGCCTGATCGATTCGTGATATGCGATGACAACCGGTTGACCGTGCAGCCACTACCATGGGCGCATGGAATACGGCCCCGTGCAAGAATTTTCCTAACTGGCAAAAAAACCTTTGTTCGGCTACCGAACATAGTGTATACTGTCTCATGTCCCGCAATAGCACTGGTTCTTTGACGTTCTGCCCGCGCTCTTCTGCTCGTCTCGACGTCGGGTACACAACGCGCAGAAGAGCGCTGGCGAGAGAGGTAACTGAAATGAAAAATCATGCCAAGATACTGCTGGCGACAGTTGCGTCGATCTGTCTGATCCCTGCGGCTGCGTTCGCGCTCGTACCCTACAGCCAGGATTTCGAAGCCCTGAACGCGAACGACCTCGACGCCCTGGCCGACGACGGCTGGCTGGTGTTCGGCAATGTCTTCGACGGTGTTTCCGGCGACTACATGTACGGCTACGGTCCCTTCCCGGCCCCCAATAATCCTGGGCTCCCTGCCTTCAGCAACATTATCACCGGCCAAGGCGGCGATGAGCAGGGTGCACAGCAGCTTTCCGTCTTCAGCGACTACGAGAACGGCGATCACGGCAACGGACATCTCATCGAATCCATCGTCTACCGCGAGCAGATTATCGGACTTGGCGACGTGGGCTCGGCGTGGGTCTTCGAATTCCAGGCGAAGAAAGGCAACTTCGCTGGCAACTCGACCGCGACGGCGTTCATCAAGACGCTGGACCCGATCAACGGTTATATCACGACCAACTACATCCGCCGGGACATGACGTGGATTCCCGAAACCTGGGGCGGCGGGCGGCTGATCCTCAACATCGACGTGAGTCTGGTCGGTCAACTCTTCCAGATCGGCTTCGCCAACATCGCATCGAATTACGAGCCCTCGGCGATCATCTACGACAATGTTGTCTTGCGCGAGGAGGACCCGCTTCCCGTGCCTGACAGCGCCACCATCGTCGGCGCCGCGCTGGGTCAGAACTACCCGAATCCGTTCAATCCCAAGACCCGTATCGACTTCAGCCTGGAGCAACCGGGCAACGTCGACATCACGATCTTCGACATGAGCGGCCGCCAGGTAGCCAACCTCCACCATGGAGAGCTGGCCGGCGGCGATCATCACGTGACCTGGAACGGTATGACGGCGACCGGCTCGCCGGCGCCTGCCGGGCAGTATCGGTATGTCATGAAGACGGCGGCCGGCCAGGTGTCGCGCAGCATGGTGTTGTTGAAGTAGTGGAAGGGAGACCCGTACACGCTCCCGCACCGTCCTCGGTCGCGGCCGCTCGCGCCTTGCCAACGGGTAGCTTCGTGCACCTGGACGGCGAACTGCACTACCGTATCGCCTCGTTCTCTCGGCTGGCGCCGTTCCTGGTGAGCCTGGCGAGCGACACGGATCTCTGGATGTTCGTGGCGTCCGGTGGAGGACTCACGGCCGGACGGAACGATGCCGACGGGAGTCTGTTCCCCTATCTGACCGTGGACCGGCTACACGACGCCCATCACCATACGGGCCCGCTGACCCTGATTCGTATCGAACACGCGCGCGACGCGTTTGTCGTGTGGGAGCCCTTTGCCGAGGCGGCCGCTGAGAATCCGCGGATAGAACGGAATCTGTACAAGAACATCATCGGCAGCCGTCTCGTCTTCGAAGAAATCAATCACGAGCTCGACCTCACCTACCGCTACAGCTGGTCGGCGTGCGACGAGTTCGGCTGGATTCGGTCGTCGATGCTAGAGAATCGGGGCGCGTCGCCGATCCGAGCCACAGTGCTGGACGGTCTGAGGAACGTATTACCTCACGGCGCTCCTCCGTCCCTGTATCAGCAGTCGAGCAATCTCGTCGATGCCTACAAGAAGACGGAAGTGGACCCGGAGACCGGGCTCGGAATTTTTTCGCTCACGGCCGGAATCACCGACCGGGCGGAGGCGCTCGAAGTACTCACTGCCAACACGGTCTGGTGCCATGGCCTGGCAGGTTCCCGGATTCATCTCTCGATCGATACCGTCGCCGCCTTCCGGCACGGGCGGGTCGTCGCCGCGGACAACGTCCTGAACGGAGCCCGCGGGAATTACTTCGTGACAAGCGGCGTCGAACTGGATGCGCAATCGTCGACACGCTGGCACCTCGTCGCCGACGCAGGGCGGGATCATGTCCAGGTCGCGGGACTGCGCCGCGTGCTGCTCGAGCAGAACGATCTGGACGCTCGGATCGAAACGGGTCTCCGGCAAACCCGTGAGAATCTCCTGCGCAATGTCGGCAGCGCCGATGGGCTCCAGCTCTCAGGGCGCCCCGAGTCGACGGCGCACCACTTCGCCAACGTGCTGTTCAACAACATGCGGGGTGGCGTCCTAGCTCACAACTACGACGTACCGATCGCCGATTTCGCGGATTTCCTCGGCGTACGGAACCGTGACGTTTCCCGTCGGTGCCGGGCACTGCTCGCCGAGATGCGCTCCTCCATCCCGGTGCAGGAGCTCCGGCACACGGCGCGGCGGACGGGCGATGTCGACTTCGAACGGCTCTGTTACGAATACTTACCGCTCCATTTCGGCCGACGCCACGGTGACCCGAGCCGTCCGTGGAACCGCTTCTCGATCCGCACCCGCAACGGATCAAGCGAACGAGTGCTCCACTACGAGGGTAACTGGCGGGACATCTTCCAGAACTGGGAAGCCCTGTGTACCGCGTTCCCCGATATCCTGCCGAACATCATCGCCAAGTTCGTCAATGCGTCGACGGTGGACGGTTTCAACCCCTACCGCATCACGCGGGATGGCGTGGACTGGGAAACCGTAACGCCGGACGATCCGTGGAGCAATATCGGCTACTGGGGCGACCACCAGATCGTCTACCTGCTGAAGCTGCTCGAGGCGAAACACCACCACGATCCGGCATGGATCGGCGAGACGCTTGGCGCGGAGACTTTCAGTTACGTCGAGATTCCCTACCGCATCAAACCCTATGCGGACATCCTGCACGATCCCAAGGCCACGATCATCTTCGATACCGCGTGGGCCGCGCGCATCGAAAACCGTGTCGATAACCTGGGGACCGACGGAAAACTCGTAACCGGTGCGAGGGGCGCAGTCTACCATGTGAATCTCCTCGAGAAGCTTCTCGTACCGGCTCTCGCCAAGCTGTCGAATCTGATCCCCGACGCCGGGATCTGGATGAACACGCAACGGCCCGAATGGAACGATGCGAACAATGCGCTTGGCGGTGGCGGTACCTCGGTCGTCACGCTGTGCTATCTACGCCGGTACCTGGTCTTCCTCGCCGACGTACTCGACAGTCTACCGTCGCTGAGTTTGCCGGTTACCGCGGAAGTCGTCGCCTGGTTCGATCGAGTTGCGTTCATCCTGGAGAACGAGCGGACCGTGCTCGACGCAAAACGTTTTGCGGGAGAAGACCGCAAACGGATACAGGATGCCCTGGGTGAAGCTTTCTCCGACTACCGTGAGACCGTGTACAGCAGCGGATTCACGGGCAAGACCGATCTTCCCACAGGGAAGGTCGCCGGCTTGTGTCGAAACGCCCTGGAGTACCTCGACTGGGGTATTCGCGCCAATCGCCGTGAAGACGGACTTTACCACGCCTACAATTTACTAGAATACTCGGCCGACGGGACCGCGATCGCTGTCGTACACCTTCAGGAAATGCTGGAGGGTCAGGTCGCCGTTCTCAGCTCGGGATTACCGAATCCGGAAGAGGCGTTGCGGATTCTCGAACAGCTCTTCGCGAGCGCTCTCTACCGGCCCGATCAACGCAGCTTCATGCTCTACCCGGAGCGGGACCTGCCGGGCTTTCTCGCCAGAAACGTGATCCCGGATGACAGCGCGCAGGCCATACCCCTCGTGCGGGATCTGCTCGCCGTCGACGACCGGTCGCTTCTGGCGCGGGACGACGACGGAATCTGTCGTTTTCGCGGATCGCTGCGCAGCGCCCGCGATGTTGCCGCCGTGCTGGACGACCTCGCGGAACACGAAGCCTGGACGTCCAACGTCACGCAGGATCGGGATGCGGTCCTCGAACTGTTCGAGGATGTCTTCCGACACAGTTCCTACACCGGTCGTTCGGGAGTGATGTACGGCTACGAAGGCCTCGGCTGCATCTACTGGCACATGGTGGCCAAGCTGCTGCTGGCGGTACAGGAGGTCGTGCTGCGAGCCCGGCGTGATGCGAAGCCGGTTGCCGTGCAGGAAGCCCTGATGCGCATGTACTACGATATCCGCTCGGGTCTCGGCTACGAGAAATCGGTTGTCGAGTACGGTGCGTTTCCGACGGATCCCTATTCGCACACTCCCGCCGGCGGCGGCGCGAAACAACCAGGCATGACCGGCCAGGTGAAGGAGGAGATCCTCACCCGGCGAGGCGAACTCGGTATCCTCGTCGAGGCCGGCGCCGTGGCTTTCCAGCCGGTACTGCTGCGTTCCCTGGACTTCTTAGCCCAGCCCGCAGATTTCCGCTACTATGACGTAGCCGGGGAGGTTCAAACGATCACCCTGGCGGCCGGAAGCCTGGCGTTCACCGTTTACCAGGTACCGGTCGTCTACGGGCTGGTCGACGGCGAGACCTCCATCCACCTGACGTTCTCCGACGGGACGACGGCCGAACATCGCGGCGACCGGCTCGATACTGCGCTGAGCGCCGAGCTCTTCACTCGCAGCGGCAAGATCAGCCGGATTCACGTGGGCATACCGGAAACCGTAGTCGGCAGGACCTAATCGCAATCTCCCCAACCCGGGCATGTAAACCAACTCGGCTGCCGGGGCGCCGGCTTCGGCTTGGGTGAGGTCCCGCTGATCCCATCCTCAGAGCAACAATGCAGCAACATCGCTTCACCGACACCTGGCCAAAAAAAATCAGGGGCTCGGCCTGGCCGAACCCCTGACAGTCCCGAGATGGTGTCCGGATCAACGGAAGAGCGATTTCACGTTGCTCCAGGTCGTATCCTCGGTCGCGGTGGGACCATCGACATAGAAGTTGATGTTGTCGTAGAAGATCCCTGAACCTTCGTAGTTCGTCGCCACGTTCAAGAAGCCGAACTGCAGGACCTGGCCGTCCAGACTCGCGTCGATCATGAGCGACAGCGAGTAGGGAGTCCAGTCCACGGGTGTGGCCGTCATGTCGACGGTCACGAAGTTGGTCATGGCCCAGCCGTTGTTGGGATCCAGCGTCTTGATGAACGCCAGGGCGGTGGACTGACCTTCAATGTTGCCCAGCTTGGCCTGGAAATCGAAGACCCACAGTTCGCTGACGTCGCCCGCCTCGATGATTTGCTCCTGGAAGACATTGGCCTCGATGTGGGCGCCGTTGGCATGATCGCCATTGTTGTAGTCGTTGTAGACACTCAGCTGCTGTTCGCCCTGCTCTGCGCCCCCCTGGCCGATGACGATCGCACAGAACGCTGCACCACCATCATTGGGAGCCGGGAAAGGACCGTATCCATACCAGTACGCCCAGTCAGGGCCGAATACGTTGCCGAAGACCAGCCAGCCGTCATTGGCCAGCGCGCCGGGATCGGCTTGATCAAGACCTTCGAAATCCTGGCTGTACGGCAACAGGGCGAGACTCGCCGCGGGGATCAGGCACACCAGCGCTGCAACCGCAAAGCAAGCAGTAGCACGATTTCTCATTACAATTACCTCTCGTTGAAGACTGTCCTCTTGTTCCAGGTACCTCTGAACCTCACCCACACAATCGGCATAGTTCCGTCGGTGCTGCTATGCATGGTGGATTCTCGACACCATGATTATAAACTATGTTCGGTAACCGAATCAAGTCCAAAATCGCAAAAAATGAAAAAAACCAATTGAGTTTAAGTTGTTGATATTTATGTGTATTTGACGTTCTCGTGAGTAATCCGGTGCCACAGTAACCTCTCATTTCTGACTCACAGGTCGTACAATTCTGCACATCACGCGCCGGACAGCCGATATTCTATTGAGTATCGGAGCCGCGATTTCCCCTTGACCATGACACCCGGTACCGTGTACTTTGTTCGATACCCGTACAAAGATACTTTTCATTGAATCCCGACCCCCGTTGTGGGAACGCCGAAACGAGATGCGTACATGACTGCCGCTGCGCGCACGAAGACCGCCGCCGAAGACCGCATCAGATTCGCGCACAAGTTGGCCTACGGCACGGGAGCATTCGTCAACAACCTGCTGGCAGCCGCCAGTGGCGGGATGATGATCGTCCTCAATCTCGGCCTGGGCATGAATCCGGCGCTGGTCGGGCTGCTCGGCGCGCTGCCGAGGCTGACCGACGCCTTCACCGATCCGCTCATGGGTTTCATATCCGACAATACGCGCACCCGCTGGGGTCGCCGGCGGCCGTTCATATTCGGCGGCGCCGTCGCCGCGGGCGTTCTGTTCGCGTTGCTGTGGCAGTTGCCACGCGGCCAGAGCGAGACGTTCTATTTCGTATTCTTCCTGGTAGGATCGATTCTCTTCTACATGGGCTACACGGTTTTCGCTACCCCCTGGGTCGCCCTCGGGTACGAACTGACCCCGGACTACCACGAACGCACGCGCCTGATGGGAACCCAGAACTTCATCGGCCAGCTTGCCTATGTGGTGTCGCCGTGGTTCCTGTGGATCATGAACTCCGGGAAGTTCTTCTCCGACCAGGTCACCGGCGCGGCCGGCCTGGCCATCATCGTCGCTGTGGTGGCTATCGGCCTTGGCATCCTGCCGGCTATATTCCTTCGCGAGCGTATGGTCGGTGTCGCCGCCGCCGAGCCGACGCGCGCCAGGATGCTGGATAAAGAGCCGCCGGATGACGAATCGACGGACGACGATGAACGGCTTCAAGGCGCCACCGGCGGCGGACTGAGGCGCAATCTCGCGGATTTCTTCACGGGATTCGGCGCCACGCTCTCGTCGGGGCCGTTCCTCAAGCTCTGCCTGGCCACCTTCCTGGTCTTCAACGGCTTCATGCTCATCGCCTCGTTCCAGTACTACGTGATAATCTATTACGTCTGCGGCGGTGACCAGACGGCGGGAGCGAAGTACGCCGGGATGGCGGGTTCGGTAGGCGCGGTCTGCACATTCGCCGTGGTCGCGTTCGTTACCTGGCTCGCCACACGGATCGGTAAACGCCACGCGTTCTTCGTCGCCATCGGGCTGTCCATCGTTGGCTACGGACTCAAATGGGTCTGCTACAACCCGAGCCACCCGCTGCTGGTGGTCGTGCCAGCGCCATTGCTGGCCTTCGGTCTGGGCGGGCTCTTCACCCTGGTCCCCTCGATGATCGCCGACGTGGTCGACACCGACGAGTTGAAGACCCATGAACGACGCGAAGGCATGTTCGGATCCATCTTCTGGTGGATGGTGAAACTCGGCATGGCCGCCGCGCTGGCCGGGGGCGGCTATCTGCTGAACGCCACGGGATTCGACGTGGATCTGGGCGGCGCGCAAACCGAGCATACTGTATTCTTGTTGCGACTGTGCGACGCAGGCATACCCATGGTGGCTTCGGCCATCGCCATCTGGGCCGTGGTGCGATTCCCGATCACCGAGGAGAAGGCTCGCGAGGTACGCCAGGAACTGGAGCGCCGGCGTGGACGACCGGGCGCGGCGCCGGCGGCGACCGACGCGCGGTAGCGCCGGCGGTCCGCGCGCCATCACCGTTTTCCGGGAGTCGAGACGCATGTACCTGCTTCCCGTCGTACGAACCCTGGTCGCCGTGGTGCTGGTCACCGCGCTTGCCGGTTGCACCGGCGAATCTGAAACCGAAACCGTTCTCCGCGAAGATCCTTTCGTCGTACGTCCTTTCCAGCCCTACAGCGGCGAGCGCCTGATCGACAACGCCATCTGCTACGGTCCGCATCGGGACGGTCAACGCCCGGGCGCCCTTTCGCCGTCCGCCGCCGAGATGCGTGAGGATCTGCGACTGATGGAAACGCACTGGAACCTGCTGCGCGTCTATGGTTCGGTGGAGTTCACCGAGGTGCTCCTTAACGTGATTCGCCACTACCGCTTGGACATGAAGGTGATGCTCGGGGCCTGGATCGCGCCCGATGCCACCGACGCCAACCGCCAAGAAGTCGATGCTGCGATTCACCTGGCGAACACCTACCCCGATATCGTCATCGCCGTGTGTGTGGGTAATGAAACCCAGGTATTCTGGTCGGCCCATCGCAGCTCGCTTGATGGTCTGATCGAACACGTGCGCCGCGTGCGAGCGAGTGTCAGCGTCCCTGTGACCGTGGCCGATGATTTCGCCTACTGGCTCGAACCGGTCAGCCGGAAGCTGGCCGGCGAAGTCGACTTCATCACGATGCACGCGCACCCCATGTGGAACGGTATACGGCTGGCATCCGCCCTGAGCTGGATAAAAGACCGGGTATCGGCGGTCCAGGCGCTGCACTCCGAATGCACCGTCGTCCTCGGCGAGACCGGTTGGGCCACGTCCGTACACGATCAGGGCGAACAGGCCGAGCTGATCAAGGGCGTACCGGGAGAAGACGAGCAGAAGCAGTTTTACGAAGCTGTGCGGAGCTGGGCCGCGGAACAGCGGCGGGCAGTGTTCTTCTTCGAAGCCTTTGACGAGAACTGGAAAGGCGGCATGCATCCGGCCGAGGTGGAGAAGCACTGGGGTCTCTATCGTGCCGACCGGTCGCCAAAGGCGGCTCTCACGCCGGATACCGGTAAGTAACAGGAATGAAGCCGGTACATCCGCGCCGGATTTCTGTTCCTCACCACATTTTTCACTTTGCGCGGATACCGAACAAAGTGTATACTCTTATCCGAGAACACAGGGGAAACGAATGACCCGGCCTGCATCCGAGCAGCGAGCATGGGAGCGCGGTACGATGATGTTGCGGAATTCCAGCAATCTGGCGGGAGGAATCGCGTTTGCGGTTTCGTTTCTGTTCGTCTTCTGCACAGCAGGATATGCCGATCTCTCCCTCGTGTGGTCGGATGAGTTCGACGGCACCAGCCTGGACATCGACAACTGGACCATCGACATCGGTGACGGCTGCCCCGATCTGTGCGGATGGGGCAACAACGAACTCGAATACTACCGGCCCGAAAACGTCGCCGTAGCCGACGGCTATCTGACCCTCACGGCGCGTGAAGAGTTCTATGGCGGCCGGTATTTCACATCGGGCAAGGTCCTCACCCGGGACAAGCAGTACTTCCGCTACGGCCGGATCGAGATGCGGGCCAAGATTCCCACCGGTGGCGGGATGTGGCCGGCGTTCTGGATGATGCCGCAAGACGATGTGTACGGCGGCTGGGCCGCGAGCGGTGAAATAGACATCATGGAGTCCGCCAACGAGACGACCTGGATCGACGGCACCATCCATTTCGGCGGGGAATGGCCGAACAATGCGTATTCCGGCGGCGCTTATGCTCCGGGCGGCGTCAACTTCGCCGACGATTTCCACGTGTACGCGATCGAATGGGAGCCCGAGGAGATTCGCTGGTACGTCGACGATGTTCTGTACTCCACGAAATACTACTGGCAGTGGTACTCCGAAGGCGATCCCGACAATCCGCTCGCACCCTTCGACCAGGATTTCTTCATCATCCTGAACGCGGCGGTCGGCGGGGACTACACCGGTTGCACCTACCCGGGCTGCATCACGGCGGATCTGCCGCAGGAGTACATCATCGACTACGTCCGGGTCTATCAGGACACGGGCAACGTCGCCCCGACCGTCACCATCACCTCGCCCGCCGAGGGCGACAATCCGCCCGCGGGCGACATCACGATCACCGCAACGGCTGCCGATACCGATGGTGTCGTCGCGACCGTGGAATTCTTCGACGACACGTACTATCTCGGCGAGGACACGACTCCCCCCTACACCATCGTCTGGCCCGCCGTTGCTGACGGATGTTACTCGATCGTCGCCAGGGCCATCGACGACAATGGTGCGTTCAGCACCGACACCGCCGACATCACCGTCGGCGACGGTTGCGGCCAGGCACCGTTTCTGGGCAGCCCGTTCGTCTTGCCGACGCGGATCGAGGGCGAGGATTTCGACGTCGGGGGCGAGGGCGTCGCCTACCACGACACGGATCCCGGCAACAACGGCAATCAGTACCGCCTCGAGGAAGACGTCGATGTCCAGACCTGCTCGGACGTCGGCGGTGGGTACAACCTGGGCTGGGTGATCGAGAGCGAATGGCTCGAATACGCGGTCGTGGTTCCGGTGACCGGCGAATACCCGGTTGATATCCGCGTGGCGTCGCAATATGTTGGCGGCGTGTTTCATCTCGAGTTCAACGGCGAGAACAAGACCGGCGACGTCGTCGTGCCGGTCACGGGCGGGTGGCAGACGTGGACGACCGTATCGGCGACGGCGACACTGGATGCGGGCACCTACGTGATGCGCTTCGTGCCAACGGACGAGGGTTTCAACGTCAACTACTTCGAATTCCAACCGCCGACTACGGTGACTGTGCCGGACCGCCCACCCACTGATGTCGTATTGCACCCGTGTTATCCCAATCCCTTCAACCCACTGACAACGGTGAGCTACGACCTGCCTCGGCAGTCGACGATCTCCGTGCGCGTCTATGACCTCGCCGGTCGCCTGGTACAGGTCCTCGTCGATGACGTGACACAATCCCCGGGCAGACACACCGCGACGTGGGCCGGTCGAGACTCGCGGGGCATGGCGATGACATCGGGAACCTATTTCTGTCGCCTGGAAGTCGGGGGGCGGATAGAAACCATGCGGATGATGCTGATTCGTTGATAGAGAATTCGTCTCGCTTTACCGACTGTAACCTCGATGTATAGCGTACCCGGCCCGTCTAGGGCTGCGCCTGCAGCGCACATCCCCGGTACTCTTCGTTTCCCACGAGAAACACGGCCGAATACGCGAAGTAGGCGCCGGACATGGAATCATGGCATGGCGCTCGAGCGATGGTGAGTTCCGCCGGGGACGAAGTCGTGTCGCTGCAGGTGAACCGGATACGGTCGTCCGCGCGACTCACGATGACGTCGTGCCACAATCGATCCTCGCTGCCCGGCTGGGACATCCGCATGCGACCATCCATCACCGCGATCATCCAGAACGGCTCGTTCCCGTGGGCCCGAAACTGGAACGCCCGCCAGTTGGTGTCGCAGCCCGGACCTTCCACCCCGGCATACAGCACGTCCTCGATCTCGATCGCCCCGGAATAGTCCGCGCCGAATCCGTCGTCGGGTGCGGGAACGCGGCGCCCTTTGATCACGACGAATACCTCGGGATAGGGTGCCGCCGGAAGCTCGAGATCCTGGTAGACGGGCCAGAGGAGGTCGTTCGAGTCGAGCACCCACAGTTCGTCGTTTGATCCGCAGGGGCGGAAGGATCGCACTTCGTGGCCGTGGACGGCGTGGCCGCGGTAGATCGGGGTGGGGTGGTTGTCGGCAGTCGTCTCGTCCTGCTGGGTGGTGCAGGAGAATGTCGCCAGCATTGCAACAAGAATGCAGGTGGCTGCATTGGCGTTCCGCATCGGCTCCTTCGTCCTTCCTGAGTCTATGACGTCTTTCCACACTCAGGCGCGAACGTCAAGATGAATAACCCGAAGTCGCTGCGATTGCGTGGAGGCGCGGCTGGAGTAGCAACGCAGGTGGGGCTGAGCGCGTTAGTCATTCCTGTCGCGGTATGGCTGCCGTACGATCTCCTGTGTCCTGTTCGACATGATGCCTGCCCCATTATGTGTCCCATTGGACACGCGAAACGAAGCGGGCCAGCACCTGTTCGCTGACGAGTCATGTATCATTTTGGTAATATTAAAGTTATCGCGTGGACGGTTTTATACCCATTGCGGCACATGATCTGCAATAACGATGGTACTCTCAGTGCTCCTGTCGGGATTCAACGACGAAGGAGGAGAACAGTGCGCACCAGGAATACGTTGCCCATCGCCGCCATCGTACTGATGCTGGTCACCACCGCGACCGCCGCCGACCGCCCTCCGGGGCAGCACCGTATCTACGAGCATCCCGATCTGGACCTGCAGTTCTCAGCGGCTCCGGGCTGGCAGACGACGCCGCGACCCGGCGACGAGGGTACGCACGAGCTGGTCGATCCGGAGTCCGGCATCCACGTGCTGCTCTGGTATACCTCGACCGAGCAGGACGCGCGGCGGTACCTGAGCAAGATGTCACACATGATGGACCTCGAACTCGGGTCGGATACGAAGAGCCGGACCATCGGAGATCGCTCGTTCTGGCTGCTGGACTGCCCCGGCACCGTCGCAGGCGTGAAGGCCCACCAGTTGCTCGCGGTGGCGGCGTCCGGAAAGCGCCGGACCCATCCCAGGGAGAACAACCTGTACATCGTGCAGGTCTGGTGTCCACGAGCCGACTGGACGAAGCTCGAGCGGCGCATGTACAACCTGCTCGACAGCGTACGTATCGCTGACCGGGTGTACGTTGACGGTCAGGAATATCGCCTCTATCCCGAGACCACCACCAGACCGCCCGAGCTGGACTCGCCCTACGTGACGAAGGACGGACGGGAGTACGTTTGCGTGCGCACGCGCGGGCAACGCTTCGCCGTCGTGGACGTGACGGTCGAGAACGGCTCGCCGAACGACTACGCCAACGGCGAGTGGGGCAAGGGGCGCCAGCTCGCTGTCGATGCGGAGGATTTCCCCATCCTGTCCGCCACCGGCCTGCACGACGAGGCCGAGCTGGACGCCACGAAGACCATCACCGGACTGCCCGTCGACGCGATCACCCGGAACGCCCGACCGGGCGGTTATTCGGGGGCTGGCTTCGTGGCGTCGGACGAGGACCTGCTCTCGGTGATTCGCGGCGACAACCGTCTGGTGCGTCGGCTGGGGCTGACTCATCCGCAACTCGCACGGCCCCTGTTCACGGTCGTCAATCTGCTACTGCGCGATCTGGCGCTGTTCAGGCGTGGCGAGGTGCCCCGCTACAGCATCGCCTCCATGCGACTTGACGAGATCGAGATCTTTATCGAGGCCGAGGCTTCGAAGGGCTGGCAAGAGTCCATCTTCGACGACGAGGTGCTGGGCTACTGGCAGATCGTGATGTCGCGCGAGCCACTGGTTGACGAGAAGCGCTACCTGCAGGATCGGTACGGCCACCTCCCGCCGGAGCAGCTGGCCGACCTGAAAAAGCGCCTGTTCACCATCCACACCGGTGAGATGGTGCCGTTCTACATCCAGAAGTACGGTTTCTACGAGGGACACACCTCGTACCGGGCAGATCCAATCGCGGTGGCCGTGCTGTTCGGCGTCAAGTCGCTGTCGGCCGTGGACGCGGCAGTCGGCGGCAACCTGCTCGAGGTGTTGAAGCGGCATCATGTGGGCGAGACACGGTAGCGGCAGCGTTCGTAGGTGTTCCCGACCGAATATGGTATAATCATACCGGGTTTGCCGGGGCCGCGGACATGCGACCCCGACTCACCGCCAACGATTCGTCCCACAAAGCAATCTGGCAGGACAATTCGTATCTCCGGGGGGATTCCATGCGTATTCCGGTCGCTCTCTCGATCCTCTGCCTGCTGGTTGCGGCGGGCAGCATTGTCACTGTCGCCGATGCCGCCGTCCAGCAGCTACCTGTTTACGCCGCCGCGCCGGGCGACACGCCGATCCTCCGCAGTACGGAACACCACGACGGATCGCGTACCATCGAGGTGCTGCTGCCGTCGGTCGCGATCGAGGCGTCGACCATCGCAGGCGAGACCTTTCACGCGTTGACCATACCCGGCGGCACCGTCGTCGGTGACGAAGGTCGGCCGGGGCTGCCAGTATTCGGCCGCCTCGTGGCGGTACCGAATGGGTACACCGTCACCGCGCGCATCGTCGACGTGCAGGAGCAGGTTTTCAGCGGTTACCGGGTGCTGCCCGTCCAGCCGGACGGCATGCTGAACTACCCCCCGGGGGACACTTCGACTGACGCCCCGGACAACGCCGCCGCCTTTGTGATCGATCGCGCGGCCTACGCCGCCGGGGCTGCGACGGAACCTTACTCGGTCACGGCCGGCGCGCCTGGGATCCTGCACGGACAGCACGTGGCGCCGGTCGTTTTCCAGCCCGTGCGCTACGATCCCGCCACCGACGAGCTACGCATCGCCGGCCGGCTGGAAGTCGAGCTGCGGTTCGAACGATCAAACGCCGCACCAGCACCGGCCCGGCAACACGACTACCTGCCCGAGTCCTTCGATCGGTTCCTGCGATCCGCCGTGGTCGGCTACGAGCGTTCCGACGATGTGACCGTGGGGCCGGGATCCTACCTGATCATCTGTCCGAACAACGCCGACGTGATCGACGCGTTGCAGCCGCTGGTCGAGTGGCGGCAGCGGCAGGGTTACCACGTGACCCTCGCCCACACCGGTCAGACGGGCTCGAATACCACGTCCATCAAGGCCTACATCCTGAACTACTACGAGACCGAACCGGTCCCGCTGGAATACGTGGTCCTGGCCGGCGACGCCAGCGGGAATGTCACCATCCCCACGTTCCGCGAGAATGTCTCGGGCTACCACGGTGAGGGCGACCACTACTACACCAATCTCGAGGGCGACGATACCCTGGCCGACGTGCACATCGGCCGGTTGACCTGCCGCAGCTCGACGGAGCTGCAGAGCATCGTCAGCAAGATTCTCGACTACGAAACCAATCCGCCCCTGGCCGACAGCGGCTGGTTCACGCGGGCGTGCGCTACCGGCGATCCGAGCTACTCGGGCATCACCACCGTCTATGTCAACCAGTGGCTGAAGGCGCAGCTCGAGTACCGCGGCTACACGCAGGTGGACACCATCTTCAGCGGCAATTTTCCCATACTCATGACCAACTCGATCAACCAGGGATTGACCGTGTTCGGGTACCGCGGTTTCGGCGGCATGAGTAATTTTTCCACCGGTCACATCGGCGCCCTGTCCAATGGTGGTAAGCTACCCTTCGCCGTGCTCCTGACCTGCGACACCGGTTCGTTCTACTCGGACGTCAACGCTCGGTCCGAGGCCTTCCTGCGCAACATCAACGGCGGCGCCATCGGCGCCATCGGCACGGCGACCGGCGGCACGCACACACGCTACAACAACTGCATGTACCAGGGCATCTGGGAGGGCATGATCAACGGCGACGATCACCATCTCGGAGCGGCCCTCGCCCGCGGCAAGCTCGCCATGTACAACAACTACCAGCTCTCGCAACCCGTAACCGTCGAGTCCTGGTCCGTGTGGAACAACCTGATGGGCGATCCGGCCACCGACATGTGGATGAACTATCCGCTCGCCATCGACGCCACGTACCCGACCCTGCTGCCGGTCGGCGTGAGCGCGGTTCCCGTGGAAGTGAGCTACGGCGGGTTGCCCGTCGTCGAGGCGCGGGTCTGCCTGTTCAAGGAAGGTGAGTTCCAGGTCACCGGCTACACCGACGAATCCGGCCGGGTCGTTCTGCCGGTGTCGGGACTGAGCGAGGGCACCGTGCTCGTGACGGTGACCGGACACGACCTGCTGCCGCATCGCCGGCACCTGGATATTGGCAGCGTGTCGCAATTCGTCGCGCTCGACGAGTACGCCGTCGACGACGACATGGCCGGGTCCAGTTCCGGCAACGGCGACGGCGTCGTCAATCCCGGTGAAACCCTGGAACTGGCCGTGGCTCTGGCCGGTCTGGGCTCCAGCGACGTGTTCGGGATCACCGGCACCCTGACATCCGCCGACTATCGCGTGACGATCGTGGACGGCAGCGCTGTGTTCGGCGACATACCGTCCGGCCAGTCCGTCTGGAACGCCGACGAGCTCGTCGTGTCCGTGGCTGCCGATACCCCTGACGGTCACACATTGCCCATTGAAGTGACAGCGTCCGACGGCGCGGCGAACTGGACCAGCCTGATCGAACTCGCCGTGCAGTCGGCGGCTTTCGTTCACGAAGGCCAGACCTGGTCGGGCGACGGCGAGAGCCTCGATCCCGGCGAGTCCGGCGACCTGACCCTGACCATCCGCAACACGGGATCGTTGACCGCGACCGGGATCAGGGCGACGCTGACCACCAGCAGTCCCTGGATCACGATCACCGACGACGACGGCACCTTCGGCACCGTCGACCCCGGAGTGAGCGGCGACAACGGCAGCGATCCGTTCAGCCTGGACATCGACACCGACTGCTTTGCGGGCCACCTGGCGACCTTCCTGTTGAGCCTGCAGTACGACGGTGCGCAATCCAGCGTCGAATTCACCCTGCCGGTAGGTACCGCGTCGACCACCGATCCGCTCGGCCCCGATGCATATGGCTACTACGCCTTCGACGACACCGACACCGGTTATCTCTACGCACCCATCTACGCCTGGGTCGAGATCGATCCCAATCACGGCGGCGACGGCACGGCCGCGGGCCTGAGCGACTTCGGCTACGAGCAGGACGACACCGTGGTGCTGCCGCTGCCGTTCACCTTCCGCTACTACGGCCAGCCCTACGACGAGGTCTCCATCTGTTCCAACGGCTGGCTGGCCATGGGATCGACCTCGCTGCGCCACTATCGAAACTTCAGCATTCCCAGCGCCGGCACGCCGCGCAACCTGATCGCCGTCTTCTGGGACGATCTGCACCAGTCGGGCACCAACCAGGTCTACTACTGGCACGATACGGCCAATCAGCGCTTCATCGTGCAGTGGAGCCGCATGACGAACATCTACGGCGCGATGCAGAACTGCCAGGTGATCCTGCACGATCCCTTCGCCTATCCCACCGAGACCGGTGACGGCGAGATCCTCTGCCAGTACGATACGGTCCACAACAACGACGCCACGAACGGCTTCGCCACCGTGGGCATCCAGAACTTCGACCGCTCCGATGGTGTGCTGTACACCTACTGGAACCAATACGGGGCGGCGGCGGCGGGCCTGGCCGCCGGACGGGCCATCCTGTTCCGCCCGCTCGACATCCTGCAGCCGACCTGCGAGCCCGATCCGACATCCTTCGACGTCGTCGTGCCCGTCGACGGCCAGGATACCCGCACCCTGCAGTTGCACAACAACGGCGATCCCGGTTCCGTCCTGGTCTATAGCCTCGACCTCACCGATCCGGCCCTCGATGCGCCGGTGCCCGGTGGACAGATACCCGGTGAGCCGACACCCGACGGGCGGATGCCCGACGGCCGAATGCCCGGCGGACAACCAGTCGGGGACGGCGCCAAGAACCTCACCGGATCCTACCTGACAGCCGACCCGGTCGAGTTCTGGCCCGGCGATACGATCGACGTGCAGATCGGCGCGCACTGTATCAGCTCGGACGACGAGTGGATCATCCAGGTGGACATGGATTTCCCGACGGGCGTGACCATCAATTCCGCCACCGGCATGACCGGATCGACGGCCTTCTCGTACACGGGCAGTTACGGCGACGGCGCACAGGCGACCTGGGACGGCGGCATCTTGAGCCACGGCATGGTCGGCCTGGCGACCCTGAACCTGACCTTCGCCCAGGATATTAGCGACGTCAGCGTGCCGTACCTGCTCACCGGCGACAACTGGGGCGGCCCGCCGCACTCGGTCAGTGACGAGATCGTGTTCACCGTACTCGGCCCCCGTGTGAGCGTGCTCGCGCCCGATGGCGGCGAGCGTTGGGGACTGGGCGAAGAGCACGCCATCGAGTTCGCGGCGTCCGGCGGACCGCAGCAGGTGAAGATAGAGCTGCAACGGCAAGACGGCGGACCATGGGAGACCCTGGCCGAATCCATCGAGGCGAGCCTGGGCAGCTTCCTCTGGGAAGTGACCGGACCCATCAGCGCGCACTGCCGCGCTCGCGTCTCCGATGTGGGCGATCCGTCGGTCACGGACACCAGCAACGAGGAATTCACCATTCGCAACTCGTTGCTGTGGCTCGACCTGGACAACTGGTCCGGATACGCGCTGCCCGGGGAGCCGGCAGCCATCGAGCTTACGATCGACGCCTCGGGAATGGCCGAGGGCGTCTACGCTGCCGACATCGTCGTGTACAGCAACGCCGACGATCCGGTTGTCGTGCCGTTGAGCTTGACGGTCGGCGACCCGTCCGCGGTACCGCTGGCGACAACGTTGGTGCTGCGCCAGAACCGCCCCAATCCCTTCAACCCGCAGACCGAGATCCGCTTCGACATGCCTGCGGCCGGCCCGGTGCGCGTCGAGGTATTCGATCTGCTCGGGCACAAGATTCGTACACTGCTGGACGAGGAACTCGCGGCGGGCCGACACGCCGTGGTCTGGAGCGGCGTTGACGACGCAGGACAGCCGGTGGCGTCGGGACAGTACTTCTGCCGTCTGACGGCGGGCGAGCGCGTCCTCAACCTGAAGATGACTGTTCTGAAATGAGGGGGAACGATCAGGCTGGTGTTCGATGGCAATCGATCATTTAGCGCATGTACCGAAAACCCAATACCTTTATGATACCCATATCCTGCGGACCGGTGATCCGGACCCGTCCCACGTCATCCGGCAACCGAAAGAACCACCAGAACCATGTACTGGTTGATCCGCGCGCTACGCAGACACATCACCACCCTCCGCTTCAAGTTGCTGCTCATCGGCGAGATGGTCGTCATCGTCGGCGTGCTGGCGCTGTTCATTCCCATGCGAGCCGAGTTCCGCAACCAGATCATCCAGGACATGCAGCGGCAACTCCAGGCCATCGCGGCGACGTCTGCGCTGCAGATCGACGGCGACCTGCACACGCGCATCCAGGATGAGAGCGACTGGCACACCGAAGCATTCGCGACACTGCATGACCGGTTGATCGCCATCGGCGAGGCCAACCCGGATCTCAATCCCGAGCATATCTACACCTTCCGCGCGGACGGCGACAGCGTCCGCTTCGTGGTTTTCACCCATGATTTCGAGACCTCGTATCGGCCGCGCATCGGCGAGGGATTTCCGCTACAACCGGGTATGGCGTCGGTGCTGGCCGGTGGTGAACCGGTCGTGCGTGATCTCTATACCGATCAATACGGCGAATGGATCTCGGCATATGTACCGATCCGGTGCAGCAGTGGGCGTGTCGACGGCCTGCTCGAGGTGGATATCTCGTCCGACGAGTACTTCCGGCGCTACGACCGGTTGACGAAATGGATGATCGTGGTCGGCATCCTGGCCGTCTGCCTTTCGTCGGTCCTCGGCTGGTTCGTGCTGAACCGACTGGTCATCCGTCCGGTGAAGGCGATCCACGACGGCATGGAAGCCCTGTCCCGCCAGGATTTCAGCCACAAGACCATGCTGCAGACGGGTGACGAGTTTCAGGATCTCGGCGCAACGCTGAACACGATCTCGACCGATCTGAATGCCGCCCGGATCGTGCAGACCGGTTTCTTTCCGCGAGAACTGCCGGCCACGGACAGGAACAAGATCGCGGCCGCCTGGTTGCCGTGCGATGCCACTGCCGGCGACTATTACGACGTGATCCCGCTGGGCGATGATCGTCTGGCCCTGGTCATCGCCGACGTCGCCGGACACGGCCTCGGACCCAGTCTGCTCATGTCCGCTTGCCGTTCCGCACTGCGCACCCTGGCCACCATGGAGTTTCAGCCGTACGAGCTGGTCGAACGGCTCGAATCGCAGATCGAAGATGACATCGCTGACGGGTGTTTCATCACCCTGGTGTACGGTATTCTCGGTGCCGACGGTAGCTTTAGCTACTGCAACGCCGGTCACAGTCCCGCCCTGGCCCGGATCGACGGCAAGATACAAACGCTCGAGTCACACTGTCTGCCGCTGGGTATGCGCCTGAGTGTGGATACGAAAAAGGAGAAGCAGAGCGCCGTCCAGCTCTCGCGGGGCGATCGGATTTTCCTGGCCTCGGACGGGATAGCCGAGGCGATCAATCCAGACGGCGAGTTTTTTGGCGACGAACGAATCTTCGAGATCGTCGGCATGTCGAACGGGTCCTGCGAAAAGATCGTCGAGCAACTCTGTCAGGAAGTCGGTGAGCACGTCGAGGGAGCATCGTTTACCGACGATATCACGATGCTCTGTGTCGAGCGAGTCGCCCCGGAGGATTGAACGACAGCTGCTTGACCGGGTGCTGGCAACATTCATGCGCCCTCGATGAATTGTAGAAAAACCACAAAAATGGTATACCTTACGCCACGCTGACGTTCACGCTCCATATGACGGTAGCCATGAAACCGGACACGCCGCCGCCGCGGGCGTCTACTACTGCAAACTGGCCGGTGGCGGCTATTCGGATACGATTCGGATGGTTCTGGTGAAGTAAAACACCGGTCGAGTTCTGTGTATCGCCCCGGCGCGTCTGTTGCGCCGGGGCAACTTTTTGGGCAGCAGATCCGGCGATCGCCGGTTCTTACTCGCTGAGCCGGTAGCAGACGAACTCCATGGCGCCGATCTCCTCGTCCTCACCCAGAGGGATGCTGCCCAGATCGCTCTGCGCGGTGCCGGCCAGCACCATGCCCTTGATCAGCAGCGCGCGACCGTCCGGCAACAGCTGCAGGCCGTCGTACTCGGGGTTGCCTTCACAGGCGACGTACACCTGCCGCAGATACCGCCCGTCCGCTCCGAAGATATCGAAGGACCAGCTGATGCCATCGGGCAGGTTTTCACCGCTGCGGCTGTGCTGCACCCAGAGCCGGCCGTCGTCGTCCACGTGCAGGCTCGCGATGGCCTGGGGATTGGGCTCGATCTCGCGGGTTTCGTTTGATTGATTGTTGCGGGCCGAGGCGTCGAACAGGGCGTTCACGCGCCGGAGCTCCTCGTCGCTTCGCTTGCGGTTCGTGAAGTCGCGTGCGATGACGCGTTCGAGCTCGCCGTCGGGATGATAGACCGCGACGGCGTACTCGTCCCACGACCGGGCGACGTACACGCGACCGTCGGGACCCAGGGCCAGCGCCGTGTGGAAGCTCGGCGAGATCTTCCGTTCCACGAAGTGGATCTTGCTCATGTCCAGACTCATGGTCGTCTCGCAGTAGCGCGCCACTTCTTCACCCGTGTCGGACAGGCGGCACAGGTACATCACGCGGTCCTGCCCGATCTCGGTCGGTGTGAGTTTGGTCGCCCCCAGGACCAGATTACCTCCACGACTCGCGCACAGGGCGCCCGCCGTGAAGCCGGCGTGTTCGCCCTCGCCCGTGGTGGCGGTGATGGACTCGCGGGGCTCGCCCTCCCTGGTAACGCGAACCAGCTTGGCGGGAAACATCGTCATCAGGCCGACGGTCCCGTCGGGCAGGTAGACCACGTCGCGCGGCTGGCGCACTTCGCCGGGCCCGTCGCCTTCCTGGCTCAGGGTGCGCAGGTGTCGCCCGTCGGGCGCGATGACCACCGCGTGGCAGAGCTGGGAATCGAGCAGGTAGACGTTGCCGTCGGGATCGACGGCGGTTTCGGTGACGGCGCCGAAGAGCAGATCGCCCACGCCTCCGGAGCTTTCGGTATCACCGCCGACACGCCAGATTTCCTCGGCGATGAGGGTGAGCGGTGGGGAGGCGGGCGCAGTATTCCCGATCACGGGCACTCTCGCGAGTGTGGCAAGAGGAAAAAGAGAAATGAGAAGCACAAACGATAGAGCAGCGAGCAAGACGGCTCGGACCTCACCGCCGGTCCGTTGCACGGGAAGTGGACTCGCAGGCATGGGACACTCCCAGGTCAGAAGCGTGGCAGCCAACGGACATCAGAGCCAATGCTGATGTCCCGATAAACTCGCAAGGCGACAATGGCTCGAGCTGTACGCGGTGTGGCGAGGTCGGGTTTCACAACCAGCAGCCGGTGGGTGCACGGTGCCTCGAAACGGAATCTAGGTCACGCGTCGGCCCCCCGGGGGTAGTATTATGTTAATTCACCGCAGGGAAACTGGTTCGGAAGGTCCTCGTATCGCGGTTGTTCACGAATCCAGCGACCGTCGATAACCCTTGTTCTGGCCTGCTCAGGTGGTACGATGCGTTTAGCTCGTGCGATGTGGCGCATCGGCAACGCGGCGCATCCGGCACGGCGGCGCAGCCGGTATGACGGCGCCGCAGGCAGAGGCAGCGCTCCCCAAAAGGCGGTGCTCCCGTGAATCGCTGGTTACGACGGCTGCTGATTCTGGCCATCCTGGTGGTGATTATCTTCGTCCTGCGTCTGACCGTGCTGCGCCCGGAACCGGTGCCGGTGACGGTGTTCGTCGTGGAGCGCGGCCGGGTCGAGGACACGGTGGTGAACTCGCGCGCGGGTACGGTCAAGTCGCGGCACCGGGCAGAGATGAGCCCGGGTATCGCCGGCCTGGTGGCGGAGCTACCCGTGGAGAAGGGCGCCGTGGTCGAGCAAGGACAGGTGCTGCTGCGCCTGGACGACACCGAACACCGCGCCCAGGTGAATCTGGCTTCCCGTTCGCTCGACGCGGCGCGGGCCGGCGCGGACCAGGCCTGTCTGGCGGCGGGCATGGCGGCGCGGGATCGCGACCGGGCCGAGGCGCTGTCGGCGCAGGATCTGGTCTCGGAACAGCGCCTCGACGAAGCCCGCACCAACGCCGAGACGACGGCCGCTGCCTGTCAGGCCGCACGCGAACGGGTTCGCGAAGCCGAGGCGGCCCTGGCGGTGGCCCGGTCCACGCTGGACAAGACCCGCATCACGGCGCCGTTTGCCGGCGTCGTGCTGGACATCTCCACCGAGGTAGGCGAGTGGATCAGCCCTTCGCCGCCCGGCGTGTTCATCCCGCCGGTGGTGGATCTGATCGATCCCGAGACCCTGTACGTGGAAGCCCCCCTCGACGAGGTCGACGTGGCGCGGGTCACGGTGGACCAGCCGGTGCGCATCACCATCGATGCATTCCGGGGGCAGTCGTTCGCCGGGCGGTTGTGTTATCTGTCGTCGTTCGTGGAGACGGCCCAGGAGCAGAACCGGACGCTGACTGTGGAGGCGGTTATCGCCACCGACGAGCTCCCGTCGAACCTCTTGCCCGGCCTGTCCGCCGACATCGAGGTGATCCTCGATGCGCATGACGACGTGATCCGTATCCCCACCTACGCGTTGCTCGAAGGTGGGCGCGTGCTGCTCGTGCGTGAAGACGAGCTCGCGAGCGCCGAGGTCACGCCCGGTCTACGCAACTGGGAATACACCGAGATCACGGCAGGGCTGGAGGTCGGCGACCGGGTGGTCGTCTCCCTCGACCGACCGGAGGTACAGGCCGGCGCCACGGTCGAGATCACCGACGAGCTGGCACGATGATCGCGCTCAAGGGCATCTCCCGGACCTACGAGATGGGCGGCCACGCCGTCCATGCGCTGCGCGGTATCAACCTGAACATCGACGCCGGCGAGTACGTGTCGATCATGGGGCCCAGCGGCTCCGGCAAGTCCACGTTGCTGAACCTCATCGGCTGCCTGGACCGGCCCAGTGCCGGCTCGTACCGGCTCGATGATCAGGAAACTGCCCACCTGTCTGAGACCGAACTCTCCCGCGTCCGCCGCCACAAGATCGGTTTCGTGTTCCAGTTCTTCCATCTGGTGCCGCGGCTGACCGCCGCCGAGAACGTCGAGCTGCCCATGGTCTTCGCCGGCGTCGAGCCCGCCGAACGCGCGCGCCGGGTCGAACACGCGCTGGATTCGGTCCGTCTGGCCGAACGCGCCACCCACCGCCCTGATCAGCTCAGCGGCGGCGAGTGCCAGCGCGTGGCCATCGCCCGCGCGGTGGTGATGGAGCCGGCCATCCTGCTGGCCGACGAGCCGACCGGCAACCTGGACAGCGCCGCCGGCGCCGAGATCGTCGAGCTGATCGAGCAGATGAACGCGCAGGGGTTGACGCTCGTGGTGGTGACCCATGATCCGGAGATCGGCAAGCTGGCGCGGCGGTGGTTGCGGCTGGTGGACGGGGTGCTGGTGTCGGACGAGTGGGCTTGGCCGGATGGCGAGTCGGCGTGAGGGGTGAGGATGTTTGTGTATGGATGTGTAGTGCATGGGATGTAACTATGTGGTTGTGAGAGTATGAGAGCGTGAGGGTTCCGCCGGGACGACCGGCTGCGTATCCGTCAATCTTTATGGGAGGTCGACGTGAAGATATTTCTCAGTCATTCATGGCAGAACAAGACCGTGGCCTGGAGGCTTTACAATGATCTCAAACCCATGGCGGAAGTATGGTTCGACCAGAGAGAACTGGAACCTGGAGTCCGCATCCAACCTGCCATTGATGAGGCTCTCGCCACGATGGATCTTGTTGTGGTCTTGTGGTCCAAGCACGCGAAAAAATCTGACAACGTGCAAGCCGAGATTCTGACAGCTCGGAAGCTGGGAAAGAAGACCATCTACTGTCTACTCACGAAGTCGGAGGGATAGGAATTTCAAACCCATAGTCCACCCTCCAGACAACCCCTCGCCCAAA
>CAYLIV010000032.1:0-44053 GCA_964384055.1 uncultured Fibrobacteraceae bacterium
CACCGGTGTTCCTCCTGATATTTACGCATTTCACCGCTACACCAGGAATTCCACCTTCCTCTCTCGGACTCAAGCCTGGCAGTTTCAGGGGCAGTATGTCGGTTGAGCCGACAGATTTCACCCCTGACTTATCAGGCCGCCTGCGCACCCTTTATACCCAGTGAATCCGAACAACGCTTGCACCCTCCGTATTACCGCGGCTGCTGGCACGGAGTTAGCCGGTGCTTCCTCTGATGGTACCGTCAAGCTCCGAAGGTATTAATCTCGGAGTTTTCTTCCCAATCTGACAGAGCTTTACAACCAATAAGGCCTTCGTCACTCACGCGGCGTCGCTCGGTCAGGCTTTCGCCCATTGCCGAAGCTTCTCGACTGCTGCCTCCCGTAGGAGTCTGGGCCGTATCTCAGTCCCAGTGTGGCCGGACACCCTCTCAGGCCGGCTACCCATCGTCGCCTTGGTAGGCTTTTACCCCACCAACAAGCTAATGGGACGCGGGACCATCCTTCATCGGCAGCTTCTATAGAGAGGCCACCTTTCATCCCTCGACCATGCGATCAAGGGGTCGTATGCGGTATTAGCGTTCCGTTGGGAACGTTATCCCCCATTGAAGGGCAGGTTTCCCACGCGTTACTCACCCGTTCGCCACTATACTCACTCCCCGAAGGGAGTTTTCCCGTTCGACTTGCATGCCTAATCCACGCCGCCAGTGTTCGTTCTGAGCCAGGATCAAACTCTCCGTTGTCAAAAAATAACAACAGAAGCATTCACTCCTGCTTTTTTTTCGTTGTTCGCAAAGTTCCACATCCGCCGCCAGCCGTCCTCCGGATCGAGTGATCCCGAGACCGACACGACAGCTTCCGTGGACTCGAAACTGTATTCGGGCCGTCGCACGCTATTCTGTTGTCAAAGAGCTGAACCAGCCAGTCTTCGCCGCTGGTCTCGCGTGAAGCGAGGCATGGAAAGATACTCACGACCGGGGCTAATGTCAACTAGTTTTTTGACTTTATCCCGATCCGAGCACCGATCCAGTCGTTGCCGTACACGGAAGTTCGCAACTGCCCTGACATCGGCAACGGCGGCGGAATCTATACAACAAACCGCCCACTGTCAAATTCAATTTGCACTTTTCCGAAAGTTTTTTTTTATTGCCAGCGCGAGGTCTCTTTTTTGCTGGTTTTCTAGGGGTTTGCGTCGACCGGACCACCTGCTCGGGAGTGACATGAAACGGCTCTTGAACACGGTTATTCCGCGCCATTGGGTACGTGGTATCCTCCTCACGGCCGTTGGGCTGTTGCTGCTGCTGCTTGCCGGTCTCGCCCTTGGTGTACAGCACCTGGCCCGGGATCTGCCGTCCCTGGACAGCCTCCAGTCCATCGAGCCGTCGGTCAAGACGATCATCTTCGCCGCCAACGGCGATACCTTGCGGGAATTCTACACGGAAAACCGGACCATCGTGCCGCTGACTCGACTGCCGCAACGCCTGCGCGAGGCGGTGATTGCCATCGAGGACCGGCGCTTCTACGATCACTACGGCATCGACCTGCGGCGACTGGTCAAGGTCACCTGGATCAACCTGGTCGGCACCAGCCGCCCGGGCGCCAGTACGCTGACCCAGCAGCTGGCGCGGAATCTCTTCCTGACGCCGGAAAAACGCATCACGCGGAAGCTCAAGGAAATGATACTGGCCATGCAGATCGAGCAGATCTACACCAAGGACGAGATCCTGGCCATGTATCTCAATCAGATATACCTGGGACGCGGAACCTACGGAGTCCAGGCCGCAGCCCATACGTTTTTCGGTACGGACGTATGGCAGCTCGACGATGCCGAGATCACGATGATCGCCGGCATGATCCAGCTACCGGAACGCTATTCCCCGGTCTATCACCTGGATCGCGCCTACGAGCGGCGCCGTACCGTGCTGACGACGATGGTGCAATGCGGTTACCTCTCCCGCGCGCAGGCCGAGACCATTGGCGCAACCGAGGTGGTGGTATGCCACGATGAACCGCAGCAGCAACGAAAAACCTCCGGATTCGCCGACTATTTCGTCGAGGAAGTGCGCAAGCATCTCGAGGCGAATTACGGTGCGGAAAAGCTCTACTCCGAGGGGCTACGGGTCTGGACAACCCTGGTCCCCCGGTACCAGTCGTGGCTCGAGGAAGCCGCGGAAGCGCACGTGCTGACCCTGGAAACCGATTACGAATATCCCATGACGCGGGCACGCCACGACAGCTTGCTGGCAGCGGACGAAGTTCCGGAGAAAATGGAGTATCTGCAATGCGCCGGCCTGTTGCAGGACGTGCGCACCGGCGCCATCCTGGCCATGATGGGAGGCCGCTCCTTCGCGGACTACAAATGGAACATGGTCACGCAGGCGCTGCGCCAACCCGGCTCCATATTCAAGCCCATCGTCTATCTGACCGCCATCCAGAACGGGTACACGCCCGCGTCGATTCTCATGGACACGCCATTCGTGATCGACACCGGCGTCAGTCTGTGGCGTCCGAAGAATTTCAGCGGCACCTTCCGCGGTCCCGTTTCCTTGCGCTTCGCGCTCTCCCGATCGATCAACGCGCCGACCGCCAAGTTATACCTCGACTTCGGCTTGGATCCCGTGCTTGAGAATGCCCGTCAACTCGGATTCACCTCGCCGTTGCCCAAGGTACCGGCCCTGTTTCTGGGCGCCGACGAGGTGACGCTCAACGAGGTTGTCCGGGCGTACAGCACCTTTGCCAACCACGGCGTGCTCGTTCAGCAGCATCTGATCACGCGGGTCGAAAGCGCGGATGGTGAGGTGCTCGACGAGGCGCGTATCGTGCAGCGTGAGGTCCTCGAACCGGCGCAGGCCTACCTGATGACGAATCTGCTGCAGACGACGCTCGAAGAAGGCACGGGCCGCGGCGCGAAATGGCGCGGTTTCCGCAACACGGGGGCCGGCAAGACCGGCACCACCAACGAGTGCACCAATGCCTGGTTCTGCGGGTTCACGCCCAGTTTTTGCGCAGGCGTCTGGGTAGGTTTCGACGAACCGGTCAGCATGGGTGCGCGGGCCACAGGCGCGCGGATGGCGCTGCCGATCTGGGCGAATTTCATGGGGCAGGTCACCCGGGAAAAAGGCAACGAGGAATTTGTCCCTCCCCCCGGTATCCTGGAAAAGGATATCTGCATGATGACCGGCAAACTCGCCACCAGTAGCTGCGATTCGATACGTTCCGAGGTCTTTCTACCGGAGAGCTGTCCGCAGGTTCTCTGCGATACGCACGGTGGACAGCTCCACGACTTCTCCGGCGTGGACAAGGACTTCGAAACCCTCGATACCGTCGACGAGGAAACCGACGAGTTCTGAACGGCAGCCTTCGTCGCACAGCCGTCGAACGCCCACGTTGGCGGACGTTGCGTCACGCTCCCAGACGATCGAGGATCAGATTGCGGTGAGGTACCGACTCGCTACCGATGGTCACGGCCTGCTCGATGCGTCGCGCCGCTTTCGCAGCGAGTTGCACATCGTTGGTATGGATCGTCGCCAGCGGCTGACCGACGTCGACCCGCTGCCCCACCTTCACATGAAAGAAGAGACCCGCGCTCAGATCCAGAGGATCGTCGACCGTGAGTCGGGCGCCGCCGATATCGGCCAGGGACAGGCCGATATCGCGGCACTGGATATCGACCACATGACCTGCCGTCGGCGCACCGACCTCGAGCGCGCGGTCGGCGACGTCGAGGCCGAAATCCTCACGTTGGGGATCGATACGGCCGCCCTGGGCGCGTACCCAGTCGAGCAACCGTTGCCAGGCTTGGCCCGAGTCCCACACCTGTCGCACGAGCGCCAGGGCGCTTTCGCGGTCCGGGGCGATGGCGGCGACGCGCACCATCTCGGTCACGAGATCCTCGGTCAGATCGACCAGATCGGCGGGCGCCGCTGCTCGCCCGCCCGGCCGCAGCGCGGCGAACGCCTCGATGGTTTCCACCGCGTGCCCCACCGCGACGCCGAGTGGCTGTGACATGTCCGAGAACACCACTGCCACCCGCCGGCCCCAGTGTTCGGCGGTGTGGACTAGCGCATCGGCAAGTTCCCGCGCGCGCTTCATATCCGCCATGAACGCGCCGGACCCGGTTTTCAAATCGATGACGATGGTCTGCGGACCGGCCGCCAGCTTCTTGGAAAGAATCGACGCGGTGATCAACGGAACGCAATCGATGGTGGCCGTGACATCACGCAAGGCATAGATCTTCCCGTCGGCCGGCGCGATGTTCGCGCTCTGCCCGACAATGGCGCAACCGACCTCCGCAACCGTCGCCATGAACTCGTCGTTCGTCATGTGGATCCGGTAACCGGGGATCGCCTCGAGCTTGTCCAGCGTGCCGCCGGTATGGCCGAGACCACGCCCCGACAGCATGGGCACCCGCAGGCCGCAGGCCGCCGCCAGGGGTGCCAGCAACAGGCTCACCTTGTCGCCCACACCGCCGGTACTGTGCTTGTCCGCAGTCGGCCCGCCGAGGGCGGAGACGTCCAGCTGCGCGCCCGATTCGAGCATCGCCGCGGTCAAGGCGACGGTCTCTGCCGGCGTCATCTTACGGAACCAGACCGCCATCAGGAACGCAGCCATCTGGTAGGCGGGAACCTGCCCGTCGGTAAAATCCCGTACCAGCTCGCGCAACGCGTCAGCTGCCAGTTCGCGGCCTCGTTTCTTGGCTTCGATGATTTCGAGCGTATTCACGGACATCCTCTCTGTGCGGCTTTGTCCGGCCGGTCCGAGATCGCCATCTCAGTCGGCCGACTCGTTGGTGCCGGAATCCGTCCCGGCTGCCGGCGGCTCGCTCGGGTTCGGAAACGTCCGAAAGGGTTGCGCCATCAACTCGGCCAGGCGAAAGATCTGCAGTTCGCCGTCCGTCCCGGCGCTGCCGGCAAGTATCACCTGCAGGTCGACGCCGAATTCCAGTAGAACCTGCCGACAGGCGCCACACGGCGGCGTCGGTTGCGGCCCGTCTGCACAGATGGCGATGGCGGTGAACTCCCGTTCACCGTCCGCCACAGCGGTGCAGATCGCAGCCCGCTCGGCGCAGATCGAAAGACCGAAGCTGGCGTTCTCCACATTCGTTCCGAGATACACCGTGCCGCTGCGCCCGCGGAGCGCCGCCCCCACCTTGAATCGCGAATAGGGACTGTAACTGTTACGTCGTATGCGACTCGCGGCTCTCACGAGTTCATTCAGCTCGACATCGTTCAAGTTGTCCGGCAAAGCTCTCGTACCTCCGATCGCTACCGGGTCGCCGCCAGAAAACTCGTTCCGTTCTCCGGGGCCGGCAGCTGAAAGAAATCGGCGATGGTGGCTCCGACGTCGGCAAAGGTGTCGCGCGTGCCGAGATCGACGCCCGATCGTCGCCCACCGCGGCAAGCGATCACCGGCACCAGCTCGCGCGAGTGATCGGTGCTTGGCGTGGTCGGGTCGTTACCGTGGTCAGCGGTCAGGATCAGTAAATCGTCCGGAACGAGACCCGCGACGAAACCGTCCAGCCAGCGATCGCAGACCTCCAGGCCATTGGCGAGGCCTTCAGGATCGTTGCGGTGTCCCCAGAGCATATCGAAATCGACCAGGTTGAGCAGGATCAGACTGTCCACGGCTGCTTCGGCGTATACGCGGTCCAGGGTCCGCATACCCTCGTCATTGCTTCGCGACGCATGGCTGGTCGCGATACCGCAACCGGCGTAGAGATCGTAGATCTTGCCGATGGCCACTGTGTCGACACCGTGCCGCTGCAACTTCGGCAACAGCAGCTGCGGCGGCGGACCGACCGAGTAGTCGTGCCGGTTCGGCGTGCGGGCGTAATCGCCGCTGCTGCCCAGGAAAGGGCGTGCGATGACCCGGCTTACCTGATGCGGCGGTTCGAGCAGACGGCGCGCCTGTTCGCAGACGCGATACAATTCGGCCAGGGGTACGACTTCCTCGTGGGCGGCGATCTGAAACACGGAATCCGCCGAGGTGTACACGATCAACTTGCCCGTGGCGACGTGCTCATCGCCCAGGCGCTGAATGATCTCCGTACCCGACGCCGGTTCGTTGCCCAGGATACCGTAACCGGTGGCCTCGCTGAAGGCGGCGATCACCTCGGGCGGGAAACCGTCCGGATAGGTCGGGAAGGGTTGCCTGGTGACCACGCCGAGCAGTTCCCAGTGGCCGGTGGTCGAATCCTTGCCCGCCGACACCTCGCGGAGACGGCCATACGACGCCTCGGGATTCGCGTTCGGCGGCACACCGGGTATCGCATGGATATTGCCCAGTCCCAGGCGCTGGAACACGGGCAACCGCAAACCCCCTACGGCGCGGGCCGTATTGCCCAGGGTATCGCTGCCGGCATCGCCGTAGTCGGCCGCGTCGGGCGCACCGCCGACACCGACTCCGTCGAGGATGATCATGACTGCCCGGGACATGCGTCGAATTCCTCCGTCACGCTGCGTACCTGGTTGACGTCTGCGCGTGTCGACCTTGCCGGCAAACCCGCGCGGATCGGGTCCAGCTTAGAACCGCGGCCGCGTCAAGTCAAACGAGAGTCGCAGACAATCGACGACCGCCCGGCTCGTTGCGCTTGTTGCCGCGTCGCGACCAGTGCGTCGCGGCGCGCGCACATGCTGCTTGTCACAGATTCGAAAAACGTTAGAATACGTCGCACGTGTTCGCCACTCGCGGCGCACCGTGCAGTCAAGGAGCTGTCATGACCGGTCAGCTGTTCGATGATCACGCCGAGCTGCCTGGAACGGAGCGGACCGATCCGGCCGAACCTGGTCGAGAGCGCGCGACCATGCGTCCGCTCGCCGACCGGATGCGCCCGCAATCTATGGACGATGTGCTCGGACAGGACGAGTTGCTCGGCCCGGACGGACCGTTGCGACGATTGCTGCGCTCGTCCGCCATCCCCTCGCTCCTGCTGTGGGGACCGCCCGGCTGCGGGAAAACGACGCTGGCGCGCTTGCTGGCGTTTCACGGCAGTTACCGATTCCTCGAGTACAGCGCCGTCGCGGTCGGCAGCAAGGAACTCAAGACGGTCATGACCGAGGCGGGCAAGCTGCTGCGCGCCGGCGGCACGCCCACCGTCCTTTTTCTTGACGAGATCCATCGCTTCAACAAGGCCCAGCAGGATGCCTTGCTGCCCTTTGTCGAACGCGGCGACATCACCCTGATCGGGGCCACGACGGAGAATCCGTCCTTCGAGGTCAATTCGGCGCTGCTCTCGCGTACCAGCTTGTTTGTCCTCGCCCCCCTCGCCCCCGACCACGTACGGGTGCTGCTCGACCGTGCGCTGGCCGCGCCCGAGGGTCTGGCCGACTGCGTCGTACCTTTTACCGAAGACGCCCTCGACACGCTGTCGACGCTGAGCCAGGGCGATGCGCGCATCGCCTTGAACATGCTCGAGTCCATCGTCACAGCGGTGACGGCGCAACCGGCGCCGGACGACCGCTATGCGCCGGTCAACGCGGCCGATGCACTGGCCTTGATCCAGCGTCGCGCCGCGCGCTACGATCGGACAGAAGAGCACTACAACATCATCTCCGCGCTGCACAAATCGCTGCGCAATTCCGACGTGAACGCGGCGCTCTACTACCTCGGACGCATGCTCGAGGCCGGCGAGGACCTGCTGTACGTCGCGCGCCGGCTGGTACGTTTCGCCAGCGAGGATGTCGGCCTGGCCGACCCGCAAGCGCTGCCGCAGGCCCTCGCGGCCCGCGACGCCGCCCATTTCATCGGTCTGCCCGAGGCCAAACTCGCCCTGGCCCAGGCGACGGTCTATCTTGCGCTGGCACCCAAGAGCAATGCCCTCTACACTGGTTACGGTGCGGTCGCCGAGGAAGTCGCCAGCGGCGTTAACCCACCTGTACCATTGCACATACGCAATGCGCCAACGCGACTGATGAAGGATATCGGCTACGGGCGGGACTACGTGTATGCCCATGACACGGCAACCGGCATCGCCGCCATGACCTGTCTGCCCGACGGGCTGGGCGAACGGATCTTCTATAAACCGGGCGGTAAAGGATTCGAAAAAGAACTTGGCGAAAGACTGGAAAAGATAACCGCCTGGCGAAGGCGTCAGGCCCAGAAGAACCGGACGAATCCGGGAGGGCGAGAATGAAGAGAATCGGTGTGCTGACCGGAGGCGGCGATGCCGCCGGCATGAATCCCGCGCTGCGCGCGGTCGTACGCACGGCATGGAAAGCGAATGCCGAGGTGCTCGGCGTGGTCCGGGGCTGGCAAGGACTGGCCGAGGCGGACGTCGAAGTGATGACCGCCGGATCGGTCAGTGGTATCCTGCACCGCGGCGGTACCGTCCTGCGCACCTTCCGCTACCCCGAATTCGCCGAACCTGAAGGTACGGAAAAGGTCGCCAAGGCGCTCAAGAAGCTCAAATTCGACGGCATGGTGATCATCGGCGGCGACGGTAGTTTCCGGGGTGCCGACAAGCTGGTCAAACGCTTCAAACTGCCCGTGATCGGCGTACCCGCCACCATCGACAACGACATACCGGGTACCGACATTTCCATCGGTTACGACACGGCGCTCAACATCTCCATCGCCGCGGTAGACAAGATTCGAGACACCGCCACCAGCCACGGCCGGATCTTCGTGGTCGAGGTGATGGGTCGCGAGTACGGGCTGCTCGCGGCGCAGACCGGAATCGCCACCGGCGCCGAGGAAGTCGTGCTACCGGAGATTCCTTTCGACATCGACGAGATGTGTCGGCGTATCGACGGCGGCTACGAGCGCGGCAAGAAGCACGCCCTGATCATCGTCGCCGAAGGCGCTGCCAAGGCGTCGCAGGTCTCCTACGAGATCGGCAACCGACTGAATCGCGACGTCCGCATGGTGGTGCTGGGCCACGTCCAGCGCGGCGGCTCACCATCGGCCTACGATCGCATCCTGGCGACCAAGCTCGGCAATCACGCCACCGAGCTGCTGCTCAAGGGCCGCAAGGGGATCATGGTCGGCTTGGTGGCCAACAAGTTCAAGACCAGTCCGCTGGTCAAGAAGAGGGGCATGGAACCGGACGTGGTGCTCAAGAACGCCGCCTTGCAGCAACTGCTCGCCTGACCGGCCCCGGCGGCATCCGGGTATAAAGAAGCGGTCCCGGCAGCCTTGGCGGGGACCGCTTCTATTATTGTCAGCTGCAGCGCAGCGGCGCTAACTCTCCAGGTAACCCTCTACAAACTGGTTGGCGTAGCGGAACCAGAAAACGCGCACCGTGCCGACGACGTGGCCGAGTTCACCGTACTCTTCCTTGCGATCGCGATAGGAATCGACCAAGGAGGTCATGGAGAAACAGCCCACCAGCGGCAGGTCCTTTTCGAGGAGCATGTGCATCATGTACTCGCCGCCGACGGTCAGGTCGACGATCTCGAGCGTCGCCTCGTCGAAGACCGCGTACCAGGCCATGTCTTCGGGCGACGGATTGGCGCGCACCGAATCGGGCAGATCATGGCGAGCCGTGTACACGAAGCGGTCGAAGGCACTCTGCAGCTTGATGAAATCGTCTCCCTCCTCAGCGGGCAGGAAGGGCTCGATATCGCTCTTCTTGTTCCAGGCGATGTCGGGCAACGCCGCACCCGGCGTTTCCAGATCGACCTGGCCCGAACGCAGCAGACGCGGCAACGCATACTCCGGCGCATCCAGGCTATCGGCCTCGACAACACCGTTACGCTTGATCCGCTGGATGACCAGATGGGTGGGCGCCGGCGAGAAGGTCTTCCGCACGCCGAGCAAGGTACCGGCCAGGCGCGAGTAGCCGTGCTCGAGATCCTCACCGACGAGGAATTCGAGCAGGTTGCCGTCGCGCACGATGGCCACGTTGCCCTTCACGTAATCGAATTGCGGTGCGTCGATCTCGAACAGGAAATTCTGGCTCAAGGTATCGCCGCGAGTCACCGCGCGCAGTGACGCATAGATGTACGGATCGACTTCCTCTTTACCGCCGCATCCGACGATGCTGGCCGTCATAAGACAAGCAAACACACCAAGCAGCACATAAAATACCCATCGACGCGGGAAAGAAACAGCGGACATGAATGAACCTCCCTTGAGCACAGAGATCGTATGGCCGATTGGCGTGCGCTGCCGTGTGGAACAGGCAACACAACGAGTTTTTTCGTCAAAGAGGGAATGTAATCCCCCCGCCTGAGGATCGTCAACCATTGGGTTGTTTGGTCCGCAATGAAATTGGGGTATACGGGCCCAAAAAGCAAATACTAAGCCCAGCTTATTGGCAGCGGCCCCGGCCGCGGGGCTCCGGACTATATTCCCGGTTTGCGCTCACGTAAACGCGGCAGGCGTTTGAGCATCTGCAATACCTTCTCCTGCTGCGGCGATGTGTCCACGGTCAGTTCGTGAAAGATGCGCCAGTGTTCGGGAAGGAGCACACCGGCGGCGGCGAACAGGCGCGAGAAAATGCCGCGTCTGATGGCTACCGAGAGGCAAGCCAGCCCCTGATGCCGCAGCCGGGTGTCGATGGTGACCGCCCATGCCGCCTGGAAGGCTTCGGCCAGACCCCTGGGCACTTCTTCGAGATCGACCGTTCCATCGCAGAGATCGCGTATCAGGAGAAACTGATGATTGATGAAGATCGCGGCTTTACGGCTGGAAAAATCCTTCGCCGCGGGCGGTGGCTCGTCCGCAGGCGCGGCGCGCAGGTCCCAGATCACGCGAGGTGGCCACGTGGAAGACCGTGCGTGTTTGTCCGCCACCACCTGATCGGGACTCACGTACAGCGTCAGCCGATGTCGCTCGTGGCGATCCCGGCGGTCCGATCGCAACGCGAACCAGGCTCGTTCGTCGGCTTCCGGATCGTCGAGGCACAGTCTGATCGTGCTCAGGTGGCGCTCGAGTTCCAGCTTGCCGGCAGCGCGCTCGGCGATCGGCGCCAGCAGCGCGGCGTTGGGATCTTCTTCCGGTAGACAGACAACCTTCACCGGCGCTCCCCTCGAACCCGCCCGCGACGGGCCCGCTCGTTCAGTCGTTATCCTCGATCATCGTGTTGATCGCTGGGCAAGGGTGAACACTCCTGGTAGAGCACCAGCAGTCGATCGCTCGCGCGGCTCATCACGCGATAATGTACCGTCGCTGCTTCCGACCCCAGACACAGGTAGACCACCGCGGGGATCATGGCGCCGCCGCCGCCCGTCGTGTTTTCAAGCACGACAACCGGACGCCGTCGTTCCGGCTGCGGACGACCGGTCAAGGCCAGGGCTTCGTACCACCAGGCCTCCCACAGCGGCCGGTCGAGAAAACGCTCGAGACTCTCGTCGTTCACATCGCGCACGAGTTGTTCGACTCGGTCGCGGGCAGCCGGCGTCGTCAGGAACGACGCCGCCCAGCGGCAACGAATTATACTGCGGTAAAACTCGCGCAGCGTCAGTTCGGGATCCGCGCCACCGGTACGGGCGAACCAGGCGCCGTAGGACTCGGCGGCCGCCGGATCCAGCAATTGCAGCAACATCAGCGGCGCCCGCGGTTCGTCCGTATCGGGATTCTCGTTTTCCGCTACGCGCGTCTCGCCGGCGCCGGCGAGTCGTTTCAGCCCGACCGTGCTGGCCACGCAATCGGTCACCGCCATCAGGAACTCGAGGGGCCCGGGCAGCAGTAGCATGCGCAATTCCTGGCCGAAGACCGGGATCCAGCCCCGTCCGGCGAGTTTGCGGCCCATGTAGGCCAGATCGTCCTCCATGGGCGCCACCAGCGCCACCTGATCGGCCAGCCGCCCCGCTTCGTGTTCGGCGATCATGCAGGCCAGGCACTCGTCGACATTCGCCGCCCACTGCGCGTGCACGCCCCCCTTGTTGCGGCGTCTCGTCTTGGCGCCGGACCCCGGCTCGGCCGGCGCGAGCGACTTGACTTCCGTCCAGATCTTCTTGGCCATACGCTGTTGCTGTGGCAGATCGATGATGTCGTGTTGTTTGGGCGTGGTCAGGAACATGTGTTCCCAGGGTTCGTTTGCCGCCGCCGGATCCACGGTCATCAACATCAACGCCGATCGACCTTGCTGGGCGAGTCGGTAACGCTCCTCGGTGCTGAACCGCTGCGCCTCCACGAGTACCACGACCGAATCGCTACGATCGGGCAGGCTGCCGCCCACATGGCCGAAGACCGGCGGCAACGCGCCGCCGGCAAGAACGTGCACATCCGGCTGGCGGGTCGGGCAAAGGCGCCGTAGGGAGCAGTGGAACCGGGCGGCGGCGCTGACATCCGGGCAGTGCACCACCAGGTTGTAGGGTGTCAAACGGTCATCCAGCGCGGCGGCGAGACCGTGGACCAGCGCCTGATGCCGGCCGGTGCCGACCTGGCCGCGCAATACCAGTTGCCGGTTACCGGCGCCTTGCTCGGCGATCAACGCCGCGATCCTGGCGGCTGCGTCGGCTACGGCGGTATCCGGGCGGGCGAAATCGAATTCGCGCCGCGGACCGAACAGCCGGCGGCTCGCCGCGGGTACCGGCTCCGGGTGCTCGTCGGCCATGTCCTCGAGCAGCCCAACCGCGTTGCAGCGCAACAGATGTGTCTGCCACCGTCGTCGTTCCGCCGCCAAATCGCGCACGAGATCCAGAGCGCTCTCCTCGTGACGGGCGGTCCGGCTCTCGGCCAGGGTCAGCACCTCCACCAGGGGCATGGCGGCGGCGTCGCCTGATCCGGACCACCGCCAGACGCCCAGCAGACAACCGAGTTCCACCAGACGGGCCTCGTCATCGGTCGGGAATCGGTTTCCCAGATCGATACGATAGCCACCATCGACCTTTTCGGCGTCGGCGAGCGCGACTTTGATCTGATCGACGAACCGAGCCAGCTCGTCCTGGAGCGCCGTGATCACCTCGGCGATGGAGCCCAGATAACCGACCTGTCGCCGATTCGAGAACAACACACCACCCTGCGGCCGATACAGCCACTCGACAAATCCACCGTCCTGCCGGGCATGCCGGCTCAGCGTGCCCGACGCAGCCACGAGGAACGCATCCAGGAATTCCCGATCCTGATGTCCCACCCGAATCGGTAGATGATCGAGGTCGCACAGCGAGGCGACACCGGAACGCACCGAGCCCAACATCATGGGCAACAGCAACTCGAGCATCTCGGCCAGCCGCTTGCTGTTGAATTCGATCTCGGCGAACGGTTGCGACATGTGCAACACGGTCTGGCGATCGGCGTGGTCCGCCTCCATATCGGCAACGATGTCGCCTTCGAGAACTGCCGCCCAGCGCAGCGTGTGCAGGGCGATCCGGAGATTGGCTACCGGATAGCCCACCAGGTTGCTCAGAGCGCGCAGCGGGACGATCTCGTCCGCGGCCGCCGGCAGGGCGCGGCCCTCGCCGTGCTGGCCGGCCCGCTCGTGCCGTAGGTGAGCCAGCAGACGCGTGCAACGTCTGACCTGCGTGGCGGCGGCCGGCAGGTCGAAGCGGTCGAGTTCCAGCGGATGGACCCAGAGCGACACGGACACCGCGTCGCTGATCGCCGGCAGCAGATCCACCAGATCCGGCAGCGGAGGGAAGCAGATCGCGCATGCGCCAGCCTTGACCGTGGCGGCACTGGCGACCGCGTCCGCCAGGCGCCAGATCCGGTCTCCCCCCGGCTGCGCCTCGATCAACTCGCCCGTCGTGGTGTGTTCGACGCCCAGCTCGTCGAGAACCGCCGCCGCTCGGTCGAGGTCCGCCGGTCGCAGCCAGACGCGCAATGGGTGTTCGACGCCGAGATCGGCGCGCTCGAGCAAGCCGCTCAGTTTGCAGCGCAGGATCCGCCGCTCGATTTCTTCGCGCCAGCAGCCGTCGGCCCACAGTTCGAGGTCGAGGCCGCAGCCGGCACAGGTCAAGGGGCCGCCGCGAAACTCGCCGAGGTGGCCACACGCGGGACAGACCAGCGCCAGCGGCGGTAAGCGGCCGATGCTCACATCCGAAAGCGTCTCGGGTTTCCAGCCGGCGACCCGCGGTCCACTCAAGGACGCTGCGTGGCGCTCCAGGAAAACCCGCAGATACCGCTCCCAGGCGGCCGGCAGACCGCGCGAGAAGAGATCGACTGTCGGAATGCCGCTCGTCGCCAGCCAGCGCAAGGCTGCGGCCGAGGCGTCGGTGACGACGCAGCCGAGCGGCAACCACTCCCGCAGATCACCGGCGTACAGGGCCGCCGGCAGTCTCGCCTGGAGCGCCGCGCGCACACCTGGCCGGGCGAGATCGGCAGGCGTGATCCACACGATCGGCGCTCCGAACGGCGCGGATTCCTGCCAACCGCGCTGTGGTATCACGCCGGGTACCACTGCTGCCGCCGCGACGCTCGGATCGCCAGCTTCGTGCCGGCACGAGGGCCCAGCAAAGGGATAGGCCGCTACGAACACCGCCGCGCCCGCGGGCGGTCGATCGGTCACCAGTACGGCCTGAGCGTCCAGATCGCCGTTTTCCCATTTGACGGCCAGCCACCGGGCCAGCGTCGACCAGGCCGCGTGACCGTCATCGGCGTGGATCCGGGTACCGGGTTCGAGTTGGCCGACCGCGCCGTTCGTGTCGTCCACCGGACCGAGCCCCGGCACCGGGCCGAGATCCGCGCGACCCACAAGGCCCTGCCGGCGTAACCATTCACCGATGGCGCTCCCGGTCGGCGCCGCAGCCGCATCGTTGCCGCCGCGCGGCCGATCATCGGCAGCGCTCACGGCGATCTGCGGCAAATCGTAGGTCCGACCTTCCCCGCCGGTCGCCGCCAGCGCCGCGACCGGGCCATTCCAGGCGGCTCTGACGGAGTCCTCTTCGCCGTCGGGACGGAACCAATGCCACCAGCGTGTATCGGCGATGTCGACCGTCGCCGCACCGGAAGCAAGCAGGCTGTTGACCTCCAGGCTGCACAGTCGCCGGCGCGTGGCCAGGAATCGAATCCGCTGCCTGTCCGCCGCCGCCCAGGCCGCGCCGGTCGCGGCACCGGCACGGGGCATGTCCTGTGGATCGAGGCTGTCCAGGGCCGGCACGACCAGACAATACGGCCTGCTGTCCGTCGCCGGCGCCGCCGCGACGGTCTCCGGTCCCGGCCGCAATGCCGCGACGAATTCCGGCGCGCCGTCGGGAAAGACCGCGAGGTTGCCGGCAGCCGCATCCGACCAGAATGCCGCCGTGCTCCCTTTCTCCGGCACGAGCACGACCGTGCGTTCTTCTGCTGCGGCGAGGCGCTGATTGACATGTTCGACCTGGCTCGCCAGCGCCGACCAGATCAGTACGCTCGCCTGGGGATTGACACCGGCGGCTGCCAGGCGCAGCAATGCCGGACGGGTATCGGTCAGCGCCAGACAGTAGGGATCGCCAAACGGCGCCAGCCAGGAAGCCAGCAGGCTCTCGAGTTCATCGCGTAGAAAGGTGCCGCCAAGCACCAGCGACAGATGTCGATGCCCGCGCCGGGCGAGTCGCCTGTGCAATTGCTCGGCCGGTTGCTCCCAGCGCCGCAACAGCCGCCAGTGGACCGCCGCGCTGTCCAGAAACACCCAGTCCACGTCCGCGCGTCCGGTCACGCCCCAGAGGGCGTCCAGCACGTCCTCGTCAACCGGTGCGAGCTGGTCGACACTCCCGGCGACCAGCGCCGATGTGTCGACTCGCCGGCGATACTGCGTTGTCCAGCTCGCCGTGGCACGGCGGCCGTGATCCAGCTCACTATTTTCATCGCCGGACGGCTCGTCGAAGATCGAGCGATCGGGTTCGACGCGGCTCGTACTTCTGCCGGGCAGTTCGACCGGCAGCTTCGCCACCACTTCGCAATAGCGCTGATACAGGGGCGGCAGGCCGGCCGTGCGGCGACGGACAACGATGAAATCGAGCAGATCGCCGTTGTGGCTTTCCACCAGCCGCACCCAGTGGAAAAGCGGCAGGAGTATCGGGTTCTCGTCATCGTTCCGGGCTTCGGTTCGCGACCGGGCGGCATCCCCGATCACTGTGCCGACATCGGCGAGCAGGCTCTCCAGCAGATCGACCGCCGCCCGCAGGGAATGCACCTCGCCGCGGGACGGGATCACGGTAACGGCGCCCTGGCCGCTCCGGGCGACGCTCGCCAGTTCCCGCAAGCGATCGTCACGGTCGAGCACCACGCGCTGCGGTCGGCGGCCGCCGTTCCACGCGGTCATGACAGCAGCCGGATTGCCGGTCGTGACGATGCAGACATCGTTCCCGGTCAGGTCGGGACGCGCCTCGCTATCCGCTTCCGTGGCATCGGTCCGCGAGACCAGGTCAGCCAGCGGACTCGGTCTGGACCAGAGCGGCGGCAAGGTCCAGGGTACAAAGGGTTCGGTCGCCGGCGGGAAGCGGTCCGGATCGAGGTCGAAGAACATCGACAGGAACCCGGCAGCGAGATGTCCGCGTCGCGTCATCTCGATGAAACCGGCCCGCAGCAACGGATCGGCGTCCCGGATGCGTTCAAGACAGACGAGCCAGACGAGGCCCGCCGCACTGGCCGCCGAGACGCCGGTCTGCTCCCAGGCTTCGAACTTGCCGGGCTGCCGCGGCGGCTCGAGCAGCGGATGTCCCAGCGCACGCTCCCAGCCCGTACGCCACGAGCCAGTCTGAGAGAGAGCGAGCCGGTGGAAGACTTCCGCCGAAAGGCCTTCTTCGGGCAGCCTGCATTCGAGCAACACCTCGGCAAGTCCGCGTACCGGCCAGCCGCCGGTTGCCGTGCCACCGAGCGCACTGCGCGCCGGGTCGACCGGCGCGTCGGCCCAGATCACCCGGTTCTCGCACGCGGTGAGGAACTCGCGGATCGGCTGCGGATCGTCGTCGGGGGACCAGAAAGCCACGTCTCGTGGCTGGTCGCCCCACCAGAAAACGAAAGCCAGCCGTCCATCGGACTCGGTGGCCACCGACGCCCAGGCGCGGCTCGGCTGACTTTCCGGACGGCGGTATTCGATGGTCCGGAGCGCGGTTTCGAAGCGAGCGGCCTCGACGCTGTCCACGGCCAGGCCCACGCCGCCAAGCGCCGCCAGCGACGCCTGGTACCGGGGTACCCGAAAGTGTTGTCCGCCGATATTGGCCAGCATTTCCAGCAGGCGCACCCGTGCCTGGTCGGCCCGTGGGCCCGGTTCGGGATAGACGTTCAGGTAGTCCGTGTAGAGCACGACAGCGCGGCGGGCGTCGCCGAGATGCCGGTCGGCGATGGTGATCTCGAGCCAGAATCGTTCTTCCCGGAAACGGCTCGTGTCACCGAAGTACTCGGCGCCGAGCAGCCGGGTGAGCATTTCCGCCCACTCGTGGCGGCGCGCGGCGAGGTTCTCGGCGCCGGCCCCGCCAAAGAGCGTCTCCAGCAGTTCGTCACCCTTGCGGGCCAACCACAACCGGTCTTCCTCGGTCAGCGGCAGATCGGTGCGAATCAGATTGATGTCGAAGGCGCGCCCGGTGCGCGCCGCGGTCCGGAACGCACCCTTGACGAGGGATACGGCCGAGTTCGGCTCCTCCTCGAACAGGCGACTGCGGGTGACCAGGAACAGGGCGGCGACCAGAACCGGCTGGTTGCTCTCGGCGGCGTCCTCCGGTCGCAGCTCGCTCAGACGGACCGCTTCCCGGACAGTACGTTCGCCAAGCTTCAGGAAACGCTCGCGGAAGCGACCTTCAGCCGCCAGCCAACGGCCGCTCTCTCCGGCGGCCTCCGCCACCGGCTGGTCTTCGTGCTGTGCGGGCGGCGGCGTGCGGCGGCCGCGGAACAGACGTTTGACGCCGTCGGCCACCTTCTCGGTCAGAAAAACACGCGCGGGCGAGCGATCGCGTTGTTCCAGCGCGGTAAAGAACTGAGATTCGGCGTCGACAAACGCGCGTTCGTCGAGCAGTTCGTTGGCTCGGGTGAGGGTGTCCCAGTAGTTCATCGGCACGAAGTCCTTTCGCCGCGATCTTAGCATCCCCGGGCGAAAGTACCTACCAGAACTCGGACGAAGCTGCCATCAGACGACGATGTTGACCAGCTTGTTCGGCACGACGATCACCTTGCGCACTTCCTGGCCGGCGAGCAGCTCGGGAATGCGGCCGTGCGCGAGGGCCTGCTCCTGCAGCGTTTCCCGCGCCTCGTCCTTCGCCGCTTCCATCTTGTCGCGGATCTTGCCGTTGATCTGGATGACGACCGTGATCTGTGCCCGTATCAGCAACGCCTCGTCCCAGGTCGGCCACGATTGCGCGAAGACCGAGCCGCCGCCGCCGAAACGCTCCCACAGCTCTTCGCCGAGATGCGGCGCGAAGGGGGCGATCATCAACACCAGGGCTTCCAGGCTCTCCCGGTAGAGCGGATCGTCAAGACCGACAGCGTTGCGACCGGCGTAGGCGTGCAGGCCGTTGGTCAGCTCCATCAGGCGGCTGATGGCCGTGTTGAACTGGAAACGCTCGCTGTCGAGGGTGCAGCCCTTGATACTGTTGTGCAAGATGGCCCGCAACTCGCCGCCGCGCGCCTGCGCGTCCGCGTCGGTCAGTGCTTCGCCGTCGCCCTTGATATCGCCCGCCGGCGAACGTCCGGCGACGGCGCAGTCGAACAGGCGCCAGACACGATGCAGATACTTGGCCACACCTTCGATGCCCTCGTCGACCCAGTCACCACCCTCGGTAAAGGCGAAGCCGAACATGATGTAGGTCCGCAACACATCGCTGCCGAATCGTTCGAGGTAGATCTCGGGATTGACCACGTTGCCCTTGGACTTGGACATCTTCTCGCCACCGCTGAGCACCATGCCCTGATGTACCAGCCGCTGGAAGGGCTCGTCCACCGACAGGTGACCGAGATCGAACAGGACCTTGGTGATGAAGCGCGAGAAGATGAGATGACCGCAGGCGTGATCCGCGCCGCCGATGTACTGGTCTACCGGCAACCAGCGCTCGGCGATCTCGCGGCCGATGGGCAACTCGTCGTTCTCGGGATCGAGGTAGCGCAGGAAGTACCACGAGCTGCAGACAAAGGTATCCATGGTGTCGGCATCGCGTTGCGCCGGCCCGCCGCACCGGGGGCACTCGGTGTTGATGTACGCATCGGAGCCGGCCAGCGGCGACTTGCCGCGGGGTTTGTAGTCCACGACATCGGGCAGCAGAACCGGCAGCTGCTCCTCGGCGACCGGCACGCTGCCGCACGACGCGCAGTGGACGATGGGGATGGGCGCGCCCCAGTACCGTTGGCGGCTGACCAGCCAGTCGCGCAGCCGGTACTGGATCGTGGCCTTGCCCCGGCCGCCGGCGGCGAGATCCTCCACGATGTGGCGGCCGCCGTTCTGGTTGTCCAGACCGTCGTAGGCACCGGAATTGGCCATCGTACCGGGGTCCACGTAGGCCTCGGTCAGCGGATCGCCGGCAGCGACGCCCTCGCCGAGGATGACGCGGCGCACCGGCAGGTCGAAAGCCCTGGCGAAGGCGAAATCGCGGCTGTCATGAGCCGGCACCGCCATCACCGCGCCCGTGCCGTACGAGGACAGTACGTAGTCGGCGACCCAGATCGGGATCTGCTCGCCGTTGACCGGATTGATCGCCGTCGCGCCGGTGGCGACGCCCGTCTTCTCCCGCGCTTCCCGCGCCCGGTCCACCTCGCTCAAGGTGCTGGCCTGACGCAGGTATTGTTGCACCGCCGCCTGGTTTTCCGCGGTGGTCAGGAACGGTACGAGCGGATGCTCGGGCGCGAGCACCATGTAGGTCACGCCGAACAAGGTGTCCGGACGCGTCGTGAAAACCGGCAACTCGAGGCTGCCGTCGTCCCGGGCGCTGTACGGCGGCGGCGGCTCCCCGTCGAGGCTGGCGGTCGGGATCTCGAACACCACCTCCGCGCCTTCACTACGGCCGATCCAGGCTGTCTGCTTCTTCTTGGTTTCCAGTGGCCAGTCGATGCGCTCGAGGCCTTCCAGCAGCCGGTCCGCATAGCGGGTGATCCGGAAACACCACTGGGTCCGATTCTGCCGCTCGACCAGGGACTTGCACCGTTCACATTCGCCTTCGGTCACCTGCTCGTTGGCCAGGACCGTCTGGCAGGACGGGCACCAGTTGACCGGCATTTCCGCCCGATAGGCCAGGTCGCTCTTGTAGAGCTGCAAGAACAACCACTGGTTCCAGCGGTAGTACTCGGGCCGGTGGGTCGCCAAGTTGCTGCTCCAGTCGTACATGCCGCTGAGCGCCTCGAACTGTTCACGGATGAAGCGACAGTTTTCTTCCGTATGCTCTCGGGGATGGGCTCCCATCTTGATGGCGAAATTCTCCGCCGGCAGGCCGAAACTGTCGAATCCGATGGGTAAGAACACGTTGCGGCCGCGCAGTTTCTGAAAACGCGCCCAGGCGTCGGCGGGCGCGTAGTTCATCCAGTGCCCGAGATGCAGTTTCTCGCCTGACGGATAGGGGAACATGACCAGGCAATAGCATTTCTCCGTGCTGTCGGACAGATCCGTGCGGTGCGCATCCCGCTGCTGCCAGCGGCGGCGCCACTTTTGCTCGAGCTGCGAAAAATCGTATTCTGCCATGCCTGTCCCTTGCCCTCCTCGCCCGGCGAACACCACGCACACCCGGCTGTCGCGGCAACGCCTTTGGTACCACTCGGCCCCGGCTCGCCGCTGGCGATCCCGGCGGCGTTCGGTGGCGACACTATACGGTATACGGACGGGGACTCCAGTGCAAATATGGATCAGCGATGCAGAATGACGCGACTGCGGATGGTATCGGGACCGGCGCGCAGCACGAACAGGTAGGTGCCGGCGGGGACAGGTCGGTTGTTCCGGTCGCACCCGTCCCAGACGAGCAAACCGTCGCTGAGATCCGCAGTGTCGAAGCGGCGCAGCCGGCGACCACGCACATCGTACACCTCGAGCGTCGCCGCCGTCGCCGTCAGGTTCCGCCAGGCGACCTGGCAGCTCCCCCCGGTGGGGTTGGGCCACAGGCGCAACTGCGGTCCGCCGGCCGGCGTGGTCGCGGCGACAGCGGTCGGATCGTAATCGCGCAAGGGATAGGCGCCGCTGTTCCGGCCATCGCCGCGGGCGGCGCGCCAGCTCGCCGCCGGTCCGGCGTCGGCGCCGGTCTGCTGCAAGCGAACGGTATCGTCCAGGCAGAGCACGCGCGCCCAGCGCCGCTCTTCGGCGTAGTCGGGCAACGGGAAGACGCAGGTACTCGCGAACTGGACCGGCGCCGCCAGGCAGCCGCCGCGACGCCAGGAACGCGGTCGGTACCGTTCGCCGTCGGCGGCGGCGGAGCGGAAGAACGCCGTGGTGGCGCCGTAACGATCCAGCGAACCCGAGATGGTTTCCTGCCAGCCGAGCGCGGCGAAGATCTCGGAGTCCGCGGCACCGTAACCGGTGAAGTTCCAGGCCAGCGGCGGCGGCAAACAGATCCAGCGCAGATCGAGAACGCCTGACGGCGAGGTGATCTCGACGGCGAAGTGCGGATTCGGGTCCGCCGCCAGCGCGCCGCCGGTCGTCAGCCGAGCAAGCGCCAAGGACCAGCACTCGGTCTCCTCGCCGGCGTCCACACTCGTCACGCCTGCCACGGTCAGCCGTACATCGCCGCCGAAATAGCCGCCGGCGGCTGCCGGATCCGAGATGCTCAGCCACTTGCCGCCACCGGGCGCGGGCATGATCGAGCCATCCAGCGGCGCGCTCTGTCCGTTGCCCAGCAAGGCCCGCACGGTCAGCACGCCCACGCCAGGTGTCAGCACCGGCAGGTAGATCTCGTGATAGCCGTCGGCGTCCAGGTCGATGAGCACCGGGGCCACGCTCAGATTCACACCCAGATCGACTGGCCAACCGCTCAGGATGCCGCCCGTCGCGTCCAGGACGAAGACCTCGCCGTCGGGAAAGGCGATCACGATCTCCTCGGCGGCGCCCGCCACCAGCTGTCCGACGGCCGGGGCACGAGGGTTGTCGTGTTCGAGAAAGGTCGAGCCCTGCCACTGGGCATCGTCGTCGTAGCGCGACACGATACCCACGTCGTCGACGACGAGCACGCTGCGTTGCCCACCGGAACCGATGACCCCGACCGGTGCCGTCAGCCCGCGATTGACCACCAGTTCCGCCTCGGTGACCGAGCCGAATGATCCAACGAAATACAGCATGCCGAAATCGGACGCCACCACGACCTCATCGCCGTCCGCGCCGTCCAGGTCCCAGACCAGCGGCGCCGAAAGCGAACCGCGCAGATCCTCGGACAAGAACACGAACGCCGGCCATCCCGGCGGCGCGTTGCCGTCGGGATCGACCACGTTGATCGATCGAGCGTCGGGATCGAATACCACATCGGAACAGAAAACGAGCGCCGTCGTGGCGGTACCGGCGACACGTCCGCTGTTGGGCCAGCCGCTGAGCGCACCCTCCGCCAGGAGTGTGAATCCGGTGTCGGTCGCGGGTTCGATCTCGACCATGCTGAAGGTGACCTCGCCGGCACCCCCGAGACGTTTCGCGACCACATAGCTGAAGCCGCCGGCTTCGCCGCGCTGCGCCAGCGATTCAGCCATGCCGGCACCGTAGCGGTCCGTGCGTATCGGCGACCGCGCCAGGTTCTCATCGATGTACCAGCAGGTATTGTGGAACTCGAGCTGGATGTCCAGATCACCCGTTGGTGTCGCCGTGATCCGATAGCGGCTGCCTGGTTCGGTCACCAACCTCCGGGCCGCCGACTGCCGCCGCGCGGCCACTGACAGCGTGTCCGATTCGCCGCTTCCCGGGGCGATCAGGGGCTCGAGCGCTGCCTGAGCCGCGGCGGGAATCTGGAGTAATCCCCAGCCCGTCGTGGCGTTGGGAAAGGGCGCGCCGTTCACGGCGAGCGAACCGGTGCCCGAACTGTCTTCCGCCCAGAACACTGCCGCAGCGGTACTCTTCAGCAAGGCCCGCACTTCGCCCAGCCCCTGCGCGTCGCTCACGGCAGCGTGCCCTTCCTTGCGCAGCGCCTCGAGTAACAGATACGCCGCACCGGCAACGTGAGCCGCAGCCAGGGAAGTACCGTAGCGGCCGCTGTAGGAATCGTTGGGCTCGTTGTCGGTGGTGACGATCCTGCCCGCCTCGGGCAACAAACCGCCGCCGGGCGCCACCAGATCCGGCTTGTCGTTTCCGGAGCTACCGCGCCCGCTGAACGCAGCGATCTGGCCGGCGTCGTTCACGGCGCCCACGGTCAAGGCCGCCGGTACCGACGCCGGATACCAGGGTCCGGACCCATTGCTGCCGTGGTTGCCCGCGGCCACGACCGGCAGAATGCCCAGCGCCGCGATGGCCTCCAGGGCATCGCTGATGCCCGCATCCACTTCCCAGTTCACCGCTGCCAGCAAGACGCGAATCCGGTGCAGTTCATGGTTGGCCAGGACCCAGTCGCAGGCCGCCAGGAAATCGAAGGCCCACTGGTGCCAGATACCGTCGAAGTCGTAGAACTTGACGATGGTCAGGCGGGCGGCGGGCGCGACGCCGTGGTAAGCAGGGTCGACGTTGCCGGTACCGGCGACCACACCCGCCAGCGCCGTTCCGTGATTGTGGTAGTCCCAGGGGCCGACTGCCTCGGGAAAGTCGTCGGTCACGTCGTGCCAGCCAAAGACCTTGTATCCTTGCGTGAAAATCCAGCCGTCGGCAGCGGGCCACCAGTCGTCTGCGTCGCCGACAGCAGGCGGCGGCCCGTCCTCGTTGTCCTGCTGGATATCGCCCAGATCATCGTGGGCGGTGTCGCAGCCCGAATCCAGGATGGCGACCGAACCGGTCCAGTCGTCGCCCAGCCCCCAGGGAGCGGCGGCCGTGATCTGCGCGCCGATCTGGGCGCGCGAATCGTCAAGGGCGGGCCGGCCGTCGCGATCGAGGAGAATCGTGCCGGGCCGCCTCTCGGCGGGCAGCGCGTCGAGCACCGCCGCCAACCCCGCGGGATCGACTGCCAGCGCGGTAACCCCGCCAAAGGATTTCAGGCTGCCCAGCACCTGGCAAAAACCGCCGGCCGCCTTCGCCGCCGATCGCGCCGGCGCCAGATCCGCCGGCCGCCAGCCCAGACAGAGCAGGCGAAGTTTGCCGGTCGCCCAGGGTCCGGTTTCCGGTCCCGGCGGGTACGGCCGCCGACCTTCCTCGGCGGCGATCGTGTGCCGATTCGCGGCGACAGCGACCGAGCGCAGCACCGTCCAGTCGACCTCGCGACGGCGCCAGGCATCGAGCAGGTCCTCGACACCGTTGCCGTCGCCATCCAGTTCCGCCAGGGTGGATCCACCGAACGTGTGCGCGGCCGCGTGGGCGTTCGGCACCGCCGCCGGCAGCCCGGCAGCCACCGCCGACAGCACGGCGTACGCGATGAGAAAACACTGCATAGACTGGGGATACCGCACACGAAAAGGCCGGGGTTGCCATGCCAAGAGATGGTCCATCGTTTTCCTTCGTCGCGACGGATCACGGCCGGGCCGCGACACCGTCATTGACGCCCGAAAGCGTTCGCCGCCGCACCGGCGGGTCGCCGTCCGGTACGCTACGAGTGCTTTCGGTACGCACGAACTCGTCAGGGGTTACTTCATCGCGTTCGTGGGCGCCATTTTACGATACCGAACAAAAGCCAACGGGGCAAGTCGTCGCTGCCGCGCGACCCGGCGTCGCGCAGCCGACTCTCGTGCCGGGCACCAACTGTTCCGGCGCTGCACCACCTCCCGGCCGGCGTATCAGCGTACATCGGGAAAATGCCGCAACCGATACCCCCGACCTTCACCACCGGATTCCACTGCCACCACATCGAAACGCAGATCGACGGCGCCGAGTTGCCGCTCATGCAGAAAGTGCCGAGCGACCAGTCGCAAGCGTGTCAACTTGCGTTGTCCGACCGCTTCTTCCGGACGACCGTACTCGACACGGGAACGGGCCTTGACCTCGACGAACACAACCAGCGAACCGCGTCGCATCACCAGATCGATTTCGCCGCCCGGTTTGCGATAGCGCTCGGCCAGGCAGCAAAAGCCGCAGTTCTCGAAAAAACCGCGGGCAAGCTGCTCCGCCCAGCGTCCCAGACGGTGCTTGGGATCCTTCGCCACCATGACCTGCAGCAACGGGAGGAAAAGAACGAGCGCGCCGTCGAGTCCGCGCGCGACGCCTGCGCGGCAGCGGACCACGCGGCGTACAGCCGTAGTACGTGAACGGTCGTGGGCTAGCGAGATTCGTTCCAGAAGGCGCCCTGCCGCAACGCGGCGATCGGACGGTAGCTGGCACGGTGCAGGGGACACGGGCCGAGCGACTGCAGGGCTGCCTTGTGGATTGCCGCTCCGTAACCCTTGTGCGACGCGAAGCCGAAACCCGGAAAGCGCCGATCCCAGGCGATCATGACGCGATCGCGGGCCACCTTGGCAATGATCGAAGCGGCGGCGATGGCAGCGCTGCGGCTGTCTCCCCTGACCACCGTATGAGTTTCGCCGGCGATCGCCGGGGCCTGCAGGCCGTCCACCAGCACGATGTCGGGCGGCGGATCGAGCTTGGCCACCGAGCGGGCCATGGCCAGCAGGGTTGCGCGCAGGATGTTCAGACGATCGATCTCGGCGGCGGAAACAGCACAAGCGCCCCATGCCAGGGCGCCTGCGCGAATCTCTGCGTACAGCTTTTCCCGCCGGCGAGCCGACAGGCGTTTGGAATCATCCAGCCCCTCGGGAATCCAGCGCGGCGGCAGGATCACCGCGGCGGCGACCACCGGCCCGGCCCAGCAGCCGCGGCCGGCCTCGTCGACGCCGGCCAGCCGGCGCGCCCCCTGTCGAGAAAACGCCCAATCATACTCGGCCAGACTGCCCGGTGGCTGCGCCAATCTAGCGACGCGCCTCGCGGATCCGCGCCTTGCGTCCGGTCCGTCCGCGCAGGTAGTAGAGCTTCGCGCGTCGCACGCGACCGCGCTTGATGATCTTGATCGAATCGACATTCGGCGATTCGATGGGGAACACGCGCTCGACGGCGATGCCGCCGGATATCTTGCGCACCGATATGGATGCTTCGCGACCGGTTCCTCGCCGTCCGATGACCGCGCCCTCGAAGGCCTGCAGTCGACTCTTGTCGCCTTCCTTGATCCGGACCGCTACCGCGATGGTGTCACCGATATTGAAATCGGGCAAATCGGTACGCAGTCCTTCTCGCCTGAAGGTATCCATGATATTCATCATCGCCTCCTGTATCGCTCTCATTCGCAGCGCTTTACGCTGACTTGCTCACCCAGTTCCTTACTCACCGCCGGTATCGGAATCCCGATCGCCCGACTTCCTGTCGGTGCACGACGCGTTCGCCTCGTCATGCGGCACCGCATCCGTGACTGGTTCCGCCAGCAGATCCGGTCGCCTTTCCTCTGTCCGCCGTCGGGCGCATTGTCGGCGCCAGTCGTCGATCTTCGCATGATGCCCCGAGAGCAGCACCTCCGGCACCCGCAGCCCGCGATACTCGACCGGCCGGGTGTACCACTCGCAGTCGAGGCCACCCTCGCGGTCAGCCGTGAAGCTGTCGCTGGCTGCCGACTCGCCGTTGTGCAGTACGCCGTCGATCCGCCTGACCAGCGCATCGATGACCACCAGCGCCGGCAGCTCGCCGCCGCTGAGCACGTAGTTCCCGATCGAGATCTCGCGATTCACCACGAGCTGTCGGGCGCGCTCATCGATACCCTTGTAGTGGCCGCAGATGAGCACGATCTCACCGGCAACCTGCGTTTCGGCCAGCAACTCGAGAACCAGCGTCTCGTCAAGCAAGCGCCCCTGGGGCGTGGTCAGCACCACGGGCGCGTCGTCGCTCTTCCGCAACGATTCGACCGCCTCGACGATCGGCGGCGCCATCATGATCATGCCCGCGCCGCCGCCACAGGCCGTGTCGTCGACCGTGTTGTGCTTGTCGACCGCGAAGTCGCGGATATTCACGACCTCGTAGCTGACCTGGCCCTGCGTCGCGGCGCGGCCCAGGATGCTGGTTCCCAGCACCGTCCGCACCATCTCCGGAAACAGCGTCGCCACTTTAATCGCCAGCGACATCGAGCAATCCTTCCGGAGGATCGATCACCAGCGGTCCGCTCAGCGCCGCGTCGGCGCGCAGTATGGGCGCCACCGCCGGGATCAGGATCTCACGCACGCCGTCCAGCACGACCAGCATATGCTGCGGGCCGCAGCGGCGTACCTCGTCCACTACTCCGACCAGACGGCCGTCGCCGAGGTGCACCTCCCGGCCCAGGTAGCGGAACGGCAGACCGCCCGCCGGCTTGGGGAAGCTCGCCTCCGCGTAATGCCGGCGTCGGAAACCGAGCCGGCGTCCTCTGTGCGCCTGCGCCGCATCGCGATCGTCACAACCAGCGATGCGCACGACGATACAATTGCCCGCCGGTCGTTGTCCGCGCACAGTCACGGGTACACCGTCGTCCCACACCAGATGGTCCGTGGCCAGCAGCGGCTCGAACCAGTCCAGCAAGGGGTAGAGCTTGATCTCCCCGCGCAATCCGACCGCTTTGACCGCTTCGGCAATCGGTACGAACGCGTCCGAGCTCACTCCAGTATTTCCAGACCGAGACGGCGATCGCAACGCGCACTGACCGCCATCAGGAGCGTCCGGATGGCGCGTGCGGTCTGTCCACCTTTGCCGATGACCTTTCCCAGGTCGTCCGCGTGAACGCGGACCTGGTAGATCTGCCGCCCCTGTTTCTCGACGACACCGACCAGCACATCGTCGGGATGGTCGACCAGATTGACAGTGATGAACGAGACCAGATCCAGCACACTATCGGTCGACGTATCGAGATCGCCGTTGGCTGTTTCACTCATGGTCACGCTCAACTTTCATCCTTTGCGGCAGCAGCGTCGCCACTCTCGTCGCTCGCGTCGCCGTCAGCGGCTTCCGCCGTCGGAGGTTCGTCGGCTGTTTCTTCTGCCGCCGCGGGTTCGTCTGCGGCCGCTTCGCCGGCTGCCTCCGCCGCCTTTTCCTTGGCCACGGTATCACGCCGCTCCTGCTCGGCTTCGGCGATGGCATCCCAGTGCGCGACGCGGTCTTTTTCCTTGCGCTGAATACGCACCTCGGAACGACCGCTCCATTCGTTCATGGCCGTTTCGATTTCCTCGACCGGTATGCCCTTCTTCAACAGGGAATAGCGGTACAGCACACCCTCCCGCTTGAGCAACGAGCGGGCGGTGCCGGACGTGGTCGCGCCTTTGCCCAGCCAGGAGATGATCTCTTCGGTATGCAGCTTCACTTCGGGCGGCTCGACAAAGGGATTGTAGTAACCCAGATTGGCCAGATAAGCCCCGTCGCGCCGCTTGCGGCTGTCCAGTACGACCAGCCGGTAGAACGGCCGCTTCTTCTTCCCCATGCGAGTCAGTCTGATCGTCGTTGCCACCATCAACCTCCACGTAGTGGTTTCGCGACGCGTCCATTCGCGCCGCGTTATTTGCCGCCCCCGAGCACCTTCTGACCGAAGGCCTCCAGACCGCCGCCGGCGTTGATCTCTTTCATCATCCGGCGCATGTCCCGATACTGCTTGAGCAGCTTGTTCACCTGCGAGACCGTGGTCCCGCTTCCTTTGGCGATCCGCTTGCGGCGCGAGCCGTTGATCACGTCCGGCCGACGCCGTTCCTCCATGGTCATGGAATTGATGATCGCCTCTACCTTCACGAATTGCTTGTTGTCGACCTTCGCCTTGTCGAGCATGTCGCCGCTGACGCCCGGCAGCATCTTGAGCACGCCCTTCAATGGTCCCATCTTCTTCATCTGCTTGATCTGGCGCTGGAAATCCTCCAGCGTGAAATGTCCTTGCGTGAAGCGATCGGCCAGGTGTTGCGCCTCGTCGACGTCGAGGTTTTCCTCGGCCTTCTCGATCAGCGTCATCACGTCGCCCATGCCGATGATCCGACTCGCCATGCGGTCGGGATGGAAGACCTCCAGATCGTCGAGTTTCTCGCCCACACCGACGAGCTTGATGGGCCGGCCCGTCACTTCCAGCACCGACAGGGCCGCGCCGCCGCGGGCGTCGCCGTCGAGCTTGGTCAATACCGCGCCGTCGAATCCGACCCGTTCGGCGAATTCGCCGGCGATGTTCACGGCCTCCTGGCCGGTCATGGCGTCGAGGACGAGTAGTTTCTCGTCCATGGCCACCTTGTCGTCGATGGCCGTCAGTTCGTTCATCAGCGTATCGTCTATGTGCAGGCGGCCCGCCGTGTCGACGATCAGCACGTCGCACTTGTTGTCCTTGGCCCGCCGCATGCCCAGCTTGACGATCTGGGTTGCGTTCTTGCGCTCGCGGTCGGAGTGTACCGGCACGTCGATGCTGTCGGCGATCACCTGGAGCTGATCGATGGCGGCCGGCCGGTAGATGTCCGCCGCCACGAGCATGGGCCGGCGACCTTCCTTGAGCAGCTTCTTGGCGAGCTTGCCGCAGAAGGTGGTCTTGCCGCTTCCCTGCAATCCCATGACCATGACCGTGGCAACCGGCGTGGCGTCGAGCGATAGCTCGCTGGCCTGACCACCGAGGATCGCCGTCAACTCATCGTTGACGATCTTGACCACCTGCTGCGCCGGTGTGAGACTGCCCAGGACCTCCTGGCCGAGGGCCTTCTCCTTGATCGCCGCCACGAGCTTCTTCGCCACCTGGTAGTTGACGTCGGCCTCGAGCAGCGCGATGCGTATCTCGCGCAGCGCCTCGGCGATGTTTTCCTCGGTGAGCGTGGCGGTGCCGGCCAGCTTGCGCATGGTCCGGTCGAGCCGCCGGGTCAGCTCTTGAAACACGTCAACTCCTGCTCCAGGGTTCGTCCGTGTCGGACGATCCGATGCTATATTTCACGCAACACCGCGATGGGCAAGCCCTCACGCTTGCCGGGCACACCATGACGGGAACCACAGGACACACGTCCAGGCTCGCCGCGGTGACGGACAGAATGCTACAACCTATTGCTGTACAAACGCTTACCGATTCACGCGAAAAAACGGCGGGCCTTTGAAGCCCACCTCCGGTGTACGGCAAGCACGGAAAATAACAAATACAGCCGAATTTGGCAAGAAAACCGGTGGTCGGCGCGTTTAGCGGGATCGCCGTAGCGGATCGACGGGGCCAAATCAACCGACCGCATCGACGCGACGGGTCAACGCAGTGTCGCCATGGCGGCCGCCCGGTCGGCGGCTCGACACAGGTAGGTTCCCGAGACCAGGATGTCGGCGCCCGCCTGCAGGCAGCCCGGCGCCGTGGTGTCGTCGATGCCCCCGTCCACCGAGATGGCGAAGCGATGGTTCTGCCGGCGCCGCATTTCGGCGAGCTGTTCGATCTTCGCCAGCGCCGCCGGATCAAAGTTCTGACCGCCGAATCCGGGTTGCACGGACATGACCAGTACCAGATCGATATCCGGCAGATAGGACGCGATCTCAGCGAGCGGCGTACCCGGATTCAGGGAGACACCGGTTTTCAAACCGGCGCGGTCGATCTGTTCGAGGGTCCTGCCCACGTCGGTATCCGCTTCGACGTGAATCGTCAAGGCGTCGACACCACTGCGGACGAAGGCATCCACGTAGTCGTGGGGATGGGAAATCATCAGGTGCGCATCGAGAAACACGCTGCTGGCCCGCTTGATGGCCTTGCAGATAAACGGGCCGAAACTGATGTTCGGCACGAAGTGTCCGTCCATCACGTCCAGGTGCAGCAGGTCCGCGCCCAGAGCCTCCAGGGAAGCGATATCATGGCGCAGCTCCGCAAAATCCACCGCCAGCAACGAAGGCGCCACCGCGGTGCGCGACTCAGCGCGACGTAGCCACCAGTTCAATGCGTGCTCCTTTCTCGATCCGAGTACCGGCCGACGGGATCTGGGCCAGGATGGTGTTGGGCGGCAGATCCCGAGTACGCTCGAAGCTCACCGGCGCCAGCACGAAGCCGGCCCCGGCGATCCGCTGGCGCGCCTGAAACAAGGGTGCGCCGCGCAGATCGGGCATGCGATAGAGAGCGGGAGGCGCCGGTTCAGCCAGCACGATGTCCACCGCCCGCCCCTTGCGCATCGCCTCGCCGGCCGCGGGGTTCTGGTAAACGACCGTCGGCACGGTCACGCCGGGCCGCCGGATACGCAACAGCCGTCCCTGGCGATACGACTCGCGTTGCAGGGTGATCTCCGCCTGACGGCCGGTCAGACCCAGTAGATCGGGAACCGCGCCGGCTGGCGGCCCGCTGCTGGTTACGACCCGCACCACCCGTCCGGTACGAATCGGATCCTCCGGCCCCGGATTCTGATCCAGGATCATGCCCTGGGGAATGGTCGGGTGTGCCCGCGATCGTGTCTCGACGATCTGCAGCTGCAACTGGCTGACCTCGGTCGTCGCCCCGTCGATGCTCATGCCGCGGATATCCGGCATCAACACCACCGTGTGGCGGTGGATCAGGCGCGGCATCACCACGTAATTGAATCCCACCAGGGCTGCCGCACCGGCAACCATAACCGCCGCCAGAACGAGGATGAACTGCCACAGTTTCACACCGAGCTTCCCTTCATGCGCAAACGTGCGGCAAAGAAACCGTCCGTGCCCTCTGCCGAGGGGTACCAGCACCGCTGATACGTCGCCGGCGCGTCGTCGTCGCCTGCAACCACCGGCACCGGATCGGGTTCCAGCGTTTCGTATTCGCGCCGCAGCGCAGCGATCACCTGTTCGTTCTCGTCGGGTTCGAGGGAACAGGTCGCGTACAGCAGACGGCCACCCGGGCTCAGCAGCGTCACCGCCTGGCGAGCCAGCGCCAGCAGCGCCCGTCCGTGCCGTGCCGGGCTCTCCGGCTCGAGGCGCCAGCGGCCCTCCGGGTGGTGCCGCAGCACGCCGGTACCGCTGCAGGGACCGTCCAGTAGGATCGTGTCGAAGGTCTCCGGCGCGAACGGTGGTTGCTCTCCGTTCGCTAATACCACGAACGGGCGTCCTTGCCCAAGCCTTTTTGCCGTCGCCTGCAGTTTGGCCAGACGTTCCCGGTCGCGGTCCATGGCCACGAGCCGCGTGGGTTGCGGCCAGCGCGCACGCAGGTGAAAGGTCTTTCCTCCCGGCGCGGCGCACATGTCGAGCAACCAGCCCCGGGCGCCGCCGGCCAACCAGTCCGTCGCCGCCTGCACCGCCGGATCCTGAACGATCAGCTCGGGAAACGCGGCCAGCATCGCGTCCAGGTCGTGTTGCGCATGTCTTTCCGTGAGGACCAGCGCCCGGGCAAAACCCTCGCAGCGGCGCGTGTCAAAACCCTTTTGCGCGAGGCGCTGGCGTACCGCAGCGAAATCCGCCGTCGCCAGCACGTGCAAGGCCGTGCGCGGCGGGACGTTGTTGTAGCGGCAGATCTGTTCGCTGTGCCGGAATCCGAGTTGCCGGTACCAGCGTTCGACCAGCCACCGCGGGTGGGACCAGTATTCGGCCAGGAAGCCGATCGGGTCCGCCTGCGCGTCGGGAAACAGGGGGCGGATCGCCTGCTCGGCCGGCAGTCCGGCACGCTCCAGGTACCGGCGCACCGACTGCAGGAAACCATTGACGAAACCGACCTGGCGCGGGGAAATGGTTTCCCGGCAGAGTTCACCCGCTTGGTGAATCGCCGCATAGGCCGGAATGCCGTCACAGCCGATCAGCTGGTGCAGCGCGAGGCGCAGCAGCACCAGCATTCGCAGCTTGCGTGGTGGTCGGCGGGGACAGAAGGCAGCGATCAGACGGTCGTAGCGGCCACGCCAGCGCAGCGTGCCCAGAATCAACTCCGTCAGCAGCGCCGCCGCCCGTCGATTCTTCTGGTCGTGCTCCGAAGGTTCGACCGGTTTCCCGCGCGCTCCGCGTCTCGCGTGGGCTTCGTGGCGGGCGAGCGCCTCGTCGACCGCCGACGCCAGTGGCGCACCGCCTTCGATCCGCAACAATGCGGCGCTGGCCAGGCGACGGACCGGATCCGTCTTCATGAGCAGAAGGTGTCGCCGACACTGATCTTGGAACCGCGCAGGAATTCCGCTACCGCCAGCGACCGACGCCCGGGCTTCTGGAAGCCGGTGACCTGCAGGATGCCCTCGCCGCAGGCGATACAGACGCCTTCGTCGGACACCTCGAGCACGGTGCCGGGTTCGGCAGCCGCCGTCAGAAACGAGTACGGTCGCGCCGCGGTGATCTTGATGAGCGTTTCGCCGAGAATACTGGTCGCGCCGGGGAAAGGATGGAGACCGCGTATCTGATTGTGCACCGTGACCACGTCGCGGTCCCAGCGAACCGGCGAGAGGGTCTTGGTCAGCTTGGGGGCATACACGGCTTCCGCATCGCCCTGTGTCTGTGGTGTTATCCGGTCCGCCTCGAGATCACGCAGGGTATGGACGAGCAGGTCGGCGCCGAGTCCGGCCAGTCGATCATGCAGTTCGCCGGCCGTCTCGTCGGGCGCGATGGGTGTCGACCGCTGGGCGAGGATGGGGCCCGTATCGATGCCCGCGTCTATCTGCATGATGGTCACGCCGGTCCAGGGATCGCCATGCAGAATGGAGAAGTGAATGGGACAGACGCCACGCCAGCGCGGCAACAGCGAGGCGTGGACGTTGATGCAGCCCAGCGGCGGCGCCGACAGCAACGGTTCCCGCAGAATATGCCCGAAGGCGACGACGATCACCGCGTCGGGCTTCTCCTCCAGCACGGCGCGGGTCACACTCTTGCCCATACCCTTGCCGAAACAGACCACGGGCAACTCGTGCTGGCGGGCGCACTGCTTGACCGGGGTCTCGATGACCTTCTGCCCACGACCGGCCTTGCGGTCCGGCTGGGTCACGACCAGGCGCAGGTCGAAGCGTGCTTCGATGAGCGCCTCGAGGGACGGCACCGCAAAATCGGGACTTCCCATGTACACGATCTTCACGCCGCTACCCTCCTCGACCTCGTTTCAACCACCACAGCCGACCGGCCAACGCCCAGCGCCGCCACCGCGGCAAACGATCGATGAAAAGCACCCCGTCCAGATGATCGATCTCGTGCTGGATGATACGTGCCAGCAATCCGCTGTCGGTGAGCCGTCGCTCTTTACCGGCCAGATCCCAATACTTCGCCGCGACCCGCTGCGGCCGTGCGACCTGGACGTAAAGACCGGGAAACGACAGGCAACCCTCTTCGAAATACTCGATCCGTCCGTCGGCACACTCGATCGCCGGATTGACCATGGTGAGCTGTTGCCGTTGCCGCGTCCGCGGATCATCGACGACGATCACGCGATACGGCAAGCCGATCTGCGGCGCGGCCAGGGCGACTCCCGTCTCGCCCGCGAGCGCATCCCAGAGCGCAGTGGCGGTTTCCCGCGACCGGTCCGAATCCGGCTCGATCGCTTCGCTCCGGACGCGCAGCCGCCGATCGCCGAAACGCACGACCGCGGGCTCTCCGGTCGTCGTGGTCACGGATCACTCTTCCTTGACGACGCCGCTGACTGCCTGCTTGGAAATCTCCACTTTCACACCGTCGGCGATGGTTGCCACGACGATGTCGCCCTTCACATTGAGCACCGTTGCATAGAGTCCGCCGTTGGTCAGGATACGGTCGCCCTTCTTGACCGCTTCGATCATCGCCTGGCGCTTCTTCTGCTGTTTCTGTTGCGGTCGAATGATCAGGAAGTAGAAAACGGCGACGATCAGCACCAGGGGCAGGAAGTTCAGTAGCGCGGGTGCTCCGGAGCCGCCCTCGCCCGCCGGGGCGGCCATGGCCAATAGGTTCGTCAGGGACATGCAATACTCCTCGGGGAAGATTATCGGGGCGGCTCGCCCGGCCGCCGCTGTCTGCGTCCAAAATGGTACCGCGTGCCAGCGGTGGCAACCGCTTTGTGTTTTTCCGGCTCGCTTTGTGCCGAACCGGCCATGTACCCGTCGTTTTGCGGTCCCCGCGGCGGGTCACCGGTGAGCGGTCAACGCCGCTGCGTGCGATTCTTCAGCAGACGCACCGCCTCGCCTTCGTGCCAGCGAGCCAGCGCGTCGGCGGCGTAACAATCGAATTCGCCGGCAGCGATCGCGGCGCGAATATCGCGCATCAACTCCTGATAGAAGTACAGATTGTGCGTGGTCGCCAGCACCGAAGCCAGGATCTCCCGCGACTGGAACAGGTGACGGATATAACCGCGGCTGTGCCGCATGCAGACCGGACAGCCGCAGTCGCTGTCCAGCGGCAGGTCGGAACGGGCGTATTCGCGGTTCTTCACGACGAGCCGACCGTCGCGGGTCAGGACCGTACCGGTTCTCGCCATGCGGGTCGGCAGGACGCAGTCGAACATGTCCACGCCACAACGCACGCTCTCGATGATATCGTCCGGGAAGCCGACACCCATCAGATACCGCGGCTTGTCCACCGGCAGCAGCCCGGCGGAAAGTTCGGTCATCTCCCGCAGCGCCGTGACCGGTTCGCCGACCGACAGGCCGCCGATGGCGTAGCCGGGCAGATCCAATGCGACGATCGCCTCGGCGCTGCGTCGGCGTTGCGTCTCGAACACCCCACCCTGCATGATGCCGAAGAGCACCCGCTGCCAGCCGCCGCGCTGCGTTCGCCCGCCGAAGACGTCCCGGCAGCGCTGCAACCAGCGCGTGGTGCGATCGACGGCGGCGGCGACTTCGTCGAGCGACGCGCCGTAGTCCACGCACTGGTCGAAGGCCATGACGATATCCGCGCCGAGCGCCAGCTGGACCTCCATGCTCAGTTCGGGTGAAAAGAAGTGCTTGCTGCCGTCCAGGTGTGAGCGAAATTCCACGCCCTCGTCGGTGATCCGGTTCAACGCCGCCAGGGAAAAGACCTGGAAGCCGGCGCTGTCGGTGAGCAACGCTCCCTCCCAGCCCTGGAAACGATGGAGTCCGCCGAAGTCCGCGATCACGTCGTGCCCGGGGCGCAGATACAGGTGGTAGGTATTGCCGAGCAGAATCCGCGAGCCGCTGGCGGCCACGGTCTCGAATGTGACCGCCTTGACCGAACCCACGGTCCCGACCGGCATGAACACCGGCGTGGGAATCGACGCGTGCCCGGTGATCAATTCCCCCGTGCGCGCCGCGCTGCCGGGATCCACGTTAGCCACCGTGAACGCGAACGCCCGTTCACTCGGTACCCTTCCCTGTCGCGGGCCGTGCATGGGGCTACCTTTCTGTGCCGGCGCCGTCGCCTGCGCCGCTCGCCGGTGCGTAGCCGCCGGCACACGGGTCGAGCAACATGGCGTCGCCATAGCTGTAGAAGCGCAACCGATGCGCGACGGCATACCGGTAGGCGGCACGCCAGGTGGTGTCGCCCGCCAGCGCCGCCACCAGCATCAACAGCGACGAGTCCGGCAAATGGAAGTTGGTCACCAGGCCGTCGACGGAATCGATGGCGTCCGGCGGCCGCAGAAAAAGCCGCGTCTGTCCAGCCACCTCCCAGTCGCTGCCGTGGCGCACCGCCGTCCCGCGGAATACCGGTTCCGGATCCTCGGTCGTGGGCGCGAATTCCCTTGGCGCAGGCCGCATGGCGCCTTGTCCCGCCGGTCGACCGTGCCGGTCTGCCGGATCCGCCGCCGACAGACGCAAGCGGTGAACGGTCTCCAGCACCCGCAGACTGGTCGTGCCCACGGCGAACACCCGGCCGCCGCGCTGTCTGGTCTCGTTGATCGCCGCCCAGGTTGCGGCCGGTAGACGAAAGTACTCGCGATGGAGTCGCCGGCGCCGGATCTGGTCGTCGGTCGGCGGTCGAAACGTGCCCGGTCCGACATGGAGCTGGAGGAAGGTCGTGCCGACGCCGGCCGTTCGCAGCCGGTCCAGCAGCGTCTCGCCGAAGTGCAACCCGGCCGTGGGCGCGGCCACCGAACCGGCGCCGCTGGCGTCGTCCCGCGCGTACACGGTCTGGTAGCGCCGGCGATCGTTCCGGAGCCGTTGCCGGCGCTGCGGGTCGTCAGCGGTCCTTTTGATGTACGGCGGCAACGGCATCTCTCCGCGGCGCCATGCTACGGCCGCGAGATCCTCGCCCCGCGCGCGTACGTCGCAGAATCCATCCCCGTGCAACCGCGTGACCTCGAGCATCACCGGCGACTCCGCGCCGACGTTGGCGGTGCCGTCGCGATCCATCACTTCGAGCCGCGAACCCGGACGTAGGCGCCGTGTCGGTCGGGCCAGCGCCCGCCAGCCGTCGTCGTCGCCCGACAACGGACGTACCAGGAGCAACTCGACCCGTCCGCCGCTGCCCGCGCGTCGGGTCCACAACCGCGCCGGCAGCACACGGCTGTCGTTCAGCACCAGCAGATCACCTGCACGTAACAGATCCGGAAGCTGCCGAAACGCATGTTCGCCACGAACCTCGCCGCCGATGGCCACGTGGAGCAGACGCGAGTCACCGCGGCGCTGAGGTGGATCCTGCGCGATCAGTTCCGGTGGTAGATCGTAGTGGAAGGCGACGCCGGCGGGCACGGCCGAAGACGCGGATTCCGTCGGATACTCAGAGCAGCTCACCTTGCTCTCCCGCCGCTGCGTCGCGGCCCTGCGAATCGGAAGTCGCGGCCGGGGGTTCGAGTCCGAGATGTCGATACGCCCGCTCCGTCACCTCGCGACCCCGAGGCGTGCGCATCAGCATGCCGCTCTGGATCAGGAACGGCTCGACCACATCCTCGAGGGTATCGATTTCCTCGCCGAGGGAAACGGCCATGTTCTGAATGCCCACCGGCCCACCGCCGAAGTGCTCCATCACCGTACGCAGGTAACGGCGATCGAGCGGTTCCAGTCCCAGCGCATCCACGCCGAGTTGCTCCAGGCCACGGTCCGCACTGTCGCGATCGACGGCGGTCCTTCCCTCGACCTGCGCGAAATCGCGTACCCGCCGCAGCAGGCGGTTGGCGGTGCGGGGCGTGCCGCGGCTGCGGCGAGCGATCTCGAGCGCGCCGTCGGCGTCGATGGCGATGCCCAGCAGACTCGCCGACCGGGTGACGATCCGGGCCAGCTCCTCGGCCGGGTAGAAATCGAGGTGGCAGACGATACCGAAACGGCTGCGCATGGCCGGTGTGATCAATCCGGCGCGCGTGGTGGCACCCAACAAGGTGAACGGCTCGAGCTGCAGGTTGAAGTGGCGGGCGTTGGGCCCCTTGTCGATCACCAGCTCGATGCGCCAGTCCTCCATGGCAGGATAGAGGTGCTCTTCGACGATCCGATTGAGCCGGTGGATCTCGTCGATGAAGATCGCCCGGCTCTCGGTCGATTCGCTCAGCAATCCGATCAGCTCCGCGCTGTTCTGAAACGCGGGTCCGCTGGTCATGCGGATCTCGAGCCCCATCTCGTTGGCAACGATGGCCGCGAGGGTGGTCTTGCCCAGGCCGGGCGGCCCGTAGAGCAGGACGTGGTCGAGCACTTCACCACGCTGGCGCGCCGCCTCGATGAAGATCCGCAGGTTCTGCTTGGTCTTCCGCTGGCCGACGAAATCGTCCAGCCGGCGGGGACGCAGACTCCGGTCCAGCTCGCCGTCGGCGCCGGTCGCGTGCGGGTCTGTCATACGTTGTTCGTCCACGTCCGTCCCTCTTCCGCTGTGCTCGTCGGCAACGTGTCGTGCGCCGCGTCCCGCCGCGCGCCCGCAACCGCCGGATCAGATACCGCCCCGCTCACAGGTAACGCAACGCGCCGCGCACCCATGACTCGAGGTCTTCCGCAATCGCCACGTTCTCGGCGCGCGCCCGCAGCAACGCCTGTTCGGCCTGGGTCGGATTCAAGCCCATGGCACCCAGAATGCGCACCGCTTCGCCGAGCCCGCCAGCCGCCCCGTCGGTACCGGCCGCTGCCGCCGCGTCGTCGGCTACCGGCAGGATATCCCGGGGCACGCGCTGCCCGAGTTCGACCACCAGTCGCGCCGCGCTTTTCTTGCCGATGCCCGGCAAGGTGGTCAGGCTTTTCTCGTCACCCGTGTTCAGATAGCGCACCAGTTTCGCCGGCGAGGCGCCGGAAAGTATACCGAGCGCCACCTTGGGACCGATACCGGAGACCGACACCAGCAGACGGAACATCGTCCGCTCCTGTCGATCGGCAAATCCGTACAAGGTCCAGCTGTCCTCGCGCACCACCAGGTGCGTCCAGAGACGAACCGTCTCACCCACCGGCGGCAACCGCTCCGCGCTGCGGCTGCTCAGTTGTACGTCGAGTCCGATGCCGCCGGACGCGGCGATCACCGCGGTGGTGCCCGATTCGAGCAGCTCTCCTGCCACGAACGCGATCAATGCTATCCTCCTGCCCGCGTTGACAGTGTACCGGCCATGCGGGCGCGGCTGGCGTGGGTCAAGGCTACCGCGAGCGCGTCGCTCTGGTCCAGTGGCGGTTGTTCACGCAAGCCCAGCAGACGCATCACCATGAAGCGCACCTGTTCCTTGGCGGCCGCGCCGTTGCCCGTCAGCGCCAGCTTGATCTCCCGCGGCGAGTACTCGGCCACGTTCCGGTCCGCCTCGGCTCCCGCCAGCAGAACGACGCCGCGGGCATGCCCCAGGATCAACGAGGCACGAGCGTTGCGGGCGTTGAATACGTTCTCGACCGCCACGGTGTCCGGTTGGAATTCGGCGACGATCGCACTGATGCCGGCGTGTATCGAGCGCAGCCGTTGGGGCAAGTCCGTGTCCCGTCCGGTACGCACCACACCGCCGGTCAGCATGCGCAGCGCCGGCTCGGTGTTGATCACGCCATAACCAGTGGCGTGCGAGCCGGGATCGACACCGAGAACGATCATGAGGCTGGTCCTCGAATCAGGGTACGTGAGGAATGCCGGTTCCGCCCAGCCGGTGTCCGGTCGGATACGCGGAACCGCAATGATGCCCGGGCAACCGGTACTACAGGTCGTCGCCGTACTTGGCGATGACGTCGTCGTCGATGTCGAAATTCGCCGACACCGTCGCCACGTCGTCGAGATCGTCGAGACCGCTGATCAGTCGCAGCAGCGTGCCCACATCCGTATCATCGACCGCCACGGTGGTGCTCGGTTCGAGGGTCAGCTCGGCCGAGGTCACCGGCATGCCGCCTGCGGACAGCGCCGTGCTGACGGCATGCAGCTCTTCCATGGTGGTCATCACCACGATTGAATCGTCTTCCTCGATCACATCGTCGGCGCCGGCCTCGATCGCCGCGTCCATGGCCGCTTCCAGATCGCAGCGCCCGGCATCGAGCGCGATCATGCCCTTGCGCTCGAATAGATACGACACGCATCCGGTAGCGCCCAGTTTCCCACCGTACTTGGTGAAAACGTGCCGGACCTCGGCGGCGGTGCGGTTCTTGTTGTCGGTCTGACACTCGACGAGGATGGCCACGCCGCCCGGACCGTAACCTTCGTAGTTGATCTCTTCGATAATCGCGCCGTCGAGTTCGCCGGTGCCCTTCTTGATCGCGCGCTCGATAGTATCGTTGGGCATGTTGGCGCTTTTGGCGCTGGCCAACGCCGCTCGCAAACGGGGATTGGCGTCGGGATCACCGCCGCCGCGCGCCGCCACGCTGATCTCGCGGATGATCTTACCCCAGACCTTGCTGCGCGCTGCGTCCTTGGCGCCCTTCTTGCGCTTGATAGTCGACCACTTGGAGTGTCCGGACATGCTTCGGCTCCTTTACTCTTCGGTCTGACCTTTATGGTAATCCTCGATCAAGCGTTTCTGCACGTCGCCGGGAACCTCGGCGTAGTGGGAGAACTCGAGGGAGAAGGTCCCAGTTCCCTGGGTCATCGAACGCAACGTGGTGGCATACTGGTAGAGTTCGTCTTCCGGGATGTGGGCATTGACGACCTGGTAGGGGCCATCCGAGTCACTGCCCTGGATCTGGCCGCGCCGGGTCGAGATATCGCCCATCACGTCGCCCATGTACGTCTGCGGTACGGTGATCGATACCAGCATGACCGGTTCGAGCAGTACCGGGCGCAGTTTACCCACTTCCTCGTCGATGGCTTTCTTGATCGCAACCCGCGCCGCCGATTTGAAGCTGTTCTCGCTCGAATCCACCTGGTGGAAGGAACCGAAGAACAAGGTGATCCGGATATCGACCATCTCGTACCCGGCGACCACACCGGTGCTCAGCGTTTCGCGACAACCCTTCTCCACCGCAGGGATGAACTTGTTGGGCACCACACCGCCGACGATGGCGTCGACGAACTCGAAGCCCTCGCCGCGCGGTAGCGGCTCGAAGCGCAGGTGCACGTCGCCGAACTGGCCGCGTCCACCGGTTTGTTTCTTGTAGCGCCCCTGCTTCTCGGCAGTGCCGCGAATGGTTTCCTTGAACGCGATGCGCGGCCGCGAGCGCTCGACCTCGACACCGGTCTGCTTCTTCAGCTTGTCGAGGATATAGGCCAGGTGCATCTCGCCCTGCGCGACCAGCAGGGTCTGTTGCAGGTGCGATTCGTGACGGATCTCGAAGGTCGGATCCTCGTCGCGGATCTTGGTCAGGCCGGTCGCCATCTTGTCCTCATCGCCGGCTGTCGTCGGCCTGATGGCTTCGGCGCTGGTCGGCGTCGCGTAGGCGATCGGCGGCACCATGAACGGATTGCTCGAGTCGTAGAGCGTACAGCCGGTCTGCGTGTCCTTGAGTTTCGCGGCCAGGACGATGTCGCCCGCGCTCGCGATGTCGGCCTTCTCCTTGGCCTTGCCCAGCACGACGCTCATCTGTCCCATGCGTTCGGACTTGCCCGTTCGCGTACTGACCAGCGTATCGCCCGATTTCACGGTGCCGCTGAAGACGCGCAACCAGGTCACGTCACCACCCTGTGCTTCATACTGGCGTTTGAACGCGTAGGCCACGGCCGAGCCGTCGGCGGAGCCGGCCAGGGTCGTTTCCTGTTCGCTGTCCGGATTGATGCCGGCGATTTCCGCCCCGTCGGCCGGACTGGGCATGATGTCGGTGATCGACTGCAGCACCGCCTGCACGCCGACCTCGCTGTCGGCGGCGGTCAGGAAGATCGGGAACACGGTACCGGCGGCCACACCCGACCGCAGTCCGGCGATGATCTCGTCCTTCGCCAGTTCACCTTCCTCGAGAAACTTCTCCACCAGCTCGTCGTCCGTCTCGGCGGCGGCGTTCATAAGATTCTCGCGCGCTTCGGCGGCCGCATCGCTCAGATCGCCCGGGATGTCGATCGCCGTCGGTTTGCCGTTGTCGAATTCGTAGGCCTTCATGTCGATCAGGTCGACGAAACCGCGAAAGCTCTCACCGATACCGATCGGCAGTTGCACCGGCACGGGCGTACCGTCGAGCCGGTTCTCGATGCCGGCGATGGTCTCGTCGAATTTGGCGTGTTCCTTGTTCATCCGGTTGATGACGATGAAGGCGGGCGTTTTCCGGGCTCGCATCAGATGCCATATCGCTTCGGAGGCGACCTCGAAACCGCCGTCGGCCTTGACCACGAACAAGGCGCCTTCGATCACCCCCAGGCTGGCATAGACATCACCGCGGAAGTCGTCGACACCCGGCGTGTCGATGATGTTCACCTTCGTGCCGCCGATATCGACCCATCCCATACTGGCACTGATCGTCTGCTTCCGCTCGATCTCATCCTCGTGGTAGTCGAACACAGAACTACCATCATCGACATTCCCCCGGCGCCCGACTTTTCCCGCTACGTGCAGCATGGCATCGGCCAGGCTCGTCTTGCCGACGCCGTGCGGGGCGATCAGCGCCACATTACGAATCTTCTCCATGGGATAGGTCTTCACCAATTATCCTCCCGCTTGTGCTGGGGGTTAACGTGATCGAGAAACGGTACCGACCGGCCCAGACAACGGCCACGAGCCAGACGTACCATAACAGCCAACCAGTCCGGGTTTTCCAGGAAAGGCGTAGCGAAGGCCAATGGTAATAGGACCGATTGGACCTGTCAACATGCCCGCGTCTGCTCGTACCACCGGCCGACCGCCGCAATACCGGGCCTTGTCTCGGGGCGCCTTGCTTCCTACCTTTATCCGGAAGGCTGCCGCGGCGAAATCCCTGGACAGCCGCCACGGACCGGTTTACCGTTGCTCCGGCTACGGAACTGTAGGTTCGGCACGGAATCTCATGCGCCCCATTGCTCGGTGTACGGCAAGCCCCAAGGCCTTGCGCGACGCTCGTACACCATGGTTTACTGGTTTCAACCGAGGTGTCGTCAATGAAGCTGATGATCTCCCGAGCGTTGTTCTGCCTTATCTGCCTGACCTTGTCGACGGGAAACATCATGGCGCAGAATGCCGACGACGGCAGGACGGCGCCCGATGCCGCAGCATCCGAGCCGTTACTCACGCCCGATGACTACAATATCAAGGCCTATCGCCTGTCGGTTTACGGGGGCTGGTTCTCGGGTTCGACTTACTTCAATCCGCGTCTCGATCCGCTCGGCCCGCGCACCTATCTCGCCGAGGGCGTCAGCGACGTCATCGGTTTCGACGGCGAGGTCATTCCCTTCGACCTGGAGTTGCACGATGCGCCGGTCAAGGAAATCGACCCGGGACGCTATATCGGTGCCAAGATCGCCATGTATCTCAACCCGAATTTCCATCTCGATCTCGTCGGCAGCTACTCGCAAGGCGAAGCCAGGATCACCTTCCTCAATCTCAATCCCGACGATCCCGAGAACATGTTTCGTGAAATTCCGGAACCGCCCATGGCTCCGGGCGATGTGGACACTCCCGAGGAGGAGGCCGCCTGGGCAGCCGCCTGGCAGGACCGTTTCGTGGACCAGGGATTCAAGGTCTACAAGGGTGGCGTCCATGTGATGTACGACCTGTCGGTCTTCCGCACCCTGGGCCTGGAGCCGTATATCGGATTCGGTCTCGGCGGCATCATCAACCGTTTTTCCAACCTCGAGGACAAGACCGCGCTGTATTTCAGCGGTGTCGTCGGGCTGAACGCCCAGATCACCAACCGTTTTTCCATTTTCTCGCAGGCGACTACCACGACCTTTAACTTCCTCACCGAGGAATTGCACTACGGCAAGACGCTGACTTATTTCCACGCGGCGGCCGGGCTGTCCTGGTACATCGACACGATCCCCGACGCCGTGAAAGCGGCAGCGGATTTCGACGAATAGGACCCGCGAGCGGAACCCGCGGTGTTGTAAGGGCAGTGACCGTAGGATATAAAAAGACCGCCAGGCATGACGCCCAGCGGTCTTTTTCAGTCGGATCAAGCGCACCCGCGCCGGATCCTACTTCTTCTTCTTGGCCTTCTTCTTGGTAGCCTTCTTCTTGGTGGCCTTCTTCTTGGTGGCCTTCTTCTTGGTAGC